>WGMK01000032.1 GCA_016125095.1 Candidatus Hydrogenedens sp. | reverse complement strand
TGGCCTTGCGACAGGCGCTTGCGGGGTACGCCTACATTTTTGCACAACCTGGATCGGGGTTTGCGAGCGGGCCGGGTGGCGGGACCGGGCCGACAGGCCCACCGGCATCCCCGGCCTCATCCAAACGAGGGTCTCCGGTCCTCGTCCGGTCCGTTTGGCTCGCCTCGGTTTGATTGGGCTGCGGCCTGCGGCACGCCGAAGCGCCCATCGCTCTGCGGCAACAGGCCGATGGCCGGAACTCCGCGCCGGGTCTGCCTCCCCGGCGTTCGGCCCCGCAAGTCCCCCGACCCCACCAGCGCATCACCGGACTGTTTCTTGCCGAATCGTCTGCCGATTGCGCCGCTTTGACTCCGGTTTCAGGAGACGAAGCGCGCTGAGTTCGTTTTTCTACGGATCAGTTTACACCTATGGCTTGATTCATTGGAGCATCGCTTTCGCAACACTACTTCATATAGCACCAGCCGCTTTGGTCTACGAGATCTTTGAGAGGCCTGCGAGTCCGTCTAACGGAACGACAGTGGCGGTGGCCGTCGGTTGTATACTGTTGACTCCTGTTTCGTTAGTTCTGGCCTGGTTTCCGGATAAGCCCCTCTTCTTGCTCATCGTTTATCTAATTCCGCTATACGGGTGCGTGACCGCCGCGCAATTTGACCGGATTCAGGAATGCCATCACGCCGTAGTGTTGCTGATTATCTTTGCAACTCTTGCATCCCAGTCTCTCGCGCTTTCAATGACCGTCAACTCCAGCTTTAGCATTGATGATCCCATAGACCCTTCGCACTTCGGCGAGTCGCTTGTCGTCGCCTCAGTTTGGCTACCTGCTGGTCTGGTGCTAGGCATCCCGATCCGACGCGCCGCTCAGCTCGAGTCATGGCAACAAACCACAACGCCAACCCCCGCTACGGAATCCACCGCCTGATCCCGCGCCGCCCCTGCCGAGGCTGTTTCCGGGGGGCGTGTACCCGGGGCTTCGCTCCGCTTCGCCCCGGGTTAAGAACGATTGCGCCTTCGGCGCAGCATGCCGCCCCGCGCGAACGCCGCCCTCCTGCTGGACCCCGCTCGCCGCAGCGCTCCCGGTTTTTTCCCTTTGGGCTTAGCCAACGGTCTGCGCCGCCTGCGAATCGGTAGCAACCTCCCTGCAAATCTTCCTCCCGCATGCCTTATCCCTCTTCCCCTTCCTCCTCCCGCTTCCCCCCTTGGCGGCTCCGCGCCTTAGCGTGAGACTCTTCCTCTTCCCTCCCCTTCCCCATCCGCGTAAATCCCCCCAATCAGCGGACACCCAATCCCCACGCTTCTATGCTATGATCCAAGAGACAGCCGGAATCATCCCCCTAAACGGAACCCATGCCAGAATTCATCGAACAACCGGGGCAGGGCGCCGCGGTAAAGGACCGGACCAAGCTCCGGCCGCCGCGCCGCTATAAAGTATTGCTGCTGAACGACAACTACACGACGATGGAGTTCGTGGTGGAGGTGCTGCAGGGCATTTTCCACAAGCCCCACGACGAGGCGGTGCGCATCATGATGAATGTGCACAAGAATGGTTCGGGGCTGGCGGGTGTATATGTGAGGGCGGTGGCCGAGGCCAAGGTGGCGGCCGTGCACGACTTGGCGCAGGAAAGCGGCTATCCGCTCCGGTGCGAGATGGAACAGGAGTAAGAGACACAACCCATGCTGAGCCGCGATTTTGAAGCCGCGCTGAGCGCCGCATTCGAGGAGGCGCGTACCCGCCGACACGAATACCTCTGTGTCGAGCACCTGCTCTACGCCCTCTGCAACGACGACTACGGCGCGGAAATCCTCGAGGCCTGCGGCGCCAGCATCGAGAAGCTGCTGCTCCGGCTCGAGCATTTCTTCGCGGACGACATCAGCCCCGTGCCCGCCAGCGCGCACTACCGCCTCCGCCAGACCCCCGAGCTCGAGCGCCTGCTGCAGCGCGCCTTCATGCATGTGCAGTATTCCGGCAAGGACGAGGTGGACGCGGGCGACATTCTCGCCGCCATTTTCGAGGAGCGCGATTCGCACGCCGCTTATTTCCTCGGCGAGCAGGGCGTGTCGCGTCTGGATGTGCTGAACTACATTTCGCACGGCATCGCCGCCGACGGCTCGGACCCGCTGGAGCGAGCGCTGGACGATGCCGCCCACGCGCTTGAATTGGACGAGGACGAAGACGGCGAATCCACGCGCCCGAAGAAGAGCGCGCTGGAGCTTTTCACCACCAACCTGAACGAGCGCGCCGCGCAGGGCAAAATCGATCCGCTCATCGGCCGCATGCCCGAATTGCGCCGCATGGTGCAGGTGCTCTGCCGCCGCCGCAAGAACAACCCGCTGCTGGTGGGCGAGCCCGGCGTGGGCAAGACCGCCCTGGCCGAGGGCCTGGCGCTGCAGATTCACGAGGCCGCGCACGGCAAGCCGAAAATCCACATTCCCGACGAGCTCCGCGGCGCCGAAATCCTCGCGCTCGACCTCGCCGGCATGATCGCGGGCACCAAGTTCCGCGGCGAATTCGAGCAGCGCCTGAAGGCCGTGGTGAAGGAATTGCAGGAACGCGACCGCGCCATCCTTTTCATCGACGAGATTCACGCCATTGTGGGGGCAGGCGCCACGGCGGAATCCAGCATGGATGCCTCGACCATCCTCAAGCCCGCGCTCGCCTCGGGCGATATCCGCTGCATCGGCTCGACCACGCACCGCGAATACAAGAGCCACTTTGAAAAGGACCACGCGCTCAACCGGCGCTTCCAGATGATCGATGTGCCCGAGCCCACGGTGGACGAGGCCCTCCGCATTCTGCGTGGGCTGAAGCCCCGCTACGAGGAGCACCACGGCATCACCTACACCGACAGCGCCCTGCGCGCTGCAGTGGAATTGTCCGACCAGCACATCAACGATCGCTATCTGCCGGACAAGGCCATCGACGTGATTGACGAGGCGGCCGCAGCCGTACGGCTGGAACCCGCACGCACGCGCAAGACCATCCGCCCCGCCGATATCGAAAAGGTCGTGGCGGAAATCGCCAAGGTTCCCGTGAAAACCGTGACGGCCTCGGACAAGATCAAACTCGCCAGCCTCGAGCCGGAACTCAAACGCGTCGTCTTCGGCCAGGACGCCGCCATCGAGCAGGTGGTGCGCGCCATCAAGCGTTCGCGCGCAGGCCTGGGACGACGCGACAAACCCATCGGCTCCTTCCTCTTCGCCGGGCCCACGGGCGTCGGCAAGACCGAGGTCGCCCGCCAACTCGCTGCCGTGCTGGGCAATCACTTCGCCCGCTACGACATGAGCGAGTACATGGAAAAGCACGCGGTGGCCCGCCTCATCGGCGCGCCGCCCGGCTATGTCGGCTTCGAGCAGGGCGGACTGCTGGTCGACGAGGTGCGCCGACACCCCTACACCGTGCTCCTGCTCGACGAAATCGAAAAGGCCCACCCGGATCTCTTCGGCGTGCTCCTGCAGGTGATGGACGGCGCGCAGCTGACCGACAACCAGGGGCGCAAGGCCGACTTCCGCCACACGATCCTCATCATGACCTCGAACGCGGGCGCGCGCGAAATGGCCGCCAACGCGATCGGCTTCCGCCCCGACGCCAATACCGGCGCAGGAAAATCGCAGAAGGCGCTGGAAAAAGCCTTTACGCCGGAATTCCGCAACCGCCTCGATGCCATCGTGCAATTCGCGCCGCTGCCGCTCGAGATCATCGAGCGCGTCGTGGACAAGTTCATTGCGCAATTGCAGCGTCAGCTAGACGAACACGGCGTGACCATCACGCTCGAGCCCGCCGCCCGCCGCTGGCTGGCCGAAAACGGCTTCGACGAAAAGTTCGGCGCCCGCCCGCTGGCCCGCATCATCCAGGAAAAGATCGAGACGCCGCTGGCAGACGAACTCCTCTTCGGCATGTTAGAAAAAGGCGGCAACGTCCACGTGGACGCCGCCGCCGGAGAGATTACCCTGCGCTACGACGCGTAGCGATTCCGAGTTGTTACAACAAAACTCCCCCGCCGGAATCACCGGCGGGGGAGTTTTTCATTCATGTAGGTCCGGATTCAGCCGCCCGACGTGGGGCAGAAGCCATCTTCGCCGACGCCGATGCAGGATACGTAGCCGCCGACATTGTAGAACTGCACCAGGCGCAGCAGCTCGCTCAGCTCGATGACGCCGTCCACGTGCACGAAATCGCTCGCGTGCGCCGGGCAGCCCGTGTCGCGCCCTTTGGTCAGGGAGGGCGCGTAGCCATCGTCCGTCGCCATGTCGCAGTGGTAGCCGCCAGCGTTGAAAAACTGGATGGCGCGAAGCAGTTCTTCCAATTCGATTGCGCCACTGGTGTCCGCGTCCGCACTATGCACCGGACTGGCTGCGCCCGCAGCAAACTGCAGCTCCACAAAGTTCAACAGGTTATCCGCATTGCGATCAATTGCAGCGAAGTCCTCGGGCGTCAGCCCCGAATCCTCCAAGGTGAGGGATTCCGTGCCGCTACCAAACGAATTGCCCAGCAAGCCCGCCGCCATTTGTGCCAGACTCGTCTCAACCTCTTCCGACTCCGGCGTGAGCGAGGTACTCAGGGCCGCCCTTACGAATAGCTCTTCACTTACCGCGTCGGGATTTCCAAAAGCGTCATCACATGACACACTCGAGAAGTAAAGAAACTCGTCAAGATTCGAGTATCCATCGCCATCTGCGTCGCTTTCCGCGCGAAGCGCCGGAATCGAAATGAAAGCAGAAGCGTCCGGCTGCGCGTTCAGAAGCGGCGCACCGAACTCGTCATCAAAGAGCGGCGCCAATAGGGCTAGCTTGAGGAGCATCGCACCGTAATGACCGGTCCCCGTATATGTACGCCCTTCTTCGGAGACTGAAATTTCGCCGCCCCCCAAGGTGGCCATTACGGCCAACTGCCGCGCCGTTTGAGGTATGAGCAAGAGTATGGCTGCCCCATCAGGCCCGAATACTTGAGACTTCAGGTACGCAAGGTTGGCCTCATAAGCGGCGAAGGCCGACGCGCCCGTGAACTCCGCCGTAGCCTCAACTCGTCCCGGGTGATTTATCGCTTCTGCCAACAATGCGTACTCGCCATAGACATCAGGGATACCACCGCCATGGTAAGTCGCTGAGTAACCGCTTTCAGTAATCTCGACCTCGAACCCACTACTTAAATCGCTCGCCCCATTCTGGCTTTCCATGATCTCGACGAAGCCCTCGGGAAACGAGGCAGAACTGAACACCGGAGCCCGCCATACCAAATGGTCGTCGCACACGTCCAATTCAGGCGGAGTTTCAGCGTCGAAAGCCGAAGGAAATACTCCCAGCTTTTCACCCTGTGCGGATGCAGCATTGGCAGTCATTATTGCTGCCATAACCGCTAGGGCCAAGATCAGATTCCGCATTTTGATCTCTCACCTCCCAATGACGCGGCCTAACGTCCGCTTACAGCTCGATACCCGGGCACGCCCCATTCGTTGACCCATCCACCTAGGTAGTGTGACGCATCGTGTAGCTTATGTAAACAAAAAAAATCCCCCCGCCGGAATCTCCGGCAGGGGGATGCGTCAATTAGCCTGTGTCGGACCTCAGCCGCCCGACGTGGGGCAGAAACGGTCTTCGCCAACGCCTATGCAGGATACGTAGCCGCCGACGTTGTAGAACTGCACCAGGCGCAGTAGCTCGCTCAGCTCGATGACGCCGTCCACGTGCACGAAATCGCTCGCGTGCGCCGGACAGCCCGTGTCGCGAACTTTGCCGATATTCGGCGCGTAACCGTCTTCAGAGGTCATGTCGCAGCGATACCCGCCCGCGTTGAAGAACTGAATCACACGCAGCAATTCGCTCACGTTCAGTTCGCCGTCCGCGTTGGTATCGCCATCGTGCACCGGGCTGAGGCTGCCCGCGGAGAATTGCAGTTCGACGAGCGTCAGAAAGCCGTCCTGATTCAGGTCGAGCGCGTTAAACTCCGTGGTGGTCATGCCCGATTCCGAACGCGTGAGCTTGCCGTCGTGGTTTGTGTCGGCCGTGCGGAATCGCCCGAGCAGGCTCGCGGCCGGCGCGGCATTCACTCCCTCGCCCTCGCCTTCCTCGGCACCCTCGTCAGATCCCTCGGCAACGCCCTCCGGGCTCCCCTCTTCCGTGCCCTCTACCGAGCCTTCGGTGCTGCCCTCGGAGCTACCCTCGGTCGAGCCTTCCACGCTGCCTTCCGTCGAGCCTTCGGTGGACCCCTCCGTGCTGCCCTCGACGCTCCCCTCTTCGGAGCCCTCAACCGATCCTTCGGTACTCCCTTCCGTGGATCCCTCGACGCTGCCCTCGGTGCTGCCTTCCACAGCGCCTTCGGTGCTGCCCTCGGTGGTACCTTCTACCGAGCCTTCCGTACTACCTTCGCCCTCGCCCTCGGTGGGGAACGCAAAGCTGGTCGGATCCGCCGGGTCGCTGCCCGCGCGGTATTCGGTGAAATCGGGGAACGAATCGGAGTCGCGGTCGATGGCGAGACGTACGCCCGTGCCCGCGGGCACAACCGTAAACGTCACTTCGGTTCCTGCGCCCGCGCGCGCCAGCAACGCATCCAGTGTAATGGACTGATCGAAGGCATCGACCGCGAAGATCGTGTCGCCGCCCTTGGTCGCGCCGGTGTACAGGTAGCCGCGCACGATACCGTTATGCAGGCCATGCGCAATCAGGTCGACACGCGCAGAGCCATCGACCAGCGCCACCAGCGCGGCCGCCTCGGCGGCATCGCCCTCGTCGCCCGTGGCGGTGAACTGGTGTCCCACCGCCGCATGCGAGTCGTGGCTGGCCTCGCCCTGCGCGCGGAACATCTCGGCCACGCTGTTGTTGTTCACGTCGGTGTCGGTCGGGAAATCGGACCCCGAGAAGCACATCATCAGCGCCACGAGGTCGGCCAGTTCCTGGTTCGTTTCCGTGCTGAATGCGCCCTCGGCGAAGAAGCGGGCCAGCGAATCGACCGCGCCATCGTGCGAGAACCCGAAGCCCGAGCGGCTCTCCGCGTGCGTAAAGTCCATGCCGACCTTGTCGTACATGTTGCGCAATTGCGGCACCACCAGGCTGCGCTGGGTAGAACCGTCGATGGACACCAGCATGGTGTGCTTTTCGCCCATCGGGCCATCGGGAATCAGCACCATGCGCTGCTGCTGCGCGTTCCAGGTACGATTGGCGCCATCGCCCGAAGGCAGCGTGTGGCAGGTCACGCAGGCTGCGACACCCTGGTCGAGCTTGCGCGTCTGCGAGCGGTAGAGTCTCAGTCCATTCACCGGGTTGCCTACGGGCAGCGGGGATCCCGCATCGCCGAAATCGCCGGGCGCGTACTGTCGCGGAAGCGGCACGCTTGTCGGGAGCGTGTTGTCCAAATTGCGGAATGGATTCGGCGGGAAGTGGATCGTCGCCAGGTAGTCCTCGAATTCCTGCATCTCGGTCGGCGTGAGCATCGCGTCGCTCGCCTGCAGGCCGGTGAATGCCGGGTTGAACGCCTCGATGCCCGATCGGTCGCCGCGCCAGTGAAACGGCTCATGACCAATGATGCCCATCAGGGTCTGCGTCGACATCGGGCCCTTCATCGGGTGAAAATTCGTGAAGCTCTCCAGCTGCCCGTTGCCCAGCAACGCAATGCCGCCGCCGAGGTTCAGGTTCTGCAGGCCGGCGATATCGCCCGCCGGATCGCCCAGGTCCCATGCGAGCCGATCGAAGCGGCTGTCCACGTGGCACGAGCCGCAAGAGATCATACCAAGCCCAGAGTTCTTGTGCGTGTCGTACAGGTGCTTGCGGCCAGTCTTGATCACCGCAGGCGTTGGGTCGAAGAAACGCACGTTCGCCGTCTCGGCTTCGGTGGAGAGGTCCACCACGGATATCGAGCCGTGGAATCGGTTCAACACGTACAGCTTGCCGCGGCCTTCGTCCAGCGCAAGACCGGTGGGGCCTTCCTTCACGTTGATCATCGCGGTCTGGCCGGCACGCGCGCCGTTGGCGCCCAGCACGACCACGTTGTTCGAGCCGCGGCCGCTCACATAGGCCTTCGTTCCGGCGGCGTTCCACACGATGCCGCGCGGATCGCCAATCGATTTCTGGCGCTCCTGCACCGAGATGGACCGCTGCGCGTAGTTGTTTACATGACCCGCGTTCAGGTCGAACACATCGACCACGGAGGGCGTATCGGGGTCGGCGAAGGCCGCGTTCACGCGGATGAACACGCCATTGACGACCGGCTCGAAGCGTACCTCGTTCGTGGCATCCGTGCCCACCACGCAGACCTCGCCATTCGCGGGGTTCACCGCCATCGCCATGCAGATGTTCATCATGCCGCCGATGTAATCCGTCACTTGGAGCGTGTTCGCATCAATGATCGCGACGTCGTTATCGGTCACGAACCAGCCGGTCGGGCGGCCCGAGCGAAATGCGTCGGTGCCGCTTACGAGCTGCGTCCAGTCCGCGTCGTTATCGTCCAGCCACTGGCCGTTGTCGTTCTGCTTCACAATGAGGCTCACGCGCGGCGGCGTGCCGTTCGCCGGATTCTTCGGGGGCGCGAAGCCCGCGCCGTTGTTGGTGGGAGGATTCGTTCCGCCATAGGGGCCGCTGCTGCGGTTCATCACGTTGGGCGGGAAACTGATGGTGTCGCCATTGCCGCCGGTCGCGCTCTGGCCGCCCCCCGAGCCGCCCATGAGCAGCGTGGAGCGATTGCCGGACTCGAACACTGCGGCGTACACCTGGCTGCCGTCTGGGCTCACCGCCAGCGCGCGCGGGTCCTCGCCGTTGATTTCGATTTCCACCGGGGCCGCGCCCAGGTCCGCCGGGTCGAACACCTGCACCAGGTCGGCCTGCGAGCAGGTGACGAACGCGCGCTGCGGATTGCCCGCGAACACGACGTCGGCGGGCTCATCGGCCGTATGTAGCGTAGCCCGCACGCCGCCCGTCGCAATATCGACGATGCTCACGGTGTCGGATATCTGGTTCACGACCCACGCCTCGGTGGCCGTGCGGAACCGCACCGACACGGGGTCGTAGCCCACCGGTATCGAGCCGATCTGCGACGGGGCATCGCCGCTCAGGTCGAACAACTCGATGCGGTTGTCGGCTGTATTGCACGCGGCAAGCACGTCGCCGCTGCGATCGAGCGGGTGCACCTGCGGCGTCTCGAAGTTCACATAGTCGTCTTGCGCCATGGCGGGCAGCGCCGCCAGCGCCGCCGCAGCCAGCCACGCCCCGGCGCGTTTACCCCAGTCACACGTCAACATGTTGTCTCCCTTGCTCTTCCTATGCGCTGCGGCCCACCCGCCGCTTCGCCTCTCCTCAAACGTCCCTGCGCTCAGCGCGTTCCGGGACAAAATCCATCGGTCGCGCCTTCATCGCTGCAGGCGTAATAAGCACCGATATTGAAGAACTGCACCAGCCGGAGCAATTCGCTCAAGCTCAGCACCCACTCGGGTTCCAGATAGTCGGCATCGTGCCGCGGACACTCGAAGGTAAGTCCCGCGCCGACACCATAGCCGTCGTTGGTTCCCAGAGCGCAGCCGAATCCTCCAGCATTATAAAACTGAATCCCGCGCAAAAGTTCCGAGAGATCGAGCGAACCATTCAGATCTGTATCGCTCATGTGATAGGAACTCGCCGAAGGCACCGCAACTATCTTGTAGACAAAGGAACTGTTGCATACATAAAGTTCGCCCTGGGCATCTTCGCCGAATGACCGCAGCAGGGGCGACAAGATGGTGTCACTGTGATTAACGCGCGCGCCGCCGGTCACCGCATCCACGCTGTGAATATAGCCATTGCAGAAATCGCCGTATAAATATCTGCCCTGCAGCTGGGGAATATCCTCGCCGCGGTAAACATAGCCGCCCACCATGGCGCAGAAGTGCGGGTTCCCGACCTCGACAATCGGGAAGACCGTGGTGGCCGCAAGGGTCTGGCACGTCTCTCCGGGGGGCAACTGTGAGGTCCTGCACAAGGTTCCCTCGAACCCCGGCCAACCAAAGCTGAGGCCGGATTCACCATAGGCCGCGCGATCGATTTCTTCGCGGTCTCCGTCACCTACGTCGCCAATCAGCAGATCTCCCGTAGATCGGTCGAAACTAAAGCGCCATGGATTGCGCAGTCCCGACAGGAACACCGAGGGTTCAGCACCCACGGTGGACGCAAAGGGGTTGTCGCCGGGAATGTCATAATGATCGCCACCGCTGTCTTCGTCTTCGGAAAGCTCATCCACACTGATGCGATGGACCTTGCCAAACCGGCTGTCCGGCCGCAGCGGGGCATCCTCCGTATCGCCGCCGCCATCGCCGAGACCGAAGTAGAGATAACCATCTCGTGGGCCGAACGCCAGCATTCCGCCGTTGTGCTCTGGCTGCGGCTGCGGTATCTCGAAGATAACGATCTCACTTTCCGGATCGCCCGGGCCCGATTCTCCCGACCGAAGAAACCCCGAAATCCGGCTCGTCAGATTAGTCCCCGGTGTGCCCGCGGTGTAGTGCACGAAGAAACGCCCGTTTACCGAATAGCCCGGGTGAAATGCGACGGAGAATAGCCCCATCTCGGTTCCTGTTGTACTGACCCGTCCGCGAATATCCAAAAACGCGTCCGGTTGCAACACACCGTTGTCGATCACTCGGATGCGGCCCTTCCGCTCCACGACGTACAAGCGGTTCGGCTCGCCGGGCGCATAGGTTGCAAACACGGGCTCCTCGTAGGTGCCGTCTAAGCGCTCGCGCTTCAGCACAATCCCAAGATCGACTTCGCCTTCTGAGCCGCCTTCGCCATCGGCTGTGCCCTCGCCGTCGTTCGCAATGCCTTCGCCATCCGGCTGCCCTTCGCCCTCGGCCTGCGGCACCGGCACGATCTTGGCCACGTAATTGTTGGCACAAATATAGAGCTCGCCCTGAAGATCCTCGCCGAAAGAGCGGATGAGCGGCGCCCGCAGCGACTCGCTGAGATCGACCAGCGCGCCGCCGGTCACGGGGTTCACACTGAAAATATCGCCACCGCAGAAATTGCCGAACAAGTAGCGGCCCTGCAAGGCCGGAATATCTGCGCCGCGATACACATAGCCGCCGATTATGGAACAATTGAAGCTGTTCAGCTGCTCGAGCAGCGGCGGACGGGCCTGCGCGGACTGCGCATCGCAGGTATCGCCTTCCTGCGCCTCGCCCTCGTGCGGTACCGGCTGCCGGCAGAGCGTGCCTTCGAACGCCGGCCAGCCGAAGTTCACGCCGGACTCGTCGAAGGCCGCGCGATCGACTTCCTCGCGATCCCCGTCGCCGACGTCGCCGATCAGGATGTCCCCGGTCACGCGGTCGAAACTGAAGCGCCACGGATTGCGGAGCCCGAAGTGATATATCGAGGGTTCTGCTCCCACCTCCGCAGCGAAGGGGTTGTCGGGCGGAATGTCGAACAGCGCGCCGCCGCTGTCTTCGTCTTCCACCAGTTCATCGACGCTGATGCGGTGTATCTTGCCCAAGAGGTTGTCGGTGCGCAGCGGCGCGCTCAGCGAATTGCCGCCCCCATCACCGAGGCTGAAGTAGAGATAGCCATCCACAGGGCCGAACGCAAGCATTCCGCCATTGTGCTCCGCCCGCGGCTGCAGCATGCTGAAGATCACCTGCTCGCTGCTTGCGTCCGCCTGATTGCCCGAAGCCGGCCGCGCGAATTCAGAAATCGTGCTCACGACATCGTCCGGCGGGAAGCCGGCCGTATAGTGCACGAAGAACCGGCCATTCGTCGCATAGTCGGGATGGAACGCCAGCGAATAGAGCCCCATTTCATAGCCTAGCGAGCCCACCCGATCCGTGATGTCGAGGAACGGCTCCGGCAATACGGCACCGTTCTCGTATATCTTGATTTTACCCTTGCGCTCCACCACGTAAAGCCGATCGGGTTCACCGGGCGCCTGGGTCACAAAATCCGGTTCTTCGAACTGAGCCGAAAGATATTCCAGCTTTACATTCGCTATAGGCGCCACCTCGCCTTCGCCTTCCTGCGCACCGCCACCCTCGCCCTCGCCCGGCTCCGGGAGATACTCGAAGCACACGTCGTCGATGATCACGTCCGCCCCCGACAGAAACGGGTTCGACAGCTCGAGTTCCACGGTCTGCCCGGCGAGTTCCGTATCCAACGTGAAGTTGAATTCCGAAAGCAGCGGCGCGCCCGCATCATAGTCCGAATTGATCGCGATGGTGCCGATGTACTGGCTGCCCAGCGAGATGCCGATTCCGCCGCTCGCGCCCGGCGCCGTGGTCTGCACCCGCAGCGAAACACGGCACGCGCCGACCGATTCGAAGGTCAGCGGCTGCGTGAGTATCTGCACATCGTCGGTCATGCGCGCGGTAAACCGGGCGTATCCCGAGCCGCTGATCGGCGCACCCGTATCGCATCCGCCCGCGCACAGCAGGCTGCCGCCGCTCCAGGGCGAACTCTCCGCATCCAATTCAAAGCCGCCATCCAGCAGCACGCTGTCCGTGCAGGTGTAGGTCTCGCCTTCGCCGTCCGCGACGCCTTCCCCTTCGACGGCGCCCTCGCCTTCGGAAACGATGGTGCTCTCGAATACGGCCACCACGGTGTGATCCGCAGGAATCGCCCCGCCCTTGGCGCCGGGATATATATTCGGATTGAGCGCGGCATCCAGGTAATCCGTGCGGCTCTTGATAAAGATATATTCCGGTACCGGCGGATAGCGCACGCCGTCCACTTCGATACCAGCAAATCGATAGTCGGGTTCCGTGGAGAATGTAAAGGCCTGAGTCTCGCCGGCGGCCTTGCCGAACACGCCCGCCGGTTCGATGGTGCCGCCCGGCGTCGCGTAGGACTCAATGACATAGGGATTCATGGACTGCGCCGTGAAGTACTCGTACTCTTCCTGGTTCGTGGCCCCATCGCCATCGGCATCGCCGAAGAGCCCCAGCCACTGCCGCAGCCGCGTGTAGTTCTGCGGGTCGGGAATGGTCACGTCCAGTGCGATGCCGATGGCGTCCTCGGCAGCGACGTTGCCCAGCATCAGCAGCGCGACATAGAACGCCATCGAGTCCGCATCGCCCATCAGCGTGTAGGCCGAGAACAGATTGCGGATGCCCGGGATGAACGAAGGCAGCAGCACGCCGCAATCGATGCCCGTCTGGGCGTAGTTGCGCTGCCACGCTTCCCGCACCGACGCATACCAGAGCCCGCCTGTGCCGCGGAGATCGATCGTGGGGTCCGCCAGGACCCGTGCAATCAAGCCGAACTCGGCGCTATCCAGCATCCCGTTCGGCGCCACCGTGTCGTTCAGGTACGCAAGCGGGCCGTTCAGGTCCGCGAGGTCGGGCTCGAATGCGATGAGTCCATCGAGTTGCGCTACGAGCACGTTGGTGACCAGCGCGTTCATGTAGTAATCGAAGTCGATCACTACCGGCGGCAGATCGGTACCGCCGTCACCCTCGCCCTCGCCGTCGAGCGCGCCGCCGCCCTCTCCGTCTAAAACGCCTTCGCCCTCGATCGAATCCGCATAGACACGGACATTGTCGAATGCGACGCCCGGCCGGGTATTGGCCGTTTCGTTCACTGTGTCGAAATTAAACCGCAGGTACAGCCGCTTGCCCGCGTACACCGACATATCCAGCGCGGCGGTCTTCCAAGTCGCGATCGATGCCTTGTCGTCACAGAGATCCGGAAGGCCCGTGTCCGGGCGATTGTCCGCGATTGGCGTGAACACAACGCCGTCTTCCGAGGCCAACAGCGTAAGCTTGTCGCGCGCCGCGTTGCCGTCCGTCGAAATGGCGTAGTCGAACACGAGCGCGATCGGCCCGGTCGCATTGCGGAGATCGATCGCCGGCGACGTGAGATAGCCGACCAGCGGCAGGCCGAAGCCCAGGCCCAGGCTCAGCACGCTGAAGTTGCACGAGGCGAGGAACTCGAAGGCCATCACGTAGTCGCCGCCGCTGGGGGGGGGATTCGCGAGGCAGAAATCCGCCTGACTCCAGATGCCCACCCCCGTGCCCGGCGTGTTTTCAATCACCCAGTCGTCGCGGCCTGTTTCGAAATCGGCCAGATAAACCAGTTCGCCCGAACCCGCGCCGCCGGTCAGGCAGGCGCCATCATCGCCGGGCGCAGTCAAACTACACGAAAGCACCATGACCGCGGAAAGTACGACCACCTGCAAGCGCATGGAAAATACAGCCTCCTGCGTCCGGATGGCGCGGCCACGCGAACCCTAAGGAACATCAACTCAAGAGCCCTGAAGACACCTCGGCAGCAGTTTAGCGCATATCCCGTAGAATTGCGAGTGGTTTTTGGGCCGTAAACGCGTCGAAACGTCAGTATGCGCATATTGATAGGCCATCGAAACGGGGCCTATACTTGGCCCCGGCAGCGCGGGTTCCCGCGCGCGTTTCATCCGAATTCAGCCACGAAAGCCCGATTCATGATTCTCCACGTCAAAGGCGCGCCCCTGCAGGGCACGATCGATATTCCCGGCTCGAAGAGCCACACCATCCGCGCGGTCGCCATCGCCGCGCTGGCACAGGGCGAAAGCGTCATCGAGCAGCCGCTGGAATCGGCCGACGGACTGGCCGCAGTCGAGGCCTATGGCGCGCTGGGCGCGGAAATCGAATGCGGCGACGGCGTATGGCGTGTGCAGGGATGTGGTGGAAAATGGACCATTCCCGACCGCGTGGTCGATGTGGGCAATTCGGGCACCACGATGCTGGTCGCTCTAGGCAGCGCCGCTTTGATGCCAGAGGGCCTGGCGATTCTGCAGGGTGACGAGCAAGTGAACCGCCGCCCCTGCGGCCCGCTGGAGCAAGCGCTGAACGATCTGGGCGCGAAGGTCACCTCGACCCGCGCGAATGGCTGCCCGCCCTATGTGGTGCAGGGCGTACTCCGCGGCGGCGAAACCACCTTCGAATCCCGCACCAGCCAATATGTTTCCTCGCTGCTCATGAACTGCCCGCTGGCCGAAGGCGACTCGCGCCTTATTGTGCCGCTGCTCTACGAAAAGCCCTATGTCGGCATGACGCTGGGCTGGCTCGAGCGCCAGGGTGTGCAGGTCGAATACGCCGAGGACTACAGCGAATTCCGCATCCCCGGCGGCCAGGCCTACAAGCCGGTGAACGGCCGCATTCCGGGGGACTTCTCTTCCGCCACGTTCTTCCTCGCCGCCGGCGCGCTGGGCGATAACGACGTGCTCTGCCGCGGCCTCGACCTCGAGGATACGCAAGGCGACAAGGCGGTGGTGGAATATCTCCGCCAGATGGGGGCCGACATCAGTATCGAATCCGACGGCATCCGCGTGCGTGGTCGCGGCCTTACCGGCTGCGAAATCGACCTGAACGCCACGCCCGACGCCCTCCCGATGATGGCCGTCGTCGCGTGCTTCGCCCAGGGCACCACGCGCCTGGTCAATGTGCCGCAGGCCCGCCTCAAGGAAACCGACCGCATCGCCGTCATGCGCGCCGAACTCGAGAAACTTGGCGCGAAGATCACCGAACTCGAGGACGGCCTTGTCATCGAGGAAAGTCCGCTGCGTCCGGCGCATGTCGAGAGCCACGGCGATCACCGCATCGTCATGTCGCTCGCCATCGGCGCCAGCATGCTCGAAGGCCCCACCACCATTCACGGCGCCGACGCCGTCGCCGTCACCTACCCCGGTTTCCCCGCCGCCCTCCAGGGCATCGGCGGCAACGTGGCGATGGAGGCTTAGCGCCAAATTTCGGCTTGCCCGAATCCCCGGATCCGTGTTACAAAATGGACGCGTTGATTCGGTAGGAGACCCTCCTACCCAGTCAGGCCGCAGGTACGTGTGTGTTCGTCGTGTCGGTTGGCTTAGGATGGGGAAGTCCTATGTGTCTTGGCTCTGTCGCGTTGGTGGCTGGGGGAAGCGGCGCTTCCGCCGCTGACAACTCTCGGTCACCCACCCCTTGCCCCTTCCTCCACATTCTCTTGTAACGGCGCTTTCGCCGGGATCTTGGCCGATTTCCGAGGTGCCCGGTTTCCGTAAATCGATGCGTCCCGCCTTGGCAGGCGGATGATTCAGCAAGTTTGATCGTTGGCCTTGGCGAGAGATTCAGACGGCGCGACTATTCCTGCGCCGCTTAGGAGAACGATTATGTCGCTATCGCGCTTTTCCTTGCTGGCCGCACTTGGTGCTGCAATGCTTCTTGGCCCCAAGGCGGATGCGGAGGTCATCATCCAGTCACTCGCACGGATAGCCGCGTGTGAGGCCAGTGCGTCGGATAGTTCCGAGTTCGATCAGGATACCAATCGCACCGATAGCTTCGAACTCAACGGGAATTTCACCGCGTCCCTCGTCGCGGGGGCAAGCGGTGAAGTACCCATCTTCGGGGGGACTGTGGTGAACGTGGCGGATTCCGCCATGAACACGGAGATCTCCGTCAATGCTTCCGCCGCAGAAGCCCGTTTTACGGGAACGGTTAATGCCTCGGCCGGCTCGTCCAAGGCGCCCGAAACGGCGGAGGGGGGAATCGCCTCAAGCGATGCCAGTATGTTCATGATCCTCGGCGTCGAGATTACCGAGGATGCGAAAACGCTCTCCTTCGAGCCGGAAGTCACCCAATCCGCGACGCGTGGCGGACAATTCGGTTTCGGTTCCGCGGCCATCTTTTGTTCGATTCGCCAGAACGGCGAGACCATTGGCGTTGCTGAGACGACCTGTACGACCACGGACTGCCCGCCGGAGGTCACCCCCTTGCGTAGACGCCTGGAACCGGGCGTCTATGAAATTGAAGTTGGCGTGAATCTGTCCGCCAGCGGCGGTGCAAGCACCAACGTGACGCATGCTTCCAACTGGACCCTGACCTTGTCCGACCCGCCGTCGTGCGACCTGACCTGGAACGAATTCGGCTCGGGCGGTCTGTTCAGCGATCCCGACAATTGGTCGCCGCAGCAGGCGCCGCAGGACGACGGCAGCGGCTGCAATAACCTGCTCATTTCCCGCAATGGCGCGTTCACGGTGGGCGTATCGGGCAGTCAGGCCGCGAACAGCCTCGAAGTGCGCGCGCCCAGTATGACCCTGCAATCCAGCACCGGCGGCGGCCTCACGCTTTCGGCGCTGGTCGGTACGCCCATCAACGGCCTGCAGGTCGGCGAGGGCGGCGGCCTCACGGTGAACGGTGTCAAGCTAGCTGCCTCGGGCGTGGAAGTCGGTTCGCTTATCGGCGGAGATGGGGCCGCCACATTGACGCTGACCGGCGTCGCGACCGAGCTCATTTCGCGCGGCACTACCCCGGCGGATCCCGACGCGAAGTCCATCGAAATCGGCGTCAACCAGCAGGGCACCGTAGACGTGCTGAACGGCGCGGTCGTATCGGCCGGGAAGTTGCGCGTGGGCGCCAGCTTGGTGGCCCCGACGCAGAACGCCGCCAACCGGGGCCTGCTTAACATCCGTGGCAAGTCCGGCACACAGGAATCTCTCGTCGCGTTCTCCGACGAAACCATCATCGGCTTCGCCAGCGAGGGCTTCGTAAACGTGGAGCAAGGCGGCCGGTTCGCCGGCGGCGAGAACGCGACCCTTGTAATAGGCGGCTCGGCCGACGCCACGCTCGCCGTGAGCGGCCTCAATACCGCCGACGAAGCGCCGGCCAAGGTCGAAGTCCGCAGCGCGCTGCTCATCGGGGGCGCGGCCAACACGAGTGCGACCGCCATCGTCAGCGACCAGGGGCTGATCACCGCCGATACCATCGAGCTCGGTGAACGCATTAACGGCGCCAGCGTAGGCCCCGGCTCGCTCTTCATCACCCTGGGCGGGCGAGTCGAGGTGACCAATGCGCTCCGCATCAACGGCAAGACCGCCTCGAAGTTGGAGCTGGGATCCGGCGGCAAGCTGCTGCTGGGCGGCCCGCTCAATGTCGGCTTCGGCAGCGGCAGCACCGGGCGCGCCGAAATCAGCGGCGACAGCGCCACCACCACGAACCTCACGGGTACGGCGATTATCGTGGGCGGACAATTCGGCACCGGCGTGCTCGACGTGTCTGGCAATACCAATATCGAAGCCAACTCCCTTATAGTGCCGCGCATCGCGGAAGACACCAGCACCGGCAATGGCACCGTTGCCATTTCCGACGGTGCGCTTGTGTCGCTCTCGAACGATGTAATTATCGGCGACCAGGGCCCCGGCAAAGT
The DNA here is from genome assembly GCA_016125095.1 of Candidatus Hydrogenedens sp. Lineage (GTDB taxonomy): Bacteria > Hydrogenedentota > Hydrogenedentia > Hydrogenedentales > JAEUWI01 > WGMK01. The sequence continues at coordinate 56,521 of WGMK01000032.1, read as the reverse complement.
CACACTCGCCGGACCCTCGGTACTCACCGCCAACGTGGAAGTGGAAATCGGCGCGCGCGGACGACTCGAAGTCGGCCGCCTCGCCACCGTCATCGGCCCCCGCGTCCGGGTGATTGCCCGCGGCGGACGCGTCGTCGGCACCGCGCAACGCGGCAAACAAGGCGGCGACGCGCCCGGCACCATCCAGGGCGATCTCGAACTCATCGAAGGAGGCGTGCTTGAGCTCGAAGCCAACGCTTCGGGCGACGCGGCCTTGCGCGTCGAGGGCGCCTTTACCGCCGATGGTACGCTCGAGGTCGTCTTCCCCGATGCTGCTGCACTCGCGGCCAACGACCTGCTGACACTCCTCGAAGTGACCGGCACGACCCAGGGCGCCTTCGACGAAGTGACCTCGCCCAGCCGCACCAGCGACTTCGCCGCGACCGTCGAGGTCGACGGCGGCGAAGTGCGCGTCCGCATCGTCAACCCCGGCCAGCCCATCGCCACCGTCGACGGCGAAGACGAGGGCGAGGGAGAAGGCGAAGTCGTGCCCCCGCCCGCCGGATGCGGCTGCCAGCCCGACGGCAAAGCCCTCGCCACCGACACCCCCTGGGGCAGCGCCATCACCTGGCTCCTCGCTGCCGCCGCCCTCCTCGGAGCCGCCCTCCAACGCCGGAGGATTTCCGAGGAGCATTAACGGGCCCAGCCCGATTCCCTCGATTGCCTCCCCGGGAAGAATCGGGTAGAATTGGATTGTTAGGTTGCTAACAATCGGGCAGGTAGCCTCCTTCGCGAGGCTGGGTAAAGGGTCGTTGCGATTATGCCGGGATTGCAGGAGAGAGGCGATGTGCGGTCGCGCATCGTGTGGCAGCGGGCTCGGGTGAGCGAGGCGTTGCAGCGTCAGCGTGCCCGGCGCGAGGAGCGCCAGGTGGCGCGCCGCCGTCAGCTGGCCGAGCACCCGACCTGGACCATCCGGCTACGCCAGTTCCGCCGCGGCACCGCGCTCGCCTTCTGGACGCTGTTCACCTTCGGCCTGTGGATGTGCTGCTGGCCGGTGCAGCTGGTGGCACCGCAGCGCATGCGCCCCATTCGCCGCAGCCTCATCAAGTTCTGGGGCGCCATGTGCCTCTGGACGCTGAACATGAAGCTGAAGGTGTATGGCCGCCCGCCGAAAGTGCCGTTCTTCCTGGTGCTGAATCACCTCAGTTATGTGGACATCTTCGTGCTCGCGCAGCAGACGGGCGCGGTATTCGTAGCGAAGGCCGACATGGACACTTGGCCCATCTTCGGCTGGATGATGCGCAATGCCCACCAGATCTTCATCGACCGCAGTAACTTCCGCGATTCGCAGCGGGTGCTTCGGCTGCTGGGCGACGTGCTCGACCACGAAGACGCGCTGGTGGTGTTCGCCGAGGGACGCTGCAGCCCGGGCGCCGAGGTGCTGCCTTTCCGGCCGTCGCTGTTCCAAATCGCGGCCGAGCGGCACTACCCCGTGCATTACGCCTCCATCAGTTTTGACACGCCCGAGGGCGAGCCCGCCGCTTCCGACAGCATTGCCTGGTGGCGCTGGGAACCCCTGATGGACCACATGCTGCGGCTCTTCAGCCTTTCGCGCTGCACGGCCACGGTGTATTACAGCCGAACGCCCGTGGTGGCGGGCTGCCGCAAGGAACTCGCGCGGCGCACGCACGCGGGTTGCGTCGAACTGTTCAAGCCGCTGCGCCAGGGCGTGTTGCCGGAATTGCCCGCGCCGCCGGATGCCCCGCCGGTCTACCGCGAAAAGCGCAAATCGGCCGGCGAACCCGCCCAGGACTAAGCCGCCTGTAACCGTTTCCGCTCCTGCCTTCACTGATTCCCGTGAATGCAGGAGGCATCATGCGGTTTTTCATTCCCATCGCTATCGCGCTCGCCGGGCTGGCTGCGGCGGAAGAGCCCGCCGCGCCCGGTTTCACGGCCATCGACGACGCGCTGCGCTTCGACCAGGCCAGCCTGACGGTGTTCGTGTTTGTCGACACCGACTGCCCCATCGCCAACGCCATGGCACCCGAAATCGAGCGAATCTTCTGCGATACCAAGGCGCGGGGCGTGCGCCTGTATCGCGTGTACGCAGGCCCCTTCTACGATAACAACGCCGTAATCCAACACGCAGCCGACTACGAATACACCGCGCCCGCCATCCTCGATCCCGAAATGCAGCTCGTGCGCCTCACCGGCGCGCTCATCACCCCGGAAGCGGTCGTCTACGATGCCGAGGGCAATCGCCGTTACCGCGGCCGCATTTCCGATCTCTACGCCGACCTCGGCGTCAAGCGCCAGGCCGCCAGCAGACACGATCTGCGCGAGGCCATCGAGGCGCTGCTGAATAACCGCGAAGTCCCCCGCGCCGAGACCAAGGCCGTGGGGTGTTTTCTGCCCAAAGCGGGCGGAGCATCGGAAGAGACCCTGAGAGAGGAACCCCAGTCGTGAGTCGTACCTACCGCAATCCCCTGGCACTGGCATTCGGAATCATGAGCCTGTGCGCGGCAGCCCACGCCAACTACGACCCGTTCGCCGCCCCGCGAACCACCGATGCTCCGCCCACCTTCTCGGGCGAAATCGCCGCTATCGTCTACAACAACTGCACCCCCTGCCACCACGACGGCGGCGGGGCGCCCATTCCGCTCACGAGCTACGAGCAGATCGCCAAGCGCGCGCGAATGATTGCGCAGGTGACCGGCGACCGGATCATGCCCCCGTGGAAGGCGGCGCAGGGCGATGTCTCCTTCTTGAATGAGCGCCACCTATCCGACGATACCATTGCCGTGCTGTCAGCCTGGGCCGACGCCGGCGCGCCGCTTGGCGATGCCGACGCCGTGCCGACGGCACCCGTGTTCGACAGCAAATGGACGCACGGCGAGCCCGACCTGGTGCTCTCGATGGAGGAGCCCTTCACCATTCCGGCGTCGGGTCCGGATATCTACCGCGGCTTCGTGGTGCGGATTCCCGAACTGCCCGAGGGCACCTACCTGCGCGGTATCGAATACCGCCCGAAGGCCCTGCTTTCGGCGCATCACACGCTCTTCTCGCTCGACGCCACGGGCGAATCACGCGCGATGTCCGAGGCTTCCAAACGCCCGGGCTTCGGGGGCATGGAAAGCAACCTGAGCCTCAACCGGGTGGGCGGTTGGGCCGTAGGATCGATTTCCAATCTGTATCCCGAAGGCGTCGGTGTACCGCTCGTGCCAGGCACCGACTTGATCCTTTCCACGCATTTCCACCCGGGCGGCAAAGAAGAAATCGAGCAGGCCGAAATCGGGCTGTATCTCACGCAGGAAATCCCCACGCGGCACATGGTCGCGCTCGATGTACCCTTCGGCTTCGGACTGCTTGCGGGCATTCGCATCCCCGCGGGCGACCCGGACTACACCATCCACGAACACTTCGAGCTTCCGGTAGATGCCACGCTGTTCGGCATCTCGCCGCATGCGCACTATATCGCCAAGAGCATGCACTGCGAAGCCACCCTGCCCGATGGCACCGCCATGACCATTATTTCGGTACCTCGCTGGGACTTCGCCTGGCAGGAACAGTATCGGCTCAAAGAGCCGCTGCCGCTGCCCAAGGGCACGAAGTTCGATCTGACCTTTGTATACGACAATTCCGCGGACAATCCCGCCAATCCGCACAACCCGCCGATGGAAATTACCTACGGCCCGCAAACCACCGACGAAATGGCCTGCATGACCATGGCGTTCCTATCGGATTCCGAGGCGGCCATCGACACGCTGCGTCAGGATTACATCGCGTGGGTGAAGGAAGATATCAAGCACGCGGACTTGTCGGTCATGGTGGGAGCCGCGCGTCAGCAGCGCAAAGAAGCGCTCGACCTGAACAGCGACGGCCACATCTCCCTCAGCGAAATCTGGACGCGGCTTTCCAAGGCGCGCGCGCGCATGTCGCGGGCCGATGCCGACAGCCTGCAAATGCAACTGCTGCCGGAAATCGGCAAGCGGATATTCCTGACGGTTATCCTGCCGAGGCTGCTGCCGTACATTGCGGTGTTCGTGGCACTGCTGGCGCTCGGCCTGTATGGACTTCGGCGCTGGCTGCGCGCGGCCCGTAAGCGCAAACAGGAACGCCGCGCGGAAGAATTTGCCGAAGCCGCTTAGGTTGTCCTGACTCAGCTGGTCAGGCGGGAATTGGTGTTCTTCAGCCGCTTGCTCAGCGTGTGGATGATGTTCATCAGCAGCCGGATGGCCACCTGCTTGGTCAGCAGCCGCTTGAAGGTGTCCTCGCTCAGCACGAAGAGCTTCGCATCCTCGACCGCGACCACCGTGGCACTGCGGGGCTCCTGGTTCACCAGGGCCATCTCGCCGAACATATCACCCGTGTGGAGCTTGGCGATCACCTTGTCGTTGTCCACCACGCCCACGGTGCCCCCCAGCACCACATACATCTGGCTGCCGACCGTCCCCTTGTAGAAGACGGTCTCGCCTTTCGTGACCCGCATGGTCATGCCCTTGGAAAAGATCTTGACGACCTCATCCCGGGTGAAGCCGTGGAACAGCTCGACCTTCTCAATCAGCTTGTCGACCTTCGCATAATCCATGGCGCGCTACCTCCGTCGGGGCGGTCCGCCCCCGCGGATGATTAGACCATATAGATGAAGCGGCTGCAATTCGGGCAGCTGTACAGGTGCTGCTCGTCCTGGCGCACCTTCTGGGCGAACTGCGTCGGCAGCTTCATGAAGCAGCCCTGGCAGGTGTCGCCCTCCACCGGCACCATCGCCGGCGGCCGCGCCTTCATCACGCGGTCGAACTGCTTCAGCGTGCGCGGATTCACCAGGCTGCGGATATTCTCGATGCGTTCCTGAATCTGCTTCTTGCCCGAGCGCGCCGTCTCCAGCATCTCGTGGCACAGCTGCAGGCGCGCCAGCAGGATCACGTCGGTGTGCGCGTCCCGGTCCAGACCCGCGGCCGTGTCGGTCTCGATCGCCGCCTTCAGATCCTGCTCCGGCGTCGCCATGCTTTCGGAAATGGCGCTCAGCACTGCGTGAATGGCCTCGGCGTCGTCCGCCTCGAGCAGCGCGTTCAGGTGTTCCTCGTGGCGCAGCAGCCGCGCGATCGTCGCAATGAAATTCAGGTAAGTCGTCTGCTGCGTGGGCGGATAGCAGATGAGGAAAATCAGGTGGACCGGGTTGCGGTCGACCGCGGCGAAATCGAGTCCGCCATTGACGCGGCCCAGCGCGCACACCAGCGACTTCAGTCCGGAAACACGCGCATGGGGCACTGCAATGCCGTGGCCTATGCCCGTGCTTTCGGTCGTTTCGCGCGCCATGATCTGGTCGAGCGCCGGGCCCACGCCCTTAATCTTGCGCTTGTCGAAGAGCACATGCGTGATTTCACGCAGCGCTTCGCCCTTGGTGGCGGCGAGCAGGTTGGGGACGATGCAATCCGTCTGGATGAATTCAGTGAGCAGCATGCCGAGCGTTCCTTTCCCGGGTGGAGGCGGCGCGCCGAACTGCTTGAATTGGCGCGCGGGCCGCTATGTTAGCACGCAATGAAGCCCGCTTGCACGGTCAACGTCAAAATTCCTCGTCTTCGGCGTGGTACCACACCGATACGACGATAACAGGCTCTTCCGATGCGCCGTGGTGGCGCTCCGTGCCGAAGGATTGCTTGATGTGAAGCGGCTCGATCTTGTTGCGGCGCAGCCAGTCGTTGATCTGGTTGTCCATGTGCTTGAGCCCCTCGAGATTCGTCTTGCCTACGAACGTCGTTACCTTCATGCTCATCGCTGCCGCCCTTTCTCGTTGTCCCTTAGGCCGCTATTCATGCACCCCGCAAGGCCGCACGCGCCGCCGCGAACATTGCGTCCGCCGGCCCCGGCTGCCCTGTCCAGCGTTCGAACTGTAGCACCGCCTGGTAAACCAGCATATCCAAGCCGCCGATTACGGTAGCGCCCGCGGCTTCCGCTTCCTCAACCAGCCGCGTCCGCTCAGGGCGGTAGACCATGTCGAAGACCACATGCCGCGCCGCGAGCATACCCGACGGCACAATCGACTTGCCAACATGTTCCGGATACATACCCAGGGGCGTCCCGTTCACGATGATGTCGTGCGCTTCGATTGCCGATTCGATGCCGGAATCCAGCCCCGCGGTTTGAACCGGGCAGGACGCGCCGGCCGCACGGAGGTCGCCCGCCAGCCGCTCCACGCGCTCAGGGGTACGGCCGCAGAGGGTCACCTGGGCCACGCCGCCCTCGTCGGCCATGGCGAAAGCCACCGCCCGCACCGCGCCGCCCGTGCCCAAAAACAGCACCCGCTTCCCTTCCAGCGGGACGCCCGCCTCGCGGAAGGCCCGCAGCGTGCCGGGGCCATCGGTCGTCGCGCCGATGAGCCGGCCACCCTCATTCGTGACCGTGTTCACGCTGCCCACGCGCCGGGCCAGCGGCTCGACTTCGTCCAGCAGCGGGATGATGGCCTCCTTGTGCGGGATGGTGACACTCAGGCCGCGGAAGCCTTCCAGCGCGCGAAGCCCCGCCAGGCAGCCACCCAGGTCTTCCACACGGAAAGCCACGTAGGCGAAGTTCGCCCCAGTCGCCGCATAGGCCGCGTTGTGAATCTGGGGCGACAGGGAATGGCCGACCGGATTGCCGATGACCGCGCAGAGGCGGGTCTGGGCATTGAGCAGCGCCGACATCAGCCGGGAGGCCAGGCGAATTCGCGGCCGCCCAGCACATGGACGTGCAGGTGGAATACCGTCTGGCCCGCGCCCGCGCCGCAATTGATCACAAGGCGGTAGCCGCTTTCCTTCAGCCCCTCGAGTTCGGCCACCTTGTTGGCGGCGAACATGAGGCGGCCCATCAGTTCCGCGTCGGCTTCGGAGATGTCGGATATCTTGGGAATCGGCTTCCGCGGTATCACCAGCACATGCGTCGGTGCCGCCGGATTCACATCGCGGAAGGCGTAGGTGTGCTCATCGGAATAGACTTCCTGCGACGGCATCTCGCCCTTCAGGATCTTGCCGAAAATCGTTTCTTCGTCACCCATGACTCATGCTCCCGGGGGGTCGTAACGCCGCCTATCTTAGTCCCCCGGATGCAGCCGGGCAACCCGGCGCTAGTCGCGCTCGAACAAGGCGAACCAACTGGACAGCGCGTCGGCCAGCGAGCCGAAGGCATCGATGGCCGCCGAGACGATGATGACCTTTTGCTGTACTTCGAGCAGGGACGCCGGCCGGGGCCGCGCCTTGGAAACCGCATGGGTGTGCCGCATCGAGAAAACTCCTTTGCGCCGCGCGCTAAAAATCCAGCTGGAACCGCGTCTGGAACGAGTCGAAATCTCCGTCGTACAGCGGATGATCAATCTCGTTGTGGATGTAGTTCCAACTCACCAGGAAATTGTAGTTCAGGTACCAGTTAAGGCTCAGCGAGAGCGAGGTGTGCTCGCCGCCGTAGGTGGGGCCATCGGACAAATCGACCGTGCCGTAGCGCGCCGCGATTTCCCACGCGCCGGGACCGCGCGAGGTACCGCGGATGGCCAGCGGACGCGACGGGCGCGGACGCCCGAAGCGCGCGGTATCGTGGCGGTACACCCGGTTTTCACCCGTCAGGAAATAGCCGGCGCTTGCATACCAGCCGTCGTACCGCAGGTCGCCGCCCAGCGCGGTATCGACCGCCGAGCGCATGTATTCCGATTGAAACCAGAACGGACCGAGCACGCCCGCCGCCTCGAGCCCGACCAGCACGACGTCCTCGGCGCGGGCATCGAGCAGCCGGAAGCCATTGGGCAGCAGCGCGCTATCCGGGTCGGCATAGCGGAGAAGGCTGAGGCGTGTCTCGGGCCGGACCCCGTAGCGCAGCCGCGCGCCATCGGGATGCCGCAAGCTGGCCGCAACACCCAAGTGCAGCAGCTTCCGGCCATCGTCCCCATAAACGGGCAGCCCGGTCAGGCGTCCGGTTATCTGATACCCCTGGTCCTCGTCGGAGTCGTTGCTGCTGGGCAGATTGTCGGTTTCCTTGAACGCGCCCACAGCCCACACCAGCCGCTCCTGCTTGGGTTCGCCGAACAGCGCGTCGCTGATCATCACGCCGGCGTTTCGCGAGGGTGCAAACACATTGGCCAGCGGCGCCTCTTGAAAGGGCCGGTCGCCGGAGGAGGCCTGCTCGTCCAGCCCGAACGGCTCCTTGAAATGACCCGCGCGGATATCGAATCCGCGCCCGCCGCCATAGGGTACGCCGTTGTATTGCATCCAGACGTCTTCGAAGGAGGGCGAATCCGCGCCGTCTTGCCCGGCGAATTCGATTTCCGCCTGATACGCGATGTCCGTGAACACGCGGCCGCGCAGGGTGAGGCGTGCCGAGCGGAACCCAGTGCCGTCCTGATCGTCGCCCAGCACCCGCTGCAACGAACGATCCTGGCTGAACCATGCGACGTCGTGCATGAGGCGCATGCCGATGCGGCTTTCAAACGCGCCGTCGGCGCTCGAAATCTTGAGGCCATTCTCATTGATGCTGACCTCCGGCGGCGCTGCCGCAGGGGGGGCGGCGGCCGGTGCAGATGCCGGTGCGCCTGTCGGGACTACTGCGGCGGTCGGCGCCGTCCCGGGTGCCTGCGCCGCAAGGGCATCAAGCCGTCGTTCCAGTTCCTCGATGCGCGCCTTGAGCGCTTGGATCTCCTCGGCCTGGTCTTGCGGTGTCGCAGATTCCTGACTCCAAGCGGAAGCGGATAGAACTACCCCCGCCTACATCACGCGGACCCACCACGATTTCATACGTGCACCTGCTCCCTGACCTGATTGCCGCTCGCGCATGACCACACTTAGCGCCGCGCCATGCGCACCCTTACCAAATCCTAACAAACCGGGAGCGTGGATGACAGGTAGACCGGAGGGACGAATCCGTCAGTGCTCTGTCGCCATGGCAACGAGTTTCGCAATGGTGTTCATGTTCCGCGCGGTTCCCTGCCGGGCAGCCGGAATGACGAGCTTGGACTGCCCCATGCCGTCGCGGTAGTGCACGTATATCTCGCGTTTGCCCAGCACAAACTCTTCGGTGCGACGCCCCTTCGCTTCCTCGATCGAGCGCTTGGGCGCCGGGTCGTCCAGAAAGATGGTAACCGTACGGCTGGGTTGTGCGTCGGGAAAGGGGTTCGCCGCAAGCACGGCGGCAAGTTCCTTGGCTGTGCGCAGCAGTACGCCCACAGGCCTGCCCGCGAAGTCGGCCAGCGCGGCCTCCAAGCGCTGCTTCACCTCCGACCGCGCCAGGGCCGACTCGAACACAACATTGCCACTGGCGATATAGGTGCGCACCTTCGCAAACCCGCACCCCGTGCACAGGCGCTTTAGTTCCGCCATCGGCAATTTGCCCGTGCCCCCGACGTTCACGGCGCGCAATAGCGCGATGTAGACCGGAACACCCTTCATGGTCCCGTTTCCGGTGCTCAGCCTCCGCGAATTTTTGACACGATGTTGGCGGTAGACTTGGCGGGGTCGCCGGCAATCAGCGCGATGCAGCCGCCGGAGCGCTCGACGATGGCGCGCTCTTCCGGATCGATCCCGCCGTGCAGATGGTGCAGGCCTTTCGCGTAAACCTCGGGCTGAAGCCGTTCGAGCCATGTGGCGCAGTTGGGCGCATCGAACACGGTCAGGTAATCGACGCACTCGACGGCGGCCAATACATGCATGCGCTCTGCGAGTGTCGTCAGCGGACGCCCTTCGCCCTTGAGCTTCTCCACCGAAGCGTCGCTGTTGACCCCTACGATGAACACGTCGGCCAGACGCGCCGCCTTGATAAAGAACTCGATGTGCCCGGCGTGTAGAATCTCGAAGCAGCCGTTGGTCCATACGAGCGTCTTGCCCTGCCGGCGGTAAGACTGCGCGAGATCGGCCAGTTCGTCGAGCGAACGCTGCTTCTCGGACGCCGGGAGTGCGCTGCTCACCGGAATGACTCCGCGTCTTCGCGCACTTTGCCGCGCCAGTAGTCGAGCAACTCATCAAGCACGCTCTCGAAGGTGTGCTCCGCCTGCCAGCCCGTGACTGCCGAGAGCTTCTCGTGCGAGCCCGCCACTTCCGGCACATCGACCGGGCGCATGCGCGCGGGGTCCGGCTCGATGCGCACCTCTTCGTGCGCGCGCTCCACCAGGTAGTCGAGCGCATCGCCCACACGGCGCGCCTGCCCCGAGCACACGTTATACGCTTCGCCCGGCACGCCCGATTCGGCCAACATCCGATAGGCCCGCACCACGTCGTCCACATGCGAAAAATCGCGGCGCGCATTCAGGTTGCCCACCCGGATAACCGGCTCTGCCAGGCCCGCCTCGATCGCCGCCACCTGGCGCGCGAAGGACGGCAGCACGAAATCCGGGGATTGCCCCCCGCCGGTATGATTGAACGGACGCACGACGATTACTGGCATACCCGTGGCCGCCGCATAATACCGGCAGTAATGATCCGCCGCGCATTTCGAAATCGCATAGGGATTGCGCGGCTCGAGGGCATGCTCTTCGTCGATCGGCAGATAACGCGGCGGACCGTACACCTCGCCGCTCGCCACGAACAGGAACCGCGCGGGCGATTTCACTTCCCGGAGCCCATGCAGCAGGTTGATGGTCCCGTTTACATTTACGTTGAACGATGCCGCCGGGGTGCGGATGCTGTCGGGCACGAAGGTCTGCGCTGCGAGGTGGAAAACATGCGTGAGCGTACCCGCCGATCCCAGCAGCGCCTTCACCCGCTCGGGCCGCGTGATATCGCAATCGAAATAGTCGCCCTCGCCGCGATCGGCCCCCACAACTTCCCAGCCGCGCTCGCGCAGATGCCGGGCGAGGCGGCGCCCCACAAAGCCGGCGGCACCGGTTACGAGGGCGCGGTAGCTCATACCGGCTGGTTCGCGAGTTCCGCCTTGACGCGCGCGAGATCGGCGTCCACCATCATCTCGACCAGACCCCGGAACGTCACCTGCGGCTCCCAGCCCAGATCGGCCCGGGCGCGCGAGCTGTCGCCCAGCAGCAAGTGTACTTCGGCCGGACGGAAGAACTTGGGATCCTCGACGACATGGTCGTGCCAATCGAGACCCGCGTGCTCGAACGCGATTTCGACCAGCTCGCGCACGCTGTGCGTCTCGTCGGTCGACACCACGTAATCGCTCGGCTTGTCGTGCTGTAGCATCAGCCACATCGCGCGCACGTAGTCGCCCGCGAATCCCCAGTCGCGCTTCGCCTCCAGGTTGCCCAGGCGGAGTTCGTCCTGCAGGCCGCACTTGATGCGCGCCACTGCATTCGTTACCTTGCGCGTCACGAATTCCAGTCCGCGACGCGGCGATTCGTGGTTGAACAAGATGCCGGAGCACGCGAACATGTCGTAGCTCTCGCGGTAGTTCACGGTAATCCAGTGACCGTAGACCTTCGCCACGCCGTAGGGACTGCGCGGGTAGAACGGTGTTGTCTCGCGCTGCGGCGTCTCGCGCACGTGCCCGAACATCTCGCTTGAAGACGCCTGATAAAAGCGGATCGACTTGTCCACCAGACGCACCGCCTCGAGCAGCTTGGTCACGCCCAGCGCAGTCACCTGCCCGGTAAGAATCGGCTGGTTCCACGAAGTCGGAACGAAGGACTGCGCCGCGAGGTTGTACACCTCGTGCGGCTTCGTTTGCGACACCGCTTCAATCATCGAACCCTGGTCCGTCAGGTCGCCCTGCACCAGGTTGATCCGATCCTTGAAGCTGTTAATGCGTTCAAAGTTTTCCGAGCTGGAACGGCGCACGACCCCGTGGACCTCGTAGCCTTTTTCCAGCAGCAATTCGCAAAGATACGAGCCGTCTTGCCCGGTGATACCCGTAATCAATGCCCGTTTCTGGCCGTTCGACCCCATGATGCACCTCCTTGAAAGGATAGGCGCGTAGTCTATCGCATGCCGCCGCGATCAGGCAACCGAAGTGGCGCGCAATACGACTCGGTACGTCAGCCTCGGGCCGATGCGCAAAACCCATCCTCGGGAGATTCGCAGCTTTCGTATCCGCCAATATTGAAGAATTGGACGACGCGAAGCAGTTCACCCAAACTGATGTGCCACGCGGGATCTGCGTAGTCGGAGGCGTGACGCAAGCATGAATGGTCGGTACCGCCGAGTTGAAAGCCATCGTCTTCGAACTCAGGGTCACACCCGAATCCCGATGCATTGTAGAGTTGAATGACGCGCAGCAGCTCCGGCAAATCGAGTGTCATATCCGCATTTGCATCGGCACTGTGCACCGGTGCGCCGGCCGGAATGAGACTAATCAGTTCCGCCGGTGTCACCAAGCCGTCGCCATTGACGTCAAGCACATCGAAGCCAGCGAATTCAGCGCCGGGTACCCCGGCCAAATATTCCTCCAACGTAAGCGAGCCGTCCCCGTCGCCGTCCCCATTGGCAAATACCGCAAGGGTCGCCCCAGCACTTTCGGAATAGTCCGCCGCCCCTTCGCCCTCGCCCATTGGTATCGTCTCCGGATCATAGGAAGCCCAGAGCATGGTGGGAGTTTCGGGGGTCTCCTTGCCCATGTAAATGATGTGATCGCTCGAATAACCGTACTGAAACTCGGATCCGAAGTACGCGTCATCTTGTAAATATGCCAGCCGCCTGCCGGGCACCGAACCATCGATACGCGCGTAATGCATCGACCACGGCACCAGGCCCTCGCCAAACAACGGAAACAGGCCAAACGTCACAGCACCGCCATCGGGACTGACTTGCAGCATGACGGGCACCAGGTTTGTTTCGTCGTTAGGCACCACGCTGAGTACCCGAGGGCCGCCAACGACGGTGTCCAATGCGCCTACATAGCCGTTCGTACCGTCATGCGCCGTGAATACCACTTCGTCGCTGCCCGGAACCGCGTTGATGGTCGCAGGCGGGTCACCCGTATCGATGGGGGCTATCGTCTCCCAGTCGGCACCTCCGGTCACGGGTACCTTGTACAGTTCCCGCGGGGCCTCGGTAACCAGATAGACAAACGCGCCATCGGAGCGTACCGCGTAAGCACGCACGCCAGTAAAGTCTTCCGACGGTTCCGGTGTCAGTGCGACCGCTCCGCCCCCGTCAATCGGCGAGGAAAACAACGTACGTGGACCTCGGCCGGCACGGCACGCATAGACCACGCGCGCACCATCGCCGGTAATCTCGAAACTTTCCTGAATCGTCTGGCCGGCGACCCGCTCCGTACTCAGTAACGTCGGCGCTCCCGCGGAAATCGGGATGCTGTACAAGTCTGCTACCGGGGGATCGGCGTCTGAAGTAGCCAGATACACGATGCGGCTTGCATCATCGTTGAGCCGATAGCCAAAGATTTCTCCCTCAACCAATATCGTAATCGCACCCGTGGTCATCGAAACGGTATACAGACTAAAATAAGTCGTGCCCGTTAAATCTGACCCAACACCTATCAGACGGCTGCCATCGGGCGTTATTTCGAAACCGGCGAGTGTCGTCTGGCCCTCAGGCATCTCCACGCCCAATGGTGTCGGTGTCCCGCCCGATACCGGCACGGTATAAATATCGATATCCCCGCCCCGAAAATGATCCAGGCCGCCTGAGTCGGGATGGCGCCCCGTGAATATGATGGTCTGACTGTCTGGACTGAAGGAGCTGTAAGTTATGTATTGGCTATCCAACCAACCCGGATAGAATCGATAGGGCGTCCCACCTGTGATTGGCACAACGTAAAACTCGTACGGTATTCCGCCGCTCTCTTCCGTTGCAGGAGCTCGGACCGAGTAGATCACATGTGAACTGTCCGGGCTGATGGTTGTGCCTGAAACGAGCGAGGCTGAGGGTTGCAGGGCGTGATTCAGTTTCACCGGCTCTCCGCCCGTGCTGGCCACGCTGTAAAGCTCCAATATTCCCGGTGTATCGAGGTCGGACTGGAAAAGTGCATAAGCGCCGTCCGGCGAAACATTGAACTTGGCAACCCCGCCAGTCTCGGGCAAAGGGCCGCCCAATTGGACATCGACCATTTCCCCAGATGCGCCGCCCGCCAGAAGAATAAGCGCCGCAGCCACTAAGAATTGAGAGATACGCGAACCTACTGCCAATAATGATTGCATGGATATAGCCTCCAGCTCGCATCCCTCGTCGCGAGCCACCACTGTTCTTCCCCGTCGTACTAGGAAATCCTAACAGTCTATCGCGGTTCTGTCAATCGCACTTTTATCATCTTCGCGTCACCTTCACGATTGTGTTACCTTGGAGACCTACTCGGGAGGATGATTCGCATGGACCGATTTGGCAGGCGTGGGTTCTTAAGCGGTGTCGCCGCCGGGAGTATCTACTCGGTGGTGGTGAGTGCAGACGCGGCAGGTACGGGTGTGGCCACGGGTGCAAGCCCCGCCGCCCCAGCCACCGCCGCGCCTTGGCACCCGTCCTCCGAAGCGCACATGGCGGTGGTGGAGCTATCCTGCGATTTTCTGGTGGCGGGCGGCGGCATGGCGGGAGTGTGCGCAGCGCTGGCCGCAGCGCGTAATGGCGCGAAGGTGGTGCTGGCGCAGGATCGCTCGCGGCTGGGTGGCAATGCCAGCAGCGAAGTGCGCATGCACATCGTGGGCGCCAACGAGCATGGCGGACGCCCCGGCTGGCGCGAGGGCGGGATCATCGAAGAACTCCGGTTGGAGAACGCCGCACGCAATCCCCACAGCGCCTGGGAACTCTGGGATCTCCTGCTCTACGACAAGGTCGTCTCCGAGCCGAACATCACGCTGCTGCTCGATACCTCGGTCTTCCGGGCGGAGATCTCCGGCGGCGTCCTACAGTCCGTCTGGGCGCGTTCCGACAAGACCGAGCACTTCTACCACGTCGCCGCATCGCAGTACGCGGATTGCACGGGCGACTGCCGCCTGGGCCTCGAGGCCGGCGCGGCCCACCGCACGGGCCATGAAGCGCGCGCGGAATTCGGCGAGCCGCTCGCCCCGGAAACCGCCGGACCGGAAACCCTCGGCAGCAGCATCCTGTTCACCTCGAAGGACTACGGCAAGCCCATTCCCTTCGTGCCGCCTTCCTGGGCGCGCAAGGTGACCAAGGATCAACTGGAGTTCCGCGGCACGGGGTCCTGGGAATACGGCTATTGGTGGATCGAATGGGGCGGCCAGCACGATGCCATCGCCGACAACGAGATGATCCGTAAGGAGCTGCTATCCATCGTGCTAGGCGTGTGGGACTACGTGAAGAACTCCGGCGAGCACCCCGACAGCGCGAACTGGGGCATGGACTGGATCGGCATGATTCCAGGCAAGCGATCGAGCCGCAGGCTGGAAGGCCCCATCATCCTGACGCAGCGCGACCTGCAGGGCGAGGCCTTCGACTTTCAGGACGCCGTCGCCATCGGCGGATGGCCCTTCGACGATCACCCGCCCGGCGGTTTCGACGCGCCGCAAGAGCGCCCCGCCCGGCAGGTGAAGATCGATGATGTCTACAACATCCCCTTGCGCGCGCTGTTCTCGCGCAACATCGGCAACCTGTTCATGGCCGGCCGCAACATCAGCGCCTCGCACGTCGCCTTCACCTCCACGCGCGTGATGGCCACCTGTGCGGTGATGGGCCAAGCCGTAGGCACAGCCGCCGCCTATTGCGCGCGCGAAAAGATGTTGCCGGCTGCGCTCGCCGAGGACAACACCCGTATCGCCGCCCTGCAGCAGATGCTGCTGCGCGACGACCAGACCATCCGCGACCGCAAGAACGACGACCCCGCCGACCTCGCCCGCAGCGCCAAGGCCACGGCGTCCGCATCGGTCGAGGGCAGCGCGCCGGAACATGTGCTCGACGGCGAAACCCGGGACATTCCTGGCAACTGGCGGCACCGCTGGGGCGGCCCCATGGACCCCGGCCCCGCCTGGCTCGAACTCCGCTGGGATACGCCGCAGCGCATTTCGGAAATTCAGATCACCTTCGACTCCGGCTTTCAGCGCGAACTCACGCTATCCGAGAACGCCGGTGTGCGCAAACGCGTCGTTGCCGGTCCGCAACCCGAGACCGTGGCAGATTACGGCATCGAATACCAACGCTCCGGAGATTCGGATTGGCAGCCATTGGCCAAGATAACCGGGAACTTCCAGCGCCTGCGCCGGCACCGGTTCGACACGGTCAACGCCGCCGCTATCCGACTGACCGTTACTGCCACGAACGGAGCCGACGAAGCCCGCGTGTACGAGATACGCTGCTACGCGTAACCGTGCCCGTGGTATAGTTTGACCGATTTATCCGGTTCAGCCTGGGGCTGCACGGTCAACCGAGATACTATGCGGGGTCCAGATGTTTCACCGCGTAATCCTTACCCCGCTGCTGCTCGCCGTTCTATCGCTTACCCTGCCCGCTGCAGCTGAATTTCTCCGCAGCGATACGCCGCCCACTGAGCCGAAGGGTCGCAAAGCGCTTCCCGTGTCCGCGGCACCGAAGCAGGAGGATTGCGTGGAGGACTTGCGCCATGAGGTCTGGGGCCAGCTTTCCTACGGCGAAGGCTACGTGTATGGCCCTACCAATCGCCGCTCGGGAATGACGGTGGTCGACATCGACCGCGACGGAGACGACGACTTCATCTTTCCCGGTACGGGCTCGGGACCGCAGGTGATGATCAACCTCGGCTCCAGCAGCGCATTCTATCCTGGCGGCTCGAAGGACTTGAAGCTCACCCCGCTCCCCACCGGCATGCGCTTCGACCTGGGCATTGAGTTCGGCGACCTCAATGGCGACGGCCTGGAAGACCTCCTCGCCATCGTAACCGAGGAGTCGCCGCAGTTCATCAAGCGCATCGTCTGGTTCAGTAACGACGGCACCGCCGCGGGCGCGTCGCTCCCTTCGTTCACCTATCGCGGTATCGTCACCAGCAGCCTGCAGCCGGGACGCTTCGGCGGCTATTGGCTTTCGCTCGCCGATATCGACGCCGACGGCGATCTGGACCTGTACACCGCCGAGGACTTTGTCTGCGACGCGCCCCCCTACCACCGCGTGTTCTTCCTGAAGAACACCGGCACCCGTACCATTCCCGCGTGGCAGGATCCGGTCGAGATCCGCGTGCTCAGCAGCCAGATGCCCGATCGCCTCGGCACCAGCAAGCTGCTGCTGGCCGGCATCGATGCTGCCAGCCCGCTGCGGCAGCGTACCTCGAACGAGGAGAAGGGCTGCGACTTCTCGTACAACCTGGGTGATATCCACATCGCCGACTGGGACGAGGACGGTCGGCTCGATTTCCTCTTTTACAACGCAAGCGAAGGTCTCTATTGGATTCCCAACGTCGGCACGGCGCAAGCGCCGGCCTGGTTTTCCTCGCTCGGTAGCGGCGGCGAACCCCGCTACGACCACCGCGAGATCGACGGACTCACCTATGCGGAGGCCACCCTCAGCGTGCGCCGCAATCCCGAGGCCGCCAAGCCCGGTGCCGAGTGGCTCCGCGATATCTTTCTCAGCGTGAACAGCCGCCTCAAGACCTACCGCTTCTTCCTGCAGGAAGCGGCCTACCGCATCATCCAGCAAACCCCGGTCGCATTTCCGGCGGGCCAGGGCCCCGCAGGTTTCTGGGACTACGACGGCGACGGCGACCTCGACCTGTTCCGCATGGGCATCTCGGGCAGCCGCGACACCGCGCTGCTCGGATTCGAGAACGTCGGCACGCCCTACAACCCGGCGTGGGGCAGCTTCACCGCCTTCGACTCGGTGCCTCTGCGGGAGGGTATCGCCGCGAACAATTGGCGCAATGACCTCTATCAGTTCGCCGACTTCGATAATTCCGGTCTGGCCTCCTTTTTCGTGCAGGGTCAGGACGGCCGTATCGCGCTGTACGGCCTGCAGCGCGGCACGCCGCCGGTATTCACGCTGAGCAACAGCGACTATGGCAAGGCGGTGAACCCGATACACCTGAATCCGCAGGGACGCGGTATCGCAATCGCCGACTTCGACCAATTCGAGGATGGCCAGAGCGAAATTCTGACGGCGTATACATATACCGGCGGAGCCAATATCGTGCTCATCGATCCCTTTCTCCAGGAAGTGTTCGACGTGCCGGACCTGCTGCCCGGTCCCAACGGCGGCACGCTCGATCCGGATCTGATCGAATCGCTCTCCACGGCCGACACCGATCTCGATGGCCGGCCCGACCTCATTGTGACGGTCAGCAATGCGGTGGATTTCTCCACGTGCCAGCAGATCGTCTACATCAACGAGGAGCGCGACACCTGGCCCTGGTTCGATTTCGTGCCGGAATGCGAGCTGTCGGTGCCTGCTGCCACCGACAACCACTACGACCGCATGCCGTCCTTCGCCGATATCGATGCCGACGGCGACGACGACTTGTTCCTGGCGCACGCCTATCCGCCCACCGACGTGCGGAACCTGCGCCAATATCTCCGCTTCTACCGCAACACCGGCGACACCGGCTTGTTCTATGTGCGCTACCGCCTGATTACCGGCCAGACCCGCGCACTCACGCTCGACCTGACCACCGGCGGCGGTTCGCAAACGCAGACCGTGACGCCCAGCTACGACGTGGTGCTGAACAGCAGCGGCGGCAGCCTGCTGTCGGGCTCGCGCTGGCAGGCCGGCGCCAAGGCCCCCACGGTGGACGTGCTGGACACCACCGACCTGCAAAGCCGGTTCGACTTCCCGGGCGAAGTGCGCGCCTTCGTGGATGTGCTTCCCTCCACCGGCGTCAACGAATCGAAGGCCATCATCGTCGTGGGCGACGTGCAGACCGGCGAGCTCTATCCCGCCTTCTCCGCGCTCGGCCGCATCGCCTACAACGTGCTCGTGAGCGAGGGCCTGTCGAAGAACAGCATCCGCTTCTACGCCGATTCGCCGCAGGACGGCGACGGCGACGGCACGCCCGACGTGACGGCGAAGCCGACCCTCGCCGGCCTGCGCGACAGCGTGACCCAATGGGCGCGCGGCTCGAACAAGCTGCTGGTCTATCTCGTCGACCACGGCCAGCGCGAGCGCTTCCGCATCAACGGCAGCGAGTTCATCGAGTCCACCGACTACGCGCAGATGCTGGGTTCGCTGCAATCCGCCAGCCCCAATACGCACGTGACCACGCTCATCGACACCTGCGAGTCCGGCTCGTTTATCGACAACCTCAAGGGTTCGAAGCGCATCACCATGACCAGCGCGGGCGTGGGGCCCATCGAGGGCGTCGCGCTCTTCGATGAATTCGAATACATCAGTTTCTCGCTGCAGTTCTGGACGCAGATCTACAACGGCCGCACCTACGGCCAGGCCTTCGCCGAGGCCAAGGCCTCGATGGAAGCCATCAACCCGCTGCAGCAGCCGCAGATAGACGACGACGGCGACGGCATCGCCAACGAGGGCAACGACGGCCTCGTGGCCAATGACCTGCGGCCCGGCGCGAGCTACGCCGTGCGCGGACCCAGCGTGTTCATCGGCTCGGTAGCGCCCAACCAGACCATCACCACCAACAGCGCCACACTCTGGCTGTCCGAAATTGTTACGCCGTTCCCGGTCGAGGGCGCCAAGGCCATCATCGTGCCGCCGAACTTCGAGCGTCCCACCGCCGACAACAATGACGAGCAGCCCGTGTCCGCGCTGCCCTCGGTGCTGTTCACCTACAACGACGTGCTCGACCGCTGGGAAGCCCCCTTCAACGAATTCACGCAGGGCGGGCTGTACCAGGTGCAGTACTTCGTGAAGACCGGCGGCGAGTATTACGCCTCCCCGCGCATCGGCTTTGTCGACCGGCTCAACCGGCCCGATGCCTGGGAATCCGACAACACCCCGCAGACCTCCGCGTGGACGCCCGTAAACACGGTGCAGGGCCACAACTTCCACAACGCCAACGACGAGGACTGGATTCGATTCGCTGCGCCCAACGGTCCCGCGACGATCGCCGTGCTCTCGCCGCGCCCGCGCTGCCAGGCCATTGTCGAAATCTATAGCCTCGACGCCGCGCTCGCGGGTAGCGCCACCCCCTTGTTCAGCGAGGCCGCCGCCGCGCCCGGCGAGGAAGTCGTATTTACGCCCACCTTCGCCGAGGCCGGCAATTACGTGATGCGGATACGCAACACCGACGGCAATATTTCCGGCCGCGACACCTCGTACCTGTCGCTCGTCGCCGTCGGCACCGGTGGCATCCTCTCTACTTCGCTGTTCGTCACCGTGGTGGACGATGAAACCGACGTCGCCGTTCCGGGTGCCCGGGTATTCTTCGCCAACAGCAGCGCCGGCGCCACCGGCAACGAAGGCGTGACACAGGTGCTCGTGCCCGACTACGGCACCTACACCGTCCGCGTGGAAAAGGAAGGCTACGCCACCGCCACGCAGAATGTGACCGTGAACAACAGCATCGAGGAAGCCGTCGTACGCATCGGCGCCGGGACGACCGAAGGCAAAGACCCGAACGCCGGCTGTTCCTGCGGCCCCGAAGGCAGCCGCGGCAGCCGCACCGGCGACGCCCTCGTCATCGCCCTCGTCTTCGCAGCGCTGACCTTCAGCCGAGGCCGCGAGACCACAACGCGTTGATGGCAGACATCGCAAGCAATTAAGCAGCCCCGCATGATGCGTCGCGACGGTCAGTAAGGCGAAGCTTGGCAACCGCAGTGCCGGAGGCGCAACCGCAGCGCCGGAGGCGTGACCGCAGCGCCAGAGGCGCGACCGCAGCGCCAGAGGCGCGACCGCAGCGCCAGAGGCGCGACCGCAGCGCCAGAGACGCGACCGCAGCGCCAGAGGCGCGACCGCAGCGCCAGAGACGCGACCGCAGCGCCGGAGACGTGACCGCAGCGCCAGAGGCGTGACCGTTCTAAGCCCGGGGTGACGCGAAGCGGAACCCCGGGATAGGCGCCGGGGTAGTTTCGAGCCCCGGCAGGGGCGGCACGGCCTAAAAGCTCACCTTCGGCGCGTTGCGCTCAGTCGGCTCCTCGATCTCGAAGAACTCGGCGCGATCGAACCCGAACGCGCCCGCAACAATGTTGCTCGGGAACATCTCGATCTGGTTGTTGAAGTGCATCACGCCATCGTTGTACGCCTGACGCGAAAAGCCGATCTTGTTTTCGGTCGAGGTCAATTCCTCCTGTAGCGAGAGGAAATTCGAATTCGCCTTCAGGTCGGGGTATTGCTCGACCACCACGAAGAAATTGCTCAGCGCCTGCTGCAACTGGCCCTCGGCCTTGCCCTGCTCGTTCACGCCGCTGGCGTTCGCCGCCAGGTTCCGCGCCTTGGTCACCGCCTCGAGCGTGCCGCGCTCGTGCTCCATGTAGCCCTTCACCGTCTCCACCAGGTTCGGAATCAGGTCGTGACGCCGCTTTAGCTGCACATCAATCTGCGACCACGCGTTCTTTACCGCGTTCCGCAGCCGCACCAGCTTGTTGTACATGGCCATCAGCCACGCGCCCAGCACCACCACGATTACCAGCACGACTATCCAAGCCATGGCAATACCCTTTCCGTTAACCGTCCGCAGACTCCGCCTACCGTAACGCACTCCGCACCGGAATTACCACGAAGATGGCGCGGATATTCGCCATGGTTACAGGCATCGGTTAGAATCAAGTTGGTGCAAGGAGCCCAACGGAGGTTGGAATGATGGATTTGCCAAAGCCCTCTGTATTCGACTTGAGCGCTGCGGAAAAGCTGCAACTGGTCGAGGACCTCTGGGATGATCTCGCTTCCGACAGCAGCGCCGTACCAATCCACGAGTGGCAGCGCGAGGAGGTTGCCCGCCGAAGGGTGAATCTCGAACGCTTCCCGGCCTCGGCCATCTCGTGGGGCGAATTGAAGCGTCGGGCACTTGCTGTGGCAGGGTCTCCCGACCCAGCCACTCCGCTGACCGATAGGTCTCCAATCTTGCCGTGACAACCGAAGACAATCGCGAAATGCATTCCATCCAACTGAAAAAAACGGCCGCGGCTCCTTCCGGAACCGCGGCCGTGATGGGTCTGGTCTGCTCGCCTACATCTTCTGCATGGAGGAGAGGAAGTCGGCGTTGGTCTTGGTCTTCTTGAGCTTTTCCTTGAGCATCTCGCAGGCTTCGGGGAGTTCCTGCGAACTGAGCACGCGGAGCAGCAGCCACACGCGCTCGAGGTGTTCGGCCGGCACCAGCAGCTCTTCCTTGCGGGTGCGCGAGCGCTGCACGTCGATGGCGGGGAAGATGCGCTTCTCCATCAGGCGGCGATCCAGGTGGATCTCCATGTTGCCCGTGCCCTTGAACTCCTCGAAGATCACGTCGTCCATGCGGCTGCCGGTTTCCACCAGCGCCGTGGCGAGAATCGTCAGGCTGCCGCCTTCCTCGATGTTGCGCGCCGCGCCGAAGAAGCGCTTGGGGCGCTGCAGGGCGTTGGCATCGACACCGCCGGAAAGCACCTTGCCCGACGACGGCACCAGCACGTTGTAGGCCCGCGCGAGGCGGGTAATGGAGTCGAGCAGAATCACGACGTCGCGCTTATGCTCGACCAAGCGCTTGGCCTTGTTCATCACCATCTCGGCCACCTGCACGTGGCGCTCTGGCGGCTCGTCGAAGGTGGAGGCGATCACCTCGCCCTTCACGTGGCGCTGCATGTCCGTCACTTCTTCGGGGCGCTCGTCAATCAGCAGGACGATCAGCTCGATGTCCTTGTGATTGGTGGTGATGGCGTTGGCCACCTGCTGCAGCAGCACCGTCTTGCCGGTGAAGGGCGCCGCCACGATAAGCCCGCGCTGCCCCTTGCCGATGGGCGAAATCAGGTCGATGATGCGCGTCGACACTTCCTTCTGCCCCACTTCCAGGTCGAACTTCTCGTTCGGGTGGATGGGCGTGAGGTTGTCGAACACGATGCGCTGGCGGGCCACCTCGGGCGATTCGCCGTTCACCGATTCTACCTTCAGCAGGGCGAAGTAGCGCTCGCCTTCCTTGGGCGGGCGCACGTGGCCGCGCAGGCCGTCGCCCGTGCGAAGGCCGAACTTGCGGATCTGCGAGGGCGACACGTAAATGTCGTCCGGGCCCGGCAGGTAGGAGTAGTCGGGCGAGCGCAGGAACCCGAAACCGTCCGGCAGGATTTCCAGCGTGCCTTCGCCCACCACGGCGCCGGCCTGTTCCAGGCTCTTCTTCAGGATGCGGAAGATAAGTTCCTGCTTTTTCAGGCCCGCGTAATCGTCGAGTTCGAGGTCGCGCGCCATGTCGAGCAGGCCGGGCATCGCCATCGCCTTCAGGTCGTTAATGGCGATTTCCGGGCCGTCGCCCATTTCCGGTATTTCTTCGTTCTCCACGTCCAGCACATGCGGATTCTTGTGCTGGGGGCGGCGTCCTCCCGGACCCGCTCCGCCCGGCCCCTTGCGCTGGCCGCCGTTGCGGTTGGCGCCGGGGTTGAATTTCCGCTTCGGGCGGTTGCCGCCGCCCTGCTTGCCCCGGCCCTGCGCTGGGCGCTCGCCGGTTCCTTGTTCAGACATCGGTTATCCTTTCGATGCGTGTCGTCATCGCCGGGCGCGGAGCGCGCACCGGTGTTGTCCGTCCCTCTTTTCCCTATTCCCTGCGGATCAGTGTATTTCCGCCCAATTCTTTCCTACGCCCGCGTCCACCTTCAGCGGCACGTCGAGCTTCGCGGCGTTTTCCATGGTGTGCCGCATCACCTGCATCACGTCGTCCGCGTGCTTCGCGTCCGCCTCCACCACCAGTTCGTCGTGCACCTGCAGCAGCAGTTGCGCGTCGTACGCCTTCAGCGCCTCCGCCAGCCGCAGCATCGCCACCTTGATGATGTCGGCCGCGCTGCCCTGCACCGGCGTATTAATCGCCACGCGCTCGGCCGCCCGCCGCACCGCCTGGTTCGGTGCCTGCAAATCGGGCACGTAGCGCCTGCGTCCCAGCATCGTCTTAACATAGCCCAGACGCGTACCCTCCTCGATCGTGTTATCGAGCCACGCGCGCACACCGGGGTACTGCTCGAAGTACGCCGTGATGAATTTCTCGGCTTCCTTGTTGCTCACGTTGATCGACCGCGCCAGCCCGAAGGCCGTCTGGCCGTACACCACGCCGAAGTTCACCGCCTTCGCCTGCCGCCGCATGTCGGGCGTCACGTCTTCCGGCTTCACGCCAAACACCCTCGACGCGGTATCGCGGTGGATGTCGGCATCGTCGAAGAAGGCCTGACTCAGCGCCTTATCGCCCGACAAGTGCGCCAGCACGCGCAACTCGATTTGCGAGTAGTCCGCCGACAGCAGCACGCGCCCCGGTCCTCCGGGTATGAATCCCTCGCGGATGCGGCGCCCGTAGTCCGTGCGCACGGGAATGTTCTGCAGGTTGGGGTCGCTGCTCGACAGTCGGCCCGTGGCCGCGACGGCCTGGTTGAACGAGGTATGGATACGCCCGGTCTCCGGGTGAACGAGTTTCGGCAGCGCCTCTACATAGGTGCCGCGCAGTTTATCCAGCCCACGGTACTCGACCACTTTCGCGGGCAGCTCGTGCTCGCTCGCGAGCTGCTCCAGCACGTCCATGTCGGTCGAATAACCGGTCTTCGTCTTCCGTGTCGGCTTCAGGCCCAGTTCGGTAAAGAGCACTTCCTGAAGCTGCTTGGGAGAATTTATATTGAACGGATGCTTGGCCAGCGCGTGGATTTCACGTTCGAGCGCGGCGAGCTTCGTTTCAATCTCTTGCCGGAGTTCCTCGAATACGGTGGCATCAATGGCGATGCCTGCCATTTCCATGTCGGCCAGCACCCCGATGAGCGGAATCTCTACCTCGTGGAACAGCTGGGACAGGTCGCGTTCTTCCAGGGGCGGCGAAAAAATCCCGGAGAGCTGCCAGGCGGCATCCGCATCCTCGCAAGCGTAATCACACGCCAAATCAACGGAAACGTGGTCGAAGGTAACGGCCTTGGCCCCTTTGCCGATGAGTTCGGAGATCGGGGTAAGCTTGCGCCGGAGATGCTGAAGACTGACTTCATCTAAATTGTGCCGCAGCCGGGAAGGGTCTGTCAAGTGGGAGGCAATCATGGTGTCCATGTCGATGCCCCGCAATTCGATGCCCGCGCGCCGCATCACAACCAGATCGTACTTGATGTTGTGGCCGATCTTGCCGATGGCCGGATCCTCGAGCAGGGGCTTGGCCGCGTCGAGCACGTCCTGCATCGGCAGCGGATGCAGCTCCTCGATGCTGGTGAGATCGTCGGGATCCTTGCGGATACACAAGGCCTCGCGCGTGTGCGCGAGCGGAATATAGAATCCCGTGTTCGGCGCGCAGCTGAACGACATGCCGACCAGGTGCGCGCGCATCGGATCCACATCGGTGGTCTCGGTGTCGAAGGCGAAACGCCCACTCTTGCGCATCTGCGCCAGCATCGCGTCCAGCTGTTTGCGGTCGAGCACCAATTGATAATCGAGTGACTCGGTGGCCGCGCCGGCCTTCGGCATGAACTCTTCGATAAGCGAATGAAACTCGAGCGCCGTCAACATGTCGACGAGTTTCTTTTCGTTGTAGCTGCCGCGGCCGCAGGTATCGACACTGCGATCGAGCGGCACATCGGTCTTGATGGTGGCCAGCGTGCGGCTGAAGAAGGCCTGGTCCTTGTCTTGTTCCAAGTTCTCGCGCTGCTTGCCCTTCAGTTCGCCGATGCGCTCGTAGAGCCCCTCGAGCGTACCGTAAGTCTCCATCAGCTTTTTGGCCGTCTTGTCGCCGATGCCGCGCACGCCGGGAATGTTGTCCGCCGTGTCGCCGATCAGCGCGAGAGCGTCGGCCACGTGCGCAGGCGGCGTGCCGAAGCGCTCGCGCACCTCGTTCTCGCCATACCACTGGCCCGCGTCGCCCTTGTTCGGATCGAACATGCGGGTCTTGGCGGTCACCAGCTGCAGGAGATCCTTGTCGGCCGACACCAGCACGGGCTCCATGCCCGCGGCCTCGGCCTGGCGCGCCAGCGTGCCGATCACGTCGTCGGCCTCCACGCCGGGCACCACGTACAACGGCAGGTCCAGCGCTTCCACCAGCTCGTGCATGATGGGGAACTGCGCCTTCAGCTCGTCGGGCGTTTCCTGCCGCGTGGATTTATAGTCCGCGTAGAGCTCGTCGCGGAAGGTCTTGCCGGGCGCGTCGAACACCACGGCGATATGCGACGGGTTGTGCTCGCGGAGGATTTTGATGAGCACCCGCGCGAAGCCGTAGACGGCATTGGTGGGGCGCCCGCGCGAATCGGTCAGCGCCGCCCGGATCGCGAAGTACGATCGGAAGGCATAGGCCATCGCGTCGATGATGAAGATAGTTTCCGGCATGGGGGGACTCGGCCGCGCGCCCGGGCGCTTCCCGGTTACGGCCTCCTCGCTCCTCTGCTGCGGCATTCCGCGCGCCGTGCCATTGCTGCACGAACGGGCGGAACGGAATTCCGCGGGTCTGGGCCTGGCGCGCCGGGTGCCCGGCCCGCGGCCGGTCCCCTGCGCGCGAACAAAATTCGGTCTACGCCTTCCACTCTCCGCTCTGGGTGAGCTGGTCGGCCAATTCGTCGAGCGAAGCCTTGAGCTTCTCCACGGCCTCGTCCACGTCGGCGCGCGACAGCACCAGCGGGGGAGAGATGGCCAGCGTATTCATGATCTGCCGCACGATTACCCCGCGCTTGAGGCACAGGGCCGCCGCGCGCACGGCGATGTTGGCTTCCGCCGGCCAAGCTTCGCGCTTGTCGCGGTCCTTCGCCAGTTCGACCCCCGCCACCGCGCCCACGCCGCGCACCTCGCCCACCAGCGGGTGGGTATCGAGCGTCTCGTGCAGGCGGTCCTGCAGGTATTGGCCGGTCTCGCGCGCGTTCTCGACCAGGTTCTCGCGCTCGAAGATTTCCAGGTTCTTGAGGCCCGCCGCCGCCGACACCGGATGGCCGCCGTAGGTAAAGCCGTGTGCGAAGGGCCCGATGTTCGGCGCGCCGTCGCGCAGCACGTTCCAGATTTTGTCGGACACCACGCTGCCGCCCATCGGCACATAGCCGCTGGTGAGGCCTTTGGCAATGGTCATGATGTCGGGCTGGAAGTCATAGTGCTCGCAGCCGAACCACCGGCCCAGGCGGCCGAAACCGCAGATAACTTCGTCGGAGATCAGCAGCACGTCGTGCTTGTCGAGCACGGGCTTGATGGCGGCGAAATAGCCGGCCGAGGGCACCACCACGCCGCCCGCGCCGATGATCGGCTCGGCGATGAACGCGCCCACGTTATCCGGTCCGAGCCGGAGAATGGTGTCGTCCAACTGTTGCGCCAGACGCTGGCTGAAGGCCTGCTCGGTCTCGCCGGGCTGCGCCATCCAGAAGTGGTGCGGCTTGTCCACATGCACGAAACGATCGCCGTAGGGCAGGTCGAAGTGCGCGTGGATCGGCGGCAGGCCAGTAAGGCTGCCCGAGGCGATCGTCACGCCGTGGTAGCTGCCGCGCCGCGAAATGATCTTTTTCTTCTGGGGTTTGCCGCGCAGGTTGTTGTAGTACCAGACAATCTTAATGTTCGTGTCGTTGGCGTCCGAACCGGACAGCCCGAAGAACACCCGGTTCAAGTCGCCCGGCGCCAGCTCGCCTATCTTCGCCGCCAGCTCGATGGCCTTGTCGTTCGCGTTGTTCGCGAAAGACTGGTAGTAACAGAGTTCCTTCACCTGATCGGAAATCGCGTCGGCCATTTCGTCGCGGCCGTAGCCGATAGCCACGCACCACAATCCGGCCATCATGTCCAGGTATTCGTTGCCGTCGGAATCCCACACGCGCATGCCCTTGCCGCGCGTAATTACGCGGGGGCCGTTTTGCTGCTGCACGTGAATGGGGGTGAAGGGCTGCAGGTAATTGGCCTTGGCCTTCGCCTGCAGCGCCGCCGTCGCTTCCTGGCTCATGTTTGTTCCCTCTTGCCGATGATCAGGCGCGCTCGATCAACGCCTCGCGCTCGGGCCCCACGGACACATAGCGCAGCTTGAATCCAATCAGTTCCTCGATCCGCAGCACGTAGTTGCGCGCGTTTTCGGGCAGCGCATCGAAGTCGCGCACGCCGCTGATATCCTCGGTCCAGCCGGGCATTTCTTCATAAACCGGCTCCGAGGCTTCCAGCACGGCGTTGATCGGAAAACGATCGATGCGCTTTCCTTCATGGACATAATGCGTACAAATCTTGAGGCGCGGCAGGCCGCTCAGGCTGTCGAGCTTAGTCAGCGCCACCTCGGTCGCGCCCTGCGCCCAGCAGCCGTAGCGCGTCGCCACGGCGTCGAAGTGCCCGATGGTGCGCGGGCGCCCGGTGGCCGCGCCGTATTCCTCGGCGATCTCGCGCAGCTCGTCGGCCTCGGCGTCCGACATGCGCGTGAGGAACGGTCCCTCGCCCACGCAGGTCGAAAAGGCTTTCACGACTGCCACCACGCGATCGATGCCATGGCCGAACAGTCCGCCGCCCACGGGAGCATAGGCCGCCAAGGCGCACGACGAGGTCGTAAACGGATAGATGCCGAAGTTCAGATCGCGCAGGGTGCCGAGTTGGGCCTCGAACAAAATCTGCTTGCCCGCCGCCGCGCCTTCTTCGAGCAATACCGACGTGTCGGTAATCAGGTGCCGGATGCGTGCGCCGTGTTCTTCGGACCACGCAAGCAGCGACTCGAAATCGATGCCGTCGCACTTGCCGTAGAAGGAGTTGCAGCGCTCGGCCTTCCAATCGGTCAGCTTCTTCAGGCGATCGCGGAAGCGCTCGGGGTGCAGCAGTTCGCCCAGCTGGATCGCCTTCTTCATCGTGCGATCGCCATAGGCCGGCGCGATACCCCGCCGCGTGCTGCCGTAGGCTTCGTTGCCCAGGCGCTCTTCTTCCCACGTATCTTCCAGGCGGTGGAAGGGGAAGCAAAGCGTGGCGCGGTCCGACACCCGCAGCTGCGGCTCGATGCCGCGCGACTTCAGGTCGTCGAGTTCGTCGGCCAGCCCCTGGATATCGATCACCATGCCGGGCCCGAGGATGTTCATCACCTTCGGATTGAACACGCCCGAGGGCAGCAGATGCAGCTTGAACTGCCCGAATTCGTTGACCACCGTGTGGCCGGCGTTATTGCCGCCCTGGTAGCGCACGACGAAATCGGCCTGCTGGGCGAAGTAGTCGACCATGCGGCCTTTGCCTTCGTCGCCCCAGTTGGCGCCCACTACGATTTGAATGCTCATGACGGAGTTTCCGCTCTTCAAGCCAAGTGCCGCAGGAGACGGGGCGGGACAGCCAAACGCACACGCCCGTACGGATTCGCGTTTGGGAGTTGGGGCAACGTGTCGAAAAAGATGCGTAAGCCCGGTGGGTCCGCCCCCTCCTGAAAAGGGAACAAGAATCAGATGCAGGCAGACTATCCCGCCCCGCCGCACGATGTCAAATAGTGCCACCGGCGCGATTTACCCCCTCGCGCGTTTGGGCAGCCCCCATCCGAGGTGCTATATTCTCCACGCGCCGAACCGGGAGAACGAGGCCCTGCCGCGATACCTATGAGCAATCCGCCCGAACACATAGCCCCGACACCGCCGCCGCCCAAGCCCCGCAGCCGCACCGGTACCCTCGTCATTACCTTTCTGCTCGGTATGGGCGTCGGCTTCGCCCTGCACGAGGCCTACATCGAGCTGCTGGGCAAGAACCAGGCGCCGGAGGCCGGGGCCGCCGCGGAAACAGAACCCGCCGAGCCGACGGAACCGCTTGCCTATCCGGAAACCCCTGCCGACGAACTGGCGGACTTGAACGGTCTCTGGCCCGCGCGGCACCTCTTTGTCGGCATCGAGTATGGCCCGCTTTCCGATGAAACCATCGAGATGCTCGGCGCGTTCCGGCCGGGCGGCGTGGTGGTCACGCCGCAGCCTAGCGTACCTGCGGCCGAGTATAAAGCCTGGATCGCCAGCATCAAGCGGGCGGCAGGCGGCACGCCCGAGCCCGGCAGCCCGCCCATCATTGTGGGCCTTGGTTCCGCTGGCCTGGTGAATCCCTGGGCCGACAATGCGCCGCTTACCTTCGCGCTGCTGGGCGGCGAAGGCGAGGAAGCGCTGACCGACGCGGGCATGGAGGCCGGCGCCGAGGCGCGCGCGCACGGTATCGAGGTGATGCTTGCCCCGCCGCTGCTGCCGCTGGACAAGACCCGCACCGCCGCCGGCCTGCGCGATGCCGCACTCGGCCTCGACGCCGAGGGTGTCGGTCAGCGGGGCGCCGCGTACTGCGCCGGCATCGAGGCGGAAGGCCTGCTCCCGGTGGCCTGGGGCTACCCCTGGCTCAACATCGCCGCAGAGGACGGCGCGCTCTGGCGCGTTGCCGAGACCGACCTGCGGGTCCTCTCCACCCTGTTGCTCCCCTTCAGCACCGAAGCCGGCTTCAATGCGCCGGGTATTCTGGTGCACCACGTCGCCGCGCCCGGCTACGAAACGAACTTCCCCGACCGGCCCGCCACCATGTCTCCGCGTCTCGTGCAAGCCTTCCTGCGCGACAAACGCGGCTTCGGTGGCGTCATTCTCTGCGACGACATCAGCGCGCTCGCCGAACAGCGCGGCGAGCCCATCGAGGAATCCTTCGCGCAGGCGCTCGGCGCCGGGTGCGACGCTGTGCTGCTCGCTGGCGCCGACCGCACCACGCTCCGTCGCATCTGCGCGGCAACCATCGCGATGGTGGGCGCGGGCGGACTGGACGCCGATGTGCTGGCCGCCAGCAAGACCCGGCTCGATGCCTGGCAGGTGCGCCTGGCCGATTTCGCGATGCGCGCCCAATCCCCACGGCCCGCGCCCCAGCCGGAAGGCACCGACATCCTGCGCTACGAGGTTCGAGAAGGCGACACGCTGCTGGCCATCGCCGTGCGCAATAACGTCTCCGTGGCCGATATCAAGGATTGGAACGGGCTGTATCGCTCGCAGGTCTCCCCCGGCGCGAAGCTGAACATCTATCTCCCGGAGGGCACCGTGCCCGAGGTCGAAGAGGCCCCCCCGGCCGAGACTCCGGAAGCGCCCGCCGAGGAAGCCAGCACGGACGCAGTGCCCGAAGCCCCCGCCACGGAGGAAGCTGCGCCCGAAGCGCCGGACGCCGAGGCCATGCCCGAGGAAACGCCTCCGGCTGCGGCCGAAGGCGAAGTGACTGCCGACACCCCCGCGCCAGTCGCCCCTGCCGAAGAAGCGGCCCCCCCCGACGACGCCGACAAGGCGGAAGGCGATACAGCAGCAGAAGGGGCAGACACGCTTGATACCGCCCCGGCCGAGGTCGAAGACGCACCCGAGACCCCGGAGGCCGCCCCCGAAGCACCGGTGTTCAAGGACGCCTCGCGGCCCCAGACCACCTACATCGTCGGGCAGGGCGACAACCTGCATCGGATTGCCCTCGAGCACAAGACCACCACCGAGTTCCTCGTGCATCTCAACAATCTTAAAGACGCCAATCACGTTTTTCTCGGGCAGAAACTGAAAGTGCCGGAGAAACCGGAGTAGGCCTCACGACCGCCAAGCGGCAGTCTGCTACAATCCCGCAATGAACCTTCCCAATCAGCTTACGGTCGTGCGCTGCATCATGGCGCTGCTCTATATGGCCCTCATGTCGTTCGAGGGCCTGTGGCCCGCCGTCGGCGCCTTGCTGATGTTCATCGCCGCCGCCATCACCGACTACCTCGATGGCAACATCGCGCGGGCCCGCGGACTCGTCACCAATTTCGGCAAGCTGATGGATCCCCTCGCCGACAAGATCCTCATGGTCGCGGCCTTCGTCATGATGATGCCCATACCGTACTTGTGGATACCGGGATGGACCATCGTGGTCATCCTGTCGCGCGAGTTCGTGGTGACCGGCATGCGCAGCCTCGCCGCTTCCGAGGGCGAAGTGCTCGCCGCCATCCATTCGGGAAAGACCAAGACCGTGCTGCAAATCGCCTACGTCGTCGTGTTCATGGCGGTCGTCGTGCTGGTCGAGGGCGTGGAGGCGTACCCCTCCATCGCGGAGGCCTTGCCCTGCACCCAGGAAACTCTGATGCGCTTCACGGGATGGTCTTCCTTGGGCGGAATCCTCGCGGTG
The DNA here is from genome assembly GCA_016125095.1 of Candidatus Hydrogenedens sp. Taxonomy (GTDB): domain Bacteria; phylum Hydrogenedentota; class Hydrogenedentia; order Hydrogenedentales; family JAEUWI01; genus WGMK01. The sequence continues at coordinate 24,644 of WGMK01000032.1, read as the reverse complement.
ACTGCGGTCACGGTGTATTCCGGCATCGAGTTCGCCCGCGTGAATTGGAGCAAGCTGCACCTTGACAACCTCTAACCTGGCCGAAGCCCTGTCGCGTCCCGAGCTGGCGCCCTCGCGCGCCATCGTGGATCTCCACGCCTACGCCCACAACCTCCAGGTGGTGCGGAAGTACATCGGGCCCGGCCCGGCCATCATGGCCGTGATCAAGGCGAACGCCTACGGACACGGCCTGGTGCCCATGGCGCACAAGGCCCTCGCCACGGGCGCAAAGATGCTCGGCGTCGCCACCATCGAGGAAGGCATCGCGCTCCGCAACGCCGGAATCGCCGCGCCGGTCGTGGTGCTGTTTCAACCCGCCGCCGACGCGCTCGAGGCCGTGGCCGAATTCGGCCTGACGCTGGTCGTGGCGGATGTTTCCACCGCAGAGCAGCTCGGGCGCATCGCCCAGCGCATGAACCGCATCGTGAAGGTACACTGCCAGATTGATTCCGGCATGGGCCGCCAGGGCTTCGACCTCGGCACCGCTGTCACCGACATCCAGTTCCTCACACGCATCAGCCACATCGACATCGAGGGCATCTGCACGCATTTCCCCACGGCCGACCGGCTGGACGACGAGTTCACCCAGAACCAGTTCAAGGCCTTCCGCACCCTGCTGCGCCAGCTGGAGCGCGAGGGCATACCCTACGAAATGGCCCACTGCTGCAATAGCCCCGGCGTCGTGAACTACCCGCAGTTCGCGCTCGACATGGTGCGTGCGGGTTTGATGACCTACGGCGCCTGGCCCAACCCGGAGCGGCCCGCCGACTGCCCGCTCAAGCCTGTCATGCGCTGGGAAACCCGCGTGACCCAGGTGCGCGAATTCGAGCCGGGCGCAAGCATCAGCTATGGCCGCACCTTCACGGCCACCGAGCACATGAAGGCCGCCATCCTTGCGGTGGGCTACGCCGACGGCTACCAGCACCGCCTCTCCAACCGCGCGCATGTGCTCATCCACGGCACCCGCTGTCCCGTGCGCGGCAGCGTCTGCATGGACCAGACCGTCGTGGATATCACCCACGCCCCGCCCGTAAAAACCGGCGACATCGCCGTGCTTCTCGGCGCCGACGGCAACGAACAGATCACCGCCGAAGAACTCGCCGCGCACGCCAACACGATCCCCTACGAGATCCTCACCGGCATAGGCGAACGCGCCCCCCGCATCTACACCGGCGCGTAAGAGAATACGCACCACGGAGGCACAGAGGACACAGAGTATTTCAGCCGAAGCATCCTCGATTTCCAGCGTATTGCATTGGCGCCGTCCCCCTCCCTTCTCCCTTCTCCCTTCTCCCTTGTCCCTTCCCCCTTCCCCCTTCCCCCTTCCCCCTTCCCCTTTCTCCTTGCTCCCATCTTCATTCTTCTTCTTGCTTCCTTCTCCCCCTCCGTGTCCTCTGTGCCTCCGTGGTGAACACTCCCGGTTTGCGTAGCCCCGTCCCGATGGGTGATCATACCGCCCGTTTCTTGACAGCCTCCGAGGACCGCCGCCCTGCCATGAGTATTCATCCCACTGCCATCATCGATCCTTCCGCCGAACTGGGTGCCGGGGTCGAAGTCGGCCCCTACGCCATCATCGAGGCAAGTGTCCGCATCGGAGACAACTGTCGCATCGGGCCGCACGGCGTCATCGGCGCCGGCACGGTCATGGGCAAGAACAACACCACCTTCAGCGGCACGCAAATCGGCGTGCTGCCGCAGGATCTCAAGCATGTCCCGGGCGCCTACGGCAAGACCATCATCGGCGACCACAACACCTTCCGCGAATTCGTGACCATCAGTTCGAGCACCGTGTACCCGGGCGAAGACGGCACAAAGGAAACGCGCATCGGCAGCGGCTGCCTGCTCATGGCGAACTGCCACATCGGGCACGACTGCCACGTGGGCAGCGGCGTCATCATGGCGAACAGCGCCGCGCTCTCCGGCCATGTCACCGTGCACGACCGCGCCATCCTCGGCGGCCTGACCGGCGTGCACCAGTTCTGCACGATCGGCAGGATGGCCTTCATCGGGGGCATGGCCCGCGTGAACAAGGACGCCCTGCCCTTCATGATCACCGAGGGCCACCCCGTGCGCTGCTTTGGCCCCAACCTGGTCGGCCTGCAGCGCAACGGACTCGACGCCGAGGCCATCGGCCGCATCCGGCGCATCTACAAGCTGCTCTACCGCTCGGGGCTCAACACCCGCCAGGCCGTGGCGGCCATCGAGGCCGATGTGCCCGACAGCCCGGAGCGCACCACCCTGCTCGACTTCATCGCAAAGAGCGCGCGCGGCATCACCAAGTAACATCCGCCGCGCCGCGCACGAGGATACTTTCATGACCACCATCCGCGCGGGCGTCATCGGCGCCGGACACCTGGGCTATCACCACGCACGCAATTACGCCGCGCTCGAGGGCGTCGAACTGGCCGGCGTGGCCGATTCCGACCCCGGGCGCCGCGCGAAGGCGGAGGCCGACTTCGGCGCGCCAGCCTATGCAACGGCCGCCGAACTTCTCGCCAGCGGTATCGATGCCGTCAGCGTGGTCACCCCGACCACCAGCCACCATGCCGTCGTGATGGAATGCCTCGAGGCGGGCGTGCCGGTGTTGGTGGAAAAGCCCATCGCCCCCGCGCTTGCGGAAGCCGAGGCCATGGTCGCCGCTGCGAAGGCTAAGGGACTCCTGCTGCAGGTGGGCCACATCGAGCGCTTCAACGGCGCGGTGATGGCGCTGGCCGAGTCGCTGCGCAATCCGCGCTTTATCGAGTGCCACCGCCTCAGCCCGTTCCCCGGACGCGGCACCGACGTCAGCGTCGTGCTCGATCTTATGATTCACGACCTCGACATCGTCTTCGCGCTCACCCAGTCTGAGGTGGTTTCCATCGACGCGGTCGGCGTGCCCGTGTTCAGCGAGAGCGAAGACATCGCCAACGTGCGCCTGCGCTTCGCCTCGGGCTGCGTAGCCAACCTCACCAGCAGTCGCGTCAGCCTGGAGAAGATGCGCAAGATCCGTATCTTCGAGGACAACGCCTACGTGAGCACCGACTACAGCGCGCAGGAAGTCGTGGTGTATCGCAAGAAACCCGGCGCGATTCCCGAGGGCGCGAACCCGATGGAACACATCGAGATTCAGCCGCTCGATGTGAAGAAGGACGAGCCGCTCAAGCTTGAACTCGCTTCCTTTATCGAGTGCGTGCGAACCGGCACGCGCCCGGTCGTGTCGGGCGAAGACGGCGTGCGCGCCCTGCGTCTCGCGCGTGATATCCTCGCCTTTATCGAGGAGCACGGCCCCAAGCCCGCGGGAGACGCCGGCGCTTGAGCCGCATCTATCTGATAGCAGGCGAGGAGTCGGGCGACATCCACGGCGCGGGACTCGTCGCCGCGCTCCGCCGTCTCGACCCCGAAGTGCAATGCGAGGGCCTCGGCGGGCTCCGCATGCAGGCGGCCGGCATGACGCTCCACCACGACCTGGCGGGCGAGGGCATCATGGGGTTCACCGAGGTGGTGAAGCACTTCCCGCGCATGCGGCGGCTGCTGCTCGACACCCGCGACGCGCTCCGCCGCGATCCGCCCGACGCCGTGGTGCTCATCGACTATCCCGGCTTCAACATCCGCCTTGCCCAGGCCCTGCACGGCAGCGGCATCCCCGTCATCTACTACATCAGCCCGCAGGTGTGGGCCTGGAAGAAAAAGCGCATCCACACCATCGCCAAATGCTGCACGAAGATGATGGTCATCTTTCCCTTCGAGGAGCCGCTCTATCAGGCCATCGGCATGGACGCTGCGTATGTAGGCCATCCCTTGCTCGATCATATCCAGGGCTTCGAACCTTCGCGCGACTTCGAGGGCGACCCGGTGATCGGCATTCTTCCCGGCAGCCGCGCGCAGGAAATCGGCCGACTGCTGGCGCCTATGCTCGACGTGGCCCGGCGCATTCAGGAGCACTACCCCGACGCCCGCTTTGTCACGCCGTGCGCCAACGAAAAGCGAGCGGACCAGATCCGCGGCATCGCGAAAGACTTTCCGCTCGAAGTGATGCCCGGCACCATGTACGACGTGCTCCACGCCGCGCGCTTCTGCCTCGTCGCCAGCGGCACCGCCACCCTCGAAACCGCGCTCTTCGGCGTGCCCATGATCATCGCCTACCGCGTCAGCCCGCTCAGCTACGCGCTCGCGCGCGCATTGGTCGACATCAAGCACATCGGCATCGTCAACATCCTCGCCGGCAAGGGCATCGTGCCCGAATACGTGCAAGGCGCCATGAAACCGAAGGCCATCGCCGCCGACGCCCTCGAACTCATCGGCGACACCCCCCGCCGCGCGGCCATGCTGGAAGACCTGGCCGCCGTCCGCGCCAGCCTCGGCGGCGGCGGCGCTTCCGAAAACGCCGCCCGCGAAGTGCTAAGCATGCTTCACCACGGAGGCACAGAGGGCACGGAGTTATGCCGAAATCTTAAGAATGGTCTGTGATGCGGTATCGTAGTTATCTTGTTCTCGGTTCCTAGCCGCTAGCTCTTTTGTCGTTTTGGATCTTTGCCGCGCTCTCGCGACCTCACTTGAAGTAGACAGCCGCATCGCCACCCCCATAGATTTCGTTAACCCTGCTTTCCGGCATCTTCAGGTGGCTGCCGAAGCCGAACTTTCCTGTCAGCATAATAACTGGAAACGGCTCGGTTTCTCCGCTGCAACCGGTGACTGGGATCGTTGCACGGGTAATTCCGTAGGAGGAGTGTTGGGCATGTCAAGCAAAAAAATCGGTTAACTGTATAAACGCTACAAATCCTATGCTCGGACGAAAAAGCGGCGCGATCGTTCCCGACCGCGCCGCGCAGCTTGTCGTAACTATCGGCTCAGGGCTTAGGCCTTGCCCCAGTCTCCCGGCACCGGAATCGCACCGAGCGGGTAGGCATTGTCGAAGCTGAGCGTATCGGGATCGTAGACCGCCGGGCCGTTCGCCAGGTGGTCGTCCCAGGTCAGTTCCTGGCCCGAGTACGCGGCATCGCGGCCGAGGATGGCGGTGAAGGTCGAATTCGCGCAGCGCACGCCCTCGTTAATGTAATCGATCTCGCCGCGGATGGAGGCCACCAGGTCGGCGTGCTCCTGCTCGTAGGGATCGCGATCGTCCTTGCCCATGTCCTGGCAGCGGCTCACGCCCTTCGTGCCGGTCGCTTCCTCGAACACGGCGTTCGCCGAGTTGTTGAAGTGACGCGCCGAGCTGTACATGTGTACACCGTTCGGGTATTCATAGTCGCACACGAAGTGGTCGAAGATATCGCCGTACTGTTCCGTGTTCGGCTTCCACGCGCGGCCGCCCGTGCCTGTCACCTTGATCGGGTGCTCGTCGTTCATCACCCAGTTGCACACGTCGAGGTTGTGGATATGCTGCTCGACGATGTTGTCGCCGCAGGTCCAGATCTGGTTGTACCAGTTGCGCAGGCGGTACTCGAGGTCGCTCTGGCCTTCCTTGCGCTCGTGCGAGAACGGCAGCGTGCCGTTCCAGTAGCAGCGCATCGCCAGAATGTCGCCAATCGCGCCATCGTGAATCTTCGCCATCGTCTCCAGGTACGACTTCTGGTGGCGGCGCTGCGTGCCGGTCACGAACACGAGGCCCTTCTCCTTGGCCTTCTCCGCCGCCGCGATGAACCGGCGGATGCCCGGCGCGTCCACCGCCACGGGCTTTTCGGTGAAGATATGCTTGCCCGCTTCCACGGCCGCCTCGATATGCTGCGGGCGCGCGTACGGCGGCGTCGCATGGATGATCACGTCCACGTCCGTCGCCAGCAGCTTCTTGTAGGCGTCCAGTCCCACGAAGCACATGTCGTCCGCAATGTCGACCTTCTTGCGCAGGCGCGGGCTGTTGGTGTCGGCCAGGCGCTTGCGCGTGTCGTTCAGGCGATCTTCAAAGGCATCCGCCAGCGCCACGATAACCACGTTCTCGTTCGCGCGGATGTGGTTCATGGCCGCGCCGCCGCCGCGTCCGCCGCAGCCGATCAGGCCGACCTTCAGCGTGTCGCTGTTCGCTTCCGCCAGCGCGCCGCGCGCCGAAAGTATCGCGAATCCGCCCAGTGCAGCGGACTTGGTGAAATTCCGCCGGCTGATGCCGTTCTTCTCCTCGCTCATGCTCGTCTCCTCTCGGATAGGTTTTAAGCGCCCGGACCTCGAAAGCTGTCGCCGCGAGGCCGCCCTGAATATCCCCATAACATAACCTTCCGGAAGCAAATGCGCAAGCGGGAACCGCTATTCTGTTTCCGCCCCCCCGGCGGGCGCCGTCCCGCGGATAAACTTCGGGTGGTTGCCCGCGATGACGATAGTCACTTCGCCCTTCACCTGCTTGTCGCGGTAGCGGTCGGCCAATTCGGACAGATAGCCCCGGTCGGCGCGTTCGAATTTCTTGGTGAGCTCGCAGCACACTGCCGCCCGGCGGTCGCCCAGCGCGGCCAGGGCGTCGTCGAGAAACTTGCCCACGCGGTAAGGCGATTCGAACACGATCATCGTGTGCGGAGCAGCGGCATCGTCCGCCATGAACCGCTGGCGCTGGCCGCTCTTGCGCGGCGCGAAGCCCTTGAACGTATAGCTGCTGGTGGGCAGCCCGGAGAGCAGCAGCGCCACGGGCACCGCGCTCGGCCCGGGAATCACCTCGATGTCGTGCCCCGCCTCGACCGCCTCGCTCAGCGCGCGGTAGCCCGGATCGCTGATGCCCGGATAGCCGCCGTCGGAGCACACCCCCACCTTCAGGCCCTCGCCCAGCAGCCCCGCGATGCGCTTCCCCGCCTGCTGCTCGTTGTGCTCGTGGTAGGAAAACACCGTGCGCGGCGTCTCGATGCCGAAGCGCTCGAACAGCCGCCGGGTGACGCGGGTGTCCTCGCAGGCCAGCGCGTCCAGATCGGCGAGCGACTGCTTGCCCCGCTCGCTGAAATCGTCGAGGTTGCCGATGGGCGTGGCGATCAGCCGGAGCAGGCCCATGGCTACTCGGTTATCCGCGGCTTGAACACCGCTATCTCGCCCTCGCGGAGAATCTCCTCGAGCATCTCGAACATCTTCTCGTCTTCGTACACGCCGACAATCGCGCCGCCCGAGCCCGCGAACTTGGCGTGGGCCCCCACGCGGCGGGCGCGCTCCACCATGTCGATATTCTTCGGGTCGAGCTTGAACAGCGAGCGGCGCAGATCGAAATTCGCATCCATCAGCGGCCCGATCTCCGAGCCGCGCCCCGCCTTGATCAGATCGCGCGCTTCCTGCGCCAGCCCCGCGAAGCGCTGCATGGCCTCCACCACCACCGGGTCGCCGCTGTTGAAGCGCTCGCGGATGTTGTTGTGAAACACCTCGGAGCCTTCGCCGAGATCTTCGCGGTACGCGATGAAGAGATTCGGCAATTGCCCGGGATCCAGCTCGATATATTCGCCATGCCCGGCGCGTTCCATATAGCCCTTGTCGAAATCCATGAACACCGCGCCCTCGTACACCTGAATCACGCGATCCTGCAGGCCCGCGCCGATATTCAGTTCCTGGGTCTCGACGCTCAGGATCAGGTTCGGCAGCATCGGCTTGGGAATCTCAACGTCGTAGTACTGCATCAGCGCGCGGAAGGTCGCGGTTACAATCGCGCTCGAGCCCGCCATGCCCAGCCGCCGCGGAATCGACGTGCGGTAGCGGATGGAAAAATTCTTGTCTGCCAGCGCGATGCCCTGCTCGTCGCAGTATTCGAGAAAGCGTTTGATGGCCGCCTTCATCATCCGGATGCCGCCGTAGTAGCCGTTGCTCTGTACGTCGCGCACCAGCTCGCGCAGGTTCGCGTAGCGCGAACGGTCCTGCACGGCCGGCACGATATCCAGCTCGGGGCTTTCGTACAGGCTCACCTTCGCGGAAAAATCGCGGATGACGAAGCTGATCGTCTTGCCGTTGTATCCGTCCGACGGATTGCCGATGAGCCCCGCGCGCGCGAAGGCCGTCGCTTCTACTGCCATGCCTGATACCCTTCCCGAAATAAGTCCGCCCCGGGCCGGACGCCCGGGGCGGACATTCTACCAATCTATCGCCGGCCGGTTCAGCGCTTGCGGCGCGCGCGCGCGGCCGACCACAGCGCCAGCAGACCCAGCCCCGCCACCAGCGGGTCGCCCGAGGCCATGCCCTGGGCCGCTTCTTTCTGCGCCTGGTTGCAGCCGCCGCACTGCCCGGGCGGCCCCGGCTCCCCTTCGCCCTCACCCTCCGCCGGTCCCTCGCCCTCGCCTTCGGGGTTCGTGCCGTCGGAACGCAGCGCCACGGTGACGGACTCGAGCGCGCCGCCTTCGAGCAGCAGCGGACGCGTCGACGCCGTGAAGCCCGGTGCCGTCACGTCGAGCGTATAGGAGCCCGCCCCTATTGCCTCGAACGCATAGACACCGTTGGTATTCCGCGTGACCGAGGCGGCCGACGAAGGCAACAGCCGGATGGTCGCATTCACGATGGGCGATTGGTCGGCGGCATCCCACACTGTGCAGAACAGGCTGCTCGAAAACACCGCGCCTCCCAGCGCCAGGAAATTCATGAAGTTCACGTCGCCATCGATAGCCGCGTCGATGTTGTCCGGCGTCGGCAAATCGAAGCCCCAGTCGACGCGTTCCATGTTCATCTCGACCGGGCATTCGTTGATGACCGCCGGCCCCGTCACCGTCGGTAGGAAGGTATTGAAGCCCCAGCGCGGGTCGTCGCCGTTCACCTGGACCACATGATCTTCGCTGTCGTTGCAGCGGACGATGATGCCCGCGCCCGGGATATCGCCCATCACGCAGAAGCGCATAATCGGCAGCCCCGCCTCGACATCGATGCCCACGGCCAGCCGCTCGAACACGCAGCCGTCGAGCACCACATCGTTCGCGCGCGGCCCCGTAAGCGCAATGCCCGTCGAACGGCGGTCGCCTTCCTTGCCCAGGAACACGCACCCCGCGATACGCATCGCCATGTCGTCGATCACCAGCAGCGTCGTGCGGCCCGCGCGCGGCGATATCGTCACGTCGATGAGTTCGCAGCCCTCCGCGCCAAAGACGGTGCCCTCGATCACCGAGCTGCCGTCGTCCGCACCCTTGATCTTGATGCCGGGCTGCAGCACGACCGTTTCGCTGTAGCTTCCGGTCGCCAGCAGCAGCAGCACGGGCTCGCCCTCAGCCCTGGCCTGTTGCGCAATGGCGAAAGAAATGGTCGCATAGGGCCTCGCCGCACTGCCGTTTCCGGGCGCATCCACGCCGCCCAGCGCCGGCGGAGCCACGTAGACAATCCGGTCCGGGCTCGAGGGGTCGGTCGGATCGGACTGCCCGAGGAATTCCTCGATGTTCGTCAGCGCGTCGCCGTCCGGATTCGCGTCGCGATCCGTCGGATCGGCCGGGTCGAGGTCCGGGCAGAACTGCACTTCCCAGCTGTCGGGCATGCCATCGCCGTCGCTGTCGGTGTCGGTGTCGCTCGTGCCGTAATAGGCCTCCTCGCACGCGGTCAGGCCGTCGCCGTCCTCGTCCGTCAGGGGCTGGCCCTCGCAATCGGGATCGCAGCCGGGCGTCACCACGCAATTGTCGAGGACCGTCACGGTCCGCGTCACCGACGCTGCCGCATTGCCCGCGCCATCGCTCACTGAATAGGTCAGCACATAAGCACCGGGCGTATCCGTATCCACGGCGCCCGAGACTGCCACGCTCGCATCGAGGTTGCCGTCGCAGGTGTCGTTCGCCGTCGCGCCCGGATCGCTGAAGGTATCGCCGCAGTTCAGCGTCAGCGAAGCCGAGCCGCTCAGGGTCAAGGACGGCACTGTCGTGTCGGCCACGGTTATGGAACGCGACAGCACCGCTGCGGCGTTGCCCGATGCGTCGACTGCACTGTAGGTCACTACGTATACGTCCGGCGTCGAGGTATCCACCGTGTCGCCGCCGATGACGACCGACGCGGTCAAATCCCCCTCGCAGCCATCGAGCGCCGTAGCGCCCAGTTCGGTGTACGCGCTTCCGCACTCGAGGGTCACATCCGCGGCCCCGTTCAGGGTGATCACCGGCGCACCGCTGTCCGTCACGTTCACGGTGCGGCTCAGCTGCACTGCGGCATTGCCCGCCGCATCGGAGACGTTATACGTCACCGCATACGCGCCTGGCGTGTTGGTGTCCACACTGCCGAACACATTCACGCTTGCCGTCAGATCGCCCTCGCAGCTGTCGAGCGCCGTTGCACCGAGTTCGGTGTAGACCGAACCGCACGCGATCGAAACGGACGGCGAGCCGTTCAGGCTCAGCACCGGCACGGTCAGATCAGCCACCGTTACCGTGCGCGTCTGTTGCACTGCGGCGTTCGCGGCGCTGTCGGCCGCATCGTAAGTAATCGTGTATACGCCCGGCGTGTTCGAATCCACCGCGCCGGTCGTAGTAATGGAGCCGGTCAGCACGCCTTCGCAGACATCCGCCGCCGTCGCGCCCGCATCCACATACGGGATACCGCAATCGATGGTCAGCGACGCCGCGCCCGCCAGCGTAATTACAGGCGCGGTCGTATCGGCTACAGTCACCGTGCGCGTCACCTGCGGTGCCGCATTGCCGAGCCCGTCGGACACGTCGTAGGTCACGACATAGGTGCCCGGGCTCGTCGTATCGACCGTATCGCCGCCGATGACGATACTGCCGTCGAGGTTAATCGCGCAGCCGTCGGATGCCGTCGCACCGAGTTCGGTGTAGGTGCCGCCGCATTCCACCGTGACCGCCGCGCTGCCGGTGAGCGAGATGGCCGGACCGGTGATGTCGACCACCGTCACCACGCGAACCAGCGGTGTCGCGCTGTTGCCGGAGGCGTCCGCGATGTCGTAGGTCAGCGTGTACACGCCGGGGGTATTCGCTACCACCGTGTCGCCGCCGATCACGACGCTCGCGCTCAGGTCGCCATCGCAGTTGTCCGTGGCTGTCGCGCCCAGTTCAGTGTACGTGCCGCCGCAAGTCAGCGTCACGGCAGCGTCGCCATTCAGCGCGAAAACCGGCGCCAGGGTATCCTGCACCGTTACGGTCGCCGTGGCGGCCGCTGTATTACCGGCCCCATCGGTTGCCGTCAGCGTCACGCCATTGTCGCCCTTGTCCGCGCAGGTAAACGCGGTCTTGTCCAGCGATAACACCGGCGTACCGCAATTGTCCGCGCTGCCATTGTCTATCTGCGCCGGGGTAAGGATGGCGTTGCCGGTGGCATCGAGTTGCACCGTGATGTCCTGCGCGATCGCCGTCGGCGCAATCGAATCTTCCACGTTCACGGACGCCGTCGCGGTGCTGCTATTACCCGAGCTGTCCGTCGCGGTAAGCGTTACGGTATTCGTCCCCACGCCGCTGCAATCGAAGCTGGCGACATCGAGACTCAGCGTCGGCGTGCCGCAGTTGTCTGTGCTTCCGTTGTCGATCTGCGCCGCCGTAATCGTCGCCTTGCCGGTCGCATCCAACTGCACCGTGATGTCCTGCGCCACCGCCGTCGGTGCGATGCGATCTTCCACTGTCACGGTCGCCGTCGCGGTAGCCGTGTTGGTCGATCCGTCGGTCGCCGTCAGCGTCACGACGTTCGCGCCGATATCCGTGCAGTCGAAGGCCGTCACGTCCAGGCTGAGCGTCGGCGTGCCGCAGTTGTCGCTGCTGCCATTATCTACCTGCGCCGCCGTGATCGTAGCGCTGCCCGAGGCATCCAGTTGCACGGTGATATCCTGCGCCACGGCCGTCGGCGCGAGGTTGTCCTCGACCGTCACGGTCGCCGTCGCGGTGCCCTGGTTGAACGAGCCGTCGGAGGCCGTCAGCGTGACCGTGTTCGCGCCGAGGTCCGCGCAGGTAAAGTTCAGTACATCCAGCGTCAGCGCCACGGTGTCGCAGGCATCCGAGCTGCCATTGTCAATCTGCGCCGGGGTGATGTTCGCTACGCCCGCCGCGTTCAACTGCACCGTGATGTCTTGCGCCACCGCCGTCGGGTTGGTCGTATCCACCACGTTCACCGTGCGTGTCACTTGTGTTGCGGCATTGGACGCCAGATCCTGGGCGTCATAGGTAATCACATACGTTCCCGGCGTCACCGTATCCACCGTGTCGCCGCCTGCCACCGGGGTAATCGTGCCGTCGCAGGTGTCCGTCGCCGTCGCGCCAGCATCCACATAGGTGCCGCCGCACTCGACGGTCTCCGGATTCGCGCCGTTGAGCGTGATGACCGGCGCGGTCGTGTCGACCACGTTCACGGTGCGCGTAACGGTCGTCGCGGCATTGCCGGCCGTATCCGACACGTCGTAGGTGAGCGTGTAGGCGCCCGGAGCCAGCACGTTCACGGTGCCGACGCCCGTGATACCGGTGATCGTGCCGTCCACATCGTCCACCGCCGTCGCGCCGGGATCCGTATAGCCGCCGCTACCGCACTCCACCGTGTCCGGATTCGCCCCGGTGAGCGTAATCACCGGCGCGGTGCCGTCCACCACCTGCACAAGGCGCGTGACTTGCGTGGCCGCCGTGCCGTTGAAGTCCGTCACATCGTAGGTCACCGTGTAGTCGCCAATGGAACTGGTGTTTACCGCAGTGTCATCCACCACGAGCGAACCCGAAATGTCGTCGCCGCACCCGTCGGTCGCCGTGGCGCCGAGGTCGCTATAGGTATCGCCGAAGTTCACCTGCACCGTCCCGGCACCCGTAAGCGCGATGGAGGGGGCTCCGACCGCCGCTTCCCACGCACCGAGGTCGAAGGTGCAGCCGCCGCCGGATACCAACCGCTCCGACTGGCCGAAGTCGTCGAACAGGTAGCCCTGGGTAGCGCCCACGGTGTCGATGCCCGCGTTCAGCGCGGGCGATGCCGCATCGACCTTGAAGTCTTCAGGAAGCGGTATCGACGCCGTCGCGTTCACATACAGCGGATCCGCCGTCTGAATGGAGGTACCAGCATAGCCATTCTCCACGATGCAATGGCTCGCCGTGAACTGCTGAATGGACTGTTCGATCTGCGGTACGTCGAGGCCCGTGCCCCACACGATGCAGTTCGTCACCTCCGGACTCTGAATCGACGAGTCGTTGTACAGCGTATTGCCCGCGATAGTCGCGGTGTTGCCGTAGAAACTGCAATTCACAATCGCCCCGGTACCGTTGGTGAAATAGATCGCACCGCCGGTGTTCGCCTGGTTGTTCACGAAGATGCAATTGGCGATCACGTTATTGGAGCCCAATTCGACGCGTACGCCGGCGCCCTCTTCACTTGTGATCAAGTCGCGGAAGAAGTTGTTACGGATACGGACATTGCTGACGCTTAAGAGGGAAATGGCACCCTCGCTGCCGTTCGTGTTGAAGATGCGCACGCCATCGATCACGCTGTCGGTCGAGGCGCCAAACATTTTCGACGCGCCGCCGGCGTCGAGGTTCACGGCATTCGCCACCCAGTCGCGCGCGCCGCGCTTCGTCTCGGAGCCGGCGAATCCGCCGTACACCCCGCCGCCGGTATCCAGAATCACGTCGTCCTCGAAGTAGGTGCCCGCCTTCATCCAGACATCGTCGTAGTTCTCCGCCGCCGTCATCGCGTTCTGCAACCCGCCGCAGGCCGTGTCCCACCGCTCGCCGCAGGGCAGACCCACCAGGCCTGCGCTATCCACAAAGACCACGTCGTTGAACTGCGCCACGAAGGCTTCCTGGCCGCCCAGAAAGTCCTCGGAGAACGCGTTGTCGAGCGGGAAACCAGCGGTGGAAGTCACGCCCGTCAGGTAGGGACGGCCCTGCAGGTCGGCCGCCACGCCGTTTACAACGTCGTTGCCGCTGCCGCCGATATAGGTGATGTTCAGCAAGTCGACGCCGGGCGCCGGATCATCAAAATGCGCAAGAAAGCCGTCGTTTGTGCCGCCGCCGAAGGTCTCCTGGAAGGGCTGGAATGTCGGCGATACCGGTATCAGGCCCGTGGACGAATCGGTGGAACCGGCAATAAAGAACTCCGAGGTACCGAAGGCATCAATCGTACGCGCCGAATCCGCCCCATCGCCGCCGAACAGGAACACGCGGTTCAGGGTCGCGGTCGTCAGGGCGTCGATGGGCGTCACCTGTGCATAAAACGCGTCGCGGCTGCCCGCCAGCGTCTGACCCGTATTCCCGGGCAGGGTCGCGCTCTCCGTAAACCCGGCAATGTAAACCTTGCCGCCATTGGCATCGCAGTCCAGTGCGATATCGTTGCCGGTGTCGCCGAGATAGCTGGACGTCAGCAGGGTTTCAGCGTCGAACGTAGCATTGGTGTCGAATGCCGCCACGAAGGCGTCGAAGCCTCCGCCACCGAACGTGGATTGAAACGCATTCTTCACCGTGAGCCCGCCGCTGGTTTGCCCGACGATCGCAGCGCGTACGCCATTGATAGCCGACACGCCGATACCGCGGGCCGAATCTCCGCCCAGGTAGCTGCTGTAGCCCAGGGTGAAATCGCCGGAACCCAGCGAGAAATTCAATCGAGCGAAGGCAACATTGATCGAGCCGGTCAGCGTGGTGGAGAAGGCGCTGACGGAAAGCGGCAGATCGGTGGATCCGGTTTCGCCGACGACAAATACGCTGCCGCCGCTCTGGTCGATATCCGCCAGCTGGTCGTCGCCGGAGCCGCCGAAATACGTCAGGTGCTCCAAGGTCGCGCCATCGGCGGAAAGCGCCAGCACGAAGCCGTCAGAGGCCGTAGAGACTCCGTCGTTGAAGGTGCCATCCAGCGCATTCACCGTCACCGGAAGGTCGGCGGACGACGTCGTCCCGCACACGAAGAGGTGATCCTCGGTCGCCTGGTACATCGACATGCCGTTGGTGGTATCGGTGCCGCTGCCGCCGATAATCGTCAGCCATTCCATCGTGTTCTTGCCCAGCGCAAAGCTGTTCACGCGCGCCACGTAGATATCGCGGTCGCCGGTCGCGCCGAAGGTCGCTCCTGGCGAGGCCAGATCGCTGCTCTCGGTGTAGCCTGCCGTGTAGAACGTGGGCGTGTTGCCGCTGCGGACAATCAAGCCGACGCCCTGGTCGCTCTGGCTGCCGCTGAAGATCGCGCCGTAGGTCATCAGCGGATCAATCACCAGCGGGAAAGCGGGATCATGCGCGCCGACCTCGAAGCCGAAGGTGCCGTCTTCGTGCGTCACATAGCGCGATTCGACTGGCACGCGCTGGCCGAGGACATCCTGGTAACTCACCGGCGCGTGCTGAAACACCGCCGCGCCGCCCAGCATCAGCGTCAGGCCGCCGCTCTCCGAAATGGACGCCGAGTCGTGCCCCTCGAACCGCAGCCGGATATCCGACGGGTCGACCCCAGGGGCTAGCGTAATGTCGTATTCCAACTCGCCATCGTTGGGGTAATATACGAGGTCGATGCCGGGATAGACGGCCTCGTAGCGCGCGCGTTCGAAGGTGGGAATACCGAAGCGCCATTGCGACGCATCGCGGCCCTTGATGTAGTTCACGCGGCCGGGAAGCGGATCGACGCCCGAGGGCAGCGGATCGGCGTTGGCGCCTTCCAGGTTAAGCCGCAGCACCCCGCCGGGCGACGCCAGCGTCGCACCGCCTTCCGACAAGGTAAGCGTGTAGCCGGTGCCGCGCGCGATGAAGTCGGTCCCCGCAGGCGCCTGCCCCTGGTTCGGTTCGAACACCAGCGGCAGCGGATCCCGGGTCTCGCCCGCTACGGCCGCCCCCGCCGCCAACAACGCCGCCAGAATAAACACACCCATGCTTCGCATCGTCATAAGATCGCCTTCCCGGATGGTTCCCGTCGATGCCGACAGTATACCCGAAGCCGGTTCAACTTCCTATGGGTGTTTGGGTTAGCGTGTTATTGGGCGCCGCGCTGCTGCTGTTCCCGGCGCTGTTGCGCGATTTCGCGGTTGAATCGCGCCACCGCCGCGTTGTGTTCCGACAGCGTGCGGCTGAAGGTATGCGTCACGCCATCGGCGTTCGACACGAAATACAGGTACTCGGTCGCCGCCGGCTGCATGGCCGCGCGCAAGCTCGCCAGCCCCGGGCTCGATATCGGCCCCGGCGGCAGGCCGCGCTCCTTGTAGGTGTTGTAGGGCGACTTCACTTCCTTGTCGGCATCGAGCATGCGCTGGCCGTATTTGCCCAACGCGAATTGCAAGGTACTGTCCATCTGCAGCGGCATGTTCTGCGCCAGGCGATTGTAAATCACGCTCGCCACCAGCGGGCGTTCTTCGTCGGCGCGCGCCTCTTCCTCCACCAGCGAGGCCACGGTCACGATCGCGTTTCGGTCGAATTCCTGCCCGCCGGGTATCTCGAGGGCCAGCGCCGCATAGTCCCGCAGAAACTGCTCCAGCATCCGCTCGACCGCCTCGCGCTCGTTCGGCTTCTCGTCGAAGAAATAGGTGTTCGGCATCAGGTAGCCCTCGAGCGTGTCCGCCTCCACCCCCGCCGCAGCCCGCAGATCCTCGTCGGATGCCGCCGCGATAAACGCCTGCGGATCCTCGAAACGCTCGGCCATCTGCACGATCGACAGCCCCTCGGGGATCGTCACCCGCTGCTGTTCGGCCTTCAATTGACGGTCGGGCCCCTTGCGCATGAGCGCCAGTAGCCCATGCGGAGACAACCCCATGGGCAGTTCGTACACGCCGTGCCGTATGCTTCGGTTGTCCGGGTCCAGCCGCATCGCCAATCGGAACAGCCGCTCGTCTTCGATAAAGCCCTTTTCCGTCAGGAGCTTACCTACGTCGCCGCCGCTCGCCCCTTCGGGCACTTCCAGCGTCACCGGCGTGCCGCCCGGCCGATCGCCCATCACGCGTTCGTACACCACCAGCCCCGCCACCCCGGCGCCCGCCGCCACCACGCCCGCCGCCGCCCAGAAGTACAGCATCGCCGATAGCATCCAGCGCCATGTGGATACGTCCCGTTGTATCTCTTCCGCCATGGAACGCTGCTCAGCCATGCTGCCGCCGCTCCGACGCCTTGCGATCCAGCCAGGTTTGCAGAATGTGTGCCGCCGCTACTTGATCGATCACCTGTCTTCTTTTCTTACTTTTCACATTGGTTGCGCGCAAATGCCGCTCGGCCTCAGCCGAAGAAAACCGTTCGTCCTGATATTCCACCGTGGCCCCGCTGGCCTTCGCCACGGCCTCGGCCACACGCTTCACTTTTTCTGCCTGCGGCCCGGGTTCTCCGTGCTGGTTCAGGGGAAGCCCCACCACCACGATGCGGGTATCGTGCTCTTCAATCGCCCGGCAAATGGCCGCAATGTCGTTCTTGCCGCCGTGCATGGGTATCGTAGAATGCGGCGAGGCCAGCACTTGCAGCGGATCGCTCAGCGCCACGCCCGTTCGCGCTTCGCCGATATCCAGTCCCATGATGCGGCCGATGTTGGTCACCCGTTTCGCCCTCCGTAAAGCGGCGCGCAGTATAGCAAGATCGGGCAGCCCGCTGGATAGCCCGGCTCCCCCCGGTGCGGCTTCGCGCGAATGTTTACGGTTTGTCAGGGGTTTCAGCATTTGTTATGATGCGCGTTACTTTGGAAAACCCGATCTGAACGGGCTGGTTCGGCCAGCCCGCAGGGGTTCGTTTTTTTGGATAGGAACTCGATGAACGCATTCCTCAAGCAAGTGTCGCTGTGGCTCGTTCTGCTCATCATCCTGGTGCTGCTGCTCCTGAATTTCTCGGGCATGCAGACCCAGCAGCGCGAGCTGCTGGAAGCCGACTTCGAAGAGCAGCTCCGCGCCGAGAATCTCGAATCCCCGGTCATCGTCACCGAGGCCGGCGACAACATGGTCTCGGTCAAGGCGGTCTTCAAAAATCCCGTCGAAAACCAGAAGAGCATGGAATTCCTCGCGCTGGAGTTCAAGGACCAGTGGAACCGCGATCTTGCCGCCCAGGACATCAAGGTCAAGATCAAGCGCGAGAACGTGATGTGGACCAGCCTCATCATCAACCTGCTCCCCGTGCTGGTCATCGTCGCGCTCTTCATTTTCTTCTTCCGCCAGATGCAGGGCGGCAGCAACAAGGCCATGTCGTTCGGCAAAAGCCGCGCCCGCATGGTGAACCAGAGCGAAAAGACCGTCACCTTCGACGATGTCGCCGGCGTGGACGAGGCCAAGGAAGAGCTGCAGGAAATCGTCGAGTTTCTCAAGGACCCCAAGAAGTTCACGCGCCTGGGCGGCAAGATTCCGCGCGGCGTGCTGCTCGTGGGCCCTCCCGGCTCGGGTAAGACCCTGCTTGGCCGCGCCGTGGCAGGTGAGGCCAACGTGCCCTTCTTCAGCATCAGCGGCTCGGACTTCGTGGAAATGTTCGTGGGCGTCGGCGCGAGCCGCGTACGCGACCTGTTCCAGCAGGGCCACAAGCACGCGCCGTGCATCATCTTTATCGACGAAATCGACGCGGTCGGACGCCAGCGCGGCGCCGGCCTGGGCGGCGGACACGACGAACGCGAGCAGACCCTCAACCAGCTGCTCGTCGAGATGGACGGCTTCAACACCAACGACGGCGTTATCCTGATGGCGGCCACCAACCGCCCCGATGTGCTCGACCGCGCGCTGCTGCGCCCGGGCCGCTTCGACCGCCAGATCGTGGTGCCGAACCCGGATATCCGCGGCCGCAAGCAGATCCTCGCCATCCACATCCGCAACCAGAACCTGCCGGTCGAGCCCGACCTGGACACCGAAGTGCTGGCGCGCGGTACCCCCGGCTTCTCGGGCGCTGACCTGGCCAACATGGTGAACGAGGCTGCCCTGCTGGCCGCGCGCCGCGGACAGGACAAGGTGGGCCTGATCGATTTCGAGGACGCCAAGGACCGCGTGATGATGGGCCCGGCCCGCCGCAGCATGATGCTGACGCAGGAAGAAAAGCTGACCACGGCTTACCACGAAATCGGCCACGCGCTGCTTTCCATCTTGCTGCCCGATGCCGACCCGATGCACAAGGTGACCATTGTGCCCCGCGGTCCGGCGCTCGGCGTGACCATCTCGCTGCCGACCGAGGACCGCCACACGGTCGCGAAGTCGCGCTGCCTGTCCCGCATCCGCATGATGATGGGCGGCCGCGCTGCGGAAGAGCTCATCTTCGGCGAGTTCAACAGCGGCGCCTCCAACGACCTCAAGCGCGCCACCCAGATGGCCCACTCCATGGTCTGCGAATGGGGCATGAGCGAACTCGGCCCGATTTCCTTCGGCAGCAACGACGAGGTCTTCCTTGGCCGCGACTTCGCCCGCTCGCGCGATTTCAGCGAGGAGACCGCCTCGGCAGTCGATCGCGAAGTGCACCAGATTCTCGAGGAAGGCTACAAGGACGCCAAGGGCCTGCTTGAGGAACACAAGGATGTCCTGATCGCGCTCTCCGAGGCGCTGTACGAGCGCGAGACGCTCGACGGCCCCGAGGTATACGACATCATCAAGAAGTGCGGCAAGGAGCACATTCTGCCCAAGCCGCCGGAAAAGCCCCAGCTGCCGCGGCCCAAGCCCCAGATCGCCAGCGCCGATCCGGCCCCGGCCTCCAAGCCGGCCGAGGACGACGGCATCGGCGGACTGCCCGGCGAGCCCACCCCCGGCATGGCCTGATTCCGGCGCTCCGTGCCTCCATTACAACGTACAAGAATCATGGGCGTGATGAACATCACGCCCGATTCTTTTTCTGACGGCGGACTGCTCGCCTCGCCGGAAGCAGCGCTCGCGCATGCCCGCCAACTATTGGCTGACGGCGCGGACTGGCTCGATGTGGGAGGCGAATCCTCGCGGCCCGGGGCAGACCCCGTAACGGTGGATGAGGAACTCCGGCGCGTCATGCCCGTACTCGAGGCGCTGCGGCCGCTGGACGCCGCCGTATCGCTGGACACCTATCACGCCGAAACCGCCCGTATGGGCATCGCGGCGGGTGTCGGGATGATCAACGACATCACCGCCCTCCGGGGCGATGCCGCGATGGCGGAAGTGGTCGCCGAAAGCAACTGCCTCGTCGCGCTGATGCACATGCGCGGCAGCCCCAAGACCATGCAGGACGCGCCGGCGTACGACGACGTGGTCGACGATATCTGCGCCTTCTTTGAGGAGCGCCTCGCCTTTGCCGAGGCGGCCGGCATCCGGCGCGAGCGCGTCTGGCTCGACCCCGGCTTCGGCTTCGGCAAGACCATCGCGCACAACCTGGAAATCCTCCGGCGGCTGGATGACTTCACCCGCTTCGGCTGTCCGGTCTTGATTGGCACCTCCAACAAGTCTACGATCGGGGCCGTGCTGGACGCGCCGGTGCACGAACGCACCGAAGGCACCGCCGCCACGGTCGCGGTCGCTATCATGAACGGCGCGCATTGCGTGCGGGTACACGACGTGAAAACGATGGCCAAGGTCGCCCGAATGACCGACGCCATACGGTATGGGAGCGAGAGCAATGGCTGAACGATTGTTCGGAACCGACGGCATCCGCGGGCTGGCGAACGAATACCCGATGACGGCCGAAATGGCGCTGCAGGTGGGGCGCGCGGCGGGTTCGCTTTTTCAGCGCGAAGACCGCCCGCACACTATCCTCATCGGCAAGGACACCCGCCGCTCCTGCTACATGATTGAAAACGCGCTCACGGCCGGGTTCTGCAGCGTGGGCGTGAATGTGCTGCTCACTGGCCCCCTGCCCACGCCAGGCGTGTCGTACATTATGCGTAGCCTGCGCTGCGACGGCGCCGTCATGATCTCCGCCTCGCACAATTCCTTCGAGGACAACGGCATCAAGCTCTTCGGTCCCGATGGCTACAAGATTCCCGACGACCAGGAAGATGAAATCGCGCGGCTCATCAAGACCGGCGAAGTGGAGAAATTCCGCCCCATCGCCGGCAATATCGGCACGGCCCGCCGCATCGACGACGCCGTCGGCCGCTACATCGAATTCGTCAAGGCCTCCTTCCCCAAGGGCATGCGCCTCGACGGCCTCAAGATTGTCGTCGATTGCTCGAACGGCGCGACCTACAAAGTCGGCCCCTACACCCTGCGCGAACTCGGCGCCGAGGTCATCCCGATCGGCAACGAGCCCAACGGCCTCAACATCAACGCGGGCGTCGGCTCGGTGCATCCCGAAGAAATGCGCGCCCGCGTCATCCGCGAACGCGCCGACGTCGGTATCGCCTTCGACGGCGATGGCGACCGCGTGGTGCTCTCCGACGAAAACGGACGCCTGCTCGACGGCAACGCCATCCTAGCCATCATCGGCGTGGACCAGCTCGAACAGGGACTGCTGCCGAAGAACCAGCTCGTCACCACCATCATGGCCAACGGCGGACTCGAGCAGGCGCTCAAGCCGCTCGGCGGCTCCGTCGTACGGACCAAGGTCGGCGATCGCTACGTCGTCGAGGCCATGCGCGAACACGGCCTCACCGTCGGCGGCGAATCCAGCGGCCACATCATCCTGCTCGACCATAACAGCACCGGCGACGGCGCCATCGCAGCGCTCCAGGTGCTCGCCATCATGGTCCGCCGCGACCAGTCCCTCTCCGGCCTTGCTCAGAACTACCAGGAGATGCCCGAGAGCCACCTCAAGGTGCCGCTCAACGGACGCCCCAAGCCCAAGCAGGCCGACCTCGACGCCATGGTCACCGAAGCCAAGGACGCCCTCAACGGCCTCGGCCACATCGTCGTGCGCCCCTCCGGAACCGAGCCCATCGTACGCGTCATGGTGCAGCACCCCGAACTACGCACCGCCGAACGCGTCACCCGCGAACTCGCAGAACGCGTCGGCGGCTTGTAGCCCGGGTCTGCCTCCGTCGAAAATCGGTGGTGAAGCGCTCAGCCTCCCGGCCGGAACCGGGCTCCCGAACCCAGCAAGACCGCAAGCCCCAGGAAGAGCGCCAGCCAATCTCCAAGAACCTGCGTCAGCGATAACGGGCTTCCGTCGCCCCCGTGGCAACCGGTGCAGCCGGTCCACGGCGTCTCCGGTTCGCCTTCCGCGCCGCCCTCGCCGTCGGCTATCCCTTCAATTGCACCTTCACCGTCCTGCGCGCCTTCGCCCTCGGCAGTGATTTCACCACCCGGCGCGCCTTCCTGTGCGCCTTCACCCTCTACAACAATCTCGCCGCCCGTCACGCCTTCAGGACTGCCCTCGCCTTCGACGAATCCTTCTCCGCCAGGCTGGCCTTCCTGCACGCCTTCGCCCTCGGCGCATGCAACGACCGTCACGGTGCGCACCAAGCGTGCGGCCTCGTTGCCGCTGGCATCCGATGCGTCGTAGGTGACCTCGTAGACGCCCGGAGCCACTCCGTTCAAGGCTTCGCTGCCAGCAATCGTCACATCCACCGCGCCGTCGCAGGCGTCCAGCGCTTCTGCGCCCGGTTCGCTATAGGCTTCTCCGCAAGCGAGCTCAATAGCAGGAGCACCGGCCAGGATGATTTGCGGTGGCGTCTGATCTTGAACGACCACCGTGCGCAGTACCTCCGGCGCGCTATTGCCATCGCTATCGGTAGCCGTGAACGCGAATGTATACCGCCCCCCGAAGGCGCCTTCCTCGAAGGGCTCGAATGCTACCGCGCGCCACTCCAGCGATTCGGAGATATCCGCTTCCTGCGGATCGTAGGCGGTAACACCCAGATTTACATCGCCCAGGCATTCCACCGTAATCTCTGGGCCTCCGGCGAGCAACACCTGCGGCGTGACTGCGTCCCATATCGCGGCGACACTATCCGTGCCCGCCGTCAATACCCGGCGGCCGTCGGTCGAGAACGCCACAGACGACAAATCGCCCTGATGCCCCTTGAACGAGCGCACGAGGATGCCCGTGCTCAGGTCGGTGAGATCGGCCGAGCCTGCGTTGGAACGCGTGAGAATCTGCGTCCCGTCCGGTGAGAATCTCAAAGGAAAGCTCGCGTCGACTTGCATTTCGAACTGCGAAACCAGCTCGCCGGTGGCCGTCGTCCACAGCTGTAGATTCCGGCTGTTGGAAAGCGTAAGCACTTGGGAGCCGTCCGGTGAGAATGTCGCTGCCGTTATATCCCGGCCGGGTAGAGGATCGACGATTGTGCGTAGTTCGGCGCCGCTGCCAGCATCCCACAGCTTTGCCGTGTGGTCCCCCGAAGTAGTTATCACCCGGCCGCCGGCGGGACTGAACTCCACCGAGGTGATGTACTCGGTATGTCCGGAGAGAACGTGCAGGGAAGCGCCGGTGGCCGCATCCCAAATCCGCGCGGTCTTGTCTTCCGACCCCGTCAATACCATGCTGCCGTCCGGTGAATACGCCACCGACGTTATCCAATCCTTGTGGCCTGTGAACGCACGGACGAGGGTTCCGGTGTCCGCGTTCCAGAGCCGGGCCTTGCTATCATTTAGCTCGCTCGTCAATATCAGCGCGCCATCGGGCGAGAACATGGCCCTTGCCACCCAACGGTTCGTCTCGATAGTGCGAAGTAGCGTCCCGGTGGCCGCATCCCAGATCTTGGCGGAGTCGTCTTCGGAGCCCGTAACGACCCGGGAATTGTCGGGCGAAAAGGCTGCCGTGAAGACGGTGCCCGGATTGGAGGCGAACGCCTGCAGTTCATTCCCGGAGACAAGATCCCATCGGTGCACGGCGCCCTCCCGGCCGCCGGTCAGAAACTCCGCGGCTACGGGAGAAAACTCCAAATCCGAGACGGAGCCGTGGCCGGCGTCGAAGACGTTCCCCAACTCTCCCGTTTGCGCATTCCAGACGCGGATTCCTCCGACGCCGCCCGCCGCGATAAACGCGTCGCCGGCGATGAATGCAGTTGCGGTCACCGCATTTGGACCACCCGTGAAACGGCGTACCTCGGAATCGTCCGATAGTTTCAGGATATACGCATCGCCGTTGACCAGCCCAAGCAGAGCCTGTGTGCCGTCGGAAGAATAAGCGATTGCGCTGATATGGTATTCCGGATCGTAGTAGGTACGGATAGCGGCACCCGTTTGCGGGTTCCATTCGGCCATGGCCCCGAATGCATCCAACGTCATGACGCGAGTGCCGTCGGGCGAATAGCAGACCTCGCGCAATTCGCTCACTTCCCAGGGGAACGAATGCAGGAGTGACCCGGTGGCGGTCGCCCAGATCTTGGCGGTAGCATCGGCCGACACTGTCGCAATCGTGCTCCCATCCGCCGAAAAGACGGCCGCGTAGACCTTGCCAGCGTGGCCGATAAACCTGCGGATGACTTCGCCCGAAGCCGCATCCCAGAGGATCGCCGCACCGTCGCCCGCACCTGTTAAGAGTTGCGTGCCGTCTGGAGAGAATTCCACCGACGGCAGCCCCGTCTCGGCCTCGATGGTTCTTGACCGCAACCAAGTACTCGTATCCCAGAGAATGATCTCATTGCCGCCTGCGACCGTGGCAACGAGGCTGCCATCCGGTGCGTACGCCACCTTGGTGCTCAAGATAGACTCGCTCCGGTGACCGCCCAATATCAGTGACGGCCCGACCGTATCGGCAAGAACCCCACGCGCCGGAAGAAGCACTAAAATCGCCAACACACCACACATAAAGAACTTGCGAATCATGACGAAAACTCCTTACCCCAAATAAGTACATTTCTAACTCGTAGCCTAGCACACCAGAACGTTCTCGTCCAGTGTTTTTTATTATGCGGCAGATTCAAACACTAAGTGCAACAGGCGGTCCTGTGCTTCGGTTCAGGTCTTGATGGTGTAGAGGACACCGCGGGGCCTTGCGGTAAGATGAGGTTTCTTGAGTACTTCAACTTACGCAGGAGACCCCGCGATGCCT
>WGMK01000037.1 GCA_016125095.1 Candidatus Hydrogenedens sp. | reverse complement strand
ATGACGGTGGCATCGCTGAAGGGTGTGCTTTATGTGTTTGGCAGTGTTCTGAACACCCCGCACGTCTGGCGCACGGAAGACCTGGAGAACTGGACGGAGTTAACGGGGGGCAACGTCGACGAGCTCGAGGTTTTCTCGACCGATGACGTCCGCCTTGTCGCATTCGCCGGCTACCTCTGGCTGGGGGGGCGGTTTAAGATACAGAACGAGTTTGGCGAAACAGGGCCTAGCGGAAGGATCTGGCGTTCGTTAGATGGCATCAACTGGCAATTGGTGACAACGGGGCAACGATTTCTCAGATATGAAGGCGGGTCCTATGCAGTGTTTGGTGCATCGCTTTATCGACTCCCGGGAGGAGGGTACGACCCAACGTACATCACACGCGGCACTTGCGAGGAGATTCTCGGCGGCACGCCGCACTCGGCAGATCTGTCTGGCTGCGGCGAAATCAGCCTGAGCGAGCTGCTCCGGGTGATCCAGTTCTACACCACGCAGGGCTACCGCTGCGATCTCGATTCAGAAGACGGCTATGTGGCCCGGGCTGCGGTCAACAAGGCCGAAGGTGAGCAGGGCGGTAAAGGGCTTTCGGATGGCGAGGGGGCGCTCGAAGGCCCTGCTGACGGGGAGGGTGCGGCGGAAGGAGCATTTGAGGGTGAGCCCTGCACCCGGCATTCGGCCGATTACGACGAGCCCGCCTGGCGCATTACGCTGCCCGAACTGCTCCGCATGATCCAGCTCTACAACGCCGGCGCCTACCACCCCTGTCCCACCGACGGTGGTCGACCCACCGAGGATGGCTTCTGCCGGGGGAAGTAGGGAGAGACTCACGCAAAGGCGCGAAGCCGCCAAGCTGCAAGAGGATGCAAAGTCGGTAGGGCAAGCGTACCCGCGAGCCATCTTGATGCGAGGACGCCTCCGCGCCAAGAGCCGCTCTGGAGAGCAGCGCTCCCGGCGGGGCGATGGCCCCGCGTCGGCGGGGCGAATGTCCCATGAGCCGAGGACGCCGCTCCGTCGTCAATGTCTCGCTCCGGCACCATCACCTGCGTGCCAAGATGTCGGGGTAGAACCCGCGACCTACAAGATCCCCAACCGCTCCCAACTTCGTCATTGCGAGGAGCGAGTCCTCGAGCGACGCGGCAACCTCCTTGGCGCGGGGGTAACTTGGAGTGACAGCGCCTCGTTCAGTACGGACGATACCGGCGGAGGGCTTGCATGGTCTTGCGCCCGCCCGGTACCGCTGTCCTCGCGTAAAGGAGGTTGCCGCGCTTCGCTCGCAATGACGGAGGTGGACTATCTTCGGTCCGATTTTCGTGGCCGGTAGGGCAAACCTACCCGCGCGCCAATGTGGCGCAAAGATGGTGGCGCCGGGTTACAACCCTGACGTCGGAATCGGGCGCTCGGCTCATGGGGACATTCGCCCCACCGCCTGCGGCGCAGCCGCCTTGGAGTGCGGGAGCAAGCTCCCGCTTTGCGTAGGGAGCGAACTACTCCCGTCGCCGCGGGGAGGAATCGAATTGCCAGTGAAAGCGAAGGAAGCGCGCTTCCTGATAATGGCGGCAGCCCGCTGCCGCACGCCAAAACAGCAAGCTGCAAGAAGATCGACTACACGGTGGGGCTACGTCACCGCATTGGGTTCGCGCGGCGCCGGCTAGACCCCGCGCTTGCCGGGGCGGTATGCTTGTGCGCTTACAGCCTTGGGTTCCCTTTTCATGCAGTATATTCCAGATGCGACACAATGCCGCGATCCGCTGCCTTCGCTGGTGCTGACCATCGGTAGTTTTGATGGGGTGCACCTCGGGCATCGTGCCATCATGGCGCGGGTGCAGGAGCGCGCGCGGGAGCTGGGCGGCACGGCGGGCCTCATGACGCTGCATCCGCATCCGCGCCAGGTGTTCAGTCCAGACAATGC
Organism: Candidatus Hydrogenedens sp.; assembly: GCA_016125095.1. GTDB lineage: Bacteria > Hydrogenedentota > Hydrogenedentia > Hydrogenedentales > JAEUWI01 > WGMK01. The sequence continues at coordinate 58,516 of WGMK01000037.1, read as the reverse complement.
CCCGAACGTGCTCACTTCGCTGGCGCAAAAGCGCGCGCTGTTGGAGGCGCAGGGCATGGACGCCTTCTTCGTGCTGCCGTTCAACGACACGGTCGCCGCGTTCGAGGCCGAGCGCTTTCTGGAAGAGATCATCCTGGGCCAGTGCGGCGCGCGGCACCTGATCGTCGGGCACGATTTCGCCTTCGGCAGGGGCGCCCGCGGCAACTTCGATTTCCTGGTCGAGGCCGCGCCGCGGCTCGGCTTCGAGGTGGAGGAGGTGCCGCCCGTCATTCTGCACGGCGAACGCGTGAGCAGCACGCTCATCCGCGAGTGCATCCTCCAGGGCGAACTGGACAAGGCGGAGCTGTTCCTCGGGCGCAAGTACGCCATGGAAGGCGAGGTGGTGAAGGGCCGCGGCATGGGGCGCCAGCTGGGCTACCCCACGGCGAACATCAAGCCCTGGAACAAGGCCGTGCCCGCCAATGGCGTCTATGCCGCCGAGGCCATCGTGGACCGACACCGTTTCGTCGCCGCGGTGAATGTAGGAATCGCGCCCACTATACGCCATGAAGACATCACCGTCGAGGCGTTCCTGCTGGATTTCGAGGGCGACCTGGTCCGCAAGGAAATTGAAATCGTGTTTCATCAGCGGCTCCGGCCCGAAAAGAAGTTCGACAGCCTCGATGCGCTCATCGCGGCCATCGACGACGACGTGGCGCAGATTCGCGCCTACTTCGAGGAGTCCGGCTTATCGCCCGCCTGACCTGCCTGCTCGCCGCCTCGGCGCTGCTGCTCACCGCCTGCTCCACCACCCAGCGCAAGGAAGACGCCGACCGCGAGGTGTATAACCTCATCGAGACGCGCGGCGTGCTGGTGGCGGGCATGCCGAAGGATTTCACCATCGAGGCAGACGGCGAATGGAATCCGCTGTCCGATCTGCCCGTGCACGCCGAGGAAGAGCCCGCGCTGCTCGAAGGCGGCGTGAGCGAGGCCGGCGCGCCCATCGTCAGTCTCGAACAGGCCCTGCTCATCGCGGTCAACAGCAGCCGCACCTATCAGGACGAGAAAGAGGCGCTCTACCTCGAGGGACTGTCGCTCACGCTCGACCAGCACCGCTTCAGTCCGCGCTGGGCCGGGCGCGTGCTGGGCGATTACGACCGCTCGACCGAGACCAACCTCCGTGATTCCAAGCTTGCCAGCACGGCGTCGAGTTCGCGCGCGTTGGCCGATGCCATCGAAAACGTCACCGGCACGCCCGCCGCGCTGCTGCAGGATTTCTCCGATCTGGTCGACAACGCAGGCGATGCGTTCAACGTGCCCGACACCGTGCAGACAGTGGACGAAGTGCGCACGGTCTCGGGGGAAACCCGCTTCGGGGTCGACATGCTCATGAAGGGCGGCGGCGCGCTGGCGCTGGGGCTGACGACCAACCTGCTCCGTTTCCTCACGGGCGATGCGGGCGATGTGGCCTCCAGCGTGCTGGCCGGCTCGTTCTCGCAGCCGCTGCTGCAGGGCGGCGGGCGGCTGGCCGCAGCGGAAAACCTCACCCAGGCCGAACACGACTTCCTCTACGCCATCCGCCGCTATACCCGTTTCCGCAAGACCTTCGCCGTGCAGGTGTGCTCCGCCTACTATGGCGTGCTGCAACGCCGCGATACCGTGCTCAACAATTACCGCAACTGGCAGAGCTTCAAGCGCAACACCGAGCGCGAACGCGCCTTCGCCGAGGTCGGCCGCAGCACGGCCGCCATGGTCGGCCGCCAGGAACAGGGCCTCCTCAGTTCCGAGGACCAGTGGTTCCAGTCGGTGCAGAATTACCGCACTGATCTCGACAACTTCAAAATCTTGCTCGGGCTCTCGACCGACACGCCCATGGTGCTCGACGATCGCGAACTGAAGGCGCTCCGCGAACAGGGCCTGCAGCATCCGGTCATCTCGCCGGAAGAAGCGGTCGAGGTGGCGGAGGTATCGCGGCTCGATTTGCACACCGCCCGCGAGCGCATGGACGACGCCGAGCGCAAGGTGCTGGTGGCGGCCAACAACCTTAAGCCCGGACTCGACCTCATCCTCCAGGCCGACATCGCCAATTCGGGCCGCGACGACTTCGCCGACCTCGATATCGACCGGGCCCGCTGGAACGCCGGATTCGACCTCGACCTGCCGCTGGACCGCAAGGCCGAGCGCAACGCCTACCGTTCCGCGCTCATCAATTTCGAGCGCGCCCGCCGCGAAACCTCGCTGGCCGAGGACACGGTCAAACTGCAGGTGCGCGAGGCCTGGCGCGATTTGGAACAGGCGCGGCGGAATTACGACACCGCCCTCAAGAGCGTGGAACTCAACCAGCGCCGCGTGCTCGAACAGGAATTGCTGGCCGACCTCGGGCGCGGCTCGGTGCTGGACCAGGTCGACGCGCAGAACAACCTGACCGATGCCGAGAATAACTTGACGTCGGCGCTGGTTCGGCACAACATAGCCCGGCTGGCGTTCTGGCGCGACATGGGCATTCTGTATATCAAACCCAACGGCGAATGGGAGGTTGTCCAGGACAATCCCCCGACCGGAGGCGAGACCGATGAAACCCAATCGTAGGCTGCTGATGCTCGGCGCCGCCGGCGCCCTGGCGCTCGCGGCGGCGTGGGGGGGCTGGCGCTATTTCAAGCCCGCCTCCAGCCAGACCGTTTCCGCCGGCACGACCTTTACCGTGGCGCGCGGCCCGCTCGAGGTGCTCGTGCTCGAAGGCGGCAGCATCGAGGCCCTGAACTCCCAGGAAATTAAATCCGAGGTGCAGGGCGAAACGAAGATCCTCAGCATCATCCCCGAGGGCTACCTCATCACCCCGCAGGATGTGGAGAACAGCCTTGTGCTGGTCGAGCTCGACAGCAAGAACCTGCTCGACAGCCTGACCGAGCGCGAGCTGTCCTACCAGCGCGCCTTCGCCGATTTCACCCAGGCGCGCGAGCAATACGAAATCCAGCGCAGCGAGAACCAGAGCCAGATTTCCGCAGCCGAGCTCGAAATGCGCTTCGCCCTGATGGACTTCCAGAAATACCTGGGCGAGGCCGCGGCGGAAGAAGTGCGGAATACGAGCGGGGTAGAGGCCCTGGCCGAAGGCCCCGCGCGGCGCACTGAAACCGGCGGCGCCCTGGACGACTCCGAGGGCGGCGTGGCGGAACAGACCGAGGAACCGGCACCCGAGTTGCTGCCGGTCGATTTCTCGCAATACGCCGACCCCGATCGCCTGGGCGACGGCGAGGCGATGCAGAAGCTGCGCCAGACCCTGAACGATTTTGTGCTGGCGCAGGAAGAACTTGAGGCCGCCCGCACCCAGCTCGAGGGCACGCAGCGCCTCTACGAGAAAGAATTCGTCACCCAGCAGGAACTCGAGAAAGACCAGCTTGCGCTCCAGCGCGCCGAGATCAAGGTCGACACCTCCGAGACCAGCAAGGACATGTTCATCCGCTACGAGTTTCCCAAGCAGGCGGAGAAGCTGCTCTCCGACTACGGCGAGGCCCTGCGCAAACTCGACCGCATGAAGAAGCAATCCGTCGCGAAGATCGCCCAGGCCGAGGCCACGCTGAAATCCGCCGAGGCGCAATACGAATTGCAGTCCCGCCGCAAGCGCGAACTGGAAGAACAGATCGAGAAGTGCGTCATTCATGCCACGAAGACGGGCTTGGTGGTATACGGCGCGGGCCCGAACGATTCCTGGCGCGACGACATCCGCATTGAAGAAGGCGCGTCGGTGCGCGAGCGACAGATCATCATCACCATCCCCGATACCTCCGTTATGAAGGTCGGCATCAAGGTGCACGAAAGCTACGTGAAGAAGGTGAAGGTGGGGCAGAAGGCGCGCATCCGCGTCGACGCCTACCCCAACGAGAGCCTCGTGGGCGAGGTCACCAAGATCGGCGTGCTGCCCGATTCGCAGAACCGCTGGTCGAATCCGGACCTCAAGGTCTATGCGACCGACATCGTCATCAAGGGTACCCACGATTGGCTCAAGCCCGGTATGACGGCCGAGGTCGAGGTCATCATCGAGCAGTTGTCCGACGTGACCTATGCGCCGCTCCAGGCCATCAATCCCACGCTGGACGGTCCAGTCGTGTTCGTGAAGACGGCGCTCGGGGAAGAACGCCGCTCGGTAAAGACCGGCGAATTCAACGACACCTTCATCGAGATTAAGGATGGGGTCGAGCAGGGCGAAGTGGTGCTGCTGCGCGCGCCCGACGACTTCCGCCGCGAGAGCGAGGAAGCCGCCAGCGGCGGCGAGCGCAAGACGAAGGGCAAGGAAGAGGCCGGCGGAGACGGCGGGGAGGGCGCCTAGCCCGGTGACCGCCGCCGATCCCATAGTCCGGCTCGAGGAAGTCCGGCGTACCTACCGCATGGGCGACACCGAGCTGCACGCGCTCGCGGGCGTGTCGCTCGATTTCTTCCCCGGCGAATACATTGCCATCATGGGCCCCTCCGGCTGCGGCAAGTCCACGCTGCTCAATCTGCTCGGCTGTCTCGACCAGCCGAGCTCGGGGCGCTATCTGCTGGGCGGCGAGGACGTATCGCTCCTCGAGGACGACGCCCTCAGCCAGATCCGCGGCGCGCGGCTCGGCTTCATCTTCCAGTCCTACAACCTCATTCAGCAGCTCACCGTGGTGGAAAACATCGAGGTGCCGCTGTTTTACCAGGGCGTACCCGAGCATAAGTGCCGCGAAGCATCGATACAGCTCGCCGAAAAGGTCGGTCTGGGGCAACGGCTCTATCACCGGCCCAATGAACTCTCCGGCGGCCAGCAGCAGCGCGTCGGCATCGCCCGGGCCTTGGTCAATGATCCGCTGGTCATCCTCGCCGACGAGCCGACGGGTAACCTCGACTCGCATTCCGGCACCGAGATTCTGCGCATGATGGACGACCTGCACGCGCAGGGAAAGACCATCATCATGGTGACGCACGACCCGGCCATCGGCAAGCATGCGCAGCGGCTCGTGCGCCTGCGCGATGGCGTGGTGGAATCCGATGAGCGCCGGTAACGCCTGGCAGTCGCACGCCCCCGTGGCGCTGTCGCCCGCGCGGCTGCGGCGCATCATGATGCTCGGCTTCAAGAGCCTCTGGATGCACCGCCTCCGTTCCGGCCTCACCATTCTCGGCATCGTGTTCGGCGTCTGCTCCGTCATCGCCATGCTGGCCGTGGGCGAGGGCGCCAGCTACGAGGCGCAGGAACAGATCCGCAAACTGGGCAGCAACAACATCATCCTGCGCAGCATCAAGCCTATCAACCAGGATCGCCCCAGCCAGGCGCGCCAGTGGGTGCTGGAATACGGTCTCACCTACCTCGACCTGCAGAAGATTCGCGAGACCATTCCCGGCGTGACCATCGTGATGCCCAGCCGCATCGTGCGCGACCAGGTGTGGAATGGCGTCAACCGCATGGATGCCACCATCGTCGGCACGGTGGACTGGTATCCCGAAACCCGCCAGTTGAACCTGCTGCAGGGCCGTTACTTCACGCCCGTCGAAATGGAGGCGCGCTCCAACGTGTGCGTGCTCACCACGAAGGCGGTAGAAACCCTGTTCCCCCTGTCCGCGCCGCTCGGCGGCAAGGTGCGCGTCGGCTCGGACTACTACGATGTGATCGGCGTCATCGAGACCGAGAGCACCGGGGCCGCGCAAAGTACCGGGCAGGGCTCCGGCAAGGCCGCCACAGCCGCCCCGGACATCTATATCCCGCTGTCCGCCGCGCGCCACCGCTTCGGCGAAATCCTGGTTAACCGCAGCAGCGGCAGCTTCGAGGCCACGCGCGTCGAGCTGCACGAGGCCTACGTGCGCGTGGACGACCAGAAGGACGTGGAGGAGACGGCGCTCATTATCGAGGAGATCCTCAAGCGCGATCGCCGCAAGACGGACTTCGAGATCATCGTCCCGCTGGAACTGCTGCGCCAGGCCGAGCGCACCAAGCAGATCTTCAACATAGTGCTTGGGGCCATCGCCGCCATCTCGCTGCTGGTGGGCGGCATCGGCATCATGAATATCATGCTCGCCAGCGTGACCGAGCGCACGCGCGAAATCGGCATCCGCCGCGCCCTCGGCGCAAGGCGGCGCGACATCATCCTGCAGTTTCTGATAGAAACGGTGATCCTGTCCGGCACAGGCGGACTGGTGGGGGTCGCCATCGGCATCCTCATACCGGTGGTCATCACCATGTTTGCTGACATGCGGACCATCGTTACCCCATGGGCGCCCATACTCGCGTTCAGTATCTCGGGAATGATCGGCGTGGTCTTCGGCATCTATCCCGCCCTGCGCGCCGCCGACATGGATCCCGTGCAGGCGCTCCGTCACGAATAGCCGCTACTCGGTTGGGGCGGTTTCCTTGTCCTCGTAGGCGATGCCCCAGCCCATCGTGGCCATGGCAATCGCGACGACCGGGCACAGCAGGTTGAAGAAGGTCCACGGCAGGTAGGCGACGGTCGGCACGGCCAGCACCGATGCCGCGAAGGCCCCGCAGGTATTCCAGGGTACCAGCACTGAGGTCACGGTGCCCGCATCCTCGAGCGCGCGGCTCAGGTTCTGTGCCTTCAGGTGCATGCGCGCGAACGCATCGCGGAACATGCGCCCGGGCACCACGATGGCCAGATACTGGTCCGAAGCCGTCAGGTTGAACAAGACGCAGGTGGCGAGCGTCGCCGTGACGAGCGAGGCCGTACCGCGCACCATACTCAGCATCGCGTCGGCCAGCCGTTGCAACATGCCCGTCGCCTCCATCATGCCGCCGAAGAACAGCGCCATGATAATCAGCAGCACGGTGTTCAGCATGTTCAGCATGCCGCCCTTGTTGAAAAGCTGGTCGGTCAGTTCGTTGCCGGTCTCGATGCTCATGCCCGAATGCGCCGTCGTGACGATAAGGCGGTAGAGCGCCCCCGCAGACATATCGTCGCCCGTGAGTTCCGTGAGCAACCCGCGCTGGAGCAGCAGCGCCTGCAGCGCGCCGATGAACGCCCCGGCCACGAGCGCGGGAATAGCCGGTACGCGCAGCATCACCATGCCGAACACGAACACCGGGGTGGCCAGGGTATACACGCCTACGTTGAAGTGCGCGCTGATGACCGTGGTGACCTCCTGCACGAATGCGGGATCGAAGGAATCCGGGTGGAACCAGAGCCCCGCGATGGCGTATCCGCACAGCGCGATGGCGTAGGCCGGCAGCGTGGTGTAGAGCAGGTGCCGCACGTGGGTAAACAGGTCGCTGCCGGCCGCGGCGGGGGCGAGGTTGGTGGTGTCGGAGAGCGGGCTGAGCTTGTCGCCGAAATACGCGCCCGACACGATGGCGCCCGCCACCATCGGAAGCGGTATGCCCAGGGTTTCGCCGACGCCCACCAGCGCCACGCCGATGGTGCCCATGGTCGACCAGCTGCTGCCGATGGCCAGCGATACCAGCGAGCACGAGACGCACGCGACCAGCAGAAAGATGCTGGGGTTAATGAGCAGCACGCCGTAGTAAATCAGCGTCGGCACGATGCCCGAGAGTATCCAGAGGCCTATCAGCGCGCCCACCACCAGCAGGATCAGGTTCGCCTTCATGGCCAGCGTGATCGCCTGGATGGCCGCGTTCTCCAGCGACTCGTAGTCGTGTCTCAACACGAAGCGGCCAAGGAGCGCGGTAAAGAGCGCCGCCACGAACAAGGCCATCTGGTTCGGGCCGCTCGTCGCGCTGTCGCCGAACAAAAGAACGTTCGTGACCAGCAGCGCCACAAGAAACGCGACCGGACAGAGCGACAACGCCAGCGATGGTTTGGAGGTGTGAGTCGACATCGGCTATCCTCGCGCGAGCATAACAGGTGCCGCGTTCCCGCGGCACCTTCGCAATATCCGAAAAAGGGACCCGACTTGCCCGACCTGGTTATCCATAGCGTGCGCGACGCGCGCGAGCTGAACGAAGCCCACGACCTGATGGCGAAGGTGCACACCAAGGACTACTTCAACGGCATGCGCCTGATGGAGCAGGTCTGGCGGGTCTATCCTTCGTTCCGTCCCGAAGACACGCGCGTCGCCCGGCTCAAGGGCGAAATCGTCGGCGCACTCAGGGTCACGACCGACACCATCCGCCTCGGCGAGGCGCGCCTGCGCATGGGGGGCTTCGGCTGGGTCGCCACCTCCGGACGCCACCGCAATCTCGGCGTCGCCCGGGCGCTCATGAGCGACACCCTCGAGCACATGCGCGCGCGTAAGCTGCACGTCTCCATGCTCTTCGGCATTCCGAATTTCTACCACCGCTTCGGTTTCAGCACCACGCTGGCCAATTACCGCACCACGCTCAATGTGGCCGATTTTCCCAAGCCGAAGACGAGCGGCTTCAAGTTGCGCCCCGTAAAGCCCGGCGATATCCGCGCCATGCAGCGCATGCACGAACAGGGCGATGGACAGACTGCGTGCAGCATCATCCGGTGCGGCGGCCACTTCCAGTACCGCTGGGGCGAGTGGACCAGCGCCCAGACGGTCATGACGCCCGACGGGAAAGTGCTGGGCTACTTTCTGCCGCGCACCGGCGGCGAACGGCTGGAAATTGACGAGGTAGGCGTCTTGAACCGCCGCGTCTGCGGCACGCTGCTCGACGCCATTCTCGCTTACGCCCGCGATAATTTCCTGCGCGAGATTGAAGTCCATGCGCCGCCGCACGATCCCTTTATCGAGTACCTCCTGCAATTCAAGTCGAAGCACGCCATGGAACTCACCTATGGCGAGGGCGGCATGATGGCGGTGCTGCACCTCGGCGAGACGCTCGACAGCATGGCCCCCGAGTGGGAATATCAGCTCGCTCAGAGCGCCCTGCGAGAGCAGCATACCGAAACCACCCTGGTGATCGATCGCGTGCCGTATCGCTTGCTGGCGCATCACGGTTCAATAAGCGTGGTGCAGCAGCCCGGCAAGAACAAGCTGAGCCTGACGATGGAGGAGTTCATGCATCTCCTCACGGGCTACCGCCATATCGAGGAAGTGCTTGCCGTGAGACACCGCATTCTTAGCCAGGAAAGCCGCGATTTGCTAGCGGTGCTTTTCGCCAAGCGCACCCCCTATGTCTGGACCATGGATCGCTTCTAAATTCCGGGCACGCGCCGCAGTTGCATTCCATTGCGCTGCGCGGTTAGCCTTCTTGCATGGCGGCGCGAGCTCGCGCGATGTGCAGCGCGGCCCGCGCCGCACGTATCGCGGAGTGCCGTAACCAAGATGATCGAGCGCATAACGATACTCGGGGGGAGTAGCGTCTACATCCCCGAGTTCATACTCTCGGTGATCTCCGCCAATCTCCACGTCAAGGAAATCGTCCTACTCGGGCGTACCGGCAGGAAGCTGGACATCGTCGGCAACTTCTGCAAGCGCCTGGTCCGTCGCAGCGGCTTCCCAATGGAGATCATCGCAACGGACGACGCATCCGCCGCGGTGGCCGGCGCGAAGTATGTGCTCAATCACGTGCGCGTCGGCGGCATGACTTCCCGCATGCGCGATGAGATGCTTCCGCCGCAGTTCAACACGCTGGGCGACAATACCCTCGGCGCCGGCGGTATCGCCAATGCCCTACGCACGCTTCCGGTGGTCTTCGATCATGCCCGCCATATCGAGGATGTGAATCCCAACGCGATCTACATCAACCTGTCTAATCCCATCGGCATCCTCGTCGAAGGCATGATCAAGCACACCGGGCTCAATGTTATCGGCGTATGCGACCTGCCCCGCACCTACGTGCGCAAGGTGGCCCGCATTCTGGGACGTCCGATTCAGGAGCTCGAGGTTGACTACATCGGCCTCAACCACCTCGGCTGGATACAGGACGTCAAGATCAACGGCCGCAGCAAGATGAGCTTCCTGCTCGAGCTGCTCCAGCAAAAGCAGGAAGAAGGCTTCGACTACGAGATCATCGATCTCTTCCGCATGATTCCCACGCGCCATACCGGGCTCTATTTCCACCGCGACGCCGTGCTTCGGCGTCAGCGGGCCGGCGGCAAGTTCCGCGCCGAGGTATTGCACGAGGCCGAAAAGCGCATCCTCGAGCTCTATGCCGAGGAAAGCCTGCACGAGATACCCGAGCTGACCCGGCAACGCAACGCCGTCTGGTACGAGGAAACGGTGATTCCGATGATCCGCGCGCTCGAGGGGGAGACCGAACAGCGCGAGGTGCTCTGTATTCGCAATGGCGGCTCCATCCGCGACCTGAATAAGGAATCCAGCGTCGAGATACCCGCGCTCGTCAGCCGCGAGGGCATCAAGCCCAAGAAGGTCGGAAGCCTGCCCCACTTCCTCAAGGGGGTCTTCCACGCCTGCAAGGAAAGCGACCGACTCGTCGTCGAGGCCGTCGTCCACAATTCCTACGAGGCCGCCCTGCAGGCCCTCACCGTCAATCCCTTCGTGCCCTCCCTCGAATGCGCCAAGGCCTTCCTCAATCAGCTGATCAAGGAAGAGAAATTCCCCCTCAATTAGTCCCCGAAGTGGGGATTCGGCCAAAGGTTTGCTTGCCGCCCCCGGTGCGCGGTACTCTTTTTCTCCGTGAGGGCTTAAATCCGGATCAACAGGGATTCATGGAGAAGGGATCGAACATGCTCGTCAAGCGAATCATACCGCTATTGATACTGTGCGCCGCCTTGGGCGCGGCCGCACAGCCGGTCCCGATTACCGGCGCGGGAAACGTATCCATCGCGGAGCTTGAAGGAACTTCCACCCTCGTCACCGTGGTGCTCAAGCAGGAAGGCGCCCAGGACAAGAACCTGCGCGTGCTCAGCCGCAACAAGACCACCATCAATTTTCTCAATGCCGAGAACGAGATTATTCCCTACCTCTACAGCAGCATCGACCATATCGAGGTGCAGGGCGGCAAGCTGGAATCGACCCGCTTCGAGCTGAGCGACAGCCGCGCGCTGCGCCCCGAACAGCAGATTATCCACGACCGCGCACTATCGCGCGCGAAGGAAATCTTCGACAATAGCGCCAAAGATCAGGAAGTCCGAATCCGTGCGGCCACGCTGCTGACCCTCCGCGGCGAAGATTACGCCGAGACCTATCTCAAGGAACTCTCCGAATCCAATAGCATCACCGCCCAGCTCAAGGCCGCCACGGCGCTCTGGCTGGCCGGCAAAGAGTTCGATGTCAGCCTGCTGCGCAAGGGCTTCGACAGCGGCAACCTGAACGCCCGCGCCCAGGCCGCGCAGCTCGCCGGCCTCTCCGGCAAGACCGAGTTCACCTCCGACCTGCTCCGCCTCGTGCAGGATCGTTCCGCAGCCCAAGCGGGCCCCGCCGCCCGCGCGCTGGCCCGTCTGGGCAACCGCGAAGTCATTCCGCAGTTGCTCAGCATGATCGAGCAGCGCAACGAAGAGAAGGGCGAGGCCGCTTGCTGGTCGTTGGCCGAGCTTGGCGGCGACGACGTGATCGAGCAGCTGAAGATCCAGCTTGAGAAGGCTGAAGGCTTCGGCCGCCATCGCATTGTTCGCGTGCTCTACGATCTCGACGATGAGGTCGGCAAGCGTGAACTGAAGCGCACGTTCCGCGAGGTCTACAGCCTCAGCCTCGATGCGGCCCTGCTGCTCGCGGCCGATGGCGATTTCGAGGCGCTCGGCGATCTCCAGAACCGCCTGAACCAGCGCTACAACGAAGACGAGGAAGGCCTCACCCGCGTGGGCAAGATTGCCACGGCACTCATGCTCGGCGGAGACTCCACCGCCCAGGCCGTGTATCAGCAGATCTTCCGCAAAGACAGCATGCCTGCAAAGATCAGCGCCCTGCGCGCCATGGTCGAAGTCGGCGACCGCCGCCTCATGAACCTTGTACAGTCGGCGCTCGAATCGGGCGACATCTCGCTGGCCGTCGAAGCCTGCACCTCGGCCATCGCCCTCTCCGATCCCGGGTTCCGCCAGCGGCTGCTCGCGTTCCGCAAAGGTTGATGTCGCAGCGGCTGCATGTCATTGTCCGCGGGAGGGTGCAGGGGGTCGGCTTCCGCATCGCGACGATGCGTAAAGCGCAATCCCTCGGGCTCACGGGCTGGGTCAAGAACCTGCCCGACGGGGCCGTAGAGACGGAGTGCGAAGGGGGCGCCGCAGCAATCGCCGCCATGGCCGAATGGCTGCGGCACGGTCCCGCCTCCGCGAGTGTCACCGACTGCCAGTCGCTTTCCCCGCACGACGGTCCTCCGTACGCTTCCTTCGAAGTACGGTATTGATGGAATTGCGCATGATGCGGCTTTTGGGCTGCCAAGGGTGCTATCATGGGACGCGGAAGAGGCCCGGGATTGGACCATGACGGATAAACAGATTGAGCTTGAGCTGATGCTCACGCGTCTGAAAGAGCGCCGCGAAGAGCTGCATACCAAAATTGAACAGACCCGGGAATTGCTGGCGAAGGCCGACAGCCGCAGGGCGGCGGAGCGCGATAAGCAGGCGAAATGGGACGCCACGCTCAACAATCTCGAAGCGAGCTACGACGCCTTAAAGCGCGAGTACGAGCGTGTCAAGATGGAGACGGAGAACATCGAGCGCGAACTCGCAACCTTGACCGAGGCGGAAGGGGTCTCGCTGGACACCATGATACGGCGCGCTGAGGTCTCCATCACGACCGAGGCGGCGCAGGCTGCCGCCCCGGCTGCGTCGGAGAATAACGATGGTTTCTCGGGCAAGGGGTTGATACGCGTACTCAGTACGCCGCTTGATCGCTTGGCACGCCTCAGCGTCGAGCAATTGCAACGCCTCTCGGCCGCCGCCGCTGCATCGGAAGAATTCAACCAGCAAGAGCGCGATGCCATCGTCGCGCGGTTCAGTCTGGCCATCGAGGCCACCGGCAGCATGCATCCGGACGCGCCCAATCCCGCCGTTTCTGCCCGGCGCCAGTTTGTGCTCCGTGGCGCCGTCGATAAGATTCAACGCAGGCTGGTGCACGAACTTACGCAAGACGAGGCCGACGCCCTGATTGCCTGCCATGGACGCCTGGCCAAGAATCCGGCGCGCACCCCTGCCGAAAACAGGCTGATGGTGATTATCGGCGAAGCCATGCGGATGATCCGGCGCGGCACCTAGGCGCGGACGGCTACTCCTCGTTCAGCATCTTGATGGCTTGGCCGAGGCTGATGTCCCGTTCGTCCAAATACTTCGCCTTGAAGTTCGCTTCGTTCATCGGCACGCGCACGTCCGGCTCGAGTCCGCCGCCGCCATAGGCGTCCGTCTCGATTCGGATATTGCCCTCGGGGCCCAGCCACCGGGACGTGGGGTAGAAGAAACTGATGTCCCCGGGAAGCACGACCTCTTGCTCCGTGGATGGCGCGGCGCCCCGGGTGGACGAAGTACCCACCAACCGTGCGCGGGCGTATCGCCGCAAGCCCCAGGCAAAGGTCTCTGCCGTGCGTGAAGTCTGGCCGTGCACCAGCACAATCACCGGACAGTACACATAAGGCTCGGCCGTCTGGATCGAAAGCGCGACGCTCGGCACGTCTTCCCACAATCCCGTGTCCGGACGGTACTGCGACAAGGTGCGGAACATTTCCGGCTGTGTCACGAAATGGCCCAGCATGCGTGTGGCCGTATCCTCGAGTCCGCCGGAGTTATGGCGGAGATCGATGATGAGTCCCTTCACGCGCTTTTCATTGAATTCCCGCAGCGCGTTGCGGAACGCCCGCTCCGGAAACGGGGTGGAAACCGACGGGCTGAAGAACCGGATTTCGATATAGCCGATATTCCCGTCGAGAAATTCCGACCTCACCGGCGATTGGGTTTCCGTGGTCACGGAATCGATGACGGATTCCTTCTTCAGCGCGCTCCAAGGCTCCGCCATCGCGGTCAGGTTCACCGTATGGCGTGCCATCGACCCCGCAGCGCGGTACTCCACGGTTGCCGCTGTGCCCACCGGCACGCGCGTAATCCCCTCGAGGCGCTGCAGCATGGCGCGTTCGGCCGTCGTCGGCGGCTGGCCGCCCCAAAGCATCGGCGCCTCCAGCACCGCCGTACCAATGGGCTCGCCATTCCAGGTCAGAATTTCGCTCATCGCGGTGATGCCCGCCAGCTGCGCGGGAAAGCCCGCGCGGATACCCCGCACCATCACGCGGCCGTCGTCCAGTTGCCCCAGCGTCATGCCGTAGCCACCGCCGAACTTGGTCGCGAGGAATTCGGGCTTCTCCGACAGGCTTACGTTGCCGTCGCGCAGGGTTTCCGCAAAGTCACGCAGGGCGAAATAGTATTCGGCATTGTCGTCCGTTGCGTCCGCCGCCTGAATCCGGGGCAGAAAGCGCGCCTCCAGCGCCTGCCACTGGATGCCCTTGTGCTCGGTATAGGGGTATTCCCAAGTCAGGGTCTGAATCAGGCGCCGGAAAGCCTCAGAGCGTAGTTGCTGGCTCAAGTCGTCTTCCTGCCACCACTTAAACGGCATCCGCGGCACCGGCACGGTTACGTCGGTGAAAGGGACTTTGGTGGTGGTGCAGCCGGCCAGGGCGAGAACGAGCGCCGGCGCGAGCAGCGAAGTCAGGCGTTTCAACAGCTTCTCCTTCGAAGGTTTAGCAGGCCCAATAGTTTACACACCTACAGCCGCCGGGTTAAAGGGGATTCCGCAAGCGGATGTGGCGCATGCAGGCCGCCGCTTGCTAAGGTATCCGCCGCCGCGCACCCCAACCCCGACAAGGAAGCTTCCTATGCCGTCCATACCCGGATGGAAAGATCAGATTCTTTTTACCCCCGGCCCGCTGACCACCAGCCGCACGGTGAAACAGGCCATGCTGCGCGACCTCGGTTCGCGGGATTTCGAGTTCATCGAGACCGTCCGCGCCATCCGCAACGGCCTGCTCGCGGCGGGGGGCGTGAAAGATAAGGGCTACGACGCCATCATCCTGCAGGGCAGCGGCACCTTCAGCGTCGAGGCGGTGTTCGCCAGCACAGTGCGCCCCGGAGGCAAGGTGCTGATTGCAGTGAACGGCGCCTACGGCGATCGAATGTTGCACCTGTGCAAGGTGCTCGGTATCGCCACGGTCGAAGTGCGCTGCCCCGAACATCAGCCGGTCGACCCCGCTGCGGTCAAGAAGGCGCTGCACGAACATCCCGGCATCACCGATGTCGCCACGGTGCATTGCGAGACGACCACCGGCATCATCAACCCCATCGGCGAGATCGGCGCGCAGGCGCACGCCGCCGGTGCGCAGTTCTTTGTCGATGCCATGAGTAGTTTCGGCGCGGTCCCGATAGATATCGAGGGCGCCCGCATCGACTACCTCGTGTCCTCCGCGAACAAGTGCATCGAGGGCGTGCCCGGCTTCGGCTTCATCATCGCCCGCCGGGCCGCCATCGAGGCCACCGACGGCTGGGCCCGCAGCGTCAGCCTGGATATCCTCGCGCAGCTGCGCGGCCTCGAGAAGAACGGCCAGTTCCGCTTCACGCCGCCCACGCATGTGCTGCTCGCGTTTCATCAGGCACTGTTGGAACTCGAGCAGGAGGGCGGCGTGCCCGGCCGCGGCGCGCGCTACCGCAACAACTACGACACCCTCGTGGCCGGCATGCGGGCGATGGGCTTCCGCGAATACCTGCCCGCTGAATTGCAGGGCTATATCATCACCTCGTTCCTCTATCCCGACGATCCCAAGTGGGACTTCGAGGATTTCTACACCCGGCTCAACGAGCGTGGCTTTACCATCTATCCGGGCAAAGTCAGCAACGCCGACTGCTTCCGCATCGGCAACATCGGCCGCATTTTCGAGTCCGACGTGCGCGACCTGCTCGCTGCCATCCGCGAGACCATCGACGCCATGGGCCTTCAACTCCACGCCTAGGCAATCAGGAGAGCATCACATGGAATTCATGTTCAAGCGCAGCTACTGCGGCCCCGTAAAGCTGGCCGTGTTCGACTGGGCCGGCACCACGGTGGACTACGGCTGCATGGCGCCGGCTGGTGCGTTCGTCGAATTATTCCGCCGTCACGGCGTCGAGGCCACCATCGCGCAGGCGCGCGGCCCCATGGGCATGCACAAGCGCGACCACATTGCCACCATGCTCAGCGAGCCCGCCCTGGCCAAGCTCTGGCAGGATAAGCATGGTGCCGCCCATACAAAGGACGACATCGAGGCGCTTTTCCAGGAATTCATCCCGATGCAGATCGAGGCGCTGCCGCCCTACGCCAAGCTGATTCCCGGCGTGGCCGAAGTGGGGGAGGAACTGCGCGCCCGGGGCATCAAGCTCGGCGGCACCACCGGATATAACGAAGAGATGATGCACATCTGCATGGAGGGCGCCAAGGCCGCCGGTTATGCGCCCGACATCAGCATTGCCGGCAGCATGGTGCCCGCCGGACGTCCGGCGCCCTGGATGGCCGTGCGCTGCGCCCTGGAACTGAATGTCTTCCCCTTCGAGTCCATCGTGAAAATCGGCGATACCGTCACCGATATCCAGGAAGGCCTCAACGCGGGCATGTGGACCATCGGCATCACGAAGACTGGCAATGAGGTTGGCCTTTCGCAGGAGGAAGCGGAAGCCCTGCCTGCCGCCGAACTCGAGGTGCTCATCCGCAAGGCCGAGGCAAAACTCTTCGAGGCAGGCGCGCACTACGTCGCCGACGGCGTGGCCGATATCCTGCCCATCATCGACGAGATCGGCCTGCGGCTCAGTCAGGGCGAGCGCCCCTAGGGCTTGCCGGTTCGGACTTGAGACATCGGGGGCCTGGGTGTCCTTGTTCCGTGTCGCGAACGAAAGCTATGATGAACGGTCTATTCAGGAGTCGATATACCCGTGGGATCCGATAGCCTCAACGCCGATAGCATATTTCATCCGCTCGCGATGAATGCCTATGGCCATTGGCGACGACTCTATCGCGACAGCGGCGGTGTCGATCCGAAATACAATGCGCGCGTCTGGCTCATCAACCTGACGAGTCCCTTGTGGGCGCCCATGCGCTGGCTGGAACGCGCCCTCTACGGCCGCACGATCCGGCAGACCGAGATAACGCATCCGCCGCTGTTCGTGCTGGGGCACTGGCGCACCGGCACCACGCACCTGCACAACCTTTTCAGCCACGACCCCGCGCTGGGATTCGTCTCTACCTTCCAGACGGTCGCGCCCGACATCTTTTTCCTGGGCCAGCATACATTGCGCCATGCCATCGCGCAGGCGATGCCCGCCACCCGGCCGATGGACAACATGGCCCTCTCGCCCGATTTGCCCCAGGAAGAAGAATTCGGCCTTTGCAACGTCACGCCCCACTCGTTCTACGTCGGTCTCTATTTCCCCCGCCGCATGCCCGAGTTGTTCAAGAAGTACGTGCTCTTCGAGGGCCTGACGCCGCAGGATATCGCCGAGTGGGAAGAGGCCTATCTCACGCTGCTGAAGAAGGCCACCATCATGTGCGGCGGCAAGCGCCTGGTGCTCAAGAATCCGGTCAACACCGGCCGCATCCCCGAGTTGCTCAAGCTGTTTCCCGACGCCAAGTTCGTCCACATCCACCGCGATCCCTTCCGCGTGTTCAAGAGCACGGTGCACCTGCACCGTACGTCGTTCGACTCCATCGGCTTTCAGCAGGTGAGCACCGCGGAAATCGAGACGAACGTGCTCGACTTCCATCGCCAGTTGACCGAACGCTACCTGCGCGATCGCGACCTGATTCCGAAGGGCAACCTTGTCGAGGTGGCCTATGAAGACTTTGTCGCCGATGAGCGCCAAGGCATGAAGAACATCTACGAACAGCTGAACCTGCCGGGGTGGGACGCCGCCGAGGACAAGATCGTCCCCTACCTCCAGTCGCAGGCTGGCTACGAGAAGAACACCTTCACGATGGATTTGAACACCATCGAGCGCATCGAGCAGGCCTGCGGTCTCGCTATCGATACCTGGGGCTACCGTCGCCCCGCCATGACCCCGGCCAACGATACGGCGGTGCATGTTTGACGGAATTTGATGGTTTGTGTAAATATCCGTTCTTTATCGAGAACCCAGTGGAGAGGGGGCGGCCGATGGAAAAGATATTGACGGTGGAGCATGTGGCAGAGATTCTGCAGGTGAAGGCCATTACGGTGCGCGAGATGTTCCGCGACCGCCGCATCCGCGGATTCAAGGTGGGCAAGGCCTGGCGCACGACCGAGAAGCTGCTGCACGAGGACATCGAAGCCATCGCGCGCGGCGAGAATCCGGCCGATTTGCCGATGCCTGGCACGGCCGTGCCCGCCCGGGAAATCGAGGTGCCCAAGCGCGGCCGCAAGACCCCGGCACCCGCCAGCGCCCCGGTCAAGAAAAAAGCGAAGGCCGATTCCACCAAGACGGCGCCGGCCAAGGCCGCCGCAAAGAAGGCTGCCAAGTCGGTCAAGGACGACGACGACACCCAGCAGCTGTTGTTCTGACGCGCGGCCGGAAGCTGTCCGGCTGCAATCTGGCCCGGTTTGTGGCAATATATCGGTAAGGGCCGGGGTAGGCAGGCAATCACGAGGCAGTACGAATGAAGCTGAATATTTCGCGCGGGCTGTGTGCAGCATTGTTCGCGGCCGGCGCGTGTTCCATGCCCGCGGCAGCGCAGCAATTGGTTGGCGGCAAGGTCATCTACGGCACCGACGACCGCATTGATGTCTATCAGGAAACCAGCGCGCAGCGGCGCCAGTGGGCCGCCTCGACGTGTGCCCTGGTCAGCGCCAGCAAGCTCATCTACGACGCCGAGTCGGATACCTATACCATGATCACTAGCGGGTTCAACGTGGGGGGGCGGCAGCCCTGCGACGGCGAACCCTTCGCGAGCCAGCCGACCTCGGCGTTCTGCTCGGGCTTCGCGGCCGGGGTGGATGTCATCGCGACCGCCGGGCACTGCGTGAATTCCGGTTCGCTCCCCGGCATGCGCTTCGTCTTCGGTTTCCAGATGCTCGACGCCGATACCCCGGTCACCACGTTCCGGGGCGATCAGGTCTATGAAGGTCTCCAAGTGCTCGGCCGCCAGCAGGTGGGCGATCTCGACTACGCCGTGGTGCAGCTTACGCAGACCATCACCGCGCCCGAGGTGCGGCCGCTGCCCATCCGCCGCTCTGGCGTTGTCGCGGAAGGCGCCGCCGTGGGCGTCATCGGGCATCCCTCCGGCCTGCCCATGAAGATCGCCTTTGGTCCCACCACCGTGGTGCACGACAATACGAACGCGGGGTACTTCACCGCGAACCTCGATACCTACGGCGGCAACTCCGGCTCGCCAGTCTTCGATGCCCTGACGGGCCTGGTCGAGGGCGTGCTGGTGCGCGGCGCGCGCGACTACAACATCGTCGGCAGCTGCTTCGAGTCCAATCGCATCGCCGACAGTTCGAGCGGCGAAGACGTCAGCAAGGCGCTTACCTTCGCCGAGTTCGTTCCGCAAATCGTCGGTACGGACTTCCATTCCGCGGATGCGGACAAGAACAACACCATCAGCTTGTCGGAAGCCTTGCGCGTCATCCAGTTCTACAACGCCAGCGCCTACCACTGCGACGCATCAAAGAGCGAAGACGGTTACCTGCCGGGTCCGCCCGAAGGCGAAATCGACGGCGAATGCCTGCCCCACAATTCCGACTTCATCGAGGTCGACTACGTTATCTCGCTCTCGGAGCTGTTGCGCCTCATTCAATACTACGCCTCGACGGGCTACACCTTCTGCGGCGAGGGCGAAGACGGATTCTGCCTCGACATGGTCAAGGCTGAATAGCCCATGATCGCGCGCGCCGCCCTGTTGCTGCTTGCCCTGTTCGGGGTTTCCGCCGTCCAAGCGGACGACCTCGCCGACTGGCCCCGCCGCGATGTGCTCGAAATTCAGCCCGTTACCGACCGGGTCAAGGCCATCCTGCAAGAAAGCGACTTCGTGGTCGATGCCGAGCATCCGCCGTACCTGCGGGTACACGCCTCCGCCGAGGATCGCCGCGAGCTCGACGCCCTGGGCATCACCTATCTGGTGGTGGGGCAGGAGCCCAATCCGCCCAAGTTCGACAAGGCCGCCGAGCTCGGCCAGTACCACAGCCACGCCGACATGACGACGCGCCTGCAGAATTACGCCAACGCGTTTCCCGGCATCGCGCGGCTGGTGAACGTCGGCAACTCGATCCAGGGCCGTGCGCTGTGGGCCATGCACATCACCGACAACCCCGACACCGAGGAAGACGAGCCCGAGTTCAAGTACGTATCCAGCATGCACGGCGACGAGCCGGTCGGCATGGAAATGTGCCTGTACCTCATTGACCTGCTGCTGAACAGCTATGGCCAGGAATCGGTGATGGGCGCGCGGCTGACGAACCTGATTGACACGACGGACATCTGGATTCTGCCTCTGATGAATCCCGACGGGCACAATGCCGGTTCGCGCGGCAATTTCAATGGCTACGACCTCAACCGCAATTTCCCCAGCTATGTGCTTGACCCCGCGGCGCGAGGCACCATCTACGACGGCGTGCCCCTGAACGACGCTGGCCGCCAGACCGAAACCCGGCTGGTCATGGCATGGACCGCCGCCCACAGCTTCGTCTCGTCGGCCAATATCCACACGGGCTCGCTGGTGGTGAACTATCCCTTCGACGAGCCCGCCAGCGCCTACACCAGCAGCGCCGACGACGCCCTCTTCGTCGATATCTCCCTGCGCTACGCCTCGAACAATCCGCCCATGTACGCCAGCCCGTCCTTCGACGACGGCATCACCAACGGCGCCGCGTGGTATACGGTCTACGGCGGCATGCAGGACTGGCACTACCGCTACATGGGCTGCAACGAGGTGACGCTGGAACTCAGCAACATCAAGAAGCCCTCGCAGAGCACGCTGGCCACCTATTGGGAAAACAACCGCGAATCCATGCTGCAATACATGGAGGCCGTGCACCTCGGCGTGCGCGGCGTGGTGACCGATGCCGTCTCGGGCGATCCGGTCTACGCGAAAATTGTCGTCGATGCGAACACCCAGCCCGTCTTCACCGATCCCGACGTGGGGGACTACCACCGCATGCTGCTGCCGGGCACGTACAGCTATACGATTTCCGCGCCGGGCTACGAAGACACCCGCGTAGAGAATGTCGCCGTCGGCACCGGAAACGCCATCCGCACCGATGTCGAGCTTATGCCCATCCTCGCGCATTCCGCCGACGCCAATCGCGACCGCGAAATCAGCCTGACGGAATTGCTGCGCATCGTCCAGTTCTTCAACGCGCTGACCTTCCAGTGCGATGCCGACTCCGAAGACGGTTACGCCCCCTACGGCGGCAGCTGCTTCGGCTGCGCCCAGCACAGCTCCGACTACGCCCCCCGCGATTGCGCGGTCTCGCTGTCCGAGCTGCTCCGCGGCGTCCAGCTCTTCAACCTCGGCACCTACCACCCCTGCGAAGCCGGCGAAGGCGACGGCTTCTGCCCCGGCGCCTGAAGTCCAAGACGAAGATTTTTTCGACAGAATTTACAGGATTAACAGGATTGGGGGAATGGCCAGGGTCACACTGGCCTTTTTCCCTTCTTCCATCCTGTGAATCCTGTAAATCCTGTCCGAATTCCCCTCCGCCTTTCTTTTCCCGCGCGCGGTTCATGTTGTATCATGCCGCCCCATGTTTCCGGGTCGACTACACTTCAGGTTTTCTCCCCGCCGCGTCTGGGTTGTACTCGCGGCGGTAGCGCTGTTCTGCGCTGCTTTTCCGGCCCTGGCCCATACGCCCTTTCTGATGGTCTCGCTCACCGATGCGGGCCAAGTGCGCGTCGAGGTCGGCTTCTCCGACGGCTCGACCGGCGAGGGCCTGCCCATCGAATTCCTGTCGCTCGACAACGGCGCATCCCTGGGCAAATTCACCGTGCCCGCCGAGGGCGTGTTCGAGGTGCCGCCGCCCGACGTGCCCTACGAAGTGGTGCTCGACGCCGGCGCCGCGCATCGTGTTTCCAAAGACGGCCCGCTGCCGGAAGCCAAGGCTCCGGCCGCTGCAACCCTGCTGCTCGTGAACGCGCATGGGGGAGACCCCGCGCAGTGGACCGTGGACGAGCGCGACGCCATCGCCGCGGCGCAGGTGATCGTGGCGCAGGAATTCCTCGCGCAACGCACGCCCGACGCCTGGGAAGGCAAGACCCTCGTGCTGCTGGAAAGCGGCGTGGCGCTGGGTGCCGACAGCGCTGTTGCCAAGGATCTCCGAGGCAAGACCCTCGCCCGCATTCGCGCCGCGCTGGATCAGGGTGAAGCGGTGGCCGTGCTGACCTATGACGCGCCGGAGAGCGATCCCGATTGGGCCTGGCTGCTGAACGACGAGCCGCGCGCCGCAGTCGCCGGGAAGGCCGCGCCGTGAGTCAGGCCGCCGCCGGTGCTGCACCTTACGACGAAATCGTACGGCCTGCCGGCGCCGGACGCGAGGCGCTCTATGTGCTGCTGGCCTCCGGCGTGGTGCTGCTCGTGGCGCTCGGCCTCATCGCCCTGCGGCACCAGTCCCCGCCCGTGCAGGAACTCGCCGAGTACCAGATTTCCGCCTATTCCGGCCTGAACACCGTGGAGCAGGGCCTCTACAACGACCTTCTCGCGGCCTCGCTCGAAATCGATCTCTACCACGCGGACACCCTCACGTGGCCGCCGGTAGAGAAACTGCGTTCGCTCTACATCCCGCCCTTCGCGCAGGACATGTCCTGGAAGCAGCGCGGCGCCCTGCAGTGGAAGCAGGATGTACCCGATGTCGAGCTGCAGCACACCGTCGCCTACTACGCCCTCTCCGACGACTACAGCATCACCGGCTCGTTCATCCTCTGGATGACCCACAAGCACAACATGGTCGGGCCGGGGGGCAACCTGTTTCTGCAGCAGCGCGGACAGAACCCCGCCGGGGGCGATCCACTGGCGGGGCCGCTGGTCGCCCCGCAGCCATCGGCCGATCCGGCACTCGGCGCCATGCCGGGCATGCCCGCGCCCAACATTCCCACGGCGGACCCGAAAGCCGCGCCGGCCGCAGGCGCGCCGGTCGCTCCCCTGAAGCCGCAGGTCCGCATTTGGTACCATCCGGGACCGGCCGTCGGACCGCCCGGCCTCTACATCGATCAGCATCTCATCCGCGCCGGCTGGAAAGAAGTCATGCCGTATTCCGGCAGCGACGAGACCCGCCGCCTGAAAGGATCCGCCCAGTGAAGAAGTACCTCTATTCCGCGAGCCTGCTGGCCGCGTTCGTTTCGATGCTGCTGGTCCCCGCGCGCCCGGCCGAGGCGCACGGCTTCCTCCACGGCGATTCGCCCTACCGCTTCGGCATCTCCATGTACATCGCCCGTCCGCTGCGTGTCGGCGTCACGCTGCCGGTCTACGAATCGTGGCTACACAATATCGTGTTCGAGCGCTCGGAAATCCTCTCCTTCTCGCGCGCCGACCTCGAACCCAAAGACGACGCGGCCTGGCAGGCCACGCTGGACAAGCTGCGCGCCGTGGACCTGTTCGTCGTGTGCGAACATCCCGACGATGAATACATCGACGCTCTGCTCACGAAGGCCGACATGATGTATCAAGTGCCGCTCATCTACGCCGACCTGGGTGCCGCGCCGCTGGTGCATGCCTTCGACGTGCCCGAAGGGCGCGTGACGCCGCGGCCGTTTCTGGCGCTCACCAGCGCGGCCCAGCAGATGTTCACCATGTCCAATGCCCTCGCGCGCATGGACCCCGCCAACAACCTCGACATCCGCCGCAACGTGAGCGCCTACACCGCCACCCTGAGCGAGGCCAAGCGCAAGCTCGTGCAGAGCGTGGCGCATTGGTCGGGCGAGGAACTCTACGTGCTCTCGCTCGAGGGCGGCTACGAATACCTGCTCGAGGAAGTCGGCCTCACCCCGCTGCCGCCCCCGGCCGACGCGGAGGCGCTCTTCGACAACCCGGCCGGCCTCAAGGCCCTCGCCGACACACATGCCATCGATATCGTCACGACCACCCGCCCCGTGGACGACGCGGCCGCCAAGGCGGTCCGCGAGGCTTGCGGCGCCGAACTGATTCAGCTCGACCCCATCGCGATGGTCGACGGCACAGCAAACAGCTTCGGCGCGTATTGGCAGCGCAACCTCGAGCACCTGCTGGCCCTGCGCACGCGCCTGCTCGAGGCCCGGCACCCCGGGGGCAAGCCATGAAGATCGCGCTTCGATTCGCCGCCGCGCTGGCGCTGCTGCTGACCGCCGCCGCCCGCGCGGAGGACGCCTCGGCCCACAAGAAGCTGCGCATCGGCGTCACCCTCGTGCCTTATTTTAGCTTCACGGCGAACATCGTGGGCGACCTGGCCGAAGTGGTGCCGCTCATCGGTACGGCGTACAACATCCACGGCTATCAGCCGCAGGCCGCCGACATCGAAAACGCGATGACGCTCGATGTGCTGGTGGTCAACGGTATCGGGCACGACGAGTGGGCCTTCGAGATTCTCGACGCCGCCCAGATGCGCGACAAGATTCACCTCATCTACGCCAACAAGGGCGTGGCGCTGTTTCCCGTGGCCGGGCGCAATGACGGCAAGGAGGTGCTGAATCCGCATACCTTTATCAGCATCTCGTCCTCGGTGCCGCAGATTTACAACATCGCCGAGGAACTCGGTCAGCTCGATCCCGACAACGCCGCCACCTACCGCGAGAACGCCCGCAAATACACGGCAAAGCTGCGCCGCATCAAGGCCGAATACATGGCGCGGCTCGAGGGGCTCGACGAGCTCGATTTCCGCTGCGCCACCGTGCACGGCGGCTACGACTACCTGCTGCATGAATTCGGCCTCACCGTTGCGGCGGTCATCGAGCCCAACCACGGCGCCAAGCCCACCGCCAGCCAGATGAGCGAGACCATCGAGCAGATCAAGAATGCCCATGTGCAGGTGCTGTTCTCCGAGCAGGACTTCCCCGACGACTTCGTCGAGACCATCGAGCGGGAGACCGGGGTGAAGGTGCGCCACTTGTCGCACCTTACCGCCAGCGAATATACGCCCGAGGCATTCGAGCAGGGCATCCGCGCGAACCTCGAGGCCCTGTCGAGCGCCCTGCTCGACATCAACGTCGAAGAAAAAAAGTAGCCGCGCATGGCCGTACGCACGCGTGAAGCCGAGTCCGCGCCCAAAGAGGGTGCAGCCGCGCTCGGGCCGGCGCTCGAACTCAAGCACGTGTCGCTGGATCTCGGCAATACCTCCATCCTGCACAAGGTCTCCTTCCGCGTGGAGCCGGGCACCATCCACTGCCTCATCGGGCCTAACGGCGCCGGCAAGACCTCGCTGCTCCGCACCATCCTCGGCCAGATGCCCCACGAGGGCGTGGTGAAGATCCGCTGGGGCGCGCGCCGGGGCATCGGCTATGTGCCGCAGCGCATCGACGTGGAGGACCTCCTGCCGCTCACGCTGCGCGACTTCATCGCGCTGTCTTGCCAGCGCCGCCCGGCCTTTCTCGGCATGGCGCGGAGGCTGCGCGCGGAATTCGACGAGTGCATGCAGGCGCTCGGTCTGGCCGGCAAGGTAAACCGCATGGTGGGGCAGCTGTCCGGCGGCGAGCGCCAGCGGCTGCTCTTCGCGCAGGCCCTCATTCCCATGCCCGGCCTGCTCATTCTCGATGAACCCCTGTCCAGCCTCGACCGGCAGGGCGCCGAGCTGATTCAGGAGCGCGTCCGGCAGCTCGCCGATACCGGAATGACGATACTCTGGGTGCACCACGACCTGAAGCTCGTGCGCGAGATGGCCGACGCCGTCACCTGCGTCAATCGCACGCTGCGCTTCTCCGGGGATCCCGCGGAGCTGCTGTCGCCCGAGCGCGTACTCGAGGCCTACGCACCATGAACGCGCTGCACGAAATGCTGCGCGCCTGGGCCGCCTCCGGCGCCGACAGCGGCTGGCTGCCCAGCACCTTTCAATACGCCTTCGTGGTCAATGCCCTGCTCAGCGGACTGGTCATCGGCCCGCTGCTGGGCGCAGTGGGCACCATGGTCGTCGCCAAGCGCCTGGCCTTCTTCTCGCAGGCCATCGGCCACGCGGCGCTCACCGGCGTCGCGGTCGGCATCCTCGCGGGAGAACCCTACACCCAGCCCTTCGTGTCGCTCTTCGCCTTCTGCATTCTCTTCGCGCTCGCCATGAACTTCGCGCGGAATCACACCCGCATTTCCTCCGACACCATCATCGGCGTCTTCCTCGCCATCTCGCTGGCCATCGGTGCGAGCCTGTTGCTTTTCGTCACGGCCCGCATCAATGTCCACGTGCTCGACACGATCATGTTCGGCTCGATACTCACCGTGAACGACACCGACCTGAACATCCTCTGGGGTATGACGCTCGTCACGCTAATCGTCGGCTTGGTGAACTTCAACCGCATGCTATTGTCCACCTTCAATCCGGCCCTTGCGCGCGTGCGCGGCATCCGCGTCCGCTGGCAGGATTACCTCTTCATCCTGCTCATCACCCTGCTCACCGTCGCTTCCGTCAAAATCGTGGGCGCCATCCTCGTCGAGGCGCTGTTGCTGATTCCCGCCGCCGCCGCGCGCAACATCGCCCGAGACCTCCGCAGCTTCGTCGCCTATAGCTGCATCATCGCCACCATCAGCTGCCTCGTCGGCATCCTCGTGCCCTTGCAGTTCAACCTGCCCGTGCCCTCCGGCGGCGCCATCATCATGGTTGCCGCCGTCTGTTTCCTCGTCTCGCTCGTTCTGCGTGCCGCCGTGCCCGCCCTGAGGGATGCCGCATGATCGGGCTGGTCGGCTTCGCGATCGCCTGCCTGGGGGCTGTCGAACGAATCACCCCCGAGTCGGCGCTGCCGCCCATGCAAGCGCAATCCATCGAACGGATCGAAGCCGCACCGAGCGCGCCGGAAACCATTACTGCAGATGCCGTCCTGTTCGCCGTTGCGGCGCTCGGGCAGACCTTGGCCGAGGGCACCGCTATCACGGTGCGGCCCATCCCATGCGCGTTTCCCCGGCTCGACCGCCTGCAGCCCGCCGCGGAAGCCTTCTATGGGGAGCACGGCGTGGGGGACTGCGTGCTTACCATGCGCGATTTCTGGCCAGCCGATCCGCTGTTTCCGCTGGCGCGCGCCCGGAATATCCGTGTGATCGAGGTGGACGCTTCGAGACCCCTCGACGAGTCCGGCCCGGCCATCTCGCGATTGGAGGCCTCGGATGGGGGAGAGACGGCCTACGCCTGGCTCAGTCTCAACAACCTCTCGCGCATGGCCGAAATTATCGCCCACGATTTCACCAAGCTGGCCCCGCAAAACGAGCCCCACATCCTTGAAAACCTGAATCGCGCCAAGCGGCAACTATTCCAGATACAGGGCGAAATTGCCCGGGCCACGCTCGACATCGACGATCCCTTTGTAATCGCAACCACCCCTGTGTTCGACTACTTTCTCGAGTCCACCGGATTTTATGTCGAGGGTTATCTTGAGGTGAATTCTACGGACAGCCCGAAACAAGGAATTAAAAACAAATCCAAGAGGATAATTACCGACAAATCTCAATCATCTTCAGGCGACACCTTCGCCGAGGATTCTGTGGTCGTCGAGCTCGAACCGCTCGCCTCAATTCCGGCTGATGCCGGTCAAGGTGATCTTTGGGCCGCCTTTCTGACGGCCTACCGCTCCAATCTGGAGCGAGCTTACTGATTCCCGTGTCAGCCCCGGCGGTTCCCGAATCGTTATCCTACACGTCGGGAGCGTATCGCTATCCATCGTAAGTGATTGTTGCAGAGAATCTTAGCAGTGAAACTGTTCGAATGTTGACGAAATACGGGTATCGTGGTACAATCTCGAATTGTTCTGGCATGGAGCCGACTTGCTGCGGAGCGGCTTCTGTTGTGGAGTCCGGGATCTGGCAATCCCAAACCTTACCGGGGAGCTAATGTTCATGGCTAAAAAGATCTGGCGGTATACCTTGACGGAGCAGGAGCAAAAGCTGTGGAACACGGAAAATATGCAGGGCTGGCGTGAAGCCATGGAAGCCTGCGTGGAAGACGACGCCCGCGACCAGGGCAGCACCAAGTATGTGATTTACGACCTCGAGCAGGCCGTGATCGCCAAGAACGAGGTGCGCAAGCTGCCCGAACCCGAAGTGGTCGAAGTGCTGTAATCGAACCGCGTTTCTTCCCTTGCCCCCGGCTCAGAGCCGGGGGCTTTTTTTTGCCCCTGCGCATGAAATCCCCTATCCATAGGGGCGTTTCCAACGCGGAACCGGGAATGCCGCCGGAAATTTGACCGTTTGCCGAAAAGGAGGGTGCGTGATATAATTGATTTGGTGGAAGCTAGAGACGTGTTAGCAGTTAGGAGGTACTCGCATTATGTTATCTCTGATTGACGTGAAATGCCCGCATTGCCACGCGCAAGGGCGCATCGTCACCCCGCCTCCCGGCTCGATCATCGTGGGTCCCTGCCCCGAATGCAGCGAAATGGTAGCCGTCTTCGGCGGGCGCGTCCTGCCGCTGGACAAGGGCCTGATGCAGCATGGCACCACGGAAGAGAAGAAGCGGCACCTGATGGAAGTGCTCGGGGTGTTCATCGAAGAACGCATCGAGCGCCTGCTGAACCAGCCGCCGGCCGAGCCCGCGGAAGACAAACAGCCCGAGGCGGCCCACGAAGAACCCGCCGCGCCCCCGGGCGGACTCGAACTGGCCGGATTCGACATGAAGCCGAACATCAGCGACCAGGAGTTCCGCGCCTTCCTCAGCGGAGAAATGGATCTACTCGATAATCCCAAGGCCTTCAAAGCCATCTTCGGGTAGCAAGCCCGAATCGTAAGTCGCCGAATTCAAAGCAGTTGCAGAAGCCGACCCGCCGAGCCCAGCTCCCGGCGGGTCTTTGTTTGGATACGATGTTGCGCCATGCGCTTTTTGTTTGATACACTACGCCTTCACTTGACGCGGGGTGGAGCAGTCCGGTAGCTCGTTGGGCTCATAACCCAAAGGTCGCAGGTTCGAATCCTGCCCCCGCTACCAATTGATATCAAAGGGCTTACAGTTGCTGTAAGCCCTTTTTCGTTTTCGTGCATCCAACGGCTAGACTGTTCGCGGCGGATGCCGGCCGCTTGAGCGCCGCCCTGTGGCGTTCGGTCTGCCGGGCGCTCCGGCCTTGCGTGTGCCGGAGCATATCGGCCGCATTGAAAACGAACTGGGAGAGCGCGACATGCGGAGAAGCAGGCTTCTTGCCGCCATGATTCTGTCCGTCGTTGGCGCGGCGCTTGCCATCGGGGGCTACGCGTGGCTCGCGCTGGGCACCTTTCAGGTTCCGTTGCCGGATGCGCTACAGGGGGAAGCGCCTGGATCGCTCGTATCCGTCGAACGAACGGGGAGATACCCGCGCATTGCCGTACAGCAGGTCATCAATGCGGCCGCTCTTCCGGATCCGTGGGAAATCGATAACGGCATCACCAAGTACCTGCTGCGGTACCGTACGACGAACTACGACGGCGAGTCCGTCATTGCCTCCGGACTGCTCGCGCTTCCCACGCAGGGCATCCCGGACGCCGTCATCAGCTATCAGCATGGAACCAGCACGAGCCGGGCGCATGCGCCTTCGCAGCCGGGCCTGGGCGAAGGGTTGTTCCTCGCGGCGGCGGTGGCCGGCCGGGGTAACGTGCTGGTCGCGCCGGACTATATCGGCCTGGGCGAGAGCCGCGATCTGCATCCCTACCTGCATACCGCCACGGCGGTGTCCACCTGTCGCGATCTGCTGAAAGCGGCGCGCGCCTTTGTCGAGCAGGAGCGCGGGGCCTGGCCCGGAAAGCTGTTTCTCGTGGGCTTTTCGCAAGGGGGGCATGCCACGCTGGCGCTGCACCAGGCGCTGGAGCGCAACCCCGAAACGGGCTTCGAGGTAACGGCATCGGCCCCCTGCGCGGGCGCTTTCTTCATGAACGAAATCAGCTTTCCCCAGGCGCTGACCGGCGCGACCTTCTCGCACAGCGTGTATCTGGGCTATGCAGCGAACAGTTACGCTCGGATCTACGGCGAGCCGCTCGATACCCTGCTCCGCGCTCCCTATGCCGAAACCGTGCCGCAGCTGTTCGATGGCGGGCATACCGGGGAAGACCTGGCTGCGGGGCTGCCCGCCGCGCCGCGCGACCTGTTCACCTCGGAGTTTCTCGCCGCCTATGAGAGCGGCGCGCCGCATTGGTTCACCCGCGCCTTCACGGACAACTCGCTGCCGCCGGCGAGACTGCGCGCGCCCGTGCGTTTCTACTACGGCGATGCCGACGTGGATGTGCTTCCGGAAGAGGCGCTCCGTATGGCCGCCGCCATGCAGGGGCTCGGCAGCGACGCGAAGGCGGTTTCGGTCGGCGCATACGAACACGACCCCTCGGCCCTCCGGGCGATTCCGGCCGCCCTGAAATGGTTCGAGGAATTCTGAAGACAACCCCCTATCCCCGCCCCGCGAGCACGTCGCGTTCGTAGTGTTGCACGTCTTGAACCCAGGCGCTGGCGGGGGGGACGTTTTCTTGTTCGCAGAAGGCGTCCCATACGGCGCCCCTGGGGAGGGCCTTGGCGGTTTCGAGGAGGGCGAGGCGCTCGAAGTTCCGGCCGGCTTCTTCGAGTTCGAGGAGGAGACGTTCGGGGGAGAGCAGCGCTTGCAGCAGGGCCTGCTGGGTGGCGCGGACGCCTGTGACGTAGGCGCCGATACGGTTGATGCTGGCGTCGAAGAAGTCGAGCGCGATGTGGATGGTCTTGTCGTGGCGGCGGCGCACGATTTCGAAGGCGAGGTCGCGGGTCGCGTCGTCGAGGATCACCACGTGGTCGCTGTCCCAACGTACCGGGCGGCTGACGTGCAGCAATAATTCGTCGGCGAATTGCAGGTAGGCGGACACCTTGTCCGCCACGGATTCGGTGGGGTGGAAGTGGCCCATGTCGAAGCAGAGCATGACGCCGCGGCTGAGCGCGTAGCCGAGATAGAATTCGTGGGAACCGGCGGTGAACCATTCCGCGCCGATGCCGAAGAGCTTGCTCTCGACCGCGTCTTTCATGGCCGATAGGGAAAAGTTGATCGCCATGCAGGCGTCGAGCGATTCGAGCAGGTGATGCCGGTGGCCGAATCGGTCCACCGTGATGTCCTTCGCGCCATCGGGAATCCACAGGTTATGGATGCAGAGCGAGCCCTGCGCCTCGCCGAAGGCGGCGGCGATCTCGCGGCAGCGCTTCACATGCTCGATCCAGAACTGCCGGATGGCGGGGTCTTTGCTGGCGAGGGTGAAGCCGGATTCCGCTTTCGGGTGAGAGAAGCAGGTGCAATTGAAATCGAGGGCGACGCCCAGGCCGCGCGCCCAGTCGAGCCAGCCCGCGAACTGCTCCGGTCCAATGGCGTCGCGCTCGACGGGCGCGGGGAATTCGCCGTAACTGGCGTGCAGGTTCAGGCGGTGCGTGCCCGGCAGCAGCGTTAGCACGCGCTCGTAGTCCTGTCGCGCCTCGGCGATCGTCCGGGCGCGGCCGGGATAGTTGCCGGTCGCCTGAATGCCGCCGCCGGAAAGCGCCGCGCCGGGCCGCTCGAAGCCCGCGACGTCGTCCGCCTGCCAGCAGTGAATCGAAATGGCGTAGCCGCGCAGCGCTTCGATGGCCGCATCGGTATCGACCCCATACTCGGCGTATTGCTCGCTGGCCAGTTCGTATCGTTGGTGTATACCCATCGCGCTGCCTTTCCTGTGATTGCGCCCGGTAGCCACCACGATAGCGCCGCGGCGCGGCCAGTTCCAGAGGCGGGCGGCGGCTAGGCATCCGGCGTCCCGTTGGTGTACCGTTGTGGCTTCGCGAAACACGGGCGACACCAGAACACGGGAGGGACAGACGCATGGACCGGAGAGCATTCTTGGCGATGACAGGCACGACAGCGGCAATGCTGGGCGGTATCGAGGCATCAGCACAGGACGATGCCGCAGGCGGCGGCCGCGATTACTACGAGCTCAAGCGCTATCTGCTGGATACGGAAGAACAGCGCGCCGGACTCGATGCGTTTCTGGCGGAGGCGGCCCTGCCCGCGCTCGAACGCCACGGCTTCGGCCCGGTCGGCGTGTTTGTCGATCCCGACGAAATCAGCCCAGTCTATGTGCTCATCCGCCACAAGTCGCTCGATACGCTGACGCAATTGCTCCATATTCTCGGCGGCGACGCAGAGTTCATGGAGAAGGGCACGGCCTTCCTGAATGCCCCGGCCAAGACGCCGGCCTATGCGCGCATGGAATCGTCGCTGCTATATGCCTTCAGCGGCATGCCGCAGATGGCGCGTCCGACCGATGTGCCCGGCCGCGTGTTTCAACTGCGCATTTACGAAAGCCCCACGGTGCTGACCGGCCAGACCAAGATCGAGATGTTCAACTCGGCCGAAATCGCCATCTTCCACAAGTGCGGCATGACGCCGGTGTTCTTCGGCGAGGCGATCGTAGGGGACAAGCTGCCGAACCTGACCTATATGCTCGGCTTCGAATCGCGCGACGCGCAGAATGCCGCGTGGAAAACCTTCGTGCAGGATCCGGACTGGAAAGAACTGAGCGCTAGGCCGGAGTATGCGAACGACAAGATCATTTCGCATATCACGAACCTGAACCTCGTGCCGACCGCCTACTCGCAGATTTGAAGCCCATGAGCGATACGAATGAACTCGAGTCGAAGCCGCGCAAGAAACTGATCACCCGCCGCCGTGCGCTTACGCTGGGGGCCCTGGCCGCGCTGGGCGGCGGCGGAGGCTGGGCCCTGGCCAAGCGATACGGCGGACACGAGTTGCCGCCTTCCATGGGCGGCGTGTCTCCGCTCGATGCGCCAGGATTCCGTCCCGACCAGGCGAAACTCGACGCCATCAAGGACCTGCAGGTGCGCAGCTTCGCCGACATGGACAAGCTGCCCTGGTTCACGCGCAGCGCCGAGGGCGAACTGCTGCTGCGCAAAGATATCGGCCTGCCCGATGCGGTGGACATTCACACGCATTTCGGCTGGCGGCACGGCATCGGCGCGACCATCGACATGGACCGCCGCTGCCCGGTGCAGTATTTCTACGACTTCGATCGCGACCAGGACGTACTCTTCGAGCACGATCACCCCGGCGGCACCGAAGGCCGGGACATCACGATCGAGGCGGCCGGGATTCTGGTACATACGCCCTCGCGAAACCAGACCCACACGGCCGCGAACCTGATTGCCGAGCTGAATGCGATGCACTTGTCGCAGGCCTGTCTGCTGCCCATCGAGATTCCCACCGGTTCACATCACGCGGCCGATACGCTTGCGGCCATCCAGCGCGATTCCCGCTTCGTGCCCTTCGGCGGTGTGAATCCGCGGGGCTGGAGCGCGAAGCACGAGGACGTGCTTTCGGAGCAGATCAAGGCCTACGGCATCCGGGGCATCAAGTACCACCCGGTCTTTCAATTCGTGCCGCCCGACCACGACGACGCCATGGCGATGTTCGAGTTCTGCGCCGCGCACAACCTGCTCGTGTTCTCGCATATTGGTTACACCGGCAGCGAGCTGTCGTTCATGCGGGCGAATTCCGAACCGCACCGGCTGCACCGCCCGCTCGAAGCCTTCCCGAACCTCAAGCTCGTGTGCCTGCACACGGGGGTGAGGATGATCGACGAGACGCTCGAAGTGGCGCGGAAGCACCCAGAGCAAGTGTGGCTGGGGCTGTCCGGGCAGCCAGTGCCGAACATCACCTACATCCTCGAGCGCTACGACACCAGCCGTATCCTATTCGGTTCCGACTGGCCGTTCTACCCGATTGCCGTCATGCTCGCCCGTGTGCTCGCCGCCA
Source organism: Candidatus Hydrogenedens sp. (assembly GCA_016125095.1). Lineage (GTDB taxonomy): Bacteria > Hydrogenedentota > Hydrogenedentia > Hydrogenedentales > JAEUWI01 > WGMK01. The sequence goes on along the minus strand of WGMK01000037.1, from coordinate 24,917 downwards.
CCGAAGGCAACGACGCCGTGCGCCAGGGCGTGCTGAAAGACAACGCTGCGCGGCTGCTCGACACGGGCGGTGCCGTGGCGTAGGGCGCGGCTCGCGCGTACGCTCGCCCTACCGTGCCGGCATAGTGATGTCTGGTCTATTTGCAGCTTGCTGCCTTGGAGTGCGGGAGCAAGCTCCCGCTTTTCGTAGGGAGCGATAGCTCCCGTCGCCCTCGCGCCGGCTCCACGCCGTCATGCAAGCGCCGGAAGCGCGCTTCCTGAGCAAAGCGGCAACCCGCTGCCGCAGTCCAAGGCGGCAAGCCGCACGATGATCGGCTAGTCCAACAGCGCCTTCGGCACGCTTATGGGCATGTCGAGCAGGATTTGGGCGTAGGCTTTGCCTTGGGGATCGTTGCGGAGGCTGTTCATCCCGCCGCCGCCGAGGGAATCGTGCAGGACGAAGTTCAGGGCGCTGATGCCCGGCAGGTCGTAGCGATCGACGCTGCCGGTCATCAGGTAGCTGAAGTAGTCGTGCACGCGCTCTGCCGTCAGCTGTTCGCGGAGGACGGGATACAGCTCCGGCTTTCGCGCGATGATGCCGATGTTGCTGTCGTTGCCTTTGTCGCCGCTGCGGCCGTGGGCCACCTGCACCAGCGGTACGTCGACAGTTTCGCCGCCTGTCGTGCCCGACGGTATCTCCAGCCGCGTAATGGCCGCGGCATCGAAGGGCTCGCCCGCGCCGAAGGGCACGTCCCAGCTTTCATTGGCCATATGGACTTGTGCGGTCACGGCGGTCTTGTCCACCAGCATGGAGAACAGGCGCACGACGGGGGCTGGCTTGGGGCGGTTGCCGCCCAGCGCCGAAATGCCGGGCGCCATCGAGGTGCCGGACGAGGTCAGCTCGCGCAGCAGCGCCATGAGCAGCATGGGTACGGGATGCTTGGCCGCGAGCTTGAGCACCACTTCGCGCGGCGCGGCACCGCGGGCGTGGGGGCCGTAGCCGTCCTCGGCGCCGAGAATCTCGACACTGGTCTCGGTGAAGTCCGGCGCGCCAAGCTGCTTCAACAGGCCGCTCGTGCGCTTGAGCACGGCTTCGGCCACCTTGCGCGCCTTGCCGGCGGCATCGATACCGCGGATGGTCAGATAGGCGCCGATGCGGTAGCCGTCTTTCCATGTCGCCGAAACCTTGAGCTGCGGCGTGGGCTTCGAGCCGCGCGCCCCCGTCACGCGGGCGCGGTCGGTATCGATGTCCTCGATGACCACCCGAGAGAAATCGCAGACGACATCGGGCAGGATATAGGCCTGCGGGTCGCCGATTTCGTAGACCAGTTGCTCGGCCACGGTCTGGCGGCTCACGAGGCCGCCGGTCTTGTCGGGCTTGGTGATGACGAACGAGCCGTCGCCGCTCACTTCGGCAATCGGATAGCCGATGTCTTCCCAACGGCCGCTCAATTCCCAGTCCGTAAAGAGGCCGCCGGTGGCCTGGGCGCCGCATTCGATGATGTGCCCCGCGAGGCTGCCGCCCGCGAGCTTGTCGTAGTCGTCCGCAGTCCAGCCGAATTCGTGGATGCAGGCGCCGAGCGTGACCGCGCTGTCCACGCAGCGTCCCGTGATGACGATGTCCGCGCCCTTCGCCAGCGCCGACGCGATCGGGAAGGCGCCGAGATAAGCGTTCACGCTCATGAACTGTCCGGGCATATCTTCGCCGGTGAACATCTCCTTCGTGCCCTGTTCGCGCAGCGCAGGAACCAGCGCGGCGATATCGTCGCCGGTTACCGTGGCCACCTTCAGGTCGAGGCCGAGATCCTGGATGAGCTGCTCAATCGCGCGGCCGCAGGCTTCGGGGTTTACTCCGCCCGCGTTGGAAATCACCTTGATGCCTTGCTTCGCGATGGCCTGCAGCGAGTTCTTCATCACCACCGTCACGAAGTCGGTGGCGTAGCCTTCCTCGGGATTTTCGGCGCGCGACCGCGCCATGATCGACATGGTCACCTCGGCGAGGTAATCGAACACGAGGTAATTCAGCTTCTTCGAGGCGATCAACTGGTGCGCCGCAAGGTTCGAATCGCCCCAGAATCCCGATGCGCCGCCGATATGGATGACCTTGTCGCTCATGCTTACTCGCTCTCCGGCTTTTCGCCGTCTTCCGCTTCCACCTTAATCTTCAGCAGCACATCGCCCGCAGCCACCTGCCCGCCGGCGGTCACATTCACCGATTCGATTTCTCCGTCGAAGGGCGCGGTGACCATGTTGATGATCTTCATGGCTTCCAGCACGACGACCACGTCGTCCTTGGCTACCCGGTCGCCGGGCTTCACATTCACTTCCTTCACCTGGCCGACCATCGGCGCCTTGAGCACGCCGTCCGCCGCGCCGGCCTCGCTCGATGGCGGCGCGAAGGTGATGTCGCGGAAATGATCGACGCGTCCGTTCAGGCTCAGGTACAGGTCGTTTTCATGCAGGGCATAGCGGCCGGTTGTCGTGTGGCCGTCGTCGTGCAGGGAGATGACGCCGCCGCCGCAGGCATCCACCTGAATCCGGGCCGTCTCCTCGCCCTGGGTCAGCTCGAACTGGCGGCCGTTCATCTGCACGGCCAGCAGGTGTGCCTCTTCGTTGCATTCCAGCTTGAGCGGTACGGTAGAGGGACCGCTCGAGCGCCAGCCCTTCAGCAGCGGGGAGACTCCGGCGGCGTCGCGTTCGATGAGGATGGCAGCCGCCGCCAGGAAATGTTCCAGTCCCGGCGCGGCAGGCTTCTCGTCCAGCAGCCCGGAGCCCTCAATGAAGTTCGTCTTCGCGCTGCCCGCAGCGAAGGTCTCATGCGCCAGAATGCCGCGCAGCAGGTCCGCGTTGGTGTACACGCCGAGCGCCACGGTATCGTGCAGGGCAGCCAGCAGCCGGTTGCGCGATTCGTCGCGCGTCTTGCCCCACGCGATCACCTTGGCGATCATCGCGTCGTAGAAGGGCGTCACCTGAGCGCCATCCCGGAGGCCATGGTCCACGCGCACGCCTGCGTTCTCGGCCGGCTGCCATGTGTGGATGGTGCCCACCTGCGGCGCGTAGTTGTTGGCCGGGTCCTCGGCGTAGAGGCGCACCTCAATGGCGTGGCCGTTCAGCGATACGTCCGCCTGGGTCAGCGGCAGCGGCTCGCCCTGGGCAATCGCCAGCTGCAGCGCGACCAGATCGAGCCCGGTCACCATTTCGGTCACAGGGTGCTCCACCTGCAAGCGCGTGTTCATCTCGAGGAAATAGAAATTCTGGTCGTCGTCCAGCAGGAATTCGACCGTGCCCGCGTTGGCATAGCCCACGGCCAGCGCCGCATTCACGGCCGCCGCGCCCATGGCTTCGCGGAGTTCCGGGGTCATCACCGGGCAGGGCGACTCCTCCACAATTTTCTGGTGGCGGCGCTGCACCGAGCAGTCGCGTTCGCCCAGGTGGATGCAGTTGCCATGCTCGTCGGCCAGCACCTGAATCTCGACGTGGCGCGCGTTCTCGACCAGCTTCTCGATGATGAGCGTGTCCGAGCCGAAGGCGCTCTTGGCCTCCGAACGCGCCGTCGCGATACCGTCGTCTAGCTCGGCCGCGCTGCGCACGGTGCGCATGCCGCGCCCGCCGCCGCCCGCCGCTGCCTTGAGCAGCACCGGATAACCGATCTTCTCGACCTCGGCCTTCAGCGTGGCGTCGTCCTGCGCTTCGCCTTCATAGCCCGGCACGCAGGGCACGTTGGCCTTCCGCATCAGGCGCTTCGCCTCGGCCTTGTCGCCCATCACCTGAATGGCGGCAGAGGGCGGGCCAATGAACACGATCCCCGCCTCTTTGCAGGCGGCTGCGAAGGCGGCGTTCTCGCTGAGAAAGCCATAGCCCGGGTGCAGGGCGTCCGCCCCGCTCCTGCGCGCGGCGTCAATGATCTTCGCCGCGTCGAGATAAGACGCGCCCACGGGCGACGGACCGATGTGCACCGACTGCGCCGCCATGGCCACATGCAGCGCCTGCGCGTCGGCGTCGCTGTAGACGGCCACGGTGCCATAGCCCTCGGCCTTGGCGCTCCGGATGACGCGGCAGGCGATTTCGCCGCGGTTGGCAATCAGAACCTTGGAAAATCGGCGGCTCATTCGATGGTCTCCACCCAGGCTGCGGGTTGTTTCTGCAGGAATGCCATCACGCCGGCCTGGCCTTCCGGGCCGCGCAGTTGGCGCGCGAAGGTATCGGCGGCGTCGGCTAGCACTTCGTCCAGCGGCTTACGCTGGCTGTCGAGCAGGATGCGCTTGGTTTCGGCGTTCGCGCCCGGAGCGCACTTGCCGATGTCGTTCAGCACCCGCTTGAGCGTGGCTTCCAGCCCGTCGGCATCGTCCGCGATAAAGTGCACGAGGCCGAGTTCCAACGCGCGCGGGCCGTTGAAACGCGCACCGCTGAGGGCCAGCAGGCGCGCATTGGTGATGCCCACGCGCTGCACCACGAAGGGCGCGATCTGCGCGGGGGGGATGCCCAGTCCGGTTTCACTCAGCGCGAACTTCGTGCCGGCGGCGCAGATGGCGATGTCGGTCGCGCAGACCAGCCCGAGCCCGCCGCCGAAGGCCGCGCCCTCGATGACGCCCACCAGCGTCTGCGGCATGCTGTTCAGCTTGATCATGAATTCGCCGAAGCGGTTATTATTGATCGCGATGGGGTCTCGGCTGCCGTCCGTGGGGGCGGTGGACTGGAAGCTCTCCTGGAACGACTTGATGTCGCCGCCCGCGCAGAAGGTGCCGCCCGCGCCGCGGAGGATGACGGTACGGATGCCGCGGTCGTCCGCGATGGCGTCGATCACCGCGCTCAGTTCGTCCACCACCTCGTTCGACAGGGCGTTACGCGCCTCGGGCCGGTTAATGGTCACGTAGAGCCGCGAGCCCTGCTGGTCCAGCAGCAGGGCGCTGCATTCGGGTAGATTCGCCATGCGCTCAGCCCCTCCGCTTCGACGGCAGCGTGTTCATCAGCTTGCAGATGATGCTCAGCATCACCTCGTCCGCGCCGCCGCCGATGGACGCGAGGCGGCCGTCGCGGTAGGTGCGCGAAATCAGCGTCTCGTCCATGAAGCCCATGCCGCCCCAATACTGCAGGCAGGAGTCGTTTACTTCGCGGATGAGGCGGCCGGCCTTCAGCTTGCACATCGATGCCAGCATCGTGCAGTCGCCGCCGTCCACGTGAATGCCGATGGCCTTCCAGGTCATCGCGCGCAGCGCCTCGATCTCGGTCATCAGCTCGGCCAGGCGGAAGTGCACCACCTGGTTGTCGAGCAGCGGCTTGCCGAAGACCTCGCGGTGGCGCGTGTATTCGATGGTGTCGTTTACCGTGCGTTCGAGCATGGTGAGGCAGCTCGAGGCGAGGTACATGCGCTCTTCCTGGAATTGGAGCATCTGGTACATGAAGCCCGCGCCTTCCTGGCCCACCAGGTTTTCCTCGGGCACCACGACGTTTTCGAAGTGCAATTCCGCCGTGTCCGAAGAACGCATGCCCATCTTCTCCAGCTTCCGCTCGATGGTCACGCCCTTGTACAGTTCCCCGTTCTCGCGCAGGGGCACGGCGATGATGCTCTTGTCCTGGTACTTCGGCGTGTTCTCGTCGCCGGTGTTCACCAGCAGGCAGATCCAATCGCCCTGCGTGCCGTTGGTAATCCACATCTTGCCGCCGTTGATGACATATTCGCCGCCCACCTTGGTGGCGCGCGTCTTGATGTTTGCCACGTCGGACCCGGCGCCCACCTCGGACACGCCGATGCAGCCCACGAAGTCGCCCGCGATGCTCGGCGCGAGGAACTTGTTGCAGACGGCTTCCGAGCCGAAACGCGCCATGGCCGGGGTGCACATGTCGGTCTGCACGCCGATGGCCATCGGAATCGCGCCGCAGTTGACCCAGCCCAACGCCTCGTTCATCACGGCCTGGTAGGAATAGTCCAGCCCCATGCCGCCGTAGGCCTCGGGCTTGCTGATGCCCAGCAGGCCGAGGTCGCCGAGTTTCTTAAAGACTTCGTGCGCGGGAAACATGCCCGCCTTTTCCCATTCGTCGACGTGGGGGTTAATCTCCGCCTCGACGAATTTCCGTACCGTTTCGCGTATCTGATCGTGTTCAGGAGTGAGTTGCATGTCGGTTTCCTTGCGCCGGATTAGAGGCGTGCCACGCCAAAGGTGTTGGGATGTACCACGCGCGCGGCGGCCTCGCGGCAGGTGGCCAGGCAGAAGGCCAGCACCTTGCGGCTGTCGCGCGGATCGATGAGCCCGTCGTCCCACAGGCGGGCGGTCGCATAGAGGGCCTTGCCCTCCTTGTCGTACTGGTCGATGACCTGCTGCTCCATCATCTGCAGCATTTCGTAGTTGGGCTCCGTGCCCTGCTTGAGCGCCGTCGCCTCGATCACGTTGGACATCGTCTTCGCGGCCTGTTTGCCGCCCATGACCGAGATCTGGTTGTTCGGCCACGCGAAGATGAAGCGCGGGTCGTAGCCGCGGCCGCACCTGCCGTAGTTGCCCGCGCCGAACGACGCGCCGATGTGCAGCGTCAGCTTGGGCACCGTGGCATTGGTCACGGCCTGAATCATCTTCGAGCCGTGCTTCACGATGCCGCCGCGCTCCGCTTCCGTGCCCACCATGTAGCCGGTGGTGTTCTGTAGGAAGATGAGCGGAATGTCCGACTGGTCGCAAAGCTGAATGAATTGCGCGGCCTTGTTCGCGCCGGCGGAATCGATGGGGCCGTTGTTCGCCAGGATGCCGACCGGGTAGCCCTCGATCTCCGCGTGCATGCACAGGGTGAAGGGACCGAAGGCCGGCTTGAACTCGAGAAACTCCGAGCCGTCCACGATACGCGCAATTACTTCGCGGGCGTCGTAGGGGATCTGGTAGTCCAGCGGCACGCAGCCCAGGATCTCCTCGGCGTCGTAGAGCGGCTCCTTGTAGGAACGCTGCGTCGGCGCCGTGAAGTTGTCGTTCCAGTGCAGGTTCGCAAAGATTTCGCGGCAGATGCGGATGCCGTCGGCGTCGTCTTCGGCCATGTAGTCCGCCGTGCCCGGGCCGTAGTAGTGCATCTCGGCGCCGCCGAGTTCCTCGTCCGTTGCGATCTCGCCGGTCGCCGCTTTCAGCAGCGGCGGACCCGCCAGGAAGATTTTCGAGCGCCCGCGCACCACCACGAGATAGTCGCACAGGCCCGATTGATACGCGCCGCCCGCGGTGGACGAACCATGCGTGACGCCGACTACCGGCAGGCCCAGGGCGGAGAGTTTCGCCAGGTTGGCGAAGGAGCGCCCGCCCTCGACGAACATCTCGGACTGCAGGAACAGGTTGGCGCCCGCGCTCTCAATCAGCTGCACGAAGGGCAGCTTGTTCTGCATGGCGATTTCCTGGGCGCGCAGGCCCTTCTTCAGGCCCATCGGGGTGGCCGCGCCGCCCTGGATGCCGGAATCGCTCACGCCGATCATGCAGCGCACGCCCGAAATAAACCCGATGCCGCCGAAGGTGCCACCGCCCGAAATCTTCCGGTCGCCGTCGTCGTCGTGCATCTTGTAGCCGCAGAGCGTCGACATCTGCAGGAAGGGCGCGCCGCGGTCGAGCAGCAGGTCCAGCCGTTCGCGCGGCAGCAGCTGCCCGCGTTCGCGGAATTTGTCGACACGCTTGGCCGAGTTCGCGCGTATCTTGGCCTCGAGCCCGCGGAATTCCTCGATCAACGCGAGGTGCGCCGTGCGGTTCTCCGCGAATGCGGCGGAGTTCACATCCGCCTTAGACGTAAATGGGGGCATCCCTCAGGTTTCCTTCGCGTTGTCCGCCGGCGGCTTTGCCAGCACCGGGGCGAAAAACAGGTTGATGACTTCGTCCACGCGTTCGTCGTAAGTGAACGCGGCGTCTTTCGATTGCGCCAGCAGCATGAGGCCGTTGGTGATGCTGTCGAGGCCCATGCTCATCAGCACCGGATCTCCCGGCACGAACAGCCCCTGCGCGATGCCTTCCTCGAACAGCGCCCGGATACGCAGCATGAAGCGCTCGTAAATCCGCCCGATGCCGTTCTTGGGAAAGCTCGACACGCCTTCCATCCGCATGGCGTGCAGTTCGTGTTCCAGCATCTTCACGCCGGGGGGGCTTTCGCGGTAGGCCTCGCCCTTGGCCCGGGCGTAGTGCACCAATTTCTCGTGGGCATTGCTGCCGCGCGCCATGGCCGCCTCGAATATCCCGCCCGTCCGCCGTCCGATATCCACGGATACCTGACGGTAGAGGTCTTCCTTGCTCTCGAACAGGGCGTACAGCGTGCTCACGGCGAAATCCGCCCGCTCCGCGATCTCCTGCATCGAGGCGTCGCGATACCCCTTTTCCGCGAACACGGTCAACGCCGCCGCCAGAATCTCCTGTTGATTCCGCAGCTTGTTGCGATCCCGCCGGGTGAGGGTCTTCGCCGGTGCAGCCATAAAACAAGAATGCCTATTCCGAATTTGTAATTGCAAGTCCGAATTCAGAGGGACGGTTTCGGGGGGTGCTTGGTGAAAGCTTAAAGAGCGGTGGGGCGAGACTCCGTCGAGCCATCTTGACGCTGAGACGGGGTGGCGTCAAGATGGCTCGACGGAGTCTCGCCCCACCGTCCAGACGCGGTTGCTCCGCTGTGGCGGGGTCTCCCTCTCTCGGCCTTACTCGACCGGCTCGGATTCGTAGTCGCTGTCGTTGACCCAGCCGGTGGGCGGCGGCGATTCGTGGTTCAGGTACTTCTCGTAGAAGCCGCGTTGGCCTTGGTTCGCGTAGGGATAGGCCTCGAAGACTTCCCCCTTACCCAAGATACGCGGGTCTTCCTGCGCGGTCAGTTCTTGGGTCATTTGCTCCTTGAGCCGCGCTTTCATTTCCGCGAGGTCTGCATCCTCGGCGAGGTTGCGCAGGCAATCCGGGTCGCGGGCGAGGTCGTAGAGTTCCTCCGCCGGGCGCCGACCGAAGTTCTCCTGCCAGTAGCGCGTGTCGATTCCGTTGCGCCGCATGTCGAGGATGGCCGTCTTGGTGGGGCTGCCGTCGCAGTTCAAGTAACCCGTCTCCGGGTTGCCCGCCGGCCAGCGTGTCGGCTCGAAGTTCCGCAGGTAGAGCCACTCGGTGTTGAGGATGCCGCGGACTGGGTAGCCCCAGTCGTGCGGCCGCCCGATGTCGTGGCGTTCCTTGCCGATGAGCATGTGGTCGCGGTGGGGGAGCGGCGCTTCGGCCTGCAGCAGCGGCAGCAGCGATATCCCCTCGGGCGCGGCCATGCCGCCCGCGCCCCAGGCCACGCCCGCCAGTTCGAGGTAGGTGGGGGCGAAATCGGAGAAGCTGACGAAGGTATCGATGGTCCGGCCCGGCTTGGCGATGCCGTCCGCCCACATCATCGCCAGCGGCAGGTGGTTCGAGGCGGGATAGGCTTGCCCCTTGATGCGCGGGAAGGGCATGCCGTTGTCGGCCGTGACAATGACCAGTGTGTTTTCCAGCTGGCCGCGGGACTCCAGTTGCTCCAGCATCCGGACCAGATGCCGGTCGAAGTACTCGATTTCGTAGGCGTAGTCCAGCATGTCGCGGCGGATGGTATCGCTGTCGGGCCAGTAATCCGGCACGTCCTCGATCTGGGCCGGGTCTTTGCCGCCCAGTTTGGCGCCGGAGTCGAACTCGTAGGCCCGGTGAGGCTCGAAGCCGCCGTACCAGAAGCAGAAGGGCGCGCCCTCGGGCTGCGCTTCCAGGAAGTCCGCGAAGTTGGCCGCGTAGTCGATGCCCGAGATCCCGGTGGTCGGCGGCGTCAGCTTGCGCGATTGCCAGGCCTTGCCGGTCATGGCGCGCGGCTGACCGTCCGCATCCTCGGCGATGCCGGGCGCCCAGCCCTTGCCGGTGAAGCCCACGTGGTATCCCGCCTCGGCCAGCACTTCCGGATAGACCTTGAACCTCGGCGGGAAAAAGCAGACGTGGTTGGCGGCCGCTTCCAGTTGCCACGAGTTGCGCCCGGTGAGCAGGCAGGAACGCGAGGGCGCGCACTTCGCATTGGAGGTGTAGGCGCGGTTAAACAGCAGGCCTTCGCGCGCCACGCGGTCGAAGCCCGGGGTATCCACCCACGTACAGCCGTAGGCGCTCATGTGCGGAAACGACGCGTCGTCGGCAATGGCGAAGAGGATATTGGGACGCGTCTCAGCGGCCGATGATTCAGGCGCAGCCAGGCCGGACAGGGCGGCCAACACCAACATCATCCGGCAGACCGTCTTGCGTCCCATGGCTCCTCCTCGTCGTTTATCCTACCGGTGGCAGGCGCAGTTGTCGGCGGGCAGGTTGCAGCGCTGGCAGATCGATACGAAGGTCTCCACCGGCTTGAAGCCCTTGCGCTCGCGCACGAGATGCCGGAGCAGGATCTCCTCGGTGCCGGTAATCTTCAGCTTCGCGCGGTCTTTCCAGTGGCGGTCCAGTTCGGCGTCGCTCAGGGCGTCGTAATACGCGCGGTCGCGCGGCGTCGCGGGGGCGTTGGGCGTGCGTTTCAAGGTCGATCCTCTCGTGGATTGCAGATCAAACACGGATCATAGCATTGAAAGCAGGCGCTAGGGGAGCCTTGCCACCTCGATACGCAGCGTGTCGCCCGCCGCGACCTGCACCTCGAGTCCCGCGTGCAGCTGCCGTCCGGTGTAGACCGCTTCGACCGCATCGCCCACAACTACGCGGTATTTCCCCTCGGGCTCCACGGTGAACCACTCGGGCAGCGTGTTCATGCGCGGCCAATCCTGTGCGAAGCCCATGTAGACCCGATGACGCGGCAGGTCGAACTCGAGCGTGCCGCGGTAATCCGAGGCGCTTTGCAGCGCCAGCACGATGCCCCCTTCCTGCGGCGCCGCGCCGAGTTGCAGCCCCGGCTGCCAGGGCCGCGCGAGGGTACCCTGTGTGTGCATGAGCGCCTGCATGATGACCGTGCGGACGCCGTTGGATTGCAGCTTCATCGTGCCCCACAGGTCGCCGTGCTCCAGCCGCTCGGGATGGTCGACCAGATTGACGCGGGTCTCGCGGTCCACCCAGGTGAAGCCTTCTGCCACCGGCACGCGGTTCAGCAGATAAATCGCGCCCTCGATGGAGTCGGCGTAGCCGTCGATGGATTCGCCTTCCCACGGATAGTTCTCGTACAGCGGCTTCAGCGTGTTCTTCAGCGTAGCCGCCACTTCCGGACGATAGGTCTCGGTGCTGGTCGCCTCGTCGTAGCAAAGGTAGCCGACGTAGTTGTAGCCCCAGCCGTCGCTCAGCCGGCCCTCGCGCTTGCCGAGTTCGTCGTACATCATGCCGTCTTCGTTGCGTCCTTCGGCGAGGATCGTGTCGTAGACCTGTTTCAGGCGCGGACCGTATTGCGCGGCGCGTTCCGGACGGTAGGTCGTCTCGACCGCGTGCAGTAGCCCGAGACCGCCGATAATCTCGCAACCATGATCCCGCAGACGCTTTACCCGGAACTCCGGGTCGGCGAAGTAGTAGTCCGCCAGCCGGTCAGCCCAGTCGAGGTATTTGGTCTCACCGGTCATCGTGTAGAGCCGGACAAGCGCCTGCAATTGTTCGCCGTTCACCTCAATGTTGGTGGAGGGAATCTTGCCATAGGGGGTGTCGATCCGCGCGGTCTCCCAGAGAGCGTCCTCGATGGCGCGCATCCGGTCGAACCACTCGTCCGCGCCGGTCACCTCCACGATGGCGATGAGACCGTCCTTCACATACTCCGAGGCCTGAAACACCACCTCGTCCCAATCGGTATTCGTCGCGGGCGCGGCTTGGTCGAAATCCCACGGCACGGGGATGGCGCCGTAGGTATTGCACAGCGCTTGTTCCCGATGCAGGATGTCCCGCGCCGCCCCGTTCAGCACGCCGCGATCCACCACATGCGCCGCCCAGATGAAGAAGGGATAGCAATCCGCCGCCGTATCGCGGTAGTTCCACTTGCCGTCGGCCTTGTACAGCCCGGTCTCCGGATCGATCTGCTTCAGCGCCACCTCATGCAGCCAGCGGTACACCTTGTCCAAAGAATGCCCGGCGATGGACCCGGAGAGCTGCGCCTTTTCAAAGGCATCGTCCGCCCAGGTTGTCTGGGAAAGGGCAATCACAAGAAACATCGCTACAAGAAACACGCGCATACCAATACCCTCCTCATGGCCCTCGGAGCATCGCGCGCGATGACGTAGGAATGCAAACACGCGAGCGTACCGGCCAATCGTAGTAGTTGCACATACGAGGGGTCGGCGCGGCGCAGCCGCTTTGGAGTGCGGCGGACTCGCCGCCGCTTTGCCGGAGGGAGCTTGCTCCCGGCGCTTGCGCGGCGGATTCCGGTCCTTCATCACGACGACGGGAGCAGGCTCCCTCCGCAAAAGCGCAAGCAAGCCTTGCGCACTCCAAGGCAGCACGCCGCAAAGAAAAATCCCCGAGGCCGCTGGGGCCTCGGGGACGACTATGAACTTTGCGCTATTGCTTGCGGGCTTACACTTCCACCGGCACCACGAAGGGCTCGCGGTAGTTGCGGGTGAGGTGGGTGTTGGCTTCGTCGTCGTTCTTGACCATGTGGGTCTCGGTGTCGATTTCGAGCACGCGGTTGACGCGGGCGCCGGTCAGGGCATAGTGCGAGAGCGCCGAGGAGAAGTGGCCTTCGCGCGGGTGGGCATTCACGCCTTCCGGGTTCGCATTGCGCACGCACTCGAGGAAGTTGCGGAAGTGGTTGATGTCGTCGCCGTCGCTGTTTTCCTTGACCAGTTCGCCCTTCTCGCCCTTGAAGACCTTGTAGCCCTCGTAGTTGGGGAACGACATGTAGCCTTCGGAGCCGTAGAACAGCACGCCGAAGGACTTGCCGCCAACTTCGTCGTTGGTCATCCACGGGCGCACTTCGAGGGTCATCATCTTGTCCTTGCCGTCCTGCCCCGTGAACATGAACGAGCTGGAGGAGACGTTGTAGATCTCCTTGGCGTCGTCCCACAGGAACAGGCCGCCCATCGAGGCGCAGCGGTAGGGGGTGTCTACGCCGAGTCCCCAGCGCGCGGCATCGAGCTGGTGCACGCCCTGGTTGCCGATGTCGCCGTTGCCGTAGGCCCACACCCAGTGCCAGTAGTAGTGCACGAACAGGCCCTCGTTCTGCTCGTTGAGCATGAACTCATGCTCCTGCGCGGGGCCCTGCCAGATATTCCAGTCGAGTTCCGCAGGCGGCGCGCCGGCGTGGCCGGGGCCGATGGACGGGCGCCACTTGTAGCATACGCAGCGTGCCATATAGACATCGCCGATGATGCCGTTGTGCAGCAGATCGATGCCCTCGCGGAAGCCGGGGTTGCTGCGCAGCTGCGTGCCGTGCTGCACCACGCGCTTGTATTTCTCCGCCGCCTTGATGACCTGCTGGCCCTCGAACACGTTGTGCGTCATGGGCTTTTCGACATACACGTCCTTGCCCGCCTGCACGGCCCAGATGGTCGCCAGGGAGTGCCAGTGGTTCGGCGTCGCGATCGACACGACATCGATATCCGGATCGTCCAGTACACGGCGGATGTCCTGCTCGAACTTGGCGCTCGAGCGCGAATCGCGTTCGAGGAATTGCTTTGCGCGAGGCTCGAACAGGCGGGAATCCGGATCGCACAGCGTGGTCACTTCCACGTTGTCCAGCGCGCGGTAGGCGCCCAGGTGGGTCTTGCCGCGGCCGTTGATGCCCGCGACGGCCACGCGGATGCGCTCGTTCGCGCCGGCCCAGCCGGTCTTCGATGTGCCAATCAGGACGGCGGCCGTGGCGGCGCCCTTCACAAAATTTCTGCGCGTCATCTTTTCCATGAAAGCTACCCTTTCAGCCGATGCGGTACCGGCCCGCAAATAAATGGTTCCGCCGAGTGTAGCGCATGGGTTGCCGGGGCGGCAATGGAAAAAAGGAATCAGGCGCAAACCCTGGAGGCGCAGGGCACCGAGGCCGCACTGGGCCACTCCAGTTCCAATGTGGAATGGCTGATGGCGAAGCGTTCCTCGCAGAGCGCCTTGACGTCGTGCTTGATGCGTTCGAGCTCGGCGGGGTTACTGGTGTCCACCACGACGTGCGCCTCGAGCGCGCGGTGGTGCTCGCTCAGTTCCCAAACATGCAGATGATGGACTTCTTCGACGCCCTCGACGGATTCCATGGCCTCCGCCACTTCATCCAGCGAGAGGCCTTCGGGCACGCCTTCCATCAGCGAGTGGATGACCTGCGGCAGCATGAGGAATCCCTGATATAGGATGTAGCCTGAAATGACGACGGTCGCGATCAGGTCCGCGATATGCCATTCGTAAAGCAGTATGAGGGTGCCGGCGATGATGACGCCCACGGAGGCCATCGCGTCGGATACATTGTGGACGAAGGCGGCGCGGATGTTGACGCTCTCTTTACTCATGGCGTAGGTGAGCGCCGCCGTGGCGACATCGACGGCGAGTGCCACGCCCGCGACACCGACCACGATCCAGCCCTCTATGGGTTCGGGTTGGAAGAACCGGAGTACGGCCTCGTAGATCAGATACACGCCGACGATGACGAGCGTGATCAGGTTAATCAATGCGCCAATCGTTTCGGCGCGGCGATAGCCGAAGGTGCGCTTGCGGTCGGCCGGCTTGCGGGAAATGCGCCTCGCGGCGAAGGCGATAATCAGCGAACCGGCGTCGTTAAAGTTATGCAGGGCATCGGCCACCAGCGAGAGGCTGCCCGCCAGCACACCTCCCACAATCTGCACTACCGTCAGGCCAAGATTCGCCGCAATGGCCCAGGCAAGGCGGAAATCGCTTTGCCCTTCGCCGTGGTGATGATGATGGTGGTGATGCGACACGATTTGCTCCCTCCATCGGTCTAACATACGTGGGAGGCTTAGAATTTCCTGTAGGTTTTCTAGAGCAGCCGTTGCCTCGAAGATAACATTCCCGGTATTCTAAAAGAGGAAGCCGGTTGCTCCAAAGGTGAGGGAGGGAAACGCTGTGGAACTGACGACTGCCCGGAGTCCGTTATTGCTGGAACGCTTCGGCGGCACGCTCGAACAGGTGCAGGGTATCTACGTCGCGCAACTGAAGGGGAGCTACGAGGACATCGGCAGGCAGCACGCCGCGCTCGCGCTCGAGGTTTGCGGGGACGTCGTGCCGCAGTATTTAAATGCGCTGATTGAGAAATTGATCGCGCACGCGATTCCTCCTCTGGCCACTCCTGCCGGGCTTCTGTTGAAGCATGTCTTCCGGTTCCGAAATGCCGACAGGATTGGTGCGGACCTCCGCGCGGTCATTGCCGGCTCGTCGTCGGTTTTCGGCATGGACCCGCGCTTGCTGGAACGCATCTTATTCGTGCCGGATATCCTGCATTACCTGGCCGGGCGCTCCTTTGTGCCGCTGGCGTTTCCGCCCATGTGTTCCGGGTTTTATGCCGCCGATTCTGCCACGCGCGACGGGCGCCAGATCATCGGCCGCAATCTGGACTTCTTCGGGCGGGGCATCTGGAACGAGTGCAACGCGCTGATCGTCACGCATCCCGACGGCGGTCAGCGTGCCTGCTGGATGGGCGCGCTGGGCGCCCCGAGCGCGCCGCAAGGCTTTAACGAAAGCGGCCTGTTCTTCGCGCTGCATACGCATTTCACCCGCGACGTGAGCACCAGCGGCGTTCCCTTGTTCGCGATCTGCCAGAAGGTCATGGCCCGCTGTACGACCCTCGACGAGGCTATCCGGGCCATCACCGGAGAGCCGCGCCTCTGCGGCCTGTCGTTCTTCGTCGCCGATACGCGCGCCCGCAAGGCCGCCGTGGTGGGGTATTCCGCACAGCATCACGAGGTGGTGTATCCCGAAAACGATGCGCTGGTGCGGACCAACCACTACGTCACGGCGGACATGCAGTCGCACGAGGTGGCTCCCTACGCGTGGCAGCGCAATTCGCGTGGGCGCTATCGGCGCGTGCAGGACCTGCTGAATTCCTTACGCGGCACGCTCGAGCCGCAGGACGCCCCGGCCATCCTGGGCGATTGCTACGACACCTGGGAAGAGCGCACCCGCGTGACGGGTAACATCATCGCCTGCGCGAACACCACCCAGAGCGTGGTCATGAGTCCGGACGAGGACATCGTCTGGGTAGCGAAAGCCGACCATCCCGTTTCGCACGCCGAACAATACGCCGGGTTCCGCATGTCGGCCCTGCTGGAGGGCGACCGCGATGCCTATTCCTGTGGCAATCTGCCGGGGCGCTGTCCGCTGGATGCCACCGAGCGCGAAGCCCTGCACGAATACGAGGAAGCATGGTCGGCCTACATGGACGACCTGAACAACGACAAGGCAGTATTCCACCTGCGCCGGGCGGCGGCACTCTTGCCTTGCGAGCCTATCTTTCCGCGCATGGCCGGCATCCTGCTCATGAAGCAGCACAAGTACGCGCAGGCCCTGCCGCTGCTGGAACGGAATACCGAGTACGACTACAAGGACGACCTGATGCGGGCTGAGGCGCATATCTGGGTGGGGCGCTGCCTGGACCTGATGGGGCAGCGGCGCGAAGCACTCGAGGCCTACCAGCGGGCGGAAGCGCTGAACGTAGCACCCGTTTCCGGCGCGGCCGCGCGGCACCGAACCCGGTCGTTCCGGACGCTCGACTTGATCGACGTCGCGCCGGAATTCATAGTCGGTACGGCGCTGGCGAAATACCGGGCGTAGGGTCCGGGTCCGCCGACTGCCTGTAACCTCTCCGGGAACACGCGCGCTTTGTCATCCGCCGCCGAACAGTATGTACTCGCGATCGATCTGGGCACGAGCGGTCCCAAGGTCGGGGTCGTGTCGGCATCGGGCGTGGTGGCCGGTTCCGCGTTCCGGCCTGTGCAGAGCTTCGAGGTCGAGGATGGCGGCTCCGAACAGGATCCCGAGGCCGTCTGGCGGGCCGTCGTAGAGGCCAGCTGCGAGGCCCTCGAGAAGAGCGGCGTCGCGCGCGATGCCGTGGCCGCCGTTATCTGCGACAGCCACTTCTTTTCGATAGCGGGTATCGGGCGAGATGGCAAGCCCTCGATGAATCTCCTGGTGTGGATGGACCGGCGCGGCCGCGCCGAGAACCTGAATCGCGCCCCGGGCCACCGCGCCGATTCCCTCTGGAGGCAGTTCCAATGGTGGCGCATCCACGGCGTGCCGCCGCTGGCCTCCGGCGTTGACGACATTTCCAAGCTCCGTTGGCTGCGTCACTACCGGCCGGAGGTCTATGAGCGAACAGCGGTCTTCCTCGAGCCGATGGACTACATCAATTACCGGCTGACGGGCCGCGCTACGGCGAACCTGTGCTCGGCCTTTCCGCTGCAACACACCGACAACCGTTCGCTGGCGCACACGGAGTATGACGACACCCTGCTGCGCTATTCGGGCATGGACCAGGAGAAGCTGCCGGAATTGGTCCCCTTGGACGCCGTCATCGGCGGCCTGAGTGCAGTGGCCTCGCAGGCCCTGGGCCTCCCGCGCAGCGTGCAGGTCGTGACCGGTGTGAACGACACCCAGGCGGGCGCCGTGGGATGCGCTGCGTTCCAGGGCAGCCATGCCGGCATCGTGCTCGGCAGCAGCGGCGTTTATGTATCGCACGCCGAAAAGAAAAAAACCGACGTTCTAACGGGACTCTTTACGCTGCCGAGCCCGGTGGCGGGAAAGTATCTGATGACCGGCGAGGGTGGGGTGTCCGGGCGCGCGCTCGAGCACTTTCTCGAATCGCTGCTCTTTGCCGATGACGGTTTCGGACGCTCCGTGCACGAAGACCCCTACGGCCGGCTCGAAGCCGCAGCCGCCTCGTCGCCCCCGGGCAGCAATGGCGTCTTGTTCCTGCCTTGGCTCAATGGCAGCATCGCGCCCATCAACGACGAGGCCATGCGTGGCGGCTTTCTGAATGTATCGCTGGGCACGCGGCGGGTTGACCTCGCCCGCGCGGTGCTTGAAGGTATCGCCTTCCAGTACCACCAGCTTGCCGGGGCGGCGCGGAGGTTTACGGGTCGCAGCTTCAGCCACCACGTGCTCTACGGCGGTGGCGCGCTCAGCAATACCTGGGCGCAGATCATGGCCGACGTGTTGCAGTCGCCGGTACACCGCATGGCCGCGCCGCGCTTGACCAATTGCCTCGGGCTTGGCATGCTCGCCTTCGAGCGGCTGGGCCGGGTGAGCTTCGACGAAATCGCGCAACGCGTGCCGATCGAGGGCTTGTTCGAGCCAAAGCCCGCGCTCCGCGCCCTGTACGAAGACAAGAACGCCGCGATGACGCTGGCGTTCAAGCAGAATCGACGGGTATTCCGGAAACTGAACCAGGCGGTCGGCAGTAGAACGACACCGGGGACGGTAGCGGATTAACTGAATCAGATCCATTGCCGACCCGCCCGACGGCATCATAAGCGCGATGCCGGTGGACGGCATGGGCATCTAAACAGACGGTCTGAATACGCCGCGGAGGATTGCGACATCATGAAAGCACTGGTCTTCGAGCGCTACGGCAAGGCTGACGAGGTACTCGAGCTGCGCGACATTCCCGAGCCCCAGCCCGGTCCGGGCGAGGTGAAGGTGAAGATGCTGTACAGCCCGATGAATCCGTCGGACATCGTCAACACCGTCGAGGGCGCCTATCGCGATGCCGTGGGCAGGGCCATCTGGAACCTGGGCCGCGACGAGAGCGCCTACACCATCGATCCGCAGGGCGAGCGCAAACTGCCGCCGCTGCCGCATGTGCCGGGGCTCGAGGGCGTCGGCGTGGTGGTTGACGCCGGCGCCGGGCTCTATCCGCGCATGCTGGTGGGAAAGCGGGTGACCGTGGTGGGCGCGCGCAAGGGCAACTGGCAGGAATACAACATCACCGAGGCCAAGCTGGCTTTGCCCGTGAAGCGCGGCATCAGCGACGAGCAGGCCGCGGTCTCCTTCGTGAATCCCGTCACCGCCTACGCGATGGTCCGCGACGTGCTGCAATGCGGACCGGGGGACCTCGTGCTGCAATCCGCAGGGAATTCGGAACTCGGCAAGATGATAGCGCGCCTGGGCAAGCGGCTGGGGTATCAGACCATCAGCATCGTGCGCGACAAGGCGCAGGCGGCGCACTTGTTGTCGCTCGGCGCTGCGCACGTCATCGATATTTCGACGGAGAATCTCCGAAAGCGCGTACACGAAATAACCCGCGGCCAGGGCGTGAAGTATGCGCTGGACCCCATCTCCGGGCCGCTCGCGAACGAAATGGTGCAGTGCCTCGGGCTGGGTGGACGCCTGCTGGTGTACGGCACGCTGTCCACGGAGCCGCTGCAATTCTCCTCGCGCGATCTGATGACGCCGCTGTCCTCGGTCGAGGGCTACTTCCTCACCAACTGGATGGCAGGAAAGAGCCTGCTGCAGAAGCTGTCCGTCACCCGCAAGGTCGCCGCGCTGGTGCAGGACGGCACGCTGCAATCCGACATCCGGCAGGTATTTCCATTGGAGCAGTACAAAGAGGCGATGGCCGCGCTCAAGGAACCCGGCAACCAGGGAAAGATTCTGTTGAAGCTTACCTAGCTTACTTCGGCGTTTCCTGCATCGTGAACGTGAGCGTGCCGCCGTTGGCGATGGCCTCGTGCGAGAAATGGGTGGTGTTGAGCGCTGTGCCGTTCAGGGTCGTCTGCGCCGCATAGATCGTGTTATCGCTGTTTCCGGGCGCGTCTATCGTCAGCCTCTTGCCGCCGCCCAATTGAACCGTTGCGCGGGTGAACAGCGGCGCGCCGAGTTCGTAGCGCGTGCTCCCAGCCACCGGATAGAACCCGAGCGCGCTGAACACGTACCAGGCCGACAGCGTGCCGCCGTCGTCGTTGCCGTCCAGCCCCACGTAGTCGTCGCTGTATTTCGTTTCCAGGATGCGGCGCACATAGTGCTGCGTCAGGTCCGGTCGATCCGCCGCGTTGAACAGATACGGCGCATGGATAAACGGCTCGTTGCCGTGCCAGTAATTGCCGCCCGGATGCCACCAGCCGATGGTGCTGCGGGTGCCGTCCATGTAGTCGGTCAGCGCGGAGACAAACTTGTCCTTGCTCGGCCAGAGCCCGACAAGTCCATCCGCGTCGAAGAGGCTGCCCCAGCGCCACTGCATCGCGCTGCCTTCCACGTAGGCCTCGGTATACTTGTGGTCGAAGTCGGTGTAGGTGAGCGTGAGCGGACTCAACTCCGGCCGGAATGAGCCGTCGCTGTTGCGCGCCTGGAAGAACAGGGTCTGCGGATTCCAGATCTGCTTGTAGGATTGCGCGTGCTGGGCGAACACGGCGGCATCCTCGGGCTTCCCCAGCGCCTCGGCCCACAGCGCCAGCGAACCGTCGCACCAGGCGTAATCAATCGTGCAGGCCACCGATTCATGCACCTTATCCGCCGGGCAGTAGCCGTATTGCAGGTAGGCGTCGAGGCCCTGGCGACCGCCGAAGCGGCTGCCCTCCGGCACGCCTTCGAGCGCCACCGCGCGCGCCGCGGCATAGACCGCTTCCGCGTCGAAATCGCGCAGCCCCTTCAGATACGCCTCGCTCACGAGGAGGTCGGCCGGGCTGCCGAACATGCAGTTGGTGTAGCCCGCTCCCGAAGGCCATCGCGGCAGCGCGCCGCCCTGCTTCACCATCATCTCGAGCGAGCGCAGCATGTCGGTGTGCCGTTCCGGCGCGATGAGCGTATACAGCGGATGCACCGTGCGGAAGGTATCCCAGATGGAGAAATCCGTGTAGTAGGTGAAGTCCTCGGCGGTGTGGACCTGTTGGTCGAAGCCCAAGTATTCGCCGTTCACATCGCTGAAAGTGGTGGGCATGGTGAAGGCGCGCATCAGGGCGGTGTAGAAAATGCGCTGCTGCTCGGCCGTCCCGCCTTCCACCTCGATACGCCCGAAGATATCGTTCCAGGCTTCCTGCGCTTCGAGCACCAGCACGTCGAAATTCTTGCCACCGGTCTCGGCTGCGAGGTTTTCCCGCGCGTTCTCGATGCTCACATACGAGAGCGCCAGCCGGAGTTCGACCGTCGAGCCTTGGGCGAAGTGCAGCTCGAGCAGGCCCGGACCCGTGAGATCGGTTTTCCCTCCGGTGTAGACGTCCCCGCTGAATGTGCCGCAAGACCGGATAGACGTATTCACCCGCGCGGCGAAGTAGACATTCAGGCCGCCGTAGCGCCCCGAGAACGAGCCGAAGGTGCGCATGGAGCCGCTGAGTTCACCTGTCGCCGGGTCGATGGTGGCAGTGACGTTCTCGCACCGTCCGCCGCCGAGCGCGCTGGCCGCATCGATCAGCATTACGGCATCGGATCCTTCGGGAAAGCGGTAGCGGTGGACGCCCGCGCGGGGTGTAGCGGTCATCTCGGCCACGATGCCGCTCTGCAAATGGACGCCGTAATATCCGGGAAAAGCCCGCTCGCGGGCGTGGGAGAACTTCACGTAGCGCTCCGGCCTGCGCGCCTCTTCGATGGAGGAGCCGAGCGTGGGGAATACCCGGAACGCGCCGCCCTCGGAGGCATCCGCCCCGACCAGCCGGTTGTGGCTGAAACCGATGATCCGGTTGCTGCCGTAATAATAGCCCGAGCGGTTCATGGGCCGGCCAATGTCCAGCCACGGCGCGGTGTCGGGTCCGAGCCGCACCATGCCCAGCGGCGTGCAGGCCGCCACGGCATTCAGGCCGGACATCCAGGGAAAGCCGCCGGTGGCATTGAACGGGTCCGCCTGCGCGCAGCGCCCCACGGGCTCCGGAGCGCCCGCGAGCGTGCCCGGACCGGCCGTCACAATAGAACGGTGATAGCCCCAAGTGCCCAAAATCGCGAGTATCGGGATGGCCAACACCACCAGAACAATGATTGCGAGCCATTTCAGAATGCGTTTGATCAAGATGGAGAATCCCAAGGTTTAGCGTTGCGGTGCGGCGGGTTCCGCATGATACTGAAAAACGCAGGCCGAGGCCCAAAACGCCTGCTCTCATGACTTTGACCACGGCCGCCGAGTTTAGGTGACGGGCAAGTCCATGCGTGCGTTGACGTTATCTAGCAAAAGTGATAAGGTCTAGGCGCCCGGCAGACGCAGCCGGTGATCAGGGGGAAGTTGGCGCGGTTCCTTCCCGGGGGGGCGCGGAGGTTTGCCGATGGGTATTCGCAGGCGGTACTTGCTGTACCTCGCGATCACCACGGTCGTGGTGCTCCTGCTTATCGCCGGCGCCACCGAGTTGACCATGCGTCCGCGCCTGACCGACACCGAGCGAGCTGCCGCGCTTCGGACCCTTGCGGCAGCCGAGGAAATCCTTCTGCAGGAAATCCGGGAGCTCGATACCACGACGGCGGATTACGCCACGTGGGACGAGATGTACGCCTACACCGACGGCCGGAACGAAGTCTTCATCGAGAACACCTTTGCGGCGACTACGTTTTCTACGCTCGACCTCAAACTCGGCGCGGTTCTCGATGCTGATTGTACCGTGATTGCAGCAAGATACCGGGTGTCCCGCACCAGCGTCGCAGAGCCGCCCGAGGGGCTATTGGAGCGGCTTCTGGCACCGGGTTCAGCCTTGCAGCAGGCTTGCGCCGGGGGCGTGTCGACCGCCGGGATGATCATCGACGGCCGCACGACTTACCTTGCTGCAATACACCCGGTACACACGAGCGCGGGCGGTGGCGAGCAACATGGCTGCGTGCTGCTCGCAAGGGAGCTGGTCAGTAGGCCCTTCCGCGAAATGACCCGTGTGCTCGGGGCGGAATGCGCACCCCTTCCCGTGTCCGAGGCATCGCCGGAGTTGCTTCAAAAGGAACACGGAGTTGTGTCGTTCGAGCCCGAGTGGCTGAACGCGCGCAAGGTCATGTACGGCATTGCCGGCGAGCCGGTGCTGGTGCTCCAGGTGCGGCAATACCGGGACGTAATCGCTGGAATGCAGTATGGGCTGTTCTACATCATCCTTGGCGTGGGAGGCGTTTGCCTTGCGGCCGCCCTTGCCATCGCCACCCTGCTCGACCGACAGGTGTTGGTTCCGCTGACCCATGTGGGGCGGTTCCTGCGCGATTTTCACGACGCAGGCGACCTCGGCGAGCGACTGCCCGAGACTGGACGCGACGAAGTGGCCTGGGTCGCCATCGGGGTGAATCAACTGCTGACACGCTTCAGCGCGCTGCTCGGCGCGAGCGAAGAAGCGCGGCTGGCAGCGGAGCAGTCGGAACAGCGGTTCCGCGCCATCTTCGACGACAGCCCCGTGAGCATCGTTGTTACGCGCTTATCGGATAACGCCTTTGCCGCGGCGAACCCGATCTTCTATAAGCGCAACCCCCTGACACCCCGGGAAACCCTAGGTCAGCGTCCCGAGGCGCTCGGCCTCGAATGGCCGGAGGAGGCGCGGGCCGCCTTTGCCGCAGCGTTCCAGGCCAACGGCCGTGTCGAGAACCTTGTCGTCGATGGCGTCCTGGCCGATGGCTCGCGCCCCGTGCTGATGGTGTCCTCGGTGCCCATCGAATGGGACGGCGAACCCTGCGTGCTTACGCTGACCGTGGATGTCAGCGACCGGGAACGGGCCGAGCGAGCGCTACGCGCGAATGAGGAAAAGCTCCGTCTTATTCTCGAGCAGACCGAACATGTTGTCTACGATCTCGATATAGAAAAGGGGACCATCCAGTGGTCGGGTGCGGTGCAAAGGCTGCTAGGCTACACCATCGACGAATTCCAGTCCGTCGATCTCGATACCTGGGCCGACTTGATCCATCCCGAGGATCGCGAAGACGCCACGAAGCTACTCGATGACGCAATCAGCAAGGTTGCGCGATACGACGTCATTTACCGGTTCCGCCGCAAGGACGGCACCCATATCACCATGGAAGACATCGGGACGGTGCTGGGCGGCACCGATGGTAGGTCCTACCGCATGCTGGGCGTGATGCGCGACGTGACCGAGCGCCAGCGCGTGGAAGATGCGCTCGCCACGAGCGAAATCCATTTCCGCACCTTGTTCGAATCCGCCACCGACGCGATCATGCTGATGCAGGATTACAATTTCAGCGACTGCAATCGCCAGGCCGAAGTGCTGTTCGGCGTCCCGCGGGATAAAATCATCGGTGCAACGCCCATGGATTTCTCGCCCGATATCCAGCCCGATGGCCGGAGTTCCATCGAAAAAGCGCAAGAAAAGATGCGCGGCGCGTATGCAGGCGAACCGCAGAGCTTCGAATGGACCCATACCCGGCCGGACGGCAGAAGCGTCGAGGTGGAGGTGCGGCTTAATTTCGTGGAGCTCCCCGAGGGCAACTACCTTCAGGCCGTCGTGCGCGACGTGACCGAGCGCAAGCGCATCGAGTCGGACCTGCGCCAGGCCCAGAAAATGGAGGCCGTGGGTTTGCTCGCAGGCGGTGTCGCACACGATTTCAATAACCTGCTTCAGGCCATCACCGGGTGCGGACACCTGCTGCTGCGCAAAGTGGACCTCGACGCTGACGGTCGGGATCTCGTGGAAGAATTGCTGTCCGCGGCTGAGCGTGCCGCCGTGCTCACCCGCCAGCTGCTTACGTTCAGCAGCAGGCAAGTCATCGACCTCAAGCCGCTGGATATGGCTGAACTACTCGCCGAAGTGATGAAGATGCTGCGGCGTCTTCTCGGGGAATTGGTCGAAGTGAATGTCGACTATGCCGCTAAGAACTTGCGCGTGAAGGCGGACCGCGGTCAGCTCGAGCAGGTGATTGTAAACCTGTGCATCAACGCCCGGGATGCCATGCCTGGCGGGGGACGGATCACGATAGTGTGCGGCCGAGAAACGCTGAGCCAACCCCTGGTGCTGGCGAGCGGCATGCTGCCTCCAGGTGCCTACGTGAAGATAACGTTCTCCGATACCGGGGCAGGCATGCACCCGGAAACTGTCGCACGTATCTTCGAGCCGTTTTTCACCAGGCAGATTCAAACACTAAGTGCAACAGGCGGTCCTGTGCTTCGGTTCAGGTCTTGATGGTGTAGAGGACACCGCGGGGCCTTGCGGTAAGATGAGGTTTCTTGAGTACTTCAACTTACGCAGGAGACCCCGCGATGCCT
>WGMK01000028.1 GCA_016125095.1 Candidatus Hydrogenedens sp. | reverse complement strand
TGGCGTTCGGCATCCTCGGCCCGGCGCTTGGCCTCGTCCGCCTGGCGCTGGGCCTCACTCTGACGCTGGGCCGCCGCCTGGCGTTCGGCATCCTCGGCCCGGCGCTTGGCCTCGTCCGCCTGGCGCTGGGCCTCACTCTGGCGCTGGGCCGCCGCCTGGCGTTCGGCATCCTCGGCCCGGCGCTTGGCTTCGTCCGCCTGGCGCTGGGCCTCACTCTGACGCTGGGCCGCCGCCTGGCGTTCGGCCTCCTCGGTGCGGCGTCTGGCCGCTTCGGCCTGGCGCCGGGCCTCGGCTTGCTCGGCCGCCGATGGGGTCGCAGGCTCGGTCGGCGACGGTCCGGCATGAATCGGTGGCGATACCACCGGCTCCGCCGGCTTGGAGCCGACCAGCAGCCACCACCCGGCGCCGCCGGCGATCACGGCGACCCCGGCCACACCGGCGGCAACCGCCAGGCCTTTTCCACCGCCCTTGGCCGGCGGCTCGGCTGGAGGCTGGGGGCTGGCCGCGGCCCGGGGCCGGGCATCGCTGCCCAGACGCACCGGCGGTTCGGCTTCCGACGGCCCGGCGCCGTGGGCCAGTGCTCCGGAGTCGAGCATGGTCCGATCGGTTGCGGTTGCTTCGACATCGGGCGCCGCCGGGGCCGCCGGAGCCTGGCCGGTCATGGCATTCTTCAGGGCCTGGATGAATTCGGCGGCACTCTGAAAGCGTTCGTCGGGCCGTTTGGCCATCGCCTTGGCGACCACGGCGTCGAAGGGCTTGGGAACGGCGACATTCAGCACCGACGGCGGTTCTGGATGGCTGTTCAGAATCTTGTGCATGATTGTGGTGAGCGAGCCGGTGAACGGCTTCTCGGCGGTCAGGAACTGATAGAGGACGGTTCCGGCGGAAAACAGATCCGAGCGCGCATCGACGCGCTGCCCCATGAACTGCTCCGGCGACATGTAGCTGGGGGTGCCCAGCACGGCACCGGCCTGGGTCAGGCTCGAGGACTCGATTCGGGCGATCCCGAAATCGGTGATCTTCACCTCGCCCGCCTTGGTAATCATGATATTGGCGGGTTTGATATCGCGATGGACGATGCCGTTGCGATGCGAATATTCGAGCGCCGACAGCAGATCGCTCATGATCCGGACGATGTCTTTGACATCGAACCGCTCGTGCTCGTCGAAGAACTCCTTCAGGCTGCGCCCTTCGATGAACTCCATGGCGATGAACGCGGTGTCGCCGTCTTCACCGTATTCGTAGATCGCGACGATATTGGGGTGGGTCATCCGCCCGGCGGCCTGGGCTTCGCGCTTGAACCGCTCGACCTGGGTCCGGGTCGCATCGGCATCATCGGCGACCATCATGTCCTTGCGGACGGTCTTGATCGCGACGTTGCGCTCGATGCCGGGGTCGAAGCCCTTGTAGACGACCCCCATGGCGCCTCTGCCCAGCTCTCCGGTGACCTGGTATTTGCCGAGCTTCTCGATGTCCGCCTGTTTCACGTCGCCCCCGGCCGCTGTCGCCGAGTCGGATCAGGACCGGCGGTTCAAACTGGAGACCTGCCGCAAACCCCGGGCCTGCCGCCGGCACTTCCCCCACTCGCCCGATATACCTTTGATCCGCGGCGGCGCCAAGAGAAGAGCGGATCGCAAATGGCCGCAGTCAGCAACCAGCGCGCAACCAACGCTATCCCGGCTCGCGGTCCCGGCCGCTGTCCCGGACGCTGTCCCGGCGTTGTCGCTGGCGGCGGGATCCGATAGATACAGTCGCCTGGGATCACGATCGGTCTCGGAGTCGGGTTGTCCCGCGACCGGGGCCCGGCATCGATTGGTCGAGCAGCACCCTGTCCGGAGGACCATGTCCCAGAGGATGACGCTGATGTACAGGTTGAGTGTTCAAGTCCGGGCACCTCGGGCCCCGGCCCTTCGGATCCTGGCGCTCCTGGCGCTCCTGGCGCGAGCCATTCCGGTCCTGACGATTCCGGTCCTGGCAATCCCGATGCTGCTCGCCGCGGGTGCCGCGGCGCCGGCCTGGGGGCAGGACCGGCCGGCGAGCCGAGAGGCGGGCCTGATCTGCCCCGACCGCACCGCGCCGTCGATTCGGCTGTTCGACCGCCGGCGGCTCAATCGCGAGATGTGCAGCCTTCAGCCAGGTGATCTGCTCTATAACCTCGTCCATGGCCTTCACGCCGACGCGAAACAGGCCGCCGTGACCGATACCGCGGTGGTCTTCCTGGGATTCGGCCAGGGCAGCGGCGACGATTTCCTGGCGCCCTACGTCGTCGGCCGCCGCCGGTGCTTCATCACCGACGCCCTGCCGCTGCCGGCCTATCTGGGCGGCACGCCCGACGCCCTGACCGAACGCCAGACCATCGGACTGGGCGCCCTGTTCCAATCGGATTGCCAGCCGGTTCCGGGTCGCTGGCAATACCGGGTCGGCCATTATCCGGCGCTGGCTCATGTGGTTGCCGTCGTGTTGGGCGAGTTCGCCCTGATCGCCAAGGAACTCTACACCCTTGAGCGGGAACGTTACCGGCTGGCCGGTATCTTCGGCGATCAGCCGCGCCCCGAAACCGCCGAAGGCGTGGTGCTGCGTCCGATCAACCGGCCGCTCCAGCTGTCCCGGCTGGCGCTCGACCTGGCCGATGCCGCCAAGCCGTTCGTCGCGACCATGGAGACCATGCTCAAACCGAGCGAGGACCAGGCCGGGGCGGGGCGGGCGCAGCGCTGGGTCAACACGGTTGCCGCGGCGTTCCCGACCGACCAGGAGTTGAAGTCCCTCGAACTCGATGACCGGGTGGCACTGTTGAGTGCCTTTCTGGCCACGCCGGCGCTGCTCGCCCATCGCTAGAACGCGCTCGGGCCCGTCGCGTGTCCATGCCCGGAAATCGGGGCGCCCCAGGAAATAGGATACCAAGGTGAACGACCTCGCCCGATTCCGCTTGGAAATCGACGGCATCGACGACCAGATCGTCGACTTGCTGGCACGACGCTTCGCCATCTGCCGGAAGGTCGCGGTGTTCAAGCTAGCCCACCACATCCCGGTCCGCCTGCCCGAGCGCATCGACCAGGTCAAGACCCGGTGTGCCGACCGCGCTGTGGCTAGTGGTGTCGACCGCGACTTTGCAGTCGCCCTCTATCACCAGATCATCGAAGAGACCTGCCGCGCCGAGCTGGTCGAACAGGCGGCGACGGCTGCCGCAGAGGATGGCCCCGGGTGATGCCGGGGTCGCGGCCCAGATCCGGGATTCCGGTCGGGGTTCAGCTTCGGGGGCTCAGGTAAAGTCGAGCGACTCGGAGATCGCCGCGATCACATCACCGGCCGCCCGTTCCACCGCGGGCGACAAGACCTCGCCGAACCCGAATTCACTGCCCTCGATCGCGTAGAGCACCAGGGTGGCCGGCAACCGGCCGAGCACGCGAGCGGTCTCGATCGCTTCGGCAACCCCGAACAGATGAGTCGACGGCCGAAGCAGGTCGTTCGGCAGTTTGTTCGCCACCGCGTCGAGGCAATGCACGGTGCCCGGCGGCGCGCCCGAGCGGGCGGCGTCAATGATCATCACCGCCTCGGCCTCACTCCAAAGATCGAGCAGGCCGGCGCCTTCGCCGCTGTGTTCGAGCGCGGGTATCCCTTGTTGGCGCAGGCGATCGACCACCCAGGGTCCAACCCCGTCGTCGCGGCGAAAGCGGTTGCCGACGCCGATGATCAGAACCGGGACGGGCGAAACCTCGGCGATTGTCATGCCGGCCAGGGTAACAGGCAAATTTGTCAGAGAGTCAAGTCTTCAGCCCCGATTCGCATCGGCGTCCGGGATCGTGATCAGGGCGCCGTGCGCCTCAATGATGTTTTGCCGGGGCGTGGCCATGGCCGCCGCCATGACCATCGCCGCCATGGCCGCCGCCGCCATGGCCGCCGCCGTGGTCGTCATGAGCGGACGCCTTGGCCGAACCGAAAGGAAGTGCCGGCAAGTGGATGCCACCCTGGACGATGAGGAGCAGCAGGACCAGCGCCCACAGGTTGATCATGTTCATCAGCCACAGGAACAGGCTGACGCCGAACAGGGTGAGGACGCCCAACCACGCGATTACCACCACGGCGACGGCGATCCCCCGAACCGCGCCGAGCGACCGCCAGAGCAGGAGTGCCCGGACCACCAGGGCCGTGAAGGCGAGCCCGACCAGCCCGGCCAACGGAGTCAAATCGGTCGGGCGGCCGTTCCAGGTCAACCGCTCGAGGACCGGCTGCCAGGAATAGTGGAAGGGGTTGGCCCGTTCCAGCAGGAAGGTGGCGTAGGGCAGGGCCCAAGGTCCTTCGACCCGGAAGACGTTGTCGAAGGTGAAAGCGTCGAAGCCGAGATTGAAATAGAGCACGCAGCCGCCGATCGCGACGCCGCAGAACGCCGCCAGCATCCAGGCGGTTTGGGTTGCGAACAAC
This sequence comes from Candidatus Hydrogenedens sp., assembly GCA_016125095.1. GTDB lineage: Bacteria > Hydrogenedentota > Hydrogenedentia > Hydrogenedentales > JAEUWI01 > WGMK01. The sequence continues at coordinate 39,587 of WGMK01000028.1, read as the reverse complement.
CCCTTGTCGTCGACCCGGGGCAGCAGCGGCTTGCCGATCACAGGCGGCAGCCAAAGAATGGCGAGGATCGGCAAGGCCTTTACGACAAAGCCGCCGACCGCGTGAGTAACCTGCTGCAGGTCCATCGCATTCGATCCCGATGTGGCGGCTACCCCTCGGGTGGCGCCAGCCTAGTCAAACCTGCATGGGAACGCCGGCGCCTGGCACTCAAGCTTCTGTTGCAGCCGATCCCTGGCCGGGCGACGCCGACGGTCAGCTCAGGCTCTGAGTCAGGCCGGTCGGAATGTCGACCTCTTCCTCTTCGTCCTCAGGCAGCGGGTGATGGTCGCCATGGCCATGGCCGCCGCCATGGTGGCCGTGATCGCTGGCCGCCCCGAACACCGGCGCCAGCAGGGTGCTGAGATGGAAGGGGAACGACCGGCTGCGATGCAGATGAACCGCGAGCGTCGCCAGAGCCAACGTCCAGAAATTCAGCAGATGCAGCAGCCACAAGGTCAGGCAGACCAGAAACATGGTCAGATAGCAGGCCCAGACCACCACGGCGAAGCCGAAGATGATACCCCGCAGCGCGCCGGCCGAGCGCCAGGTCGAGATCGCCTTGAGCACAAGCAAGGCGGCGCTGGCCGCGGCCAGGACAAACAGAACCGCGAGGTTGGTGCCTTCGCCGTCCCAGGCCATCTGGTTGAACACCGGATCGAAGGAGTAGTTGAACGGATTGACCCGTTCCAGGATGAAGGCGGAATAGCTCAGTGCCCAGGGTCCGTCGGGACGGAAGATCTCGTTTACCGTGAAGTAGTTCGGATCGAGATTGCAATACAGCAGCGCGCCGCCGCCGACCGCGCCGCTGAACAGCGCCAGGAACCACGCCGCCGGCTGCAGATACAATCCCTGGTCATCGATCCGCGGCAGCCACCGCGCGCCGATCAGCATCGGGATGTACAGGATCGCCAGGATGCTCAGGGCTTTGGCGATGACCACGGCCAAGACGACTGAAAGATGCGCGACATCCATGTGACCCACCCCCAGAAAACTGCGGCACCGAACCGGGCCGCACGGGACTCACCCAACCGGACCGGACACCCGGCCTATCGTTCCGGGCCCAGGTGTCCGGACCCGTGGCACCGGACCTATTTCTCCGGGATATCCCGGAACCATTTGCGCGACCCCAGATTGGCCATCACGATGAAGCTCTGGCGCCGGGGTTTCCAGTCGTTCTCGATCATCATCTGCTTCAGGCGCCGCTTGGCGTCGCCTTCGCCGACGTGACCGGAGGACAGCTGCTTGTAGATATGGACCGCGTGGCGGAATTCGCTCTGCCCGATATGGCCGTCGCTGGCGGCGAAGGCCTGCATGATTTCCTTGACCAGCTTGTCGACATCTTTCTCGAAGATGAAATCCTGCTCGGCGGCGACGTTCATCAGAATGGAGCGAGCCTCTTCCAGAGAGATCTCGAACCGGGTCACCCCTTCTCCCAGAATTTTCTTCTCGCGCTCCCGCGACAGATATCTCTCATCAAACAAATGAAGTTTGATGTACTCCGCGTACCTTTTCCGGGCATCGTCCGTATCGGTCATTTTATGTCCTCAACTGGGTCGAACTTCTTTCGAGAGCCATGACGATGCCGTCGGCTGAACTCGGGAAGGAGGAGGCTGCGCCTTTGATGGAATGGATCAATCTGACTGTACGCTTGCTGCATTCATACCACGGCTGAGCGTACTGTCAAGTTGGCGGACGGTCGGTTTGACCGACGGAAGCCAATTGTCACAGGGACATGGCGCGCGGAGTTCCGGCATTGGTTTTGGTGGAGCGACCGTTGCCGAACCGGGTTGTCGGGGAGCGTGGCCAGGGTTGTCCGGTTGCGCCGGGCGCCGTCGCCCCGGCCTGTTTGATCGCCCGGCGAATGCCAAAAAAAATCGCGGAGGAAGCCTCCGCGATCTCATGGGCAGATCAGATGCGCACTCTACCCGGTCGGATACCCGCGGCGGCGAGGAGCGGCCAGCGGTCCCGGGTTCTCAGAACGACATCGCGCAGCCGTTCATGGTCATGACGAAGCAGCGGACCTCGCGGACGACCGGACGGTCGATCTCGGTCTTCATGTCCTGGCGCGGGGCGGCGGCCGCGTCGTCCGTGGTGGTCTTCGAGGAAATCTCAGTGGTTTCTTCGCGAGCCATGGTCCGTCCTCCTGAAGGGTGATGGCGTTGTTCTACCGCAATGCGGTCATGACAACATCCTGGCATCCCTTACAGCTGTGACTTCTTGCAGGGTGACGGATGGTTCTGGCCCCACTCTTGGGGTCATCACTCTTTGATGATGCCGGCCAGGCTGGCCTTGACCGCGGCCTGGATCCGGGTGGCGACGCCGAATTTCTGCATCGCATTGGCGATGTGGAAATTGACCGTGCGCTCGCTGACTTCCATCAGCACCGCGATATCGGCGGAGGACTTTCCGCGCGCCGACCAGGTCAGGGCTTCGATTTCCCGCTCGGTGAGCGACACCGCCGGCCGGGCATTGGCCTTGCGGGCAACCGGGTTGAGCCGGGCCTTGACCACCTCGAGCAGCATTTCGAAGTCGATCGGCTTGGTCACATAGTCGTCGGCGCCGAGCCGCCGGCCCTTCAGGATGTCTTCGCGCTCGTTGAGTGCCGACAGGAAGATGAACGGCATCCGGCTGAATTGCGGGCTCAGCGTTTTCAGCTTTTCCAGGACCTCGAAACCGGTCATGCCCGGCATATTGATGTCGCAGATCACCAGGTCCGGGTTGAGCCGCAGGATCGCAGCGAAGCCTTCCGGGCCACTGGTCGCGCCGTGAACGGCATAACCCTGTTCCGACAGTTCCTCGGTCAGCAGGTCGACGATCCGCTGTTCGTCGTCAATGCAGAGCAATTTTCCGGGCACCGCACCCTCTTTCCGATGACGTCCGTGCTTCTGAGCAACACAACCGCGGCCGTTACCGTGGTCGCTTGCGCCAACCGTGCCGAACATACTCCATTGCCCCAACGCCGGGGAACTTCCTGCGCCGTGGCGGCCACGACCCGGCCCTCGGGGGCACGGGCACGGCCCTCCGGCCGGAAACGTCCCCCGCCCAGAAGATAGGATGCTGCGCTGCGTTCTGCGATAAGGCAGCCGGCTTTTCTATCGCGCGTCGGTCGCGCGGGGCAAACCGGTGCTGCGCGGCAGCGGACGGCTTCAGCCATTGCCTGGAAAGCGAATCGGCAATACCGTCAAAACCATACCGGGTCACGCGGGCAGCCTCGGCGATCGCTCGTGGACGGCCCCTCGGGCTGCCCCTGAACTGCCGTGCCGTCGAACCAGTCGCGAGTTGACAATGTGGCGAGCGATCTTCCGCAAGAAATTGTTCATCGCGATTATGACCGCGCAGTTCATGATCTTTGCCTTCGACACGACCACGCGCGCCGACGACGTGTCGATCGGTTTTCTTTATACCATTCCGACCTTGATGGGGTTCCTGATTATCGAAAGGGGACTCCAGATCACCATCGTCGTGCTCTCGATCACGCTGATACTGACCGGCTGCTTCTTTCCGGTGCCGATCGAAACGGATCTCCTGGTGTTCTTCGCCAATCGGGTGCTGTCGATCATCACGGTTCTGATCACCGGCATCATGGTCAACTACCGGGTCCGCATGGAGCAGACGCTGGGCGATGCCCTGGCCAAGGAACGAAAGGCGTCTGCGATGCAGCGCGCCTTCGTCTCCATGGTCTCCCATGAATTTCGCACGCCATTGACCATCATCGACGGCGAGGCCTATCGGATGGGCAAGGTCAAGCAGGCGGTGTCGCCGGAAGATCTGCAGACCCGGGTCAAGTCGATCCGCCAGGCGGTCAGCCGGATGATCGTGTTGATCGAGCGCATCCTTTATACTTCCAGAGCATTCGACAACAAAATTTCGATGCATCTGGAACGGGTCAATCTCTGGACTCTGCTCAAATCGATCGGCCGCCAGCATTCCGAAGTGGCGTTGTCTCACCAGATCAAAGTCAACGTCCATGATCTGCCGGTCTCGATCCGGGCCGATCGCAATCTGGTCACCTACATCTTGGACAATCTGATCGGCAATGCGATAAAATATTCCCCCGAGGGCTCGGTCGTCGAAGTCACCGGGCAGACCAACGGCACCATGGCGGTGATCGCCGTGCGCGACCAGGGCATCGGCATCCCCGAGGCGGATCTGCCCAACCTGTTCGAGCCCTATTATCGGGGCGGCAACGTCGCCGGCATCTCGGGCAGCGGCGTCGGCCTCTATCTGGTCGAGACCTTCGTGCGCATGCATGGTGGCCGCATCCTGGTCGAGAGCGTCGAGGGGCAGGGGTCGGTCTTCACCGTGCAGATGCCGGTTGCCGGAGCCGAGCCGGCCCCGGCGGTATCGACCGGGGAGTCATCGTTCCCCGACAAGCAGTGAGGCCCATGTTGACGGCGGGGCGGCGGCTCCCACCGTTGCGACCGCGGAGGTTCGGAGCGCTCAAGCCATGGCCAGGATTCTCTGCATCGACGACGAAGCCGCGATCCGCAGGCTGATCGTCGAGGAGTTGCGCGACGCCGGCCACGAACCGATCGAGGCGGCGGACGGCGAGACCGGACTGGCGCTGATCGCGAGCCAGCGCCCCGACCTCGTGCTGTGCGATATCAGCATGCCCAAGCTTGACGGCTATCAGGTGCTGGAGCGGATGCGGGCGCTGGGGCCCGATTTCCGGCTGATGCCGTTCGTCTATCTGTCGGCGATGGCGGAACCGCGCCAGGTCACCGCCGGCAAACGCCTGGGCGCGGACGATTACATCACCAAGCCGATCGCGTTCGAGGAACTGGTCGCGACGATCGAGCGCCGGCTGCGACGCTGACCGGCAGGGACACTGATCGGCAGGGACACTGATCGGTTGGCGCACCGACCCGACCGGCTGCGACGTTTTGTCTCAAGGTGCCAAGAAAGCGATCCGACATGAAGCACGCGCTCGCCATCCGTCACCTCGCTTTCGAAGACGCCGGCAGCCTGGGGCTGGTCCTGGCCAGGCGCGGGGTGTCGCTCGACTATATCGAGGCCGGCCGGGACGAGATCGCGCCGCTCGACCCGCTCGGGCCGGATCTCCTGGTGGTGCTGGGTGGTCCGATCGGCGCCTATGAAGAGGCATCCTATCCGTTCCTGACCGACGAGTTGGCGCTGCTCGGCCGCCGCCTGGCCGCCGGACGGCCGACGCTGGGCATCTGCCTCGGCGCCCAGATGATTGCGCGCGCGCTGGGCGCCCGAGTCTATCCCGGAGGCGTCAAGGAAATCGGCTGGGCGCCGCTGGCGCTGACCGCGGCCGGACGAGAGTCCTGCCTGCGCCCGCTGGCGCCGGAGGAAACCGCGGTGCTGCACTGGCATGGCGATACCTTCGAGTTGCCGGAAGACGCCGCCCTGCTCGCCTCGACCGCGGCCTATCCGCACCAGGCCTTCCAATGGCGGCAGACCACGCTGGCGCTGCAATTCCATGCCGAGGTGCTGGCCGGCGAGATCGAGCGCTGGCTGATCGGCCATGCCTGCGAGATCGCCGCGACGCCGGGCATCACCGTGCCCGGTCTGCGCGCGGCGACCCGGCAGTGGGGCGAAAGCCTGGAACGCCAGGGGCGGCGCTGCTTTGAATCCTGGCTCGATGCCGTTGCCGGCGGCTGACACCGCCGGCTGCTGCGTGGTGACATATTCACTAACCGTTGCGAAAGACCCAATGATCTCCCGAATAATGATATGGTATAATTCTCGATCTAATCGAATGCCAGTACTATTAATAGAATACTGGCAGTAGTTAGTTATAAAAGAATGAGCATGATTGCAAAATTAATCCGCTTTACTGTCGCCAGACATAGGTATAACGTCCTCTCGTTGTTGGTCACCACGAGAGGAGCTGACAATGAGCACGAACCCAAATACCGCCAAAAGCCTGCGCGTGCAAATAAAGAACATTAAGAGTGGACGCTATCTTAGTGTCGAAGGCGATGACAATAACTGGAAGCGAGACGACGCCAGCCTAACTATCCGGGATTCGCTTGGACTTGCCGCCGTATCATCGCCACAGGTCTGGACAATTTTACAATACAGACCGAATAGCTATATTCTCATCAACCAATATAGCGGCAGCCTCGCCTGCATCCGGGCTCGATCGCAGGGCAATGGCGCCACTGCGATCCAATACCACTCGGAGTTGGTTTACGCGCCGGAACCATTCCAGCAATGGAATTTTACCCAGCTGAAGAACAAAAACTGGCTGATTGGGAACCAGAATTCCGGAAAATTCATCGGACCTCAGGCGCGCGAAACTGGCAATGATCACTACTGCATCCAGTGGGATGACCAGACTGCGGAAGACTCGTACCAGGAATGGGAGTTCAGCGAAATCTGACGATCCGAGTCTCGACCGGAGACCTCGTGCGACGCGCGCACTGTCCGTCCGTGCGGAGAAACCGACCTTGGGGACGCCGGACCCTTGCCCGGGTCCCCAAGCGCTCCGACGATTGGGAAGGCCGGCGCTCGGGGTCGCCGCGGGACCGGACAGCGACTTAAGGTCGCGCTCCAAGGTGCGGTGAGAACAAGATTTTGAGAATCGGATCCAGCGTCGGCGCCGCCTCGCCGGGTTTGGCGTCAGTCCTGTCCGCAAGGCCTGTGATATCGGCGACAGATTATCGACAAGTTCGGTGGACGACCGGATGGCACCACGCTAACGTCACAGGCCGTCGTGCCGGCTTTGCGCACCGGCGGCCGCGCTAACGGGGGCCTTCATGATCGTTCCGGCCTGGATCAATCCGGCCTTTCACCTGCTCGAAGGCGAGCGGCGTTGGGATTGGCCCCAGATTGCCGAATTGTCCGAACGCATCCGGGCCAAATTGCCGGTGGGCGGGCGGATCGCGGTCACCGGCCGCTCGGTCGGCACCCTGCTGGCGACGCTGATCGCCTGCGAGCGCGCCCGCATCGAGGTGGTGCTGCTGCGCGGCGATGCCCCGCGTCCGGCCGGTGCCAGCGTGCTGATCGAGGCCGACGGCCGATTCGCGCCGCTCGCCCCCAGCGTCGATACCACCAATGAATGCGCGGTGCTGATGCCGACCTCGGGCACCAGCGGCGCGCCCAAGCTGGTACGCCACGATCTGATCCGGCTGATGGGCCGCATCCGCGGCGGCCGCGAGCCGGGTGCTCGCTGGCTGCTCGCCTACGAGCCGACCGCGTTTGCCGGGCTCCAGGTGCTGTTCAGCGCGGTTGCCGCCGGTGCTACCCTGATCGCCGAGCCGGGGGCGGCGCCGGCCCGACTGGCCGAGTTGATGGTCACCCACCAGGCCACCCATGTTTCGGCCCCGCCCAGCCTGTGGCGCTGCTGGCTGCGCCTGCCCGACTGGTCGCCGCCGCGGCTGGCCATGGTCACGCTGGGTGGCGAGGCCGCCGATCAGGCCCTGCTCGATCGCCTGTCGCGCAGCTTTCCCGGCGCCAAGCTGCGCGACATCTACGCCTCGACCGAGGCCGGCGCGGTCTATTCGGTGCGTGACGGCCGCGCCGGGTTCCCCGCCGCCTGGCTCGACGTCGGGGTCGACGGCGTTGCGCTCCGCATCGCCAACGGCGCGCTCGAGCTGCGCAGCCCGCGAGCAATGCTGAATTACGCCGGTGGCGAACAGCGCCCCTATACCACCGACGGCTGGCTGATTACCGGCGATCTGGTCGAGCGCGTCGGCGACCGGGTACTGTTCTGCGGTCGGGTCGGCGACCAGGTCGCAATCGGCGGCACCAAGGTCGCCCCGGAAAAGGTCGAGCATGTCCTGCTCGGGGTTCCGGGAGTGCTCGAAGTGCTGGTCGGGGCGGTCGCCCAGCCCGGCCTCGGCAACGTGCTGGGTGCGGCCGTGGTCAAGGCGCCGGGCAGCGATGCCGGTGCGCTGCACGTCCTGATCGGTCGCCATACCGCCGCCCTGCTGCCGGCCGAGCAGCCGCGCCTGATCCGTTTCGTCGATGATATCGCCCTGGCAGCCTCGGGCAAGAAGGCGCGGGCGACGACCTAACCGAAGCCGTCGCTATGACGGCATATTGACGGCGTTATGGCGGCTCTCGCGTCGCTCGCGCCGACCTGACAAAGACGGACGGGTGTGCCATGCGCAGAGTGGTTTTCGCTATCCTCGTCGCGGTGATCGCCTCCCAGCCGCTGGCCGTCGCGGCGCAGCCGGCAACCTCGCCGCCGCAGCGCGTCGCTGCGGGGGACGATAACGCCAGCTGGCGCCTGCTGACGACCACGCTGGGGGCCGTTGCCGCCGCCTCGGCGGTCGCCATGATGATCGACGGCTGGGCGGTCGAGATGATGATGTCGGACGGCTTGTCGGCCGAGATGGCCGAGGAAATCGTCAGCGACCTGGAAGGCCATGGCGGTTTCGAAGCGGCCGGCGTGGCGATTGCCGGCATCCTGGGCGGCGTTGCCGGCAGTCAGCTCGGGACCTTGCTGTTTCCGCCGCCGGCCCAGGACGCGACGCCGGTTGCCTCGGCCCGCTGAACCGATCCGGCATGTCCCGTTTCGATCGCGCGTTCGCCACGCAACTTGAGACGCTGAAGGCCCGCCACAGCCATCGCGTGCTGCGGCCGGTGCGCCCGGCCGGACCCGGCCGGCTGGAGCGGGATGGCCGGGTGCTGCTCAATTTTTCCGGCAACGACTATCTGGGGCTGGCGGGGCATCCCGCACTGATCGCGCGGGCGCAAGCCTGGACCGCGGCCTGGGGCACCGGCTCCGGCGCCTCGCGCCTGGTCACCGGCACGCTCGCGCTTCACACCGCCATTGAAGAAAAAATCGCCCGGCTCAAGGGCACCGAGACGGCGCTGATCTTCACCTCGGGCTGGCAGGCCAATGCCGCGATCCTGCCCGCCTTGTTCGACCGCGAGGTACTGGGGGTCGAGCCGCTGGTCTTCACCGACCGGCTCAACCATGCCAGCCTGCACCATGGCTGCGCCGCCGCCGGGGTCCGGCAGATCCGCTTCCGCCACAACGACCTGAACCACCTGGAGAGCCTGTTCGAAGCCCACGCCAACCGTCCGGGTGCTCGCTTCATCGTCACCGAAAGCGTGTTCAGCATGGATGGCGACCGCGCCGAGGTGGCAGCCCTGGCCGATCTCGCCCAGCGCTGGGGCGCCTTCCTCTATCTCGACGAGGCCCACGCCACCGGCGTGCTCGGCCCCCACGGCATGGGGTTATCCGGCGAGGCACCGGGCGGCGTCGACCTGATCATGGGCACCTTCAGCAAGGGCCTGGGCGGGTTCGGCGCCTATATCGCCGGCTCGGCGACCCTGTGCGATTTTCTGGTCAACCGCGCCTCGGGTTTCATCTTTGCCACCGCCTTGCCGCCGGCGGTGCTGGGTGCGATGGATGCCGCCCTCGACCTGTTGCCGACCCTGGATGCCGAGCGCGCCCATCTCCAGGCCACGGCCGGGCGGGTGCGCGCAGCCCTGACCGGGCTCGGCATCGCCACCGGGGCGTCGAGCACCCAGATCGTGCCGGCGATCATCGGCCGCGAGGCGGCAGCGCTGCGGGCCAGTGCCGTTTTGGAAGAAGCGGGCATCCTCGGCATCGCGATCCGGCCGCCGACCGTGCCGGCGGGCACCAGCCGGCTGCGCCTGGCGCTCAGCGCCGCCCATGACGACGCCGACATCGACCGCCTGATCGCCGGCCTCGGGACCGCGATCGCGGCGGCCCAAGCGGTTGACGCGTGACGACAGCACCTCTGCTGGTCTATCTCCATGGCTGGGCGCTCGACCGCCGGCTGTGGGACGGCGTGCGCCGCCGGATCGGCGGCGGCGACGAGGTGACGCTCGATTTCGGCTTCTTTGGAGCACCGGCGTTGCTGCCCGATCTTTCTGCTTTCGATTCGGGCCGGCCGGTCATCGCGATCGGCCATTCTCTGGGCGTGCTGTGGCTGCTGCTGAACCGGCCGTTCCGATGGTCGGCCCTGGTCTCGGTCAATGGTTTCGACCGCTTCACCGAGGCCGCCGATTTCCGCCCGGCGGTGCCACGCCGGGTGGTTGAGCGCATGCTGACCCGCTTCGAGCGCGACCCCGGCCCGGTGGTCGATAGCTTCCGCCGCAGCTGCGGGCTCGACCAGAGCTTACCCGGAGCCTTGCAAAAAGAACGGCTGCGCGATGGGTTGCGGTCGCTGCGCGACGGTGACGGCCGCGCCGCGGCGGCAGAGCTGGCGACGCCGATCCTGGCGCTGTCGGGCGGCGGCGATCCGATCCTGCCCGAGGGCATGGGCGATCTTTGTTTCCGAGCCGGACCAGCCGTGACCCGCGCCCATCACCCCGACGGCGGCCACCTGCTGCCGCTGACCGCCTCCGACTGGTGCGCCGACGCCATCCGCGGTTTCCTATCCAATCACGGGGCGAATGATCAAGGGAAAGCATGGGCGTGATCACCCGCAAGGAAGCGCTCGCCGCCGCCTTCGGCGAGGCCGCCGAAAGCTACGACAGCGGTGCCGGACTACAGCGCGTGGTGGCGGAGCGCCTGGCCGACCGGATCACCGCACTCGAGCTGCCCCGCACCCCACGCATCCTGGAAATCGGCTGCGGTACCGGCTTTTTGAGCCGGGCCTTGCGCCAGCGCCTCGGCCCGGCGGCGTGGCTGCTGACCGATCTCTCCGAAGCCATGGTCGGGCGCTGCCGGGAGAGTTTCGGCGATCCCGCCGACGCTCTGTTCTGTGTGATGGACGGCGAGCGCCCGGGCCTGGCGCCCGGCTTCGACCTGATCTGCGCCAGCCTGGTGTTTCAGTGGTTCGAAGCGCTCGGGCCCTCGCTGCACCGGCTGAGCGACCTGCTGGCGCCGGGCGGTCACCTGGCTTTTGCCACCCTGGCCGAAGATACCTTTGCCGAATGGCGCCAGGCCCATCGCGCCTTCGATCTCAACGCCGGGGTGCCCGACTACCCAGCGCCCGCAGCCCTAGCCGCCCTGCTGCCGGCCAACGGCAGCGGCACCGTCGAAGACGAGCGTCTGCCCCGCCGCCACGCCGACGCGCTCGCCTTCCTCACCGACTTGAAGCGCATTGGCGCCCAGCTCCCCACCCCCGGCCGCCGCCCGCTGCCCGCCGGCACGCTGCGCCGGGTGCTGCGCCAATTCGACCGCCCCGCCGGCCTCACCGTGACCTACCACGTCGCCTACGGGGTGTTTCGGCGGGCGGGGTGAGCTAACGGGAGCTTCCGGCCCGCCCGACCGCACGACCGGCCAGGAACGAAAACGAGCCCGAAACGATTGCCGTGAGGACCACTTGAGCCAAACGTTGCGCCTCGGGCGACGCCGCCGGATCGAACATCCCCTTCCACACGCACAAACCGGCCACGGCAAGAAGACCGAGCAACAGTGCGGCGAACTGGATGAATTCCTGCCAATCACGGAGACGCTGGCTTTGTGCGTCGGATTGCGCGCGCAAAATCAGTACGTCCCGTGGCTCGGCGGGCACAATCGTCACCGATTGGTTCTGATAGACCGCGTTCAAATCGAACGCGCGACCGGCAGTCTCTCCGCCATTGGTCATGTCGTGCAAGCCTTACAGCAGGCCGACCAACTCGGTATCAAGCTTGCTCGCATCCGAGACAAGGCCAATGTGGCGGCCCTTCTGTTTGGCCTCGTGCGCCACCTTCATCAGCGCGAAAGCCTGCCGGATGACATCGGTCTTGGTGCCACCAGCACTCTCGGCGATCTCTTCGAGCGTCCGGTTCAACTCGGCGGAAACCTGCAGATTGAGGCGGATTTTTTCGGCCATCGGAGTCTCCGTAAACGGATGGTTTCCCGTGCAGACGAACGCATTCGATCGCGCTCGTCTGCATCACGACGCGTTGCGATGTCGCGCTATAACGCAATGTGCATTATGTGCGCGATGGAAGCAACAGGATAGTGCATAGAAATGCGCATGAAATGCGCCTATTTTACATTGACTATGGATATTGGGGCTGCTAGCCTCAGACGGCCCTAGAACTGGGGGGTAGGGCGGGAGGCGTCAGACTGTTGGGGGCGTGAATGGACGAACTGGATCTGGGCTCACACCGGATGATCCCATCGGCTGCCCTAAAGTGGCAGAATCTGGCCGCCGATGCCCACGCGACCCTCGCCTACGCATTTCGCGACGCTATGCTTCATCCCCACACGGTCGCAGATTATGCCGAGGCAACCGGAAAAGCCGGGGAACGATCCATCGAACTCCACTGGTTCCGCATCGGCTATGCCAGCTTCACCGTTGCCTTGGTTGACGGCTTCCCCGCGATTGTCGTCGACATGGTTCTCGACGATGGGCAGTCGCCGTCTGAAGCGCGGAATCCGCCACAGATAACCGCCGATCTGCGTGAATCTGTGTCCATCTGTTGATAAATTCACGGCACCTCCTGCACCGACGCAGCGGACCCACAGCGCATGACCACCTCGGGCGCATTCGTCACCGGCACTGATACCGGGATCGGCAAGACGCTGGTTTCGGCTTGTCTGGTTCGGGCCTGGGCGGCCGATTACTGGAAGCCGGTGCAGACCGGGCTGGCCGAAGACCCCGGCGACAGCGCCACCGTCGCAGCGCTGGCCGGCCTTTCACCGGCGCGCGTTCATCCGCCCGTCTATGAACTGGCGGCGCCGCTGTCGCCCCATGCCGCCGCCGCGCTGGAAAACGTCACCATCGCGCTCGATGATTTCACTTTGCCCGCGACCGCCCGGCCGCTGGTGGTCGAGGGGGCCGGCGGGCTGCTGGTGCCGCTCAATCGTTCCGCTTTCATGATCGACCTGGTAGCGCGGCTCGGACTGCCGGTGGTCCTGGTCGCGCGCTCGACCCTGGGTACCATCAACCACACCCTGCTCAGCCTGGAGGCGCTGCGGGCGCGCCACCTGCCGATTGCCGGGGTGGTGCTCAACGGGCCGGACAATCCGGGCAACCGGGCGGCGATCGAACAGTTCGGGTGCGTTCCCATCCTCGCAGTCCTGCCGCGGCTCAATCATACCCCGGACGCGAAAGCAGTCGCCGGCTTGGCCGGCGAAATCGGGGGACGCTGCCCCCCGATACCCCCAGCCAAGGGCTGAAGCCCTTGGAACCCTTGAAGATCGGGGTCATTAACCGATTTTATCCGCCGGATCCGGCACCGACCGGGCTCGCCGCCGCCGAATTGGTCGGCTTCCTCTGTCAACGGCTGCCGGCGGCAAGTCTCACCGTCTACGCGACCAAGGCACGCTATGCACCGGGATGCGCTGAGGTCACCGACGGCGCGGCGCGGGTGGTCCGTCTGCCCTCGCTCTATGACGGCAAGGCCAGCTTGCCCCGGCTTGCCGCCTCCCTGTTCGAAGGCCGGGCACTGGCCCGGCGGGCAACCAAAGACTGCGACCTGGTGATCGCGCTGACCGACCCGCCACTGTTGCCGCTGTGGGTCGGCGCCGCGGTCCGGCGCTATCGCCGGCGCTGGATCGAATGGACCATGGACCTCTATCCCGCGTTCCTGGTCGCCGCCGGAGTTGTCGGCGCAAGCCAGCCATTCTACCGCCACCTCGACCGCCAAGCGCGCAGGCTGCGGCCTAACTATATGATTTGCTTAGGTGTTGGTCAGCGGCACTGGTTGGAAAACCACCGCGGGGTCGAGGTTCCGACGACACTGCTGCCGAGCGGGATTTGCCCGGTTCCGCCCCGCCGCGCAGAGGAAAATCCCGGCCGCTTGACCATCGTCTGCGCCGGCAATTATGGGGCTGCCCACCCGGTCAGGGCGTTGGTCGAGCTGATCGAGCGGGCGGATCCCGCGCGCTTTTATTTTGTCCTGGCGCTGCATGGCAGCCGGAGTGCGGACCTGCGGCGGCGGCTGGACGGCCATCCGGCGGTTGAATGGCGCGAACGCCTGAGCCCAGAAGACCTGGCGGCGGCGGCTGCTCATTTCGTTTGCCTGGCCGGCGCCGCGACCCATCTGTGCGTGCCGTCGAAGGCGGTGACCGCGGTCTGCCTGGGCCGGCCGTTCCTGTTCGCCGGTAGCCCCGAGGGCGATAGCTGGCAGCGGCTGGGGCCGGCCGGCTGGCTGATCCCCGAGCGGCCGGACGGCAGCTATCGGGCAGCTGATATCGATGCCGCCCTTGCCGGCCTGGCCGACCCGGAGGAACGCGCCGCCAAGGCTGCGGCAGCCCGCTTTCTGGCGGCGCGGTTGAACGAAACCCAAGCCTCGGCGTTCGAAACCATCGCCGCCTGGATTGAGGCGGGGGGTCCGGGGGGCCTTCAGGTCCCCCGGCCTTGACCTATGGCTGAGTGGAAGATTTCCCGCCGGCACAGACATGCCAATTGTCGGCGTCGTCCCAGATGATGGTGTTCTGGCTGAGATCGACGTCCTGGTATTTCTGGGGCAGCATCGAGCCGGTGGAGGCAATGCGGATCTGGATGCGGTTATTGGCGACGGTCTCGACGAAACCGACCAGGGTGGTGTCGAGGAAGCCGAACACCGGCGGTCCGGGCCGGCAGACCTTGGTGCCGACTTGGCGCACCGCCTGGAGTTCGTCGGCGGAGAAGATGCGCTTGCCGGGACCGATGCTGTTGTCGGAGATTTCGGCGAGATGGCGGCTGCCGTCGGCCTTGATGTAGATGCCGGCGAACGGGCGGTCGCCCTTGTAGGTGCCCTCGAAACGATCGCCGTTGGCCCAGATGTAGACGGCGTTGCCCTCTTTACGGCCTTCGACCCAGTCGCCCTGATAGCCGCTGCCGTTGGCCCAGGTATAGGTGCCCTTGCCGTTGGGCTGGTCGTCCTTCCAGTTGCCTTCGTAGCGGTCGCCGCTGAGCCAGCTGTTGATGCCATAGCCGTTGGCTTTGCCGTCCTTGCGCTCGCCGACATAGTTGCCGTTGGGCTTGCCGTCCTTGAACCAGTCGAGCGTGCCCTTGCCGGTGGCGAAGCCGTTCTCGCAGGCGCCATCCCAGGTCATGGTTTCGCCGGGCTCGGGAAAGCCGTTCCACACCCGGCAGCCCGATTTGGCATCGACCAGCCATTCGCCGGCAGCGCTGCTGACCGGCATGGTGACGGCGAGACTGCCGGCCAGTGCCAGTGCTGCGATCACTCCCTTGGTTCCGAGTTTCATGGATGTCCTCTCCTGGCGCGGGAACCGACGGTTTTTATTAAGACCGCCCGATATGGCACGGCAAATGCGCCCAATCAATGACGTAGTGGGTGTTCTCGGGAGTCGCAGCGAAAGCGATCAATCCAGACTTCAGGTGGGATGGAAGCGCCGATCAACGACGTCCCTTCCGAAGGCAGCTTGACCAAAGCCAGACAATTGTATATACAAATGTCGTCAGCTTATGCTGTCAAATAAAGATAATTAACTGGAGAGGTCCTCATGACACATTTCGGCATAATTGACCCAAGAGGAAGCCCTCGATGGAATTCGAATGGGACCCCATCAAGGACAAGGCAAATCTAGAGAAGCATGGCATCGACTTCGACACGGCAATCCGTATCTGGAACGATTTGACAGTCGAGAACGTCGTCGAACTTGTGAGTTACGACGAGGTCAGAATCATTGCCTTCGGCATGATCGAGGGAACGGTTTTGGCTGTCGTCTACACCTGGAGGCAGACCCGGCGAAGAATCATTTCTGCCAGGAAGGCGCACAAAGATGAGCGACGAACGTATCGTGAGATGCTCGCTCGAGGATCTCCAGCCCACTAAGACCGACTGGGCGCGGGTCGATGCCTTGACCGACGAGGAGATCGCGGCAGCGGTCGCCAGCGACCCCGATGCGGCGCCGCTTCTGGACGAGGCGTGGTTCAAGACCGCCCAGGTGGTCGAACCGCCGACCAAGGAGCTGATCAGCATCCGATTGGACAAGGACGTGCTGGACTATTTCCGGACCACCAGCGAGCGCTACCAGACCCGGATCAACGCCATCCTGCGGCACTACATGCAGCATGAGCAGAGCCGGCGGTAGCCTCTGCTCTGCTGTCGGGGGCTCCGCCCCCAGCGCCCCCGCCGGGGCCGTGAGGCCCCGGGCCCCTTCACCGGATTCCAAAGGCCTCCGGCCTTTGGCAGGGGGTGTCGGGGGGCGGCGTCCCCCGACCAAGGTGTCAAGCCTGTCTGACCGCGATCTTCTTGACCTCGCCCGCGGCCGTAGCGGTCTTGGGGATAGTCACGGTGAGCACGCCGTTGCGGAACTTGGCGGCGGCGTGATCGGTATCGGCGCCGGCCGGCAGCGAAATCGCCCGCTGGACCAGGCCATAGCTGCGTTCGGAGAGATGCCAGCCGGCTTTTTTGTCCTCTTTCTCGCTCTTCTTCTCTGCCTTGACAGTCAGGAGGCCGCTCGACACCGAGACCTCGACGTCCTTCTCCTCAAGGCCGGGCAGTTCGACCGAGACCTCGATCTGCTTGTCGGTCTCGACGACATCGGCGCGCGGCTGCAGACCGCCAAAGGCCGTGGCGAAGCCGGCCCCGAACGGCGGAGCGTCGAACGAACGCCAGAAGTCGGCGAAGGCGCGGTTGATCTCGCGATGCAGCGATTGGACCGGGTCCTCGCTTTCGCTGCCGGTGACCGGAACCTCGCGCTTGCCCCACCAGTGGGGCACCAGGTCCTTCAGGGACTCCTTCAAAGACAGTGACATGGCTGACCTCCTTCGGTCTCAGCCGGCCTTGACGGCGATCTTTTTGGCCGGTGCCGGTTCGGACCGGGGCAAGACCAGCCGGAGCAGGCCGTCCTTGACGGTCGCTTCGATGCGTTCGGCATCGATCTCGACCGGCAGGACGAACGACCGCTCGTAATCGCCGTCACGGTATTCGGCATGGATCAGGCTGTGGCCGGCCGGCGCCGCCATTTTCGAACGCGCGGTCAGGCGCAGGACATTGCGGTCGAACGTGACCTCGATCGAGTCCGGATCAGCACCCGGGATTTCGGCAACCAGCACCAGGCCGGCCTTGGTTTCATAGATGTCGGTGGCCGGCGCGAACACCGGCACCGAGCGGGTGTGCTCGGCACCGCCGGGACGACCTGCTGGCTCGCGGGCGGCGCTTTGGGTAACTTGGCTGGTCATGACACCACCTCCCTTGATCGATCACGCGGTGGCGATCCGGATCCGCTTCGGCCGGTCGCTTTCGGGCCGCGGCAGATGGATGATCAGGATGCCGCCGTCCGATTTGGCGCTGACCTGGTCGGCATCGACCACGAAGGGCAGCGTCACAGTGCGGGTGAAGGCCCCGGCGGGCAGCTCCTGGCGCAGGGCAACGGCCCCGTCATCGACCGTCTGGGGTTTGCGGCGACCGCTGAGCGTCAGGGTGTTCTTATGCGCCGAGACCTGGATCTGGTCGGCACCGAGGCCCGGCAGTTCGGCCGAGATGATGACGCCATCCTCGCCGGCCCACAGATTGAGCGGCGGAAATTCGCGAGCCCGGAGATCCGGCCAGGTATCGAACGCCCGGTTCAAGTCTTCCTGAAAACGGCGGAGCTCCCGGAACGGGTCGGCCCAGCCCATCCGCTGGAACAGATCGGTCATGGCTTGGCTCCTATCTTGATTTTGTCTGCCTCTTGCTTTCTTTTTGGCCGCTTGGCCGCTCTGCGGTTGCACGCGCCAGCAGGCGGTGCGGGCAGCAGCCGCGCCCGGCCGGAGCAACCGCGCCGGCGGCACCGGGGCGTTGACGAGATGAGGTGCCGCCGGGCGATGCCCTTGGGGATCAGGCCGCTTTGAGGGCCGGCTCAACCGGCTTGGCGGTCTCGATCGTGATCCGGCGCGGCTTCAGGGCCTCCGGCACTTCGCGGACCAGATCGACCTGAAGCAGGCCGTTGACCAGCCGGGCGTCGCTGACCCGCAGATAATCGGCCAGCTGGAAGCGCCGTTCGAATGCGCGTCCGGCGATGCCGCGATAGAGGTAGGTGGCAGACTCCGGTTCGGCCTGGGCACGGCCCTTGACCACCAGAACACCCTCATGGGTGACGATCTCAAGATCGTCCTCGCCGAAGCCGGCGACCGCCATCGCGATGCGGTACTTGTCTTCGCCGAGTTTCTCGATGTTGTAGGGCGGGTAGGACGGCGCGGCCTCGTTGGCCTGGAGCGCCGGTTCGAGCGCCTGCCAGACGCGGTCGAAGCCGATCGAAGAGCGGAGCAGCGGGGTAAGATCGTAGGTGCGCATGGAATATCCTCCTGATGAGCGATATCGCATGGGGGTGCCTTGCAGGCAGTATTGACGTGCCTCTAAGGCCACGCCCCAGTCTTCACTTGTCGCGTCTTCACTTGTCGCGGTGGACCCATCTGCGGCATCCACCGTTGCGGTATTTAGGCACGCCGCCGCCGCCGTCAAGAGGGTGGGCAATCGCCTGCCGCAGGTCTCCGCCGACCGCTATGCTCGTCTTGGACCGACCGGCTTGGAGGCCTGCTTGGACCGACCGGCTGGAGGCCTGCCGCCGATCACGGGCCGGCATCGATCGGCCGCCCGGCAAAATAGGCGGTGCAGAGCTCCCGCGACCCCTTCACCGGTTTGCCCTGGAGTATGGTCAGCCCGGCCCGGTAGGTCTTGCCGGTGGGCGCCTTGATGAAGATGAACAGGCCCTTGGGATCGGGATGGATGAAATAGCCGCCGGACTCCACCAGCTTGCCGGTCTTGATCGCGTCCTGGGATACCTGGAGTTTGCGGCCTTCGACGGTCAGGGTCAGGTCCTGTTCCCAGACGCAGCCGGAACTCTGACCGCCACCGCCGCCGCCGTGCGCTTCCGACGCCGCCCGGGCCGCCCGATCGATCCCGCCGAAGATGAGGAGTGCCGCCACGGCATTTATTGTGATCACCCGCCGAAGAGCCATGGCCGTCAACATTGTTCTACCTTTCTCTCCTTGGGTGGCATTTAATCTTATCCGGTTCCTCCAGGAATCAAGAAGCCGCTGATTTATCGGCAGTCCGCGCGCCGCCTTGGTCATGACCTGCCGGATCGGGCGGATCGGGTTCCCGATCTTGCAGGCTTCACTTTCCCGCCGGGCCGGCCTAATATAATAGGTGGAGAAGAGTATCGGGCGTGAGCGTCGGGCGTAAGCCGGCGCTTCCGTCCTTGAAAGCGTCCCCCCACGCGGGATCATCTCCCAGGTTGAATAGATTTCCGGCTGGATCGGGTTTCGCGTTGGATCAAGGTGATGCGTTCACGGGATAACGCGTTCGACTAAGGTGAATTGCCATGATCGTGGCGCCGGCTGCCATCACGAGTCCAGGAAGTGCCGCGTCGCTGACGCTGGCGGCGCAGCGGCTTGGGGCGGGCGCGGCGGCCAGCCCGGTTCAGGCACCGGTGGATCAGCCGGTGGAGCAGAAGGAACCCGAGGATAAAGCGGTCACCGGCGCGCGTTATCTGTCGCCTTATCTCGAATACAACCAGGATGTCAGCCGCCTGATCCTGAAGATACGCAATCCCGAGAGCGGCGAGACGCTGATTCAGATCCCCTCCGAACAGGCGGTGAAGCAGTACGAAGAAGCGTCGCGCCGGCAGCACCGGGAAGAACGGGCTGCCCGAAACGCCCCGGCGGCCCCGGACCACCACCAATCGGTCGACGTGACCGTGCCGCGCCCGACCCCGGCCGCTCGATCGACGCCGGTGGCAACCCCTGTCGCAACCGCTTCGGCGGCGCCCGCTCCGGCTGTGGCGAGCGCCGACACCGCAGCGTCGGCGAACGACCCGGCGCCGGCGGGTGGCCCGGCAGGCGGCCCGGCGGGCGGCAGTGTCACCGTGGGCGCGACCGCCGCCGGAACCGGCAGCGCACGCTTCACCCTGATCGTTTAGGGCGATCGTTTAGGGCGATCGTTTAGGGCGATCGTTTAGGGCAACCTCATTCGGATCAACATCGTTTAAGCCGGCCTGGTTTCGCCGGCATCGTTCAGAGGAAATCGCGCCGTTGGACGCCAGCCCAATCACTGCGCTGTTGAGCGTCGTCGGCCAGGGCCTGCAGCGCCAGGCCTTGGGCTTGAGCTTCATCAAGCAGCGCGCCGATGCCGTTCAGTCGCTGGTCGAGGTGATCGGCCAGGCCTCGGCCGGCGGCAATGTCACCGCGTCCCGTGGCCAGAATCTGAACCTGGTCGCCTGATCACCGCAGCCTGATCGCTCCGGAGCGAGGCCCCGGCCTCGGATCCAGCGTCCTTCCGCCGTCCTTCCGCCCCCCGAGTCGGCTCGAGCGCGGTCAGGCTTTGGCATCGAGCAGAGTTTTCAGCAATTCATCGTTGGTCTTGATCACCGCCAGATTGGCCTGATAGGCGCGTCCGGCGGCCAGCCGGGTGGTTGCCTCGCCGGCCAGGTCGATATTGGGGGCGGCGACCACCCCCTGGTCGTTGGCGAAGCTGGCCTGGGGATCGAACTCGGGAATGAAGGCCGGGGTCACCGGCCGAAAAACCGTCCGGGCGCCGCTTGCCGCAGCCACCGTCACCGCCTCGACCGGCCGGTAGGGTTCGGGCTGACCCGGCGGCGTGCTACCGTCCGTTGCCGGCAGAGCGCCGCGGCTGTGGAGGTTGGCGGTGTTCGACGCCGACGCCGCAAGCCGGGCCAACTGGGCCTGAGCACCAGACAGCGCGATCCCAGACACGTCGGCCATACCCCTGATCTCTCCCCGGTGCCGCTTCCTGATCCCGCGATGCCTCCGGCATCGGGTCCGGTTCGGACATCGCAGTCTGCCCGACCGGGGTTAGGAAATCCTTACGCGGCCGGCGGTCGCCGGCTGAGCTTTCCAGCCGCTCGCGTCCTGCTGTCGCAACCGCTGCCGAGGCGTCTCGCGCCGCACCCCGGCGGCTTTTTTCTCTCCCCGTCGCACTGCCGCGTTTGTTAGAGTGCGGCGCAACGCCAATTCGGTCGACCTCGCGATACCGGCTCCCGCCGAGCCGCTGCAGTGCCGGAGCACCGACGCCGGTCGAAAATTTGCTGTGGCAGCAGCATTCGGGAGCAGCATTCGGATCATTCGGATACGGAATTCACCATACAGGAATAGTTCATGGCTTCCCTTCCAGGCTCCGAGCAATCCCCGGACGACTCCGGCAGTGCGTCGCCCCAGGCCGCGCTCGGCCTGTCGGTGGCCAAGGCCTCCGAGCGTCTGATCGAGCGTTTCGGCGGCATTCGGCCGATGGCGAGCAAGCTCGAGGTCCCGGTCACCACGGTACAGGGCTGGAAGAAACGCGGCGCAATCCCGCCGACGCGCCTGAACGACCTGCGCGCGGCGGCACGACGGCACGGCATCAAGCTTGAGGAGGCCGAACTCGAGGCGATCAGCCGCAACGACGAGCGATCATCGCCCGAGGCTGCGAGCAAACCCGCAGCCAAACCGTCGGCGACCGGAACCGAGCCCCCGACTCGTTCCCCGGCCCCGGCCCCGGCCCAGACCCCGGCCCAGACCCCGGTCAAGCCCGCCGCCCCAGCCGCGACAGCACCCGAGCCGGCTGCGGTTCCGGCCGCGATCCCGCCGGTACGCACCGCCGCCGAAATCCCGGCGATGGCAATCCCGGCGATGACAATCCCGCCAGTGACGATTCCAACGGTGACCATCCCCCCGGCACCCAATCCCTGCGCGCCAGTGGTGGGTGGCCCCGCGCCGACGGTCGCCCTGCGCAATGGCGCCGCCCGGGCAATCCCCGAAGGCCCGGCCCCGGCGGCAGCCGCCGGTCGTGCAAGCCCGCCGGCTGCCGCGGAAAGCCCTGCCCCATCGGCCGCCACCCAAAGCGCCGCGCCGCCGGCCAGCGCCGAAAGCGCGGCTGCGCCGGCCAGCGCCGAGACTATGGGTTCGCCGGCCAGCGCCGAGACTATGGGTTCGCCGGCCAGCGCCGGCAGGGCCAAACCCGCACCGCGACCGGCGGTGACACCAATTCCGGCCGCGACCTCGAAATCGCCGCCATCGCCGGTGCGCCGGGACGATGGACCCGCGGTTTCGGCACCGGCACCAGCCTCGGGCAATGGCTGGGCCGGCTTGGCGATTGCGGCCGCGGTGGTCGCCTTGATCGGCGCCGGCGTCGCCGTCACCTCGCCGTTCTGGATGCCGCCGCCGGTCGGCCAGCCGCTGACCCCGGCCGCCCTGCAGCAGCGGCTCGGCGATCTGGAAAGCAAGGTGTCGCGGATCGCCCTGGAACAGGGTACGTCCCCGACCGCACTCGATAAGCGGGTCGGCCAGGTCGAAGCGACGGTTGCCCGGCTCGAACCCGACCACGCCGGCCTGCTGAGTACGCTGACCGGCCGGGTTGTGGCGCTCGAAAAGGCGCTCCCGACGCTTGGCCAACGGCTGAGCGGCCTGCCGACGAGCCCGCCGGCGCTGGCCATGCTGCTCTCGATGGTGCAGCTGCGGAGCGCGCTGGCGACCGCCAGCCCCTTCCAGGGCGAGTTGGCCGCCTTGGAATTGAGCGGCGGTGCCGGTGACCCGACGGTGCGCAGCACCATCGACCAGATCGCGGAACGCGCCGCGATCGGCATTCCGACCGATGGCTGGCTGATCGAGCGCTATCCCGAGACGATGCACAACATCCTGCGGGCGGCAACCGCGGACGATCCGATCGGCGGCCTGTTCGACCAGACGCTGGGCCTGCTCTCGGTGGTCGCGCCCCCGCTCTACCGCTGGACCACCAATCTCGATGCCGCCAGCCCGCGTGCCGTCGCCGATCGCGCCGAAGCCTGGATGGCGGCCGGCGATCTGGCGCGGGCGGTGGATCAGTTGAGCACGCTGACCGGCCGGCCCGCCGAAGCCGCAGCCCCCTGGCTGGCCGAAGCGCGGGCACGGGTGGCCGCCGATCATGCCCGCACGCTGCTCGGCCAACGCATGATCGCGCTGGTGCCGGGCGGCGCGCCGGCGAAGTAACCGGAGTACCTGACTTAACTGGGATGCCAAGACGCCAGCCCGGTGCCGGTCTCGGATCCCCGGCCGATCCCGATCTCGGGCGGTCGGGGCAATAGGCCACCATCCGGCGGTGCCGGACGGTGGTTTGATGACGCCCACCCCCTGGCGGGCAACCGCCGCCGTTTCCTCAACCACAGGCGCTTCGAGCGATCATGACTCCGAAAAAAGCCCTGCACCGCCGTTTGGAACTCCTCGAGTCCCACCTGCGGGCCGAACATCCCCATCTGTTGCCGGTAATTCCGACCTTCCGGGCGTTCGACCGGCTACTCTACCGCATGGGTCTGCTCGGCGGTGCGGAGTCGCTGGCGACCCGCATCCCGTGGTGGCCGGTGATCAGCGTGCTTGGCTTGTTCTCGGCGGGCAAATCGAGCTTCCTCAACAGCTATCTCGGCACCGAGTTGCAGGCGTCTGGCAACCAGGCGATCGACGACAAATTCACCGTGGTCTGCTACGGCCCCGATCGCAGATACGATGCCCTGCCCGGCACCGCGCTCAACGCCGATCCCCGCTTCCCGTTCTACCGGATGAGCGACGAGATCGAGAAAGTGGCCGCCGGCGAGGGTAAACGAATCGACGGCTATCTCCAGCTCAAGACCTGCTCCAGCCCCCGGCTGAAGGGCAAGATCCTGATCGACTCGCCGGGTTTCGATGCCGATGACCAGCGCCGCTCGACACTGCGCGTAACCGATCACATCATCGATCTGGCGGATCTGGTCCTGGTGTTCTTCGATGCCCGGCGGCCGGAACCGGGCTCGATGACCGACACCCTGACCCATCTGGTCTCCAAGACCGTGCTGCGCACCGACGCCCGCAAATTTCTCTATATTCTCAACCAGATCGATACCTCCGCACGGGAGGACAATCCGGAGGAGATCGTCGGCGCCTGGCAACGCTCGATCGCCCAGGCCGGCCTGATCAGCGGCAAATTCTACGGCATCTACAACAAAGATGTGGCACCGCCGATCGAGGATCCGACCAAGCGCGCCCGCTATGAGGCGAAATGCGACGAGGATCTGGCGGAGATCCATTCGCGCATCACCGAAGTTGAATTCGGCCGCGGCTATCGCATCGTCGGCATCCTCGACGCCCTGGCCAAGGAACTGGAAGGCGAGGTCGTACCCTATCTCAAGGGCCTGATCGGCAAATGGCGCCGCCAGGTGCTGATCCGCGATGCCATCGCCGTGGTCGTGATCGCCGCAGCCGCCGGCGGCATCGGCTATCTGGCCGGCGCCGAGACGCTGAACAACTGGGGCACCTGGCTGACCGGGGCCAAGCCGGACTGGCTCGACGGTTGGCCGGTCCGTCTGGTCGCCGTCGGCGCACTCGCCGCCGCCGGTCTGCTCGCCCTCCACTTCATGTTCCGCGCCATGGTTGCCCGCACCATCGCCGCCGCCCTGCCCGAGCGGATGGGCCAGATGGACCTCAACGCCCGGCTTGCCTTCCGGCGCAACACCTCGATCTTCCGCAGCCTGTTCCAGACCACGCCGGCCGGCTGGAACGGCGGGACCAGACGCCGCATTTTCGGCATCCGCGAGACGATCGGCCGCCACGTCCAGGTTTGGAACGACCTCTACACCGATCCCGCCGGCGCCAAGCAGGCGGCGGTGCCGGCGGTTGGCCGTCAAAGCGGTGGGGCTGGTGGCTACCGCCAGCCGGCGACCGGCTATCGCCAGAGCGGTGCCGAGCCGGCCGCCCCGCTCGACCCGCCGCGAGCGACCATCGAGGGCGAGGAAGCCGTCTCGACCACTCCGCCGGCCGCCACCACGGCACCGGGTGGCCTCAAAGTTGGCGACCTGATCGGCCGCCTGAAATCATTGGCGTGGTCGCGCTGACCGAACCACAAAAGACGGCGGCGGTCACGCCGTCGTCTTTTTCGGGGCCGTCTGTTTCGGGCCGGTTTCTGTCAGCCTGATTTCGCGCGGCCGGGTATTTCGGGCAATCCGGCAGGGCAATCCTGAAGACATCAAGCGGTTGCCCGGCACCCGGCCGAAGACAGTCGAGCGTGGCCGTCAGGACGCCCAGCTGTTCGAGACGCTGACCTCAATACATCGGGACCCCAATACACTGGGATCCCGATATTGGGGATATCCCAATATTGGGACCTCAATACTGATTCACGTCCTTGGAATCGACCTGTCCACTGAGCCGGGTCCGAATGTGCGACCACGACACGCCAAACGCCAGGATGGTCGCCAACAGCCCGCTGATGACGGTCGACACCGCATTGTTGTGGTTGAGATCGAGCAGCCCGTAATCGACCAGCGTCCACACCATCGCGGTCAGGGCAGCCGCCGTCGTGGCGACCCCGACCGGCCCCATCGAGCGCCAGATGGCAATGGCGAAAACACCATAGGACGTGAGCAGCGCCAGACCGGTAAAGGTCTTGAGCGGCCAGTCATAGGCTGAACTTTCTGTAACCCAGTGGTAGTAAGAATATCCGGTGGCATTGTAGGTCGCGAAAACGACGAACATCGCCAGGACCCACCTGACCAGGAAACTCAAGGACGTGAACATGCGCGGATCTCGCCGAATGGAACGCTTGCAGGATTCACCATAGCAATGATTTTCCAGACTGGGAAGCACGCGGCCGAAGAATGCCCACTTTGTCGCTGGCCATTCGCCAATGACTGCCCACAGTCTGGCGCGTCTGCCCGGCCGCGTGGTTCCATCCTGGTTTCAGGCCTGAATTCGGCTTCGATTCGAGTCCGGTCAGGGTCTCGCCGGATTGGGCGCCAGGAGCGCAAACGGCGCGCCCGAGTCGGGATTCGCCCGGCACCATGGCATGAACGGGATTTCGCCCCGTCGACTCGGCTGACCACCCGCTACGGTCGCGCCCAGCCGGCACCTGGCCGTTGCCAATGACCGCCGATCGCCTGGCAACGCATCTCTGGGTGGCCGCCCACCTGTCGCTTGGCAGCACCCGCGGCATACCGATGGTGGTCGTGCGCAGGGGCGATCCCAGCCGGGGCGCGGTGTTGCTGAAGCTCTATCGCCCGGGCATCGGCTGCACCGTGCTGACCCAGGTCCGCGATGGCGAGCGCCTGTGCTGGTCTCGCGGCACCGGCCCGGCACCGGTCGGCGAAGCCGATGCCGACCGCTATATCGCCCGCCAGATCAAGGTCGATCCGGACCTGTGGGTGATCGAAATCGACGATCGCGACGGGGTCCATTGGGTTGATGGGCCGCTGCTGGCGTGATCCAGGCGTGATCCGACACGGGCCCTGCGCGCCCTCGCCGGGGGCTTCTGCGGCCGGCTATGCGTTCGGGGTCACGATCCCTGTTTCAACAGCTCCCGCCAGCGGCCGATCAAGCTGAGATCGCGATTCTCGACCCCCTGGACCAAGCCGTAAAACAGCCGGTAATCCCGCGACAGCGCCTGATTGAAGGATTTCCGATAGCGGATGAAGTCGTCCCGTCGCTGGTCGACGTCGTTCAGCTGGCCGAGCGTCGGCATTTTGACCGGGCGATCCGGGGTCGATTTCGCGACTTGGGCAAATTCCAGGCCGAATCGATGGTACCGGATCATGAGCTCGGCGAGATCAACCAAGCCGATGGCAGTGGCCAGGTCGGCCTTGTCCGCCGCAGCGACCGTCGCCAACCGACGACCCAGTTCGTCGAGCCGGGCCTTGAGCTCGGCCGCCTGATGCTCCGCCTGCGTGAGCTCTTCCAACTTGAACTGTTTGCCGAATACCCGCTCAAACTGCAAAAAACGCGCACGAGCATACTCATTGATGAGTTTTGCGTCGTTCGGGTTGTCCTGAAGCGCCGCCCAGGTCTCGTCGATCACCGGCTGCAGTACCGCGACATCCTCGTCAAAGATGGCGTCGGTCAGAGCGACACCGCTTATCTCGCGCGCGCGGCGGATCACGCGATCGAGCACGGCGTCATCCCGCGAGATGACCTGGGCAATTTGCTGCTGTCGCTGATAGGTCGGATAGTAGACCACCGCACCGACCCCCAGCGCGATCACCAGCACCCCCAGACCCGCAAAGGTCAGGATCCGCTGGCGACCGGCCTTGGCGGCCGACGGGTCGGCCACGGCCGGAGCGGCGGCGCGCCGTGGTATCGCGATCTCCGGGACCGGCTCCTCGACCTTGCGCACCGCCTCGATCACGGCCCGGCTGGCCCCCAGGCTGCCAACCATCATCGTGCGATCGCCCTCGGCCTCTTCGGGTCCCGCCGCCACGAACGGCATCGACGCGGCAGTTCCGGCCAGGTCGGGGCGTTCCAGCTCGAAGCGGAAGATGATCGGCCCGAAGCGAACCTCGTCGCCATGCTTGAGCCAGGCGGTCGTGACCTTCTGGCGGTTGACCTGGATCCCGTTGGTGCTGTTGAGGTCCTCGACGCCCCAGGCGCCGACTCCGGCGAATATTCGAGCATGCTGACGCGACAGCTTGCGTGACGGAATCGGGTAAGTGCAGGTGTCGCCGCGGCCGACCGTCTGCTCACTGCCCGGCATCAGGTGAATCACACCCTCCCCCGGCAGTTTGCCCTCGACCTGCGCGGTATCGACGCAGATCAGGCGTGCCTTCGGAACCTCGATCAGGCTGCCGCTGGCAGCGGTCTTGTCGCCATCGGAAGACTGCTGAAACGCCAGCGTCCTGTCGTCATTTACGTCGGTCATGCCGGTAACGCCGAAGCCGTTCTTAAAGATCACAAAAAGCTACCCAAGCGGTGCTTTCGCCGCGCCGGGAACGCCAATCGCGCAAGAATACTATGCCCAAGCTTTCGTCACGGAGCAACCGCCACGGTGTGTCGGCACGTTTGCAACACCAGCCCGGAAAACCACGCATTGTCCAGCCAAAAGGTGAACAAATGCAGCCAGGCGCTTGTTTTGATTTGTCCGTAATGGCAGTCCAGTGAAACCATCAGGTCACATGGGCGGCAAACCGCGATGAAGCTCACCGAAACCATGCTTGTCGCGTCGGGGCACCTCCCCCGGCGGGGACGCAAGCCCATCCATCGGGGCCTCGCCCTGACCGGGCTTGCCGGTCTGGTCCTCGCCGTCGGCGTCGCCGACCTCGGCAAGGCTGCCGCGGCTGCCGGTTCCGGTCAGAACAAGCGTTTCAATCTTCTGGAACAGCTGCGCACGGCCCCCCACGACGGCGCCAGGGCGCGGATGGCCGGGCTGCCGGTCCGCCAAGTCACGCCGAGCGAAATCGCCGCGGCCACCGTCAACCACAATCTCGAAATCCTCCAGGGCGCCGAGACCGTGGGCGCCGCCCAGGCGGTGGTGACCCAGACCGATGCGGTGTTCGACCCGACGATCTTCGCCTCGGTGTCCTATACCAACCAGTATTTCGTCAAACGTGACGAGGTGATCGGCCGGTTCCGCGAAGACCCTAACGCGGCGTTCAACGAAACCGAAGAAGAGCGGCAGCGCCGCAAGCAGGAACAGATCGATTCGGGGGACTTCAGCGGCAATGCCTCCCAGGCCGTGGTTTGCCGGGTCGACAGCGATGAAATCGAAGGCGGCGGCACTACCGTCAACACCGGGACCGCCCAATGTTTTCAGCCGGCGACGTTCTCCGCCCAGATCGAAACCGCGGTCCCTGATTCCCTCGGGCAACACATCGCGGCCGGCAGCCTGGGCGGCGGCATCCAGTTCATTTTCGGTGGCGAGGCCAGCCTCAGCCTGACCTCGAAATGGCGCAAACCCGGTTTTGCCGCCACCTCGGGCAGCCCCGGCCTGACCAGCGCGCCCTTCAACAGCGGCCTGACCTACGACCCATACGGCTGGAATACCAAGCTGTTCTGGACCAGCAGCGTCAGTCTGGCGATTTCGATGCCGTTGCCCTACACCAAGGGCTTCGGGCGCGAGGGCAATACCAACTCGTTCAATTGGAAAGTCGCCCAGAACGACGAAAAGCGCGCCATCCTGAGCGATCAGTCGCAGCGCAACCGTTCGCTGTCGCAGTCGCTGCAAGCCTATTGGGACCTGGTCAAGGCGGCGCAGAACCTGCAGACCCTGACCGAGCTGCGCGCCGTGCTCGGCGATCGCGAAGCCGGCCAGAAGCGCCAGCTCGAAAGCGGGTTGACCACCCGCTACGACGTGAGCCAGATCGAAAGCCAGCTGGCCTCGATCGACGCCACCGAAGAGAACACCTGGAACCAGTACCTGGTCACCTCCAACCGGTTGCTGACCCTGATCGCCGCGGATCGCCGCGCGCTGCTGCAGCCGGCCCCCGCCGATCTTGCGCTGTCCGGCGCCCCGGTCGGCGGCCCGACCGCACCACAGCTGGCCGCCCTGCCCTCGTCCCCGATCGAAATGCCCCCGGTTGCGGTGGCGGCGGTCCCGCCGATGGCCGGCGACACCGCCGTGTTCGACCAGGCGGTGATCGATCACCCTGACGTCAGGCTGGCGGAAGAAGGCTACCAGCTGAGCAAGGTCACGCTGGCCTATCGGGAAAACCAGGATCTGCCGGATCTCAGCCTGTCGGCGAGCGCCAGCGAGGGTCAGTCCGATGCCGTGTTCGGCTACGAAAACCTCGGCCAGTCGCTGTACCATCTGGCTCATCCCGACACCGCCAATTTCTTCATCGGCGTGCGCTACCGCTATCCGTTGTGGAACAATGCCACCGAGGCCGCGTTGTCCCGGGCGCGCATCGAGGAACGCCAATCCTTCGACCGGGTCCGCCAGACGCGCCAGCGCGTCACCACCGATGTCGACCGCGCGATCGGCGATCTCCATTCCGCCGCCGCCGTCAGGGCGCAGCGGGAGGAAGACCTCAAACTGGCCGCGTTCGCCTTCGAGCGGGCCAAGGAGCAGCGCGACCTCGGCCTGATCTCTGAATTTGAGGTGCTGAACCGCTACAGCGCGCTGCTGTCGGCCCGCCTTGGACGCACCGAAGCGATCGCCGACCACGAGAAGGCGAACATCCGGCTGCTGGCCGCCCGAGGCATACTGGAGCAGCACTATGTCCGCTAACATCAAGGGCCGGCGACCACAAGAGGAACGGCCCAGAGGAATGACGATGAGCGGTTCATACACGAAGATGCGGTGGCTCCCGCGCGGAAGCTGGACCGCCGCCGTGCTGGCCGGACTCGGCGCCGGAATGACCGGCCCCGCGATCGGCGCCGAACCCGCCGCGGCACCGCCGGCGGCCAGGCCGGTGCCGGCACCGATCCTGGTGGTCGATGCCCAGGGCCTGGTCCGGGAACGCGAGGCCAACAAGGTGGTCGACACCACCCGCGACGCGCTGGCACGCTCCGGTACCGCACCGCTTTACGCGCCGGCTGCGATTCAGGAGATCGCGCTGCGCGAAGCCACCATGACCGCCCTCCAGAAGAGTCTCGACATCCGCCGCAGCGGCTTGAACAAGAGCATCGCCGAGCGCGCCCTGGTCGAGGCCGAGGCGGTGTTCGATCCGGTCTTCGTCGCGGCGCTGACCACCAGCATCGTCCGCCAGTTCCCCCGCACCGAACATCCGGACAACCGCTTCCGTCCGGGGACCGAGCGGGTGGCGGTGAACCGGACCGACAGCCACGGCGTCTTTACCTGCACCCCGAGTGCCGCGGCTTTGACCGTCGGCGCCGATGCCGGCCAGGCCTGCTATGTCGTCGCGACCAGTTCCGCCGCGAGCTATCTGAACAACAACGGCACCACGGCGGCCGATTTCGCACCCCGCTCGCCGGTTCTGGCGATCCAGTACAATCAGGAGCGGCCGGAGGGCTATTACCCCAGCCAGGAAGACGCCAATCCGATTTCCAAATTCGCCGAGCGCAACACCGAGACCTATACCGGCAGCCTCTCGATCCTGCAGCAGCTGCCCTGGGGCAGCAGTCTCAACCTGACGCTGTCCACGACCCGCCGGCAGACCTACTACCCGCTGAACGTCTACAACGGCCTGGGCGAAACCTTCGGGGTCTATTACCGGCCCTGGTTCTCCCAGATCATCTTCGGCGGCACCGCGCCCCTGCCCTACACCAAGAATTTCGGACCGACCGCGATTGCCGACACCAATGTCGCGATCGCGCGCACCAATATCGAGGCGGCCGAGGTCGATGTCCGCACCGTGGTCAATACCACCCTGCTCCAGGTCGACACGCTTTACTGGTCGATGGTCGGCACCATCCAGCGCCTGGCGGTCATCGCCGATTCCCTGAAATCGGCCCGTCAGCAGCGCGCCAGCATCCAGCGCCTGTTCGACCAGGGCTTTGTCACCGAGAGCGACCGCCAGCAGGCCGAAAGCCAGGTCGCCAATGTCCAGGCGACCCAGCAGCAGGTGTTCGGCGAATATGTCGTGCTGTCGGAGCGGCTGCGCCGCCTGCTCGACAGCAACGCCGAGGCGCTCTATCTGCCGGTCGGCTACCGGGTGCTGCTCGAGGGCATCGCCAAGGACGTGGCCGAGCCCAAGCTGACGCTCAACAACCCGTTCTATGTCCGCCAGGCGGTGGCGGTGCGTCTGGCCAGCATCGTACGCGACCAGCGCGACGCCCAGACCCGTCCCGACCTCGCCGCGGTCGGCAACATGCAGTTCAGCCAGACCGGCTCTTACGGCTACCGCAATCTCGGCTCCTCGCTCCGCGAAATCGGCCAGCCCGATCAATACGTCCTGACCATCGGCCTGCTCTATCAGCGCCCGATCGGCAACCGCGCCGCCAAGGCCGCGCTCGCCCAGTCCGAACATGCGCTCAACCGGCAAAACCTGCTGTTGCAGCAGGTCGAGCTCGGGGTCCGCGAAGAGTTCGAGGATGCCCGCGCCGCCCTGTCGAGTGCCCGCAAGCTGGTCAAGATCAATGGCCGTGCCGCCAAGCTGAGCCAGGAATCCTACGGCGGCTCGCTGACCCTCCAGGATCAGGGCCTGGTGCCGTCCTACGAATCGCTCAACCGCCTGCTCACCCTGCTCAACGCCCGGCTTGCCGAGATCCAGGCCCGGATCGACGAGCGTGTGGCCGAATCCCGCCTGCTCGCCAGCATCGGTGCGCTCGCCGAGAGCTACGGCGAACGCACCGCCCAGACCCCGGAAGACCGTTTCCGGCTGGCCCGGCTGCGCGAGTCCGGAGCGCTGCAACACTTCGGAGGGCCGCTGTAATGAAGGCGTCGATGATGGCCTTGAAGGTGCCCGACATGTCCTGCGATCGCAGCCAACGCACCGCCTCCTCGATGCGGGTCTCCCTGTTGGCCACCTTGCTGGCCGGCGCCTCGCTGCTGGCGCTCGCCGTCCCGGCCCTGGCCGCGTCGCCGACGACCGAGCCGGCCCCGGCGGTGCTCGACAGCCATGCCCAGGAGGTGCTGCGCACCGTCCTGATCCAGCTGTCGCAAAATCCCGACGCCCGCACCCGCGACCGCCTGCCCCTGCTCGACCGGCTGCTGCAGAACCGCCAGACCAAACGCAAAGATCTGGTCGGCCGTCAGATCACCCCCTTGAGCCGCCGCGAGGCGCTGCGCCAGGGCCTGGAGCGGAACCTGTCGCTGGCGATCGGCGGGCAGGATCCCGATCGCGCCCAGGAAGCTCTGCGCCAGGTCAAGGCCGTGTTCGATCCGATCTTCGACCTTCAGATCGGCTACAATTACGCAACCTCCTTCAAGCGGACCAAGGTCGGTCTGGTCACCCTCAAGACCTTTACCGTGAACGGCAATGTTGCCGACTTCACGGCCAGCCAGCCCAGCGCGGTTCTGTTCAACATCCCCGGCTCCAACAATGCCACCGGCAGGACCGTGGTCGCCCTGGAGTTCTACAACAACGCCGCGACCAATGGCGGCCAGCAGATCAACGACGCCATCACAGCCAATCCAGGCAACACTTTCGGCCATCCCAAGCAGCAGATTACCTACACCCTCGGCCTGACCCAGGAACTGCCCTGGGGTGGCACGCTGACGCTCACCGACAAGACCGTCCAGCAGGAGGTGTTCTATCGCGCCAACGGCTCCTGGGACGATCGCCAGTTCACCACCAACCTGTCCGGCTCCCTGGTCACCGCGGTGCCGTTCGGCCGCGGCTTCGGCGAGGACAACCCCAACAACGCGGCGATTCGCTCCGGGCAAGTGGCGCGCGAGCGCGCCGACTGGGAGTACAAGGCGCTGGTCAACCAGACCATGCGCGATATCGACCTCACCTATCTGGAGACGATCCGGCGGATCGAAGCCCTCAAGAACACGGTGGACAACCAGGCGCTGATCGGCCAGTTGCGCGGCCGCATGAATCGCTTGTTCGACCAGGGCCTGGGCACCCGCTACCAGAAGGCCCAGCTCGACAATGAATATGCCAAGACCGGCGTCCGGGTTGAGCAGGCGCTCCAGGACTATATCAACGCTTCGGTGGCTTTGGGCCAGTTGATCGGCGATCCCGATGCCATCCGCGCCTCGGCGATCTATCTGCCCTATGCCGAAGGCGCAGAGCTGAATAAGGAAACACCGTTCCGTTTCGAGACGGTGATGGCGACCGCCAAGCAGAGCCGGCCCGACTTCTACGTGACCAACCTCAACCGCTCGCTGTCTGAGATCAATCTGGCGCTGGCCCAGAACCAGGCGCGGCCGGACATCCAGGTCAGTGCCGCCGTGACTTCGGGACAGAATGGCTCGGTGATCGGCTACGAGAACCCGGCCCAGAGCCACGGCCGCATCTTCCGCCCGGACAACCTCAACCAGTCCTACGGCGTCACCTATACCTACCCGTGGCTCAACCGCGGTCGGGATGCCGCGGTCGAGCGCAGCCAGTTCGCGCTGGAGGTCAGCGATGTCGGCGTCCGCGATACCGAAACCCAGGTGCGCACCGAGATCACCAACGGCCTCACCGTGCTGCAGTCGGCCCGGGCCCGCCAACGCTACAACGCCGACCAGGCCAAGGGCCTCAATGCGGCGGTCGGCAGTCTGCAGCGGCGGCTGGAAGTCGGCATCGTCAGCGAGGACGAACTGATCAATACCTCGCGCCAGCTGCTCGATGCCCAATTGGCCCGGATCAGCGCCGCGATCGACGCCAAGCAGGCCGAGACCAGCCTGCTCTATGCCCAGGGCACCATCGGCGCCGCCCTGGTCGGCGGCACCTCGCCGACCACCGCGGAAAAGCGCCGCCTGGAACTGCTCGCCGATGCCGGCCACCTCAGCTATTTCGGGCCGGCCAAGGACCAGAGTCACGGCAAGGCCGGCAAGAAGTAACCCCAAGGGGGGCTCTGCCCCCTTGACCCCTGCCAGGGGACAGTGTCCCCTGGACCCCCGCAACAGGGGGGGCCCCGTGATGTCGATCGGAATTCTGGCTGCTGCCGGCTCGCGCCAGGCGCGACGGCTTTATGATCGCCTGGAAGCCCTGGCGCCGGGAGCGGCGGTCCGGTTCGACCTCGGCCTGGAGCCGGAAGACCGGGTCATCCTCGACGGCGATGCCATCACCTGGAACGGGCACCGCCTCGACCGCTTCGAAGCCGTCCATGTCCATGGCTTCACCTATCAGGATCCGGTGCTGCCGCCGGCCGACCCGATCTGCGACTGGTCGCTGTGGCAAACCGGCGCCGTCCTCCAGCAGCAGAAATACAGTTTCCTGTTCAGCCTGCTCAGCCGCCTGGAAGCGGGCCGATGCCGGCTCTACAACCCGGTTTCCTGCCATCTCGACAGTTTCGCCCGCTTCAGCCTGCTCGACCGCCTGGGCCAGGCCGGCCACCGCATTCCAGCGCTGTTGTGCACCAACGACGAAGCCGCGACGACCGCGTTCCGGGACGACCACGACAGCCTGGTGTGGCGGCCACTGACCGGCGGGGCCGCCTGGCAGGTATTCCAGGAGCGCCAACGCCGCCACCTGATCGACCGCGACCGGCCGCCGATCCTGATCGCCGAAGCGATCCCCGGCCCGCTGATCCGGGTCTATGCCCTCGACGGCAAGCCCGTATGTGCGCTCGGCTGCCACGCCCCAAACCGCGAAGGGTTGGAGCAGCTGGAGACCTTCCTGCCGGTCAGCCCCGACGATGTCCCCGGCTTCGAAACCATTGCCCCGGCCCTGGCCGGGCTCGGCTGCCGCTGGGCAATGGCCAGCTGCGTGGTGACCCCGGCGGGGCCGGTGTTCTACGATGTCGAGCCCGATGCGGTCCTGACCGACCTGCCGGACCGGCTCGCCGGCCATCTGATCGACGCCTTGGCGGCAAGCCTGCTCGGCCGAGCGCTGCCGGCACCGCCGCAATTCGAGCCGGCGCCCCGCGACGCCCTGCTGCTGCGCCGGATGCTGGCGATCCAGTTCGACATGGAGGCGTCGAAATACGCCCCGTGAAGCCAAATGCAGCCGTGAGCCGAAGCGAGCCGTAATCCCGAGCGGAGCCATAATCCCGAGTGAGCTAATGATGTCGATGGCGAAATCCGGTCGGCGACCGGCCCCTGGCATCGGCTGGCGCCTGTGCTGGCGCGTGCTGGCGCCGCTGGTCCTGGTCACCGGCTGCATCGAAAGCAAAGCGCCGCCGCCGACCACAGCAGCCATCGTTGCCGAGCCGACCTATGTCTTCAATCTCGGCGTCCATTACGACGATGTCGTCGCCATGCTCGGGCCGGCCGGGCGGGGCAGCCGGTTCGACCGCTACAGCAACAGCCGGGAACTGGTCTATGCCTATGGCTTCCCGGCATTCGAAGCGGAAACACTGATGCCCGACGGCACCGTCCGCAAGGAAATGACCGACCATATCCACCTGTTCTTCAACTTCGACGGCGTGCTGATCAAGATGGTCGCCAAGGGCAATCGGTTCTATAGTTACGTGTCCGAGATGCCGATTCACCGCATCACCGTGCTGCCGCGGGTGACCAGAAGGCTCCTGCCCAACGGTTACGATACCCAGAGTCGATAGCGCCAGCGTCGATCGGGGAACCCTGCCGGAGGAGTCAGCCCGGAGGAGTCAGCCCGGAGGAGTCAGCCCGGAGGAGTCAGCCCGGAGGAGTCAGCCCGGAGGAGTCAGCCCGGAGGAGTCAGAATGACCACACGACCCAATCCCGCTACCGTGGCCTGCGGGCTGGCCGCCGCCCTGATCGCTGTGACCCTGGGCGGCTGTGTCTCGGTCTCGCCCTCCCAGCCGGTGATTATCGGCTATGCCCCGGTCGCCTATACCGTGCCTGTGGTGCCGGCAAACGGTGCGGTCCCCACGGCGCCGGCAAACGGCGGCGCCCCCGGTGTGCCATTGACCGCAACCCCGATCGCCTACACCCCGGCCGGTTCGACCCAACCGGTCGCCGCACCGGCGCCGGCGGCGCCGATCTCCGGCTATCCGCCTGCGGTCCCGGTCGCCTATCCGACCGTGCCGGTGGCCTACACCATGGCGGCCCCGCTCGCCTACCGGATGGCGCTGCCGATGCCGTTCACCACGGTCGAGGGCGCCGGCCAGACGGTGCCGACCTATGCCCCGCCGGTCTATGGCCAGCCCGTCGCCGCGGTCGCCCGGCCGACGGCAGCGGCGGCTCAGCCGGCCATGGCGCCGAAGCCGAGGCCCGTGGCCGCTCCGGCCAAGCCGGAGACAACCGCTCCGGCCAAGCCGGAGACAACCGCTCCGGCCAAGCCGGAGGCGCCCGCCCGCACGCCCAACGGCTGAGCATGATCTTCTGTATTGCCGACCTGTTGCCGGCCGCGGACTGCGCCGCCGTGATCGAGGCGGCCGAAACCGCGGGTTTTGTCGACGGCCGCCAGACCGCCGGCTGGCATGCCCGGCAGATCAAGGACAACCAGCAACTCGCACCTGCGGAGCCCCGGGCACCGGCGCTGCGGGCCCGGATCGCCGCGGCGCTCGGACACCATGAGCTGTTCTCCCTGGTGGTTCGACCCAAGGCGCTGATGCCGGTGATGATCAGCCGTTATCAGCCGGGCATGGCCTATGGCGCCCATGTCGACGACGCCATCATGGGCGGCTTGCGCTCGGATGTCTCGTTCACGATTTTCCTGGCCGATCCGGAGAGCTACGACGGCGGCGAGCTGGTGATCGACACCGCCCTGGGCGAACAGCCGTTCAAGCTGCCGATCGGCGCCGGCGTGGTCTATCCCTCCGGCGCCTTGCATCGGGTAGCCCCGGTGACCCGCGGCACCCGCCTGGCGGCGGTCGGCTGGGCCCAGAGCCTGGTACGCGATGCCGCCCGGCGCGAGATCCTGTTCGACCTCGACCAGGCCCGGCGCAGCCTGTTCCAGGCCCAGGGCAAGACCACCGAATTCGATCTGGTGTCGAAGAGCGTCGCCAACCTGCTGCGACTGTGGGCCGATACTTGAACGGGGTCCGGGGCCTCCGGTCCCGGCGGGGTGCAGGGGTGGAACCCCTGCTATTCGACGTCGACGTCCAATTTCATCTTGGGATGGATGCCGCAATAGACGTGATAGGTGCCGGGCGCCGGGAACGGCATGGCGACGG
Source organism: Candidatus Hydrogenedens sp. (assembly GCA_016125095.1). Lineage (GTDB taxonomy): Bacteria > Hydrogenedentota > Hydrogenedentia > Hydrogenedentales > JAEUWI01 > WGMK01. The sequence continues at coordinate 2,484 of WGMK01000028.1, read as the reverse complement.
TATCGCCGGGCTCCTGGATGCCGCTATTGTAGTCGCGGCCCGCGTCGGTGGCGTAGCGGACATTGTGCTCGCGGCGGTCATCGTTGTGGACGATCAGAGTCTGGCCCGCCCGGAGACGGACATGGGCCAGGCTGAATTGTTTGTCCTTTTGCCGAATCACCGGCGGCGCCTCGACGGCGGCAAGGGATTCGGCAATCACCGCGGGCAAGGCCGGCGCCGGGGCCTCGCCGTCGAGGGCGTGGAGAAAGGCAACCAGATCGGCCTTGTCTGCGGCGCTCAAGTCGATGCGCGGCAGATCGGGTGACAGGCTGGGGCGGTCCGGGTGGTCCCGGGCATAGTGCTCGATCACCGCCGCCAGGGTCGGCAGCGAGCCGTCATGCATATAGGGTGCCCGATTGCCGACATTGCGCAGGCTGGGCGTCTTGAAGGCGTGATCGAGCGTGGCCTCGCCCAGGATCGGCCCGCGCCCGAGATCCTCGTCGGGGCGGCCAATGTCGTGAAAGGCGTGGTCGGTCAGGGCCCAGCCGGAATGGCAGAGGGTGCAGCCGGCAGCTCCGGTGAACAGCGCAAGGCCGCGCCGCGCGGAATCGTCAAGCGCCTGGTCGTCGCCGGCCAGCCAGCGGTCGAACCGGCTTTGCGGCGACAGCAGCGTGCGCTCGAAGGTGGCCAGTGCCTTGGCGATGGTGTCCGCGGTGATCCGGGGCGCCTCGGGAAAGGCGGCGGCGAACAACGGCGGGTAGGCCGGATCGGCGGCCACGGCGCGGACCAGGCCGTCCAGCGTCTGGTTCATTTCGCGCGGGTTCTGGATCGGCCCCAGCGCCTGCTCCTCCAGGCTGGCGGCGCGGCCATCCCAAAAGAACCGCTCGCCCCAGGCGGCATCGGCAATAAACGGCGTACGCCGGGGCAAGGGCGCGCCGTCGAGCCCGTCGGCGCGGGCGCGACCGTCCTGGAAGGCCAGGACCGGATCGTGGCAGGAGGCGCAGGCGCGGTCCCCCGCCCCGGCCAGCGCCGGGTCGGAAAACAGCTTGCGCCCCAGTTCCGCCTTGGCCTGCGTAAAGGGATTGGCGGCGGGAAACGGAATCGCCGCCGGTCGCACATAAACCGCCCGCCCGGCGGCGTCGCGGCCGGCGTCACCGGCATGCCCCGGCCACGGCACCGCGACTCCGAGTGTCAGAAGCAAAACGCCAAAGACCTCGGCCGGGCGATGACCCGACCGAGGTAGACCGGAAAAACCGAACACGGGCAGCGGCTTACCGAAATAGGTTAGCGAAACGCGCTGTTGACCAGCTCGATCTTCGATACCATCGCCTGCAGCGCCCCGGCAGTGGCCACAGCGTCGCGGGGCGGTACCGCCGCCGGCCAGACCGTCATCAGGGCGTCGAAATCGGCGATCAGGCGGCCATAAGCCCCGGCATCCTTGGCCTTGAGCACCGCGGCATGGGCCTCGACATAACGCCGGGCGATCCAGACGAAACCGCGGGCATCCTGGTATTCCACCGCATTGGCGATGCGCGCGCCGACGAAGGCGTCCTTGTATTCATCGGCGGCCTGGGCCAGCACCTTATTGACCACGCCGGCGACGAAATCCGGGGTGCCGGCGGCAGCCCCCGGCTGGGCCAAGGCCTGGTGCAGGGCCTCGAGCACGACGTTCTGCTGGTCCGCAACCTCGGCCGCCGGTTTTTTGTTTTTGACCAGCTTGGCCAGATCCTTGAGCGCGGTCTCGAATTGCGGAATGTTGCGTGCCTTCAGCTCGTCCTCGATCAGATCATAGATTTCCTCGGTCGGATGCAGGTAATGGGGTGCGGCATCGTCCGGCCGGCCCTGGTCGTAAAGCTCCTTGCCGACCAGCAGATGGCCTTCGAGCAGCAGCAGCCGGCCGACCAGCGCTTGATCCGGCGACGCCTCGGCGAAGACATCGCCCTCGTGCCCCTGCTCGCCGCCTTCGCCCCCCTCCCCGCCGTCACCCTTCATCGGCGCCGCGGCGAGTTGCAGATCATGCACCGCGAGACCAGCGGCGCCCTGGAGCACCGGCTTGCCCTCCGCCGCAGCAACCGGCTTGCCAGCCAAGCCGCCGGCCCCGACCATCACGAAGGCGCCGACACCCAGCCAAAGTTTCACCCTGCCTTCCGTCATCCCTGCTCTCCCTCCCCGAACCGTGAGTTGGGCGCACGATATTAAGAGGCATTTTCATTTTCAAGCACGTTGACACCGGACCGGCCCCCGAAACCGGATCGGTGCCATCAGCCCGCAGAACAAGACCGAGGGGCCGCAAGACCTCCCGCCACATAGTCCCTGCTCCGCCCATAAGGTGTGAAGGCCATGCGCCGTCGCAAAATGGTTAGATTTTGCGACGGACATAAAGCACAGAACGATCTCGAAGGATGGCGTGCCGTCAATAGCGTGCTATAATGCTTCCATGCTTGACGCCACGATTGACAATATTGAACAGAAGAAAGCCGAGCTTGATCGTCTGCGCCCATTGAC
>WGMK01000014.1 GCA_016125095.1 Candidatus Hydrogenedens sp. | reverse complement strand
GGCATCGCGGGGTCTCCTGCGTAAGTTGAAGTACTCAAGAAACCTCATCTTACCGCAAGGCCCCGCGGTGTCCTCTACACCATCAAGACCTGAACCGAAGCACAGGACCGCCTGTTGCACTTAGTGTTTGAATCTGCCGACTCTTGAACCTGACTGTCGACGTTGGGAGCGACGTTACGGACTTTGCGCCGAATGCCCTGTCCAGCAGCGTGACTCATTTTGTCTCGATTGACAATACACCGCCGGACTTCGAAATCCTGACGGTGAACCCCGGCGTCGGGTCGGAAGGCACGCTCGTCGAGATCTCCTTCGATACACCCTCCCTGCTCAGTGGCGATCCGAACGTGACCGTCAACGGTCACCCGGCCACCCTCGTCACCAAGGGAAACTTGGTCTACACCTATCAATACACCGTGCTCGCCACGGACCCGGCGGGCTTCGCCACGATTGCGATCAGCGGTGCCGACCCCGCCGGGAACATCGGCACCCTGAACAACAACTCGCTTCTCGAAATCGTCGATTCCGAGGAAACCTTGCCCGGCGTCCCCGTCGCGGCCTGGCCGGCGGCGGCGATGTTATTGGCTCTTGGGATCCGTGTGGTTCGGCGCCGGCGATGAAGGGGCGCTGAGCGACCGACGTTCGAGAAATGCTTTGCAGCGTTCGCGATTGAGCGACGCCGCGACTGCATGGCGTCGAAAACGGCTGATTGCGCCTTCTGGGGCAAATAGTCCTGACGCAGCTTCAACTCGCCTGCGCGTACTGCCGCAGGAATTCTTCAATGTTCGCTCGGAACACCTTGGATGAATCCGTATTCATGTGGTTCTTGCCGGGGAGGATGACGAGCTGGTGGTTCGCCATTCTTTCGTGCAGCGCTTGCGCCTCGGGCAGCAGGCCGTCATTCTCGCCGATGACGGTGAGTACCGGAACCGTGTTCGCGCGGAGTTGGGTGTCGGTTACGCCGAGACCTCGGGATCCCCTCGCCACGGCGGCGAGCGCCAGTGGATCGTTGAACCAGGTTAGGAACGCGCGGACGCCCAAGCTCTCGATAAAACTGGCGAATCGTGCCTGCATACCAAGCCGCTGCGGGAGCGGGCCGGCCTCGCCGCGCTCGAAAGCTTCGGCAACGGCCTCGGAGAAGGCCAGGTTTTCTGGCGTGGGTTCGTTCCACCCGGCACCGCACACCGCCGCGCTGATCACCCGCTCGGGGTGCGTGACAACGAATTTGAGAGTGATAAAGCCCCCCATCGAATAGCCGACCACCAGGGCCCGCGGTAGTTCCAAGTGGTCCAGCAATCTATCGAGGTCCTCGGCCATCTCCGCGCCGTACGCCTCGGGGTCGTGCGGCTTGGCGCTACGTCCATGGCCGCGGTTATCGAGTGCGATGACACGGTAGTGCTGCGCCAACAGCGCATCAATCAGGCCGGAGCGGCGCCACTCCAGGTTCGCGGCAAAGGCCAGCCCATGCACCAGCAATACCGGCGCACCCACTCCCTCGTCGGTGTAGTGAATGCGCACGGCGTTCGAATTGAAATAGTGTCCTTCCGGCCCCAGCAATTCGGCCTTGTAGTGGGCCTGGCCAAGCGCTGCGGCAAACAGGAGAGCAAGCACAAGCCCGCCGCTTGCGGCGAATACCTTTTGCAGGCGGTTAATTTTCATGGGCCGTTCAATCGGCGGGGCCGCTCTGATCGGTAATAGAGGGCCATATAGCCGAGGGAGGCCGCGCCGAGCACGTGCCAGATGGCCTGCCCTTGAAACCAGTATTCGGGCGTAGAGAATCGCCCGGCCCTGTCGAGCACCCAAACATAGCAGGCGACCGCCAAAGAGACAACGGCAAGTGCGGGCAAGCGGTATTGAACCGACCAGTGCCGCCGGAACGTATCCAGGCCCGTGCCCGGCAAGACGAGCGTAATCACGCTGAACACGCCGCAGGCGAAACCATACACCCACAGGGGCGCTTGAGACTTCGCGCTGCGCGAGAGAGAATCGGAGGTCACGGAGAGATGCTCCTGTTGCCCTTCATTGGCCTGCGTAGCGGATTGTCCGTCTACAGCCGGAGCAGCGATATATCGGTAATTCTCCAGACTCCATCGCTTTCGTTTCTTCCCTTGACTTCCAGTTCTACATTGCCGAACGGCGTATCGACCGAAATTGCGGTTACGGTGGAGATGTCGCCTTCGATTTCGACCTGGGCCTGGTCAAGGTCGAAATCCAGGTTGGGCACATTGCCGCTGAACAAGCCCGTAGATTTCATCCACGAGACGATGCTCCTCTTGTCGCCCATCATGTTGTTGTGAAAGTCGTCCGACAACCGGGCCAAGAACCGGTCCATGGTGAACGTGCCTGAAGCGACGGCCGCGTTGTACGCCCCGAGTTCTTCTCTCAGTACCTTGATGGCGCTCTCCGGTCGCTTGGCATCTGCGGCTGCCGGAGCAAGCACGAACGTGTTCAATACTTGCAGCAGCGCTTCCTGTTGTTGTGGATTCAGGGAATCCACTGAATCCCGCAAAGTCGCGGCGAGATCCTTGGCTTCAGCATGACTTGTCCACGCCGGTGTCCATGTCAGGGCGACTAGCAGCAGTGCCGATATTCGAAAGACCATTTTCATCACCGATTCCTTTTTCTTTGGTACGAGTGCCTCAGTTCGACGCCGATGGTCACGCGCGTGCTGCCGCCTCCATCGCCGTTGCGGTCAAGCCTTGGTGAAGGGACATTTCCCCGGGGAACCCGGCGATGTTGCCGAAGGGGCGGGCGCCGACATCGGAGTACTGCTCGCGTCTCTCCTGCGGAGGATCATTTCGATTGCACCCGCCGGGCGCATGGTGCCGCCATCGCCAGGGCGAATGTCCTGATACGGCGCCAATTCGAAGTCCCAACGCTGCGTGAACCAGGCCAGCGCGAGTATGCCCTCGCACCAGGCGAATCGTTCGCCGATACAGACCCGGGGTCCCCCGCTGAACGGGAAGTAGGCGAATTTATGCAGCTGGCTTTCGAAGTCTTCGGACCAGCGATCCGGGTCGAATTTTTCCGGATTGGGATAGAAGCGCGGATCGTGATGCACAAGGTAGGGGCTGATGGCGAACACGCTTCCCTTGGGTATCGTGTAGTCGCGCAGTTGCATGGTGCTGAGCGCCTGGCGCAGGAATAAATAGATCGGCGGGTAATAGCGAAGCGACTCCTGAAACACCCGGCGGCAATAGCGTAACTGCGGCAGGTCGCTATAGGCAGGTGTGCGCCCCCCGCAGACCCGCGCGACCTCCTCTTGCAGCTTCGCTTGTATCGCAGGGTCGCGTGCGGCTTCATACCACGCCCACGAAAGCGCGATGGCCGTGGTCTCGTGACCGGCCACGAACAGCGTCAGGGTCTCGTCGCGCAATTGCTTGCGCGAAAGCTTGAGTCCAGCATCATCCGTGGCCGACATCAGTTGCCCCAACAAATCGTCGTCTGGCAGGACGCCCGCTTCGTGGTCGTCGATGATCTTGCCGATTTGTTCGTCAAGTATGCGGAGACATTCTTTCCACTCGCGATCGGGCAGTATCGGCAGCGTCGCCTTGAGTATGCCGAACGGATTGGAGATGCGCTGTGCAATCCCCCGGAGGAGTACCGTCAACGCATGCCCCAGCTTCTTCTGGCGGTCGTCCGGCGGCATGTTGAACAGGGTCCTCGTCGCCACGTTCATCGTCAGGCGGTGCATCTCCTCCACCACGTCAATGGTCTGTCCGTCCTGCCATTCCGCATCGCTGTAGTCGAAACACTCCAGCATCATCGCCGCATAGCGTTCGATGGCCTCGGTACGGAACGCGGGCTGCATGAGCTTCTGCTGTCGGCGATGCAGTTCCCCTTCCGCCGAGAACAAGCCGTAGCCGAGGGCATCGCGCACAAGGTCGGCCCCGACCCCCTTCACGAAGCTGCGGTGCTTCGACTGAAGAATCTCGCGGACATCGTCGGGATGGCTCGCCACGTAGATCCACACCTGCGCGAGTTGGATCCGGGCAAAGTCGCCGTAGGCGCGCGCCACATGCCGGAGATACGGGAGAATCTTCTTGGTGCGCAGCGTGAATAACTGCTCGAATGGGAAACGCTCCTCCGGGCCTGGCGGCGCGGCCAGAGTCTGATACGACTTGGAAATCCACGCGGAGGGCGCCGGTATTGAATCGGCCGGCCGCTTCTCTTTGGTGATCATGCAGGCTCTCCAGTCGGCGCGCTTTCCGGAACGTCCAGCAGCTTATGCATAAAGTGAATACACTCCCCGGTATCAAAGCCGCGTGGGTCGAGGCGGGCCGCGAGTATGGCCCCGGCCAGATACGACACCAGCGCGCGCGCCTGACGTTCGTCAATTTCGAGACGCAACGCGATTTGTTCGTACAGATAGCTGAGGGCCATGCCGATTTGAAACATGCCTGGGCTGTTGCCCTGCTGCTGCATGCGCGAAAAGTCCGTCGTCACGCGAATCATGCTGGCGTACAGGTCCCGGTTGCGTTCCATTTCCAACGCAAGCAGCCGGATTTTTTCTAGCCGGCCCGATTCGCGTGGAATGCCCTTGCGTATCCTGTCGAAGGTCTCTTTGCTGAAGTGCACCACCAGCGATACGAACCAGTCTTCCTTGTTCTTGAAGTAGTGGTAAATCAGCCCCACCGAGATGTTCATGCTCTGCGCCAGCTGCTTCATGGAGAGCGTGCCATAGCCGACCTTCGCCACGATCTCGAACGAAGCCCGCAACAACTCTTCGCGATACGCCTCGTGATCCACGACCTTGGGCATTTGCGGTTCCTCTTTTTTAAGTGAATGTTCAATGATAATAATTGAAACCGGGCATCCTGTCAATACCGCCGGATTCGCGAAGGCACAGGTGAACAGGCTGAGGATCTTCTTGGGCGAAAAATTTGAATATCCCTGAAATCTCTATCGAGTGTCACCATCGTTGTACGAGGCGCGTCTAAGGGCTTAGACTGCGGGCTGGCGGGGGCTTGGCGATGATTGGGAGTCTGGCGCGATGAATCGAATAGGGCTCAAGGGCGGCAAGGTATGGCTGGGTGTGGCTGTGCCGGTGTACGTGGCGGCAGTGCTGTGCGCAGGCGCGTGGGCGGAGAAGCCGCTGGATTTCAGCCGCGACGTGCAGCCGGTGATAGCCGAGCATTGTTTCACCTGCCATGGTCCGGACGAATCGCAGCGGAAGAAGGGCCTGCGCTTTCACGAGCAGGACGGCCTGCTGGGGAAGACGCAGGACGGGGTCGACCTGATTGTGCCGGGCAACTCGGAGGCGAGCCTGTTTTTCCAGCGCATCGAGCATGCGGATCCGGATAAGCGGATGCCCCCGGTGGACGCGAAGAAGGCGCTGAGCGCGGCGCAGATCGATCTCATCCGCCGGTGGATAGAGCAGGGCGCGCCCTGGGAGCAGCACTGGGCCTTTGTGCCACCGGTGCAGCCGGCGCTGCCGGAGGTGTCCGACGCGGCCTGGTGCCGGAATGAGATCGACCGGTTCATTCTGCAGCGCATCGACGAGGCGGGCCTGCGCCCGAATCCGGAAGCATCAAAAGAAACGCTGGTACGGCGGCTTTCGCTGGACCTGACGGGGCTGCCCCCCACGCCGGCAGAGGTGGACGCGTTTGTGGCCGATGAGCGTCCGGAGGCCTATGAAGCGCTGGTGGACCGCCTGCTGGCTTCGCCCCACTACGGCGAGAACATGGCGTTCCCCTGGTTGAATGCCGCCCGCTATGCGGACACGCACGGCTATCAGCGCGACACGAAGCGCTACATGTGGGCGTGGCGCGACTGGGTCATCCAGGCCTTCAACAACAACATGCCCTTCGACGAGTTCACCATCGAACAGCTGGCGGGCGACTTGCTGCCGAACTCGACGCTCGCGCAGAAGATCGCCACGGGATTCAACCGCAACCATCGTATCAATGGCGAGGGCGGCATCATCCCGGCGGAGTACGCGGTCGAGTACGTGGTGGATCGCGTATCGACCACCTCGGAGACCTGGATGGGCCTGACGATGGGCTGCGCCAAGTGCCACGACCACAAGTTCGACCCCTTCTCGCAAAAGGATTTTTACCGGCTGTACGATTTCTTCAATCGCGTGCCCGAAGAAGGCAAGGGCCGCGAGCAGGGCAACGACGTGCCCGTGGTGGCGGTGCTCACGCCCGAAGAGCAGGCACGCCAGCAGCATTTGCAGGAGCGCGCGGAGAAGCTGGCCAGCGCCTTGACCGCCCCGGATGAACGGCTCGATGCGCAGCAACAAGAATGGGAACAGGCCTGGGTAGAGAAGTTCTCCTCGGTGGCATGGCAGCCCGTGCGCCCGGTCGATTTCACGTCGGAGCAGGGCTCTACGCTGTCGTTGCAGGACGACCAATCGATCATCGTCAGCGGCAATAACCCGGCGCAGGAAACTTACGATCTCACGTTCGTGGCCGATGGCCCGGTGGGGTCTATCCGTCTCGAAGTATTGACCGACCCGAGCCTGCCGGAACAGGGCCCCGGCCGTGCGCCCAACGGCAACACGGTGCTGACGGACTTTCAGGTATCGCGCACGCGCGGCGATGCCGCTGAGCCCGAGCGGCTCAAGGTGGCCGATGCGCTGGCGGATCACTCGCAGGAAAACGGCGACTACCTGATCACCAATGCCATCGACGGCGACCCCGCGACCGGCTGGGCGACGGGCTCGCATGTCCGGCGCGAAAACCGCACGGCGGTCTTTGTGCTCGAGGACGCTGCTGCGATTCAAACCGGCGATCGGATTACCGTATCGCTGAAGCACACCTCGCAATACGGCCAGCATGCTTACGGGCGATTCCGCCTGTCGGTGTCTGGTTCGGACGGCGCGGCGCAATGGGCGCGGCCTTCCTTCGGCGCGTGGCACTATATCGGTCCCTTCAAGGCGGCGACGACCGGCGAGGAGATTCTCGACATCCGGCTCGAACCCGAGGAAGGCTACGACCCGGAGCGCGAGTACACCGACGCGAAGCTCCAGTGGGAGACGCGCGAGGACTGGGCAGACGGCGAGGTGATTCCGCTGTCGCGCCGGCTGAACACCGCCCAATACCTGCACCGCGAGGTGACCCTGCCCGTGCCGATGGAACTGCGCCTGTCGCTCGGCAGCGACGACGGCATCAAGGTCTGGGTGGATGGCGACCTCAAGCTGACCAACAACGTGACGCGCGCCGCCGCGCCCGACCAGGAAAAGGTCGCCGTGTTCCTGCCCGAGGGCAAGCACGATCTGCTGATCAAGATCAGCAACACGGCGGACGACTGCGGCTTTTATTTCAAGCCGATCGACGATGGCGGCGAGGCGCTCTTCGCGTTCATGGCCAAGGTGACCACACCGGCGGCCAAACGCGACGAGGCGCTGAGCCGGACGTTGCGGGACTTGTTCCGTGCGCAGGATTCCAAGTGGCTGGCGAAGAAGGAGTACCTGGCTACTACCGAGCTCGACCTGGAGAAACTCGAGGAGGGCGCGGTGACGACGATGGTGATGGAGGACATGGCCAAGCCGCGGGCGACGTATCTGCTGAAGCGCGGCGAGTACGACAAGCCGGACACCTCGGAACAACTGCATGCCGACGTGCCGGCGGCCCTTGGTCCGATGGCACCCGACCTGCCGCGCAACCGGCTGGGCCTGGCGAAGTGGCTGTGCAGTCCCGAGCATCCGCTGACGGCGCGCGTGCAGGTGAACCTCTACTGGCAGCACCACTTCGGCCGCGGCATTGTGAAGACCAGCGAGGATTTCGGCACCCAGGGTTCGCCTCCCACGCATCCCGAGCTGCTCGACTGGCTCGCGCTCCACTTCATCGATTCCGGCTGGGACATCAAGGCGATGCAGAAGCTGATCGTGATGAGCGCCACGTACCGGCAGAGCTCGGTACGCACGAATGAAGCGGCAGAAGTAGACCCGCAGAACCTGCTGCTGGCGCGGGCGCCGCGGCTGCGTCTGCCCGCGCAAGCCTTGCGCGATCAGGCGCTGGCGGCCAGCGGATTGCTCAATCCCGAAATCGGCGGGCCCTCCGTGTATCCGTATCAGCCCGAGGGCATGTGGTCGTCACTGACTTTCCTCGACAAGGGCGAATACGACACCAATTTCTACGAGGAAGACACGGGAGACAAGCTGTACCGACGCGGTTTGTACACCTATTGGAAGCGGACGATTCCGCCGCCGCGCATGCAAATTTTCAACGCGGCCGACCGGGAGCGCTGCACGCTGCGCACCGAAGTGACCAACACGCCCATGCAGGCCATGGCACTGCTGGACGACCCCACCTTCGTGGAAGCGGCGCGTCATCTCGCGCAGCGCATGCTCACGGAAGGCGGACCCGACGCGGGGGGCCGGATCGATCTCGGGTACCGGCTGCTGCTGGGTACCGAGCCCGGGCCCGCGCGCGAGGAAATTCTGGCCAAGGGCCTTTCGAGTTATATCGAGCACTACACCAAGGCGCGCGACGAGGCCAAGGCGCTGCTCGCAGTGGGCGCGTCTGAAGTAGAGCCTTCGCTCGACGAGGCCGAGTTCGCGGCGTACACCATGCTGGCGTCAGTGATGCTGAACATGGACGAAGCCATTACCAGGGACTAATCCGATGGATCCGATACTCGAGCATAAACTGCACATCAACCGGCGGGCGTTCTTCGGGCGCTGCGCCACGGGCATCGGCACCGCCGCGCTGGCTTCGCTGATGAATCCCGGCGCCTTCGCCGCGCAGACCGACGATCTGCTGCGCAAGCAGATGCCGCACTTCGCGCCCAAGGCCAAGCGCGTCATCTATCTCTTCCAGTCGGGCGCGCCCTCGCAACTCGACTTGTTCGACTACAAGCCGCAGATGACGACGATGTTCGACGCGGATCTGCCCGACTCGATACGGATGGGCCAGCGCCTTACCGGCATGACCTCGGGGCAGGCGCGTTTTCCGATTGCGCCGACCATCTTCAAGTTCAAGCAGCACGGCAACAGCGGCGCTTGGGTGTCGGAACTGTTGCCGCATATCGCCGGTATCGCCGACGAGCTTTGCTTTATCAAGACGATGACCACCGAGGCCATCAACCACGACCCCGCGATGACGTTTTTTCAAACCGGCTTCCAGATTGCAGGCCGCCCGAGCATGGGCGCGTGGATCAGCTATGGCTTGGGATCGATGAACGCCGACCTGCCAGCATTCGTCGCGCTGAGTTCGCGCGGCAGCGGTCGTCCGAGCTGCCAGCCCCTGTACGAACGCCTCTGGGGCTCCGGCTTTCTGCCATCGGTGTACCAGGGCGTAAAGTTCCGCGGCGAGGGCGACCCCGTGCTGTACCTCACCGATCCGCCCGGCGTGGACAAGTCCATCCGCCGCAAGATGCTCGACGACGTGGCCGCGCTCAACCACGAGACCTATTCGGAGTATCAGGACCCCGAGGTGCTGACGCGTATTCAGCAATACGAGCTGGCCTACCGAATGCAGACCTCGGTACCGGAATTGACCGACCTCTCCGACGAGCCCGAGAGCACGCTGGAGATGTACGGCCCCGAGGCCCAGACGCGCGGCACCTATGCCTCGAACTGCCTGCTGGCCCGCCGGCTGGCCGAGCGCGGCGTCCGGTTTATCCAGCTGTACCACATGGGCTGGGACCAGCACGGCGAGCTGCCCAAGCAGCTGCCGGGGCAGTGCCGCGATACCGACCAGCCCACGGCGGCGCTGATCAAGGACCTGAAGCAGCGCGGCATGCTGGACGATACGCTCGTCATCTGGGGCGGCGAATTCGGCCGCACGATTTACAGCCAAGGCACGCTGACCGAGACGAACTACGGACGGGATCACCACCCCAAGAACTTCACCATCTTCCTCGCGGGTGGCGGCATCAAACCGGGCATGACCTACGGCGAGACCGACGACTTCTCCTACAACGTCGTCGAGAATCCCTTCCCCGTGCATGACCTGCAGGCGACCCTGCTCAATCAGCTCGGCCTCGACCACGAGCGCCTTACCTACAAGTTCCAGGGACGCGATTACCGCCTGACCGACGTGCACGGACACGTGGTGCACGACATTCTCGCTTAAACGAAGCGCCGCGAACGCGGGCGGCGTTCACGGCGCTTCCGTATTTCATTGTGCCTGCGTGCCGCTTACGGGGTTCCCAGACAGTAGCCGTCTTCGGTGGGCGGTATCGCATCGGGGCAGGGATAAAAACTGCCCTGGCCGTAGAGCTGAATCAGGCGCAGCAGTTCGCTCAACTGCAGTTTCCAATCCTGCGGATTGTAGTCGCTGGCATGCGGCAGGCAGTTGGTCTTGCCGGGACCCGGTGCGAATCCGTCTTCGGAATTCTCGCTGCACCGCAGCCCCTCGGAATTGAAGAGCTGGATGATGCGAAGCGCTTCGTGTAGTTCAATGGTTCCGTCGCCGTTGGTATCGCCGGCATGCGGACAGGGCGAAACCTTAATCTTGCACTCGGGAGTGTTGTAGGTGCCGCTGCTTCCCGACAATTGCACGGTGTAGACGCCAGCCATGGCGCACGTCACCGGTGAAATCGTCAGGCAGGGACCTGCCGTGGTGGCTACGAGGGCCCCATTCCGGTACCAGCGGTACACCCGGTTGCTGCCGACGCAGTCGCCTTCGTTGGAGAGGCACAGGGTCAGAACGCTGCCGGCCTGAAGCACCTGGTTGGGGCAGGAAATCACGGTGTCGCAGGGCACCGGCTGTCCCTCGCTCTGGCCTTCGCCATCAATGGCGCCTTCGTTTCCGGTCGAACTTCCGTCGCAGCACTTCACCAGTTCGAACCGCATATAGTCTACGGCCGTGTAGTCCTTGACCATCACATCCAATTCGCACTTAGCGAATTGGCCCGTAATGTCGATGTTCTGCGCGGGGTTCGCGCTGGTGGGCAGGTTCATGAGATCGAGCGTGATCGTGGTCGTATTGCCGGGGTTCCACGATCCCGTGGTCCATTGCCCCGACGCGGTAAGGTTTGCGATGGGCAGGGACCAGTAGACCAGTCCGTTGCTGCCCAGCTGAATGCGGTCGTCGCTCGTGACGAACGCCGTGCCTAGCGGGTTGGCGCGCAGGGCGATAACGAGACGGGCTTCGAGCACCTTGCAGTTGTTCATGCAGCACTTGCCGAAGGTATGCACGAAGCACTGCCGCAGGGCGCCCTGGTCGAAGTTCGTGAGCGGGCCCCCGGGACAATCCACGGCCGCCAGCAAGGCCGCGCTCGGAGACGATACCTCTACGCCGGTGTCGGCGAACTGGTCGAAGATACCCGCGTCGCAGGTTTCCTCGCGCTGGTCGATACAGCCCTCGCCATCGTGCTCGCCTTCGCACCCTGCGACGACCTCGTGCGTGCAGTCGCCGGTGGCCGGATCGCAGAAATCCGCCGTGCAGGGATTGCCGTCATCGCAATCGATGTCGGTCTTGCAGGGTCCTTCGGCTTCCACGCCGCCTTCGCCATCGGCGTGCCCCTCGCCTTCTCCGCCTTGGCCGCAGTCGGGCAGCGTTATGCAGTGCGTGCCATAGCAGCAGCGGTTCAGTTCCTTGTCGTGCGCACTGAACTCGAAGCACAACTGCGCTCCGGCAGCGAGACTGCTGGCAATCGATACGGTAATCGGCGCGGACACCTGGGATGGAGCCAGCGGCGGCGTCAGCGGGATATACGTCGGCGAGATACTGGAGCCCGCGGGAGCCGTCAGATAGAGGTGCTGCAGGGTGTCCGCCGTGCGGTTTTTGATTTGGAAGGTATACAGGAAGCCGCCGGGGTTATCCGGATCGCAGACCACCTTCTCCTGCAGGAATTCGAGACAGGCCGCGCAGTCGAACCGGGTGCAGAAAGTCTTGGAGCAGCAGACCTGCCCCTGCTTGTTCAGCAAGGTCACCGTGAAGCAGGTGGATGTTCCCGGCACTGCCCCGCTGACGGTCACCGTGTAGGTTTGCGTCGCGCCGTTGGGCAGGTTGGTCCCGATCGGGGACGGCGTGATCGTCACATTCGGCGTTTGCGGCGTGATGAGGATACTCGATGCGGTCACGCCGGAAAGGTTGGTTACCGTGATATCGGTCGTGATATCGCCGGTAAGCGGGTTGCAGTCCTTCTCGATGCTCGTCACGGCCATGCAGCCGGAGTCCTTGCAGATTTTGAGATTGCAGACCTTTACATTGGCCTCGCTGGGCTTGCAGTCCGCCTTGTTCCCGGCCGGGCGGATCATGATGATCTGAATCTGCAGGTAGCGTCCTACCACCCCGCTGAACGGCACGTTATTCTGCACGACCGTCCAGGGGCCGGAAGGCGTGGGCGAGTCGCTGGCGCGCACCTGCACCACCACCGTCGTGCCGGGATCCTGGTAGGCGACCCAGGATATCGGGCTCCACACGCAGCCCAGCACGCCGCCATCGTAGATATTGGTCCAGCTGCCTTGCGGCGCCACGGCCTTGAGCAGCACGGTGCCGGTCATGTCGCTGTAGTTGTAGGGCGCCGAGCCCGGGCCAAGGTCCACAGTGAGATCCACCGTGCCGGGAATGGCGGTGGGGTCGATTCGGGACGCGTTGTTCGTGCCGAGGTTGGCCGACCAGATTTTGCCGTTGGTATCCACGGCCACGCCAGTGGGACCCGAACCCACGACTACATTGCCCTGGTGCACGCCCGAGGTGGTCAACCGGCCCACGGTATTGCTGCCGCTGTGTGCGACCCACGCCACGCCCTTGTCGATGACGATGCCGCGAGCAACGATTCCCGGCGTCGCGCTGCCGTGGTGGTTGTACGTGGCGCTCAGCAGGGTGCCGCTCGGACTGACCACGCGAGCGATGTTGTCGAAGGTGGCCGAGGTGGTCCAGATGTTGCAGGTGTCGGGATCGATCGCGACGCCGTAATTCAGCACACCGCTGACACAGGTCAGGGGCGATGAGGTGAAGGGCACATCGTAGCGCATGAAGCCATCGCCGTAGCCGGACCAGTAGGCTGACCAGATCACGTTGTTGCCATCCACCAGGCCGCCGTAGCCGCCGCAGAGGCTGTTAAAGACCGACGCAGGAACGACGGCGGCGGTGGCATTCGTGATCTTCTGGAACTGCCGGTTTCCGAGACCGCCCGTCCAGATGTTGTTGAAGGGATCCACGGCGACGAAACGCACATTGGTGCCGGCGACGCGCACGTACGCCGTGATGCATTCGTCCTCGGCGGTCGATACCCCGCCGTTGCTGTCTACGCCGCCGGTGTTCTGCCAGGGCAGGTAGGTCGGCGTGTAGTCGCTCACGCCGTTGACCCACGGGTAGCCCTTGGAGGTCTTGATCAGACCGTCGAAGTCGCGATCTTCGCAGGTACAGTACGAGGGGTTCAGCACGTAGTCGCCGTTGGGATCCGGGTTCGATGCAGCATCCACGCGGGTGCCTCCGACGACAAGCCCGACGCGCGTGACAGAGCCTTTGCCGTCGGCAATGCCTTCGTTGCGATTGCCGAACCACACGTTGCCGAAGGCATCGACGGTCGTGCGCGAAGGATTCCCGTCCTTGCCGTCAGGCCGGCTCTTATATTCGCCTACGGCGTTGCCGGTGTTGACATCGACGCGGGTGATGGTATCGCGCCCCGAATTGGCGATTGCGATGTAAGGCCACGCCACGGTTTCCTCGGCCTTGGCCAGCTGGATGCACTTGTCGTCGCCCTGTCCCACAATGTCCACGTTGAACAGGTATCCGTTCTCCCAGGCCTGATTCTGGGGCCAGGAAACACTGTTCGCACACGGGCCGGTCGGGTCTTCGCCCTCTTCGCCTCCTTCTTCCACCCCTTCTACGCTTCCCTCGCCATCGCGGCTTCCCTCGCCATCGGCCTGGCCGTCCGGCTGTCCCTCTATCTGGCCTTCGCCTTCGCGCTGGCCATCGGTCGCGCCCTCGCCGTCGGCGTGGCCTTCGCCTTCGCGCTGTCCGTCCGTCGTTCCTTCGCCGTCCGGATGTCCTTCCGGCTGTCCCTCGCCGTCGCCGGTCTGCACGTCGCAGCAGCGGGTGATGCTCAGGCGCATGTAATCCACCTGGGTCACGTCCTCGATGAGTACATCCAGGTCGCACAGCGCGCTCAACACGCTGGTATTGTTGACCGGGTTCGCATCCAGCGGCAGCGAGGCCAGATCGAGCGTGACGATTTTCATATCGCCCGGATTCCAGTTGCCAGACTGATACGTCCCGCTGGCCGAGACGTTGGCCAGCGGCAGACTCCACTGCGAGACGCCGCCCGTGCCGAGCGATATCGTGTCGTCCGAGCTGGGAATGCCTATCGATGCTGCCTTGAGTCCGATCTCGAGGGTCGCGCCGATGATCTCGCAATCGTCGAGACAGCAATCGGTGAAGGTGTGCACGAAGCACTGGGCGTCGGGGATGACATCGAACAGCGTCAGCGGGCCTATCTGGCACGTCACCGCGGCGAGCAGTGCGTTGCTCGGCGTGGTGGTCTCCGGGCCGTTGTTCAGGCTGAACTGATCCTTGATACCGGCGAGGCATACACTGGTCGAGATCTTTTCGCAGGGCCCGGATGAACCCTCGCCATCGGCAGCGCCTTCACCCTCCACCCCGCTGCCCGAGCAGCCGGGGCACCACAGCTCGACATCGCCAATCTCGGTTTTCGCGAAACCGCCGGGGCCGCTGCCAAAGCCGATGACCACTCCGTTCAGGGTAAAGGGCACATCAAGCGCGTTGCCGGGCGCGTCGATACGATGCACGCCGTAGAGCACGTCGGTATGCCCGGTGGACGAGCCGAAGTGAAGGGCGTCGCCCGTGGCCCAGGGACGCTCCTGGCAATCGATAACCGCGCCGCCCGAACTGTTCTCGCCGGAACCAAAGGAACCCACGCGGAACTCGTTGTTCGTGATCCACGGACCGCCGACCGGCCCATTGAATTTCATGAGCCGCGCCGTGTGGGCGGGACGCAGCCCGAGGTGCAGCAGGCCGCGGTCGCCCGTCTCGCCCATGTACGCCGGGTGGGTGCCCGTGGTCATCGTGCGCTCGGAAACAAACATCGCCCCCGACGCGCTGAAGTTGATATCCGAGACCGGGTTGGAGCCCCCGCCCCGCGGCGGCATCTGCAGCTCGCGCTGCGTGGTGGCCGCTATCGGCGCGCCGGAACCGTCCAGCGCCACGGACCAGATTTCGTTGGCTTCGCTGGGGTTGAAGCGGCCGTCGTTCTCCCACCAGACGCTGTAGAAAAGGCGACCGGCGAAGTTCTCGACGCCCCAGACACGGCGCCCCAAGGCGGTATAGGTATTCAGCGTGGCGGCATCGGGGATGGCGGCAAAGCCGGCCGCGACGCGCCCTGCGACGCCATGATCAAAGGTCGTGATCGTGCCGGAGGGCGTGCAGCTGTTGTCGATTGGTATGCGATAGATAAGGCCATCCTCGTGGTTCGTCACGAAAAGCTGGCTGTTCACCTCGTCGTAGCAGACGTTACCCAGTGCCGGGCCGGCGTTGGGCAGCGTCGCAAGTACACACACGTTTCCCGTGACGCCGTCGATCCGGTACACGGCGCCGTAGCCCCCCGGCCCAGCCGGGAAGTCGCCGTAGACGCTGGTCGCCGTTACGTACCGGTTCGGCGGCGTGGCGTTGTCCAGCGCGATGCCGAAAATCTGGCCCAGCACGGTCGCGGTCCAGGGCACGCCCGTCTCGTTGTGGGTCCCCAGCGGCTGCCAGTTCACATCGTCCACGGGCGGGGTGGTCGGGGGTACCACCGGTTCCTGCACGTTCATACTCGCCGTGACGAAACCCGAGGCATTGGCCGCATACGGCGGCGAGGAGGGCAGCGGATATTGCAGCCCCGAGAAGCACGTGGGGAAGAGATCGCAGGGCGGCGCTTCGACGGAGCCCTCGCCCTCGCCTTCTCCGTCCGAATGCCCCTCGCCCTCGCCGCAGGGTTCGATGATCAGCTCGCAGCGCACGTAGATCGTTGTCACCGAGTTCGAGATGGCGATGGTGTACCAGCCCGCGTCGTCACAATCGACCTGATCGATCGTGAAGCTGCCGGTATCGCTGGTCTGGATGACGACACCGTTGAACATGAGCTGATAGACGAGATTCCCCTGAAGGCAGGGCTTGGTCACGGTGAAGGTGGCATTGCCGCCCGGTGCGATGGGATTGGGGGGGCACTCGACGACCGGGGTGCAGGGGGCGGAGGTGATGGCGGTAACGACAGGCTGTCGGAAAATCGGCGGCGCGGCGTTGCCGGCCTGGTCGGAGACATCGTAGCGCAGCACATACACGCCCGGCGTGCTCGTGTCGATATCCCCCGTGCGCACGACGCTTGCTCCGACATCGCCATCGCAGGCGTCGAAGGCGTCCACACCCGGATCGACATAGGTGCTGTCCAGCTCCACGACCTGCGTGATGGCGCCGACGAGAACCATGGTGGGCGGCGTCGTGTCCGGGCTGCATTCCTGCGCCCTTGCGGCGGCCGCGAAAACCCAGGCAAAAAATACGACACACCAACCCAAGCGCCGGACAAACATGGCCGATCCTCCCCCAAAAAAGCAGGAGCGGTGGCGAAAGACTCCCCCCCTTTGGTGCGTTCCATCGTCTTAAACAATAGCGCGCTACCGACTGCCCAACCGGCCCTTGCGGCCGAAGGCGCACCATCGGTGCGGATTCTCCCCAACAGAATCCTGACCTAAGTCTATCTTGGACCCCGTTGGCTGTCAATTGATAAATTAGGAAAATCCTTCCGCAACGAAAAATCATGGCGTATTTCCCGTGCGGGCGCGGAATATATACGCACGCAATTCCGGACATTCTTGGCGGCTCTTCGGCCATCCGGATACAGAAACGCCCCGGCGTTCTTTATTGCACCCGGGGCGACCGATTACAGCCCGAATTCCTACGCTGACGCCGCCTCGCGGACAATCGGGTTCAGGCGTATTGAGAATCCGGGTTTATATAAATAATTCATAACGACTCAACCGCTGATGAAACCGTGGAAGAGCCCCATGTAATACGCGAGCAGATAGTGGTGCGGCGGACGGAGGGTGGTTCCGTCTCCTTCGTAACTGAGCCGCCAGTAGTTCCAGTCCCAGTATATTTCCTGGCGCTCGTCGATGGGAAAGGCATAGCCGCGATGATCGCTTCCCATGGTGGGAGGGTCATCGCCTTCGCTTGCGAAGGGGATCATGTCGATGCGGTGCGCGTTGGACATCGGCCAGTCGACCAGGTCGAGCGGATAGCGCTTCAGGGTATCGAGCGCATCGGTATAGCACTCCATCGGGGGCGATAGATCAACCGTGCCCCATTGGTCGGTGCGTTCCTGGCCGCGTGCGCATGCACCGTAGACGAAGTTGGTAAACGCATTCCGCTCGAGCCGCTCGTATTGCCAATGCGTACGGATGGCGTATTGATACATGCTCAGCAGTTGCGGGTCCGTCTCGTAGCGGATAAGGTGGTAGTAGTTCATAAAGGCCATGTTATCGTCGGGCTGATGGCCGGGAGCGCGCGGGCCAGTTTGCTCCTTCGGCTGGGTCATTCCGTTCATGCCGTACCCTTCGTCGAAGGCGAGCTGGAGATAGGCCTCTCGGTAACGGGCATCGCTCAGCACATGGTGGGCGATGGACAGATACGTCAGGATACTGTAGCTGTTCAGGCCGCGCTCCGCCTGCCACGCGGGATTCCGGTTGAGATCGTCCGGAGCGAAATGCCCCCAGCGCGTGGGGCTATTATCGTAATCGACCAGATTGTACTCGTGCGCGACTAGGTGGTCGATGATGCGTCGGACGACTTCACGAACCGCACCTTTCTCTTCCGCATCGCATACGAAGTCGTAGTAGATCGCCATGCCGAAGAAATGGCCGTCCAGCTCGTCGGAGCTCGCATCGGCTTTCCAATACCATTCACCGGACGCATCGACGGGCACGCGCCGTTTCATGATTTTCCAGAGCTTGTCGCGCTGATTTCGCTGCTCGTCGTACTCCTCGTCATACACCGCTCCCGGGTCGGGCTCGGTGGTGGGAACCACGTTCCGCGCGATGAGTCCCTTTGGGCCGCCATAGGGACCGCCCTGCGTCACCTCGCTGAGAAACGCCAGCGCCCGGAAGGCGTCGCGGGCTTTGGTGCGGTAAGTGTCGTCGCCGGTGGCGGCGTATGCGAAACTCATGGCGGCCAGGTACAGCCCGGTGTTAAAGCCGTCGTTGTCGGTATAGCGCGGCGTCGCGGTGGTCTTGTCGCCTGGGGTGGAAAGCGTCGCCGGATTCACGTAGCCGAACGACGTGCGGCGGTGGCACCGCTCGATATCTGCCTCGAAGAGCGCGGCCTTTTTTGCCAGCGTCATCGGTGTGTGCCCGATGCGGGAGACGCCGCCGTTGGTTGCAATCCAGGCATCCCCCGCATCATCCACGGCAATGGCCCGCACGTGGTTGTCGAGTAGCCATCGGCGGCCTTGCCGGAACTCAAAGCCTCCATCGTGAAACCGGATCGCGCCGTTGGTGGTGCCGAACCACACCCCGCCGGGACCTGCCGCCATGCAGGTAAAATCGTTGAAGGGCAGGCCATCGGCACCGGTAAAGAGCTTCCACTCGTCCGGGGCGACGCGGTATCCCACACCCTGCGGACAAGCGAACCAGAGCCGACTCTCTGTATCGTAAACGACCGCCCGCACATCCATCGGCGCCCAGCGGACCGTACCCTCGCGTGGCAGCGCCAAGGCCCAGGATTCGCCATCGCCCAGATAGAGGCCGTTTTCCGCAGCCACCGCCACTTCGCCGCCCTGCGCTGCGACACACCGGACGGCCTCACGGCCTCCGACGTGCTCGGCCAGGCTGGGATACCACGGCCAGGTGCGGGACTGCACCACGCCCTCGGGGGTGATGGCGATTGCCGCAGCATCAGCAGGCGGAAACGCACCGGCCCCGGTGTACGGCGTATGGAATTGCTGCTCGAACGTACCGGCGTTGATTGGCAGTGTGTCTACCTCGGCGTGCGCCACTGGAAACAAGCCGGTCGCGGCAAAGGTTGTGATTAGTACCCCGCGACGAAAGGATTTCTTCAGATTCACCGACCTACTCCCGAGGCGCCGCAGGTGACGGCCCGTGTTCGTCCCCGTTCTCGCCCCCCGTTATAGCAGGATGAGACCCGGCTTCGGCACTCGAAGAAACGGGGGAACTTAGGGATTGCACCAAGTGCACTGAATCGCGGGCGCTTTAACCAGACCATCGTGGCGCGCCGAACGCTCCGAATGGTCGCAAAACACACAGCCCAGCACGTAGTGCCGTATGATTTCTGTTGACTGATTGCAATGTTCGCACGGCAGCCCCTTTTCGGCAGCGACCATGCCCCAGCCAGGTGATTCGCAGGCAGGGCAAGGGGTTGCAAGGCGGCATGCAAGCTTCCGCGCCAAGGCCCGTATCTCGGACATTCGGGTCGGGTTCACATGGGCGCGCATGTCGGTCTCCACCCAGGCCAGCCCATCGGGAGACTGTGCGCGCGAAGAGCGATAAACGCGTAATAGCTGGTCCCAAGTGGTGATGCCCTTATGCAGGGGCTCTCCGGGATTCCTCTGATTGGGACGCACCACGAGCGCATGCGTAGGAAAAAGCGATTCGGCTGCGAAGCGCTCAAGATCCTCTTCCGACGCGATCGCCTGCTTCCGGAAATTCGTCGCCTCGCATGTGCGGTGCACGTGCAGATGGAAACTCCGCCTCCGATCAATGAAGTAGAGAATATCCTGGCCGATGGCAGCAAGAGGCGACCACGGATGGGAGCCGAAACTACCCTCGCTGGCGACGCCGTATTCCGCGCCGAGGAAATCCAGTCCAGCCTCACATTTACGGCGGGCAGTGTCAATTGCCGTACCGCGACGTTGCACCTCCCCGGTGAACGTACCGAAGGCGTCAGTATCCAGGGCTACTTCCGTCACACCCGCGCCCAAACGCTCGTGAAATTCAGGCGCCACCGCGATGGACTTGGCGTGTTTGGTCGCCAGCGCTACGTAGCTGCCCCAATAGGGGCCCGCCGCATTCACGCCGGCGCCCATGTCAGGTCCCGCCGCAGCAAGTGAGCCTGGTTGCTCGTTGGGTCGATACAAACCAAGGTGACCCAGCCATTCCCGAACAACTTCTTCAAGACCTCCTCGGCGCAGATGACCGCGTCCACCATCGCGCACGGCGCGTAGACAACCGTGAGCAATCGCATGGGCTCGTGGTAGGGCTTGCCGTCGGCTTCGAATACGGACTGGAGCGGAAGTCCGTGCATCAGATCACTGGCGTTGCCCTGCATGGCACCGAACTTGCCGGTAATGTTCTGCGTCGCCTTGCTGCCACCGCCATAGGCAACATTGTCGAGCGTGGAGAACAGGTACTGGCTGTTGATCCATTGCGCCACCACCATGGGCGCCGTCAGGATAGTCGTCAGGTAGGCGCCGGCAGGATCGGCCTTCCAGTCGTAGGAGTGCAGAAAGCACCGCCCCTCGAGCCGCACGTTCCGCGTCAAATCGTTCGGCCCGATGATGAACGCCGCATTGCGGGCCAGCCCCCACTCCGGCCGTACCTCGGCCCAGTCGCTGCTGCGTCGTGCAAGTTCGCGGAGTGCGGCGTCACCGTCCAGCCCGCCCTGGCCGAAGGTCGCCGTGCGGGCAATCGCATTCGCCACCTGCGCCCGGGTCAGGTCGGCGCGTAGCTTCTCAAGCCTGGATTGCTGCATCGGGGGCTGACCTTGCGACGGGTACAGTGCAACCAGATCCTGCGTGGTATCGTGTTCCGCGCCGAGGAACAGGGTGTCATCGGGTATCGTTAGACCATTGTCGTCAAGCACGGCACGCACCTGCGGTGTATTGAGAATCTCGGCAAGGATTCGGGCATTGGGGCCGCCATGCCGTCCGCCGCACGCGCCGCAATCCAGCGCGGACGCATAGGCGTTGTTGGTGCTGCTGCTGCCATGCCCGCAGAACACGACCAGCGGTGCGAAGTTCTCCGTCAGCCCCATCATCCGCAAGGCCGCCTCGCCATACGCCGCGCGACGTTCGAGCTCGATGCCGTCCAGCACCGGCTTCGCATCCACCGCGGGCATCACGGCGCTACGTGCATCGGCACTCAGCCGGGATACGAACGACGATGCGAGGGTCTGCGCGATCATGCGCAGACCCAGCCAGGGCCCGAGCATCTCGACCAGCGCGAAGGGCGTCGCAAAGTTGTACTTCAGCCATTGGTAGAGCTCACCCCGCATGCGCAAGAGTGAACGCCCGCGCTCGTGGCGCCCCAGGCAAGCACGGTCGCAGTCGCTCGCCTCATCGCGAACCTCGTGGCTCGGTTGAATCAATACCGGGCAAGAATCGAGCGCGTGGTCGTCGTCGATGCCCTGGACCCGCACCGGCAGACCGAAGAAGCCGGCAAACCCCAAGGTCTCATAGTTGCCCTGCGCCTCGATGGCCCGCCGAAATGGCTCGGAGCGGACATCGATGCAGAATACGAGCTGGGCGTCGGAACGCACGGTCTGCTTCGTGCGGAGGACGTCCGCCTGCGGCCCCAGCTTTTCCAGCAACGACTTGCGGAATCGGGCTTCGCGTGCGGCGAGATCGTCGATTACCGTCGGGGCCGCGTTTCGGTGGAACCCGAGGATGCGGGCACCCGGCCAAAGTAGAACGGTAAGCACAAGACCCACGGCAGCAAATTCGACCAACGATGCCGGTCGCGCGGCCCGGGCATCGGGCGCCTGCCATTGCTCCTTCCACTTCACGTAGCCGGCCCAGCCCGGCAGGGACGCGATCGTCTGCCGAATGAACTCCACCTGCTGCGCCTCGCGAATCCCAATCTCCCGCAGGCACCGCGCGATGGCGTCTTCCGGCGAATCCGGAAGCGAAGCGAGGAGCGCGCTCGCGGTCTCGCTCCCGGTAAGACGCGCGTCGAACCGCGCCAGTTCGGCGAAGCTGCGGTAGAAACCCCGGTCTCGACCCGGCATCGCGATGGTGGCCTGTCCGGCGTCGAAGTAGGCGGCACACCACTTGATCCACTCGCGATTCACCGCCTGGCGCCCGCGGTCGGCGTAGCCACAGAGTGCATGCTGCCGTCTCGCCTCGCGCAGGGCATCCTCGAAGGGCAAGTCTTCGAGGCCTTGCAGGGGGTTGACGGCAATGGACGTTTCCAGCGGCCAGACGGGGGCCACGACATTCGATGCCATGGCAACCATCTCTCGAATCGAAGGCGGACTTGCCTCGAGAATTGGCAGGATCCTTACTTCAGGCGGGGCTGCTACGCACATGAGCACTCCTTTCAAGATTGATAAGCGGTCCGGTTGGCCGTGACGGTCTGCGGGTGGGGCTGGCTGGCGTTGAGCGATGCGACGTAGATCTGCTTCCATCGGTCATGGGATTGAAACCGGGCCGGCAGGTTGAAGAGCAGGGCCGCCCAGACCGCGAGAATCACGATCACGCCTGCGGTATAGACCGCGTCCAAGGGCTGCGGCGGTGGCAAATGCAGGGAGCCCAGCGCGGCTTCAATGAGATGGATGTTCACGCCGTACAATCCGCCAGCCCCGGCGCCCGCCGCAAAGGTGCCAAGCATAAGAAAGGCGGATAGCGGCCTGCGAAGCAGACCGACCGACACTTGCGCGGCCGCCGTGACGGCGAGGATAGCCATCAAACACGACGTATCGCGCAGGGACACCGGTATTCCGCTGGTCTGGGCAAACACCACGGCACCGCCAAGGCCCGAGAGAGAAGCCAACACAAGGCGGGCCGGGGAGAGAGCCGCCGCCGATACGATGCTGTGCTTTTCCCCCACCACCGAGCTCGAACTGAGGAAGAGATACGCCTTGAAGAGGCCGTGCCAGCAGAGGTGCGAAATGGCCGGGGCCCAGAGCCCCATGCCGCATTGCATGAGCATGAAGCCCATTTGGCCCATGGTTGAACACGCCAGCATCCGCTTGATGTCGGTTTGGAGCAGCTTCCAGA
Organism: Candidatus Hydrogenedens sp.; assembly: GCA_016125095.1. GTDB lineage: Bacteria > Hydrogenedentota > Hydrogenedentia > Hydrogenedentales > JAEUWI01 > WGMK01. Next base: position 268,833 of record WGMK01000014.1, on the reverse strand, counting down.
ACGTGCCCACGACTGCCGTGGCAAGACCGAGGATGAACAACGCATGCATCAGTAGCGTCTCGCCGGCGAAGAGCGGCGCGAGCCGCACGAGCAGGAAACCGCCGCCATTCACGATGCCCGCGTGCATCAGCGCAGAAACGGGCGTCGGCGCATTGAGCGAGGACGTCAGCCAGCCATGAAATGGCCAGGCAGCAGACTGGATAAGCGCGGCGATAGCCACCAGCAGCAAGCCCGCGAATCCCATGGCGTTCAACTCGTCTTGCTGAACCAAGGCTTCGATGGATGCGGTACCAGCACTTTCGGCAAGCAGCCAGAACCCCGCCCCGAGCAACACGAATCCGAGACCAAAGGAGCGGAAGGCAAGCCACCCGGAGTATCGCGCGGCGCGCCACTCGCCCTTGTGGATCATCAGACGCACCAGCGTCAGGTTACTGACCATCCACCCGGCAAGAAGCACCAGCAGGTGGTTGGCAAAGACCATCGCCAGCACGCCTCCACCCAACACCAACACGAGGAAGCGGTGCCATCGCTGAAATCGATCGCCTGCGAGATAACGCATGGCGTAAGACCGAACGTTGATGATGACGAAAACAATCAATCCCGACATGACCCAGGCTAGGCTGTCGGCCCGGAACAGGTCCTCCGCATGTAACTGGAACAAATCCACGATACCTCCTCTCGGCCGCCGGGCATTTCATGGCGACATCGAGTTCGAGATCTTAAGCAGTGCGATCCTATTTGTAAAATGAATTTTTGTTATACTACCTATTAGCTTTTCTGATAGGAGGCGACATGCCGTTTCTCATCGACACCCTGCAACTCAAGAGTTTCATCGCCATCGCCGACACGGGAACGTTCGGGCAGGCCGCAGAGATCGTGAACCGCACCCAGCCCGCGCTCAGCCAACAGATAAAGAAACTGGAGGAGCAGCTGGGCTGCGAGTTGTTCGACCGAAGCAACCGCCGGGTGGCCCTGACGCCGCAGGGCGAACTCTTCCTTGGATATGCAAGACGCATGATGCAGATGCAGTGGGAGGTATACAGCCGGCTGCGCGAACCCGACGTGGAAGGTGAAATCCGATTCGGAACACCAGAGGACTTCGCGACGCATTACCTGCCCGACGTGCTGGCCAGCTTCCGCATGCATCACCCGCGCGTGCAGCTCAATGTCGATTGCCAGCTCACGCTGAACCTGATCGAGGGCTTTCAGCGGGGCGAGTACGACGTGATACTCGCGAAGCGCGATCCGCAACGGGTGAAGGGCGGCACTCGCGTGTGGCGGGAACCCCTGGTGTGGGCGGCGGCCGATGGCTACCAGCCGGAAAAACGGCTATCGCTGGTGCTTCCCCCGCAGCCCTGCATCTACCGCGCGCGCGCGCTGGCGGCGCTCGACCGCGCGAAGCGCAGCTGGCACATCAGTTTTACCAGCCCCAGTCTGGCCGGCACGCTTGCTGCAGTACGCGCCGGGCTCGGCATCACCGTGCTGCCCGCCCACATGATTCCCGAGGGCATCCACCCGATCCGGAAGGAAAACAAGCTGCCTCATCTTGCGGATTCGGAAGTGGCGCTGATGAAGAAAGACGAGCTCACTAACGTCGCGGAAATTTTCGCCGAGCACGTCGTCCAGAGCCTCGAGAACATCAAGACCTGATGCGAGGCGTCGGCACTTTGCCCAATACCCGGTTGCCTCGATGCCCCGCAATGTTTAAAGATGGGTATGCTAGCGCCGACCGTACGAAATGGCGTGAGCGGAAAAAGGAGTCCCTGCATGGCGAAGAACACCGTTTGCATCTGGTACGACTCGGAGGCGGAAGAGGCCGCGCGGTTCTACGCATCAGTATTTCCGGATAGCGCCGTACACGCGGTGCACCCAGCGCCGTCGAATCATCCGAGCGGCAAGGCGGGCGACGTTCTGACGGTGGACTTCACCGTGTTCGGGGTCGCATGCATGGGGCTGAACGGCGGGAAAGCGTTCCCGCAAAGCGAGGCGTTCTCGTTTCTTATCACCACGGACGGCCAAGAGGAAACCGATCGCTACTGGGACGCTATCGTCGGCAATGGCGGTACGGAAAGCGCATGCGGCTGGTGCAAGGACAAGTGGGGCGTGTCGTGGCAGATTGCGCCGCGGGTGCTGCTTGATGCGCTCACGGCCGGAGGCGAGCCCGCGAAGCGCGCATTCGAGGTGATGATGACCATGGGGAAGATCGACGTGGCGAGAATCGAGGCGGCCGTGCGGGGCGACGCTTGAGTCGTATTCATCGAATCGTTGAAACACCGTGATATCGCCTACGCTATCGGGATGGCGTATCCGGCATCCCTTAGAGTAAGTCCGGCGGTGAGCCGTCTTGGTTTTGCTGCCCCGGCGACGGTCCTTTGCGTCTCTGCCATGGGTCAGCTGAGAGGTCCTCGCAGCGCGCACCGCTGGCCCGCAAGCAGGTACGTGCGATCCTTAGTGAAAGACGCAAGTTCCTTGCGGCAAGCGGGAGCGCTTGCCGCAAGGAACTGTGTTGAATGACGGTCCTGCAATGGAGAGAGGCCTGTGCAAGGTGCCGTCAGCGGGTGCGGGACGGGTCTATTGCATCGGGTGGACGACCGGAGCCGCCAGTTTGGCTTGCTCCATCATCATTTCCTTCTTCATCGCTTCCATGTCATGCCACGCTTGCAGTTCTTCGTCGGACCAGGCGCGGTAAGGACCGCCTTCGATTGGGTCGGGCAGCTCGAAGTCGAGCCCGAGCATGGACTCCAGCCATTTCTGGAACTCATAGTGGTAGGACATGACGGCGCCGCCCTCCCCGTGGGGCCGATCCCACCGCGCCAGCAGGGAATCGCCGAAATGGAATTCCTGCATCTCACCGCCGAAATAGTGCCGGATTACCGGATGAAGGAAGGCGGCGCGGGGTGTATCGTTCGGATCCGAGGGTCCCATGAAATCGAGTGCAGTCTTGTACTGGTGCTTGTCGAATCCGAACTCAAGGGTGAACTGCAGGGCATGCCGATCCTGGGGGATGATCTTCCGGATACGCGCCACCGGAATTTCCCGTATTTCCTCGTAGCCTTGCATATCCTCGGAAAAGAGAATTAGATCACCGAGGAAGCCGAAGAGTTGAAAGAGGCCTGCGGCGGTGCTGAACCGGTTGTACATGCGATCGAGGAACGGGTCCAGTTCGAACTTGTCGTGCGTGTGGCTTGTAATGGACTTGCCTTCGAAGCGTTCCTGCAGCAGCCGGTAGAGCGACCGCACGGTATAGCGGAAGCCGTGGATGAAACCCGACGCGGCTTTGCGGTCGATGGATTGCATGGCGCCGCCCACGAAAAAAAGATTGGGCACGTTCGTCGACTCCCAAGACTCGGTCATCAGCAGATACTTGTCCTTGAGCCTGGTCGCGGGACGGATCTCGTCGTCGAACAGATGTACCGGCGCCCATTTGAAGCCGGTGCAGTTGATGATGATGTCGTATTCGCGCGTCAGCTGCAGGGTGCCCGGCCTCTTGGAATGCGGGTAGTCGTAGCTGTGATGCGTCATCACGGTGCCGTCGTCGCGCTTCTCGATGCGGCTGATCTTCGGGCTGATGACCGCGTGCAGCGACTTGAGCTGATACATGTCGAGCACGTTGTTGTTCACGGCGCGCAGGTCGCCCACGAAGTGGGTATCCCAGGCCATCTTGAGCGGCTTGTTCGTCAGCACGTGCACGAAAGCCGCGGTGCCCGCCAGATAGTCGGCGGTTTCAAAGGCCGAGTTGCCGCCGCCGAGCACGCCGACGCGTTTGTTCTTGTAGAACTCCAGGTCGATACTCTGTTCGCCGTAGGGCACGGTGTGTTCAATGCCCTCGATATTGTCGGGTACCGAACCGCTTACGGCACCGGTGGCCATAAGCAGCACCTCACAGGTCATCTTCGAGCCGCTGGCGAGTTCGAGAACGAACTTCCCATCCGCCTTCGAGATACGCTTTACGGGCGTATCGAAGGTGATGTTCAGTTCATGCGCGCGCGCGTAGTCGGCGAGGTACTTGGTGTAGAGATCGGCATGAGGAAACAGGTCGTCGGTGTATTCCGTAAAGCGCGGCGACGGCTCCTCGCACAGCAGCGAGTTCCAGTCGTGTCGCCAGTTGAACTCCTCCTCTTCGAAGTAGTTGTTCTTCTTGTTCAGGGAGATCAGCTTGCGGTGCACCGGGTATTGGGCGAAAAACGAGCCCGGCATCGCGTTCCGCTCGAGAATCACGTAGTCGAGCCCCGCCTTCTGCATGAAATAGCCCATTTGAAGGCCACCGGGGCCTGCGCCGACAATCACGTACTTCTTGTGCTCAGCCTGCATGTTTGATCCTTGGAAATTTTTGAGTAAAGGGAACAATGTCCACCCGCTCGTAGCAGGGATAATACGGGTCGTGCCGTACAAAAGATTCCGCTTCGGCGACCGAATCGACGCCCAGGAAATAGCAGATCTGCTGGTAAGGTTCGAGTTCGGATTCCGCGACGCCGGCGAAGCGTATGACCGCCAGAGATTCTCGGATGTAGGACAGATGCAACGGACGAAGTTCCTCCAGCTCGCCGATGCGCTCTGGCGCGATAAAGCATTGCGCGAACATCACTTGCGACTCCCCGAAGGAATCGACTCCGGCGCTGTTCCGGTTATGCAAAGGATTGTATTGCTCGTTCATGGCGTCTCTCGGTGTACTGCGGTTCGAATACCCACGATTAGACTGCATTCTGGTGCATTCATTGGTCGACAAGGGCGGCTCGGCACCTGCGCCGCTCTGGTAGGCGGAGCTCCTGGTCCGGATCGCCCCCCGATCGTCTTGTGTCAGTGTAATCACTTCTTCTAGCGATACTTACACAAGAAACCTTCAACTGTTCGAGGTTATGCAATCGATTTTATACAAACGTTTTTATAGCGTAACGCACACCGCGAGGAATTGCAAGCGGAATATTTGAGCAGTGTCCAGAACCCGCGAGAGATGCCGGGCATGGTGGCTATCGCGCTTCCTTAAAGCTACAGTGTAGGGGCGTCCCGCGCGGACGCGTTGAGCACCTCGGGAATGTCATGAGATTGGAGTCCCCATGAAAAGCACGCACGCCGTCCTCCTGTTCGTTTTTCTCGCCTGGCCCTGCCTCGCGCAACGCCCCGCGCAGGGGCCGATGTCCGATGAGCGGTACACGCCGGAGAAGCTGGGCTACACGCTGTTCTGGGAAGACCAGTTTGAAGGCGATGCCTTGGACCCCACCAAGTGGGCGATACGGGGTGAGGGGCCGCGCGGAACGGGGCGCATCTCGAAAGAAGCCATCGAGGTGGCCGACGGGCACCTGACGCTGAAGGCCTTCGAGAAAGACGGCGAGATCCTCACGGGCATGGTGGGCACGCAGGGGCTCTTCGAGACGCACTACGGATACTTCGAGTGCCGGGCGCAACTGCAACGGGGCGGCGGCATCTGGGCGGCTTTCTGGCTCCAGTCGCCGCTGGTATCGGCGGGCGAGGACCCGGCGGAGTTCGGCGCGGAGATCGACATCATGGAGTTCTTCCGCAAGCTGGGCACCGATATCGTGTCGCACAATGTGCATTGGGCCTACGGCCCCAACCAGCAGACAACGCACGGCATGCAGAGCTATCTGAAAGGCGTCAGTGAAGGATTCCACACCTTCGCGCTTGAGTGGACCGAGGACAGCTACACCTTCTTCGTCGATGGCTATAAGTTCTACGAGGTGAAGCAGGCGATTTCGCATATCGACCAGTACATCATCCTCAGCATGGAGCCGCCTCAGAAGGAAGAAATGCATAAGATGCTGCTGCCCGATGAATACATCATCGACTACGTGCGCGTGTTTAAAAAGGACGTGCCTGAAAAATAGCAGTGCTTTTTTCTGCGTTGGTGCATAATGGCGTCTCCACCCGAGGGACCCGGCATGGTACCGCCTTCGTCAGACGCGCGCATGCGCAATCGCTACACCGACCGTTTTCTGGAACCCTTCCGGCAGCAGGGTGATCCCTTGGCGGATGCGGTGTTAGCCGGGCTGGGCGGCCGGGTGCGCACCGGGCTGCTGGCGCGCGTGGAAGTGCGCGCGCGCCGCGAGGGCGGGGTATACCGCGAGTTTCTGGATGCCTGCCATGCCGTGCCGCGCTGGGCCGATTTCAGTGCGATGGAGGCCGGCCGCCGGGTGGGATTCAAATACGCCCCCGCCGTGGGGCTGGCGCTGATGGCCGGCAGCCTCGTCGAGGGATACGCCCTGGGCAATGCCGCCGAGGTGCTGGTGGCAACGGGCCGATTGACGCAGGATGTGCAACGGCGGCTGCACGAGACCTCGGACTTCGTGTACAAGCTCGCGCTCCCGGGCGGTATCCGGCCGGGCCAGGACGGCCACCGCGGGGTGATGAAGGTGCGGCTGCTTCACGCCGCGATTCGCGCCCACCTGAGCCACTCGCCGCGCTGGAACCGGGAAGCGCTCGGCCTTCCCATCAATCAGGAAGACATGGCCATCACTCTGATTCAGTTCGGGTTCGAGGTGCGCCGCGGCCTGATGCGCCTGGGCATCCGGCTCACGGAAGAAGAGCAGGATTCGCAGCATCTCTTCTGGCGCTATGCCGGCCATGTGCTCGGTGTAGACTCCGCCCTGCTCACCAAGACCCGGCAGCAGGAAGAGCAGTTGTACGAAGCCATCACCCGCCGGCAACGCCGCGTGACAGAGAACAGCGTACTGCTGACGCGCGCCGTGCTGGACGGCATGTCGGGATTACCGCCCTTCTATATGCCGCGCGCGACGATGTACCAATTGTCGCGTAAATTACTCGGGGCCGAACTGGCGGATGAATTGCAGATTCCCCGGTCGCTCGCCAACCGTGGCGCAGTGAAGGCCCTGACCCTGGCGACCCGCACCCTCAAACGGACGGAGCGAACCCTGCCCCTGGTGAGCACGGCGCTCTACCAGCTGGGGCGTTTCTATCTGCTGCATGCCGTGCCTGCGGGGCTCGAGGGAACGAACCCAGAGTACAACGCGCGCGTCGAGCGATCCGCGAACTGAGAAATTCCCGATCGGTTGCCGCGAATTGCTTCCGATTTTCAATTAGTTCCTTGCACCTTGCGAGCGGAATGCTATACTCGCCGTGCGCTTCAGGGGAGCGATATCAACGGACTTGGGGATCTGCATCATGCGGTCGATCGTGCGTTTTTTTTGTGCGTGTATGCTTCTGGGTTGGGGTTGGGCGGCGGCCGCCGATATCACGGTGACCACGACCGCCGACGAAGCTGATGGTGTCGGTGTCGGCACCGGCACCTCGCTGCGCGAAGCGATCGACGCCGCTGAATCAGATGACATCATCGTCTTCGATGCCGACCTCTTCGAATCGGGCGCCGTGTCGATCACCCTCACTCTCGGCGATCTCATCATCGACGAACCCGTGGCAATTCAGGGCCCCGGCGCGGCGTTGCTCACGGTCTCGGGCGGCGATACGCAGCGCCTCATTCAGGTAATCGCCGGAGGGCTGGATATCTCCGGCGTCACGCTGGCCAATGGCTACGGCAAGGGGGGCGGTGGAGGCGCGGGCGCGGGCGGCGGCGGCGGCGGCATGGGCGCGGGGGGCGCCATCTACATCTACAGCGGAACCGTCTCGGCGCAGGACGTCGAGTTTGAGGACAACGCTGCCGTGGGCGGGAACGGAGGCCAGGGATATTCGAACATGTTGTCGGGCGGTGGCGGCGGTGGCGGCGTGGGCAATGGCACGGCCGCCGCAGGCGCCTTCAATGACGGGACTATCGGCGGCGCAGGCGGCCCTGCTGCCACCGGCAATCCTGGGCTGGGCGGCGGGGAAAACCTCCCGGGAGGCAATGGTGGTCCCGGCACGGGGGGCGGCGGTGGCGGGGTAGCCTTCAACATCAGTAACGCCGGGGGAACCGGCGGCTTCGGCGGCGGAGGCGGTGGCGGAGGTGGAACGGGAATTCCCGTGACGATTGCCATGTATGGCGGAGCCGGAGGATTCGGCGGCGGAGGCGGAGGCGCGGGCGGCAATGATTTCTCGCCCGCGCAAGGCGGCGCGGGCGGCACGTTTGCCGGCGCAGGAGGCAACAACAACAGCGCGATCGGGTGCGGCGGAGGCGGGGGCGCGGGCCTGGGCGGCGCGGTCTTTGTCAACGCGGGTGCCGAGTTCCTGGCCGAGAATTGCAGCTTCCGGGGAAACTCCGCATCCGGCGGCGTCGGCAACACGGGTCCCAACGGCCAGCCCGGCCAGGATGGCCAAGGCAAGGGCGGCGCCATCTTCGCGCGCACCGATAGCCTGCTGACGCTTGCGGCGTGCGACTTCGAAAGCAATACGGCCGTCGACGCCGACAGCACCGCCACGGACAACGCCGACCTCTGGGGCACCTTTGTTACCGCCGGCATCATTATCGACGACCTGAACGATCTGCCGGACAGCGATCCGGGCGACGGCATCGCCCTGACCGCTGGCGGCACGGTAACGCTTCGCGCGGTGCTGCAGGAATTCCGTGCGCTCGGTGCCGCCGCGGCGATGAGTTTCGACCCCGACCTGTTCACCGGCGGAGAGCGCACGCTCACCATCGACAGCGCACTGGGCGACTTTATCGTTGAGACGTCGATCACGATTGAAGGGCCGGGCACCGATCACCTGACCATCAGCGGGAACAATCTCCGGCGCATCTTTCAGGTGATTGGCGGGAGTCTCGATATTTCAGACCTGACGCTTGCGGAGGGCCTGGCCAAGGGGGGCGATGGCGGCGACGGCGAAAGCGGCGGGGGTGGCGGTATGGGCGCGGGCGGCGCCATCTATATCTTCGACGGCGACGTCACGGCGGACCATGTCGACTTCGAATACAACAGCGCCGTGGGCGGCGATGGCGGCGATACGATTCCCAATGCGCTGCTCGGGGGCGGCGGCGGGGGCGGCGTTGGCGACGGTCTAACGGCCGATGGCGAGTCGCCGTTCTCGGGCGCGGGCGGCGATGGCGGTGCGTCCGCCACGGGCGCGGCCGGACTCGGCGGCGTTACCGGCGGCATTGGCGGACCGGGCGCCGGGGGCGGCGGCACGGATTCGGGTTTGGATTTCAGCACGGCCGGCGGAGGCGGCTTTGGCGGCGGCGGAGGAGGCACCGGGTCCACGAAGGGATCGTTTGCCCAGGGCAGTTACGGCGGCAACGGCGGCTTCGGCGGCGGAGGCGGAGGCGCGAGCAAATACTACGATGTCACCGGCGGCACGCCGCTCGGGGGTGATGGCGGAGAATTCGGCGGCAACGGCGCCGATGGTTTCAACGAATCGGGAAGCGGCGGAGGCGGTGCCGGGCTTGGGGGCGCGGTATTCGTCAACAACACCGCCAGCTTTACCAGCAACGCCTGCAGGTTTGTGGAGAACGGGGCCCGAGGCGGAGATGGCGGCGCGGGAACCTTAACGGGTGAGTCTCCCGAAAACGGCCAGGGAAAAGGCGGCGCGATCTTCGTCCGCACGGGCGGCACTTCGGCCCTTACGGATACGGTCTTCCTGGGCAACACCGCCCGAGACGCCCTGTCGACGCCCGAGGACAACGGCGCGCATTGGGGCGCGACCTCGCTGGATACGCTTCAATTCGTGGTGGACGACTTGCGCGATATCCCCGGGGTGACGCCGGACAGCCAGTCGGGATTGACCGAATTGGATACGACGACGCTTCGCTCGGCGCTGCAAGCAGCCCGCGTGTTCGGCGCGCCGACTACCATCGAATTCGACCCGGATCTGTTTACCGGTGGACCGCAGACCATTACGATGGACGAGGATCTGGGCGATTTCCTCATTGCGGGCGATGTCGTCGTCTCTGGTCCCGGTTCCGAACTGCTGACGATCAGCGGCGATGGCAAGCGGCGTCATTTTCAGGTGCTCGCGGGAAGCCTGGGAATTACGAAGGTTACGCTCGCCGATGGATTGGGCAAGGGCGGCAAGGGCGGTAACGGCAGCGGAGGCGGCGGCGGCGGCATGGGCGCGGGCGGCTCCATCTACCTATACGATGGCGAGGTGACGGCGTTATCGGTCGTCTTCGAGAACAACACGGCCGAGGGCGGCGACGGCGGTGATGCCAGCCTGGAAGCAGCACTGGGCGGCGGCGGCGGCGGCGGCGTGGGCGACGGCATTTCCGGCGACGGCGACGATGCGTTCGGCACCCTCGCCGGGCACGGCGGCCGCGCCGCCACAGGCACTCCGGGTCTCGGCGGTTCGGAGGGTCAATCCGGCAACGATGGCGGACCGGGCGCAGGCGGTGGCGGCTGCGGCGGCAATGCCAACGGAACCAAATCGGGCGGCAAGGGCGGCATGGGCGGCGGTGGCGGCGGAGGCGGCTACGCCGATGGCAACCTCATTCCGAACGTCAACGGGGGTGATGGCGGATTCGGCGGTGGCGGCGGCGGCAGGCCCGCCCGCGGTGCGGTAAGTCCATTGCCCGGAGGGCAAGGCGGCGATTTCGCCGGAAACGGGGGCGAATCGGAACCCTCCAGTGCGAGCGGCGGCGGCGGCGGCGCGGGTCTGGGCGGCGCCGTCTTTGTCAACGATACCGCCTTGTTCACGGCAACCTACTGCACCTTCAGGGACAATACCGCGACGGGGGGATCGAGCGGCGCGAGCGTAGGAGCTTCGCTATCCCCGGGCGATGGCCAGGGCAAGGGCGGCGCGGTCTTTGTGCGCACCGGCGGCACGGCTACACTCAGTGAGCCTTTGTATTCCGGGAACAACGCGGCGAATGCGGGGTCAACGTTAACGGATAACAACCACTTCTGGGGAAACATCACGTTGGACGGCGTAACCTTCATGATTAACGACCTCGGGGACAACCCCGCCGCAGCGGCCTCGAGCGTGGATCCCACGACCGGGTCTGGTACGATCACGCTTCGCTCGGCCATGCAGGCCGCGACGAATCTCGGTATCAGCTCCGCATCCCTGATCACCTACGACCCCGCCTTGTTCGAGTCGGGGCCGCAGACCTCCACCATCACCGGGGGACAAATTCTCGTACAGAGCCCAATCACGGTGATCGGACCCGGTGCCGCCCTGTTGACACTGGACGCGCAAGGTACGCAGCGATTCTTCCAAGTGGAATTCGGAACACTTTCGCTCGCCAACATTACGCTGGCGAACGGGCGCGCGGCGGGCGGCGCCGGCGGAACCGGTGCGGGCGGCGGAGGCGGCGGCATGGGCGCGGGCGGAGCGGTCTTTGTGTACCTCGGCAGCTTCTATGCCACCGGGGTCGTATTTGATTCGAACGCGGCCGCAGGCGGCGACGGCGGTGATGCCGTGCTCGAGGTGGTGGGCGGCGGAGGCGGCGGTGGCATTGGCGACGGTGTACGCGACGGCCAAGCCGGCACGACGGAGTTCGGCGGTGATGGCGGCGAATCGTCCTTCGGGAGCGCGGGCCTTGGCGGCGGCACCAGCATCAGCGGATCGAACGGCGGCACGGGAGCGGGCGGAGGCGGCGCGGGCGTGAATGAATTCTTCTCGAATACGCTGGGCGGCATCGGGGGCGATGGCGGAGGTGGAGGCGGTGGAGGCGCGAACTTTACCGGGCCCATCACGGACGGCGGCGTGGGCGGATTCGGCGGAGGCGGAGGCGGCCAAGGCTCTCAGGGCAATCCCTTCGCGGTAGCCGTAGCCGGATCGGTCGGTGGTCAGTTTGCCGGCCGCGGCGGGGAGGGGGGCACTAGTATCGCCGACCCGGGCGGCGGAGGCGGAGGCGGAGGCGCGGGCCTGGGGGGCGCGGTCTTCGTAAACACGAATTGCCAGTTCATCGCGTTCGACTGCTCGTTCTTGAATAACACGGCCGACGGAGGAGAGCCAGGCGATAACGCCAACAACGGAACGGCACCCCTGGGCGGCCAAGGCAAGGGCGGCGCCGTGTTTGTGCGCTCGGCCGGCTCGGCCCTGCTGACCGGGACGCAATTCTCGGGCAATTCGGCCGCGAACGCCGGTAACACGAGTACCGACAACGTCCACGTCTGGGGGGTGCTGACCTATTCACTGGCGTTCGAGGTGGACAGCCTGAGCGACGGGCACGACGCAGTGCCCGGCGATTTCGATGCTCGAACCGCGGGCGGCAAGACGACCTTGCGCGCCGTGCTCGACGAAGTTGCCGCGCTGAACGTCGGCGGCGAAGTCCGCTTCAAGGATTCGCTGTTCCCCAACGACACGCCCGGCACCCTGCTGCTGTCGAACGGAACGCTCGTGATTCCCGACGGGGCGACCGTCAACATTACCGGTCCCGGCGCGGACCTGTTGACCATCGATGCCTCGGCCATCGGGGCGACGGCCCTGCAATACGGTACCGGCGGCCAGACCACACTGAGCAATATTACGATTGCGAATAGCGAATCGAGCTCGGGACCGGGCGGCATTTCCACGAGCCGCTGGCTTGAGCTGACAAAGGTCGTGATACGCGATTGTACGGGCACCCAGGGCGGCGGTATCGCCTCCACCGGGGTCGCATTACTGAGCCTGGTAGACTCGACGATTCAGGATTGCGACGCCGATGCGGGCGGCGGAGTCTATTGCGGCGCGGGCACGACCGTCAGCCTGGCCTGGTCGACCATTACGCGCTGCTCGGCATCGGGCAATGGCGGCGGTATCTACGCCGAGGGAGCGAACGTATACCTCGGCTACGACCTGCTGAGCCAGAACACTGCAGGCGGAAACGGCGGCGCCCTCAGCCTTCTTGCCGGCACGTTCTATGCGTTCTGCAGCACCGTGAGCGGCAACGATGCCGACGGCACGGGCGGCGGCGTGTACTTGGACACGGGCACCACGGCCGCACTAGCCAACTTTACGATTACGGACAACCTGGCGGATGCGGACGACAACGGCGGCGGCGGCACGGGCGGCATCGTGGCGGGGGATCTTCCGGTACGGCTCACGAACACCATTGTGGCCGGGAACTTCGGCGCACCCGGCACATCGACCAGTGTGGTGACCACACCGGACATCGCGGGCGAGATTAGCGGCGATGGCTCGAACCTGTTCGGTCATGATGGCATCACCGGGGCGGGTCCCTCCGATTTCACGCTGGCCACGCTCGGCGTCGCCGATATCGGCGAAATCCTCGGGCCGCTCGCCGACAACGGCGGCCTAACCCTCACGCATGCCCTCGTGCCCGGGTGCCTTGCCATCAATGCGGGCGACAACACGCTCATTACGGTTCCCGAACTCATCGTACCCGAGTACGACCAACGCTACGAGGGATTCCCGCGAATCGTGGGTTCGAGTGTCGACATTGGCGCCTTCGAGGCAGAGGAGCTGCAGGGTACGCCTACGGTGATCATCCAGCAGGCACCGGGACAGGCGGACCCCGCGAATGGACTGCCCATCCTGTTCGACGTGACCGCGTCGCGTCCGCTGCCCGGACTGGAAATCGACATGTTCGCGTTTACCGGCGACGTGCAGGTGGCACTGGCGAAAGTGACACGGCTCACCTCACAGACGTATCAGGTGTCGGTGGATGCGACCGCCGGGGAAGGCGCGATACGGCTACGACTCCCGGCGGGCGTGGTCAGCGATGTCTACGGCAACTTGAACGCCGCCTCAAGCTCGACCGACAACACAGTCACCCTAGACCTAACAGATCCGGAGGTGGAGATCATCGGCGCCTCGGGTTCGGCCTATGGCGCGCCGACGCTCGAAATCGCGGTCGTGTTTTCCGAGCCTGTCACCGGCTTCGGCACGGGCGGCATGAGCACGACCAATGCCACGCTGGCGCTGACTGGCGGTCAAGACGGCGATGCGGTTTATACGGTCGAGGTGACGGCCGGTCTCCCGGGACTCGTGACGCTGAATGTGAACGCCAGCGCCGCGAGCGACTTGGCGGGCAATCCGAGCGTGGCCTTGGCAGCGCCGGTGAGCTACGTTTTCGATCCGACGGCGCCCTCAGTCGTACTGAGCAGCAGCGCGCCCGACCCGACCACGGACCCGGTGATTCGGGTGCTCGCGGAATTCGATCGCCCGGTCACGGGCCTTTCGACGGCAGGCATTGCCGCGGTGAACGGCACCGTGAGCGACTTGGTTGGCAGCGGCGCAGCCTATGCCTTCAACGTAACGGCAACCGCGCCGGGGCTCGTCGCGGTCTATGTGGATGCGGGCGCAGCGGTGGACAGCCTCAGCAATCCCAACACCGCCTCGAATGCGCTGGTGCGGTTGTACACCGCGCCCTCGGGCGATGGCGAGGGTGAGGGCGAAGGAGACGGCGATGGCGACGGCAAACAAACGGCCGACCAGGACGGCGATTTCGTCATCGCGCTGAGCGAGTTGCTGCGCGTGGTGCAGTTCTACAACGCGCTGGGCCTGCATTGCGCGGACACCCCGCTCGACACGGAAGATGGTTATGTGCCGGGGCCCGGCGCGAATACCTCGTGCACCTACTACGACACGGACTACAACCCGCGGGACTGGGTGATCAGCCTTGGCGAGCTGCTGCGGATGATCCAGTTCTTCAATCTCGAAGGCTATCGCTACTGCCCGCTCGGCGGCACCGAGGACCGCTTCTGCCCGGGGCCGTAGGGTAAAGCCGCCCCGCACAACCTCCCTCCCGCGCCCGGATGCTGCAACGGCGGCACCCGGGCGCGGCTTTGCTTATCCGCTGCGGGTCCGATACGATGGGCGCTTATTCGAATCGGGCAGCGCTGCGCGGGCGAGAGCGCGTCAGGTGGCGCAGGATTACAGGAGATGGCTCATGTCCAAGCAAGTCACCCGCAGGGATTTCGTCAAGATCGCCACGATGAGCGCGGCGGCAGCGTATGCCGGGCCGTCAATTGCCCAGCCGGGTTCGGCGAACGAGAAACTCAACATCGCGATCGTCGGCGTGGGCGGGCAGGGTGCCTACAGCTACGAGAATGTGCGCCGCGAAAACATCGTGGCGATCGCCGATGTGGACTCCGTGCGCGCGGGACGGCCGCTGGAGCGGATGAAGCCGGAACAGCGGTTCACCGATTACCGGCGCATGCTGGACAAGCTGCAGAACGACATCGACGCGGTGGTGGTGGCGACGCCCGACCATTCGCATTTCCACCCCGCCTACATGGCGATGGACCTCGGCAAGCACCTCTATCTCGAAAAACCGATGGCGCACACGGTGTGGGAGATCCGGAAGCTGACCGAACTGGCCGCGCACAAGGGCGTGGCAACGCAGCTGGGCATGCAGCGCCACACGAAGGACAACATGCATCGCGTGAGCGAACTGATCCGCGCGGGTGCGATAGGCGACGTGACCGAGGTGCACAGCTGGGTGAGCAGCGAGCGCGGCATGTATCCGCGCCTCACCGAGCCGCAGACCGTGCCGGATACGCTCGACTACGATCTCTGGCTCGGCCCGGTGGAGTCCAAGCCCTACGACTCGAAGATTACGCCCTACGGCTGGCGCTTCTGGTGGGATTTCGGCACGGGTGAATCGGGCAACTGGGGCTGCCATATCCTGGATATTCCCTTCGATGCGCTCGGGCTGGATTATCCGACCCATGCCAGCGCCACCGGCCCGGAGCCGCACCCGGAAATGACCCCGACGGCCCTGCACTCGGTCTTCGAATTTCCGGCGAAGGGCGACCGCAAGGCCCTGACGCTGCATTGGTATCAGGCGGAAGGCGGCCCGAAAATCCTGATGGACCACGGCCTGTCGTCGAAGGGCAACAACAACCTGTTCATCGGCACCAAGGGCATGCTGCTCTGCGGCTTCGACCAGCGCACGCTGCTGCAGCAGAACGCCGAGGGCAAGTGGGAAACCAAGCTGAATCAGAATGACGCGATGGGCTTCGACGTGCCGGAGAAAACGATTCCCGATTCGCCGGGCTTCCACAACGAATGGCTCGAGGCCTGCAAGGGCGGCTCGACGCCGCCCACCTGCCACTTCGGCTACAGCGGCCCGCTCTCCGAAACCGTGATCCTCGCCAACGCCGCCTATCGTTCGCAGTCCAGCTTCGACTGGGATTACAAGACGATGACCTGCGCGAACGCGCCGGCCGCCCAGTCGTACATCGAGCCCACGTTCAAGAAGGGCTGGGAACTCGGCTGAGCCTCGTAGCAACCCCTAACCTCCAGCGCCCGCAATAAAGGAAACCAGCTATGCGACGCATTGCCGCAGTGATCGCGATGATCGCCTTGCCCGCGCTTGCCGCCACCGCCCAAGTGCACGGTGTCGAGCACGTGCTCATCGTCGGGTTCGACGGCCTGAGCCCGAAAGGCATCGAGGCCGCGGACACGCCCCGCTTCGATGCGCTCGTGGCGGCAGGTGCGCACACCTTCGAGGCGCGCGCGGTGATGCCCACGGTCAGCTCGCCCAATTGGGCCAGCATGATCATGGGCGCGGGCCCCGAGCAGCACGGCATTCTCGGCAATGAATGGCCGCTGCCCATGGCACGGCTCAAGCCGGTGGTGGACGGACCGCAGGGCATCTTCCCGACCATCTTCAGCATCCTGCGCGAGCAGCGGCCAGAATCGAGAATCGCTGTAATTCACGACTGGGACGGCTTCGGCCGCCTCTTCCAACGCAAGATGGTGGACGTGATCATCAATGGCGATCTCGAGGACGACACGGCCAACCAGGCCGCGAAGGTGCTGCAGGAAGAAAAGCCGACGCTGACCTTCATCCACTTCGACCATGTGGACCACGCGCTGCACAGCGAGGGCTTCATGACGGAGCCCTACGTGGCGGCGGTGGCCAAGGCCGACCACCTGCTCGGCCAAGTACTCGACGCGCTCGACTCGGCCGGCATGACGGAGTCGACCGCGATCATCGTCACTGCGGACCACGGCGGCAAGGACAAGGGCCACGGCGGCAACTCGCTGGACGAATACACCATTCCGTGGATACTGGCCGGCAAGGGCGCCGCCACGGGCAAGACGATTACCGACACCGTGAACACTTACGACACGGCAGCGACGGCGGCCTACCTGCTGGGGCTCACGCCGCCGCAGGCCTGGATCGGCCGGCCGGTGCTCTCGGCGCTCGACAACTAGGCGCCGGCCATCCGAGCGTGCCGCCCGCGCCACAGGCCGTACAGCGTGATCAGCAGCATCACCATGATGGTGACGCCGCACACCATCAAGAACCCGGTCACGATGGGGCTGTTGTCCCCCTGGGGCGGCGGGAATTTCTCGTTCAGCGTGGGCATCAGCTTCGACGAGGTGCCGATGAACGCGGCCGCAACACCCGCCGCGCCGTTGGTCCAAGTGCCCAGTTGCAGGGTGGCAAACCAAATCTTCAGCGCCGTGGACCCCAGCGCCAATTCGCACACGATGAGCCCGAGTACGACCATCAGCACGCCGTTGGCCGTAAACTCGATGTGCGCCATGACAATGCCTCGGAACCACTGCACCGCTGTCGGCGGAATGAAGCCGACCGTGCACCCGACGGTTACCTGCAAGACCCCCAGAAATATCGTCCAGAACCGAAGCGTGCGCTTGAGCGCATCGACTTGATCCGCCATGACGTTTCCCCTCCGTGTTGGTTTCCGCCCGTTGCCCGATTGAGACTATAGGCGCACGGCGCGATTCGCCGCAATACATTTATTGGACCTGCCCCCGTTTATTATTGACAGGACTACCGTAATTACCGGGTTTGCGGTATACTCGTGTGCGGAGGAGTCTGGGTATGGCCGACGCGCCGACGGAAAAGCGGAGCGAATTACGTATCTATTGCCTGTGCGGGCAGAAGATGCGGGTGCATGCCGCCATGTTCGGACGGCCGGGCAAATGCGTGGCCTGCCGCCAGAAAATCCGAGTGCCGCGGCGCGATGAAGTGCCCACCGGGGTTACCGAGATCTACCTGAAGGATCACCCGGAATTTCTCCGCATTTCCTCTTCGCCGCTGAAGAAGAAGCGGACGGCGGATTCTCCCGCACAGCCGCCGAGCGGACGGCGCATTGCCGGCGGCTACGCCGACGACGAGGTGCGCGACCCCGACATGCTGCTGGGCGATCCGGAAGAGACGCCCAAGACCACCCCGCTCGACACGCTGAAATCGCTCCAGGTGGTGTGCAGCTTCGAATGGAAGATTCACGAGCGCCTGAACGCCATGCGCGATGCGACACGCGATCCCGAGCTCGCGCGCGAGAAGGCGGCGCTGATGGGCTACCGTGCCCTGGTGCGCAACGCCCGCGCCGACCTGGACGAGAAGCTGCGCCAGCGCCTGCACGAGGTAACCAGCCAGATTGCGGACGCGCGGGAAAACATCGCCAAGGCTACGCTGGCGGTGCGCGTGGGCGACATGACCTTCACCGCTTTCCGCCAGACGGTGGAAGCACTGCGCCAGCGGCGCGACCGGCTCGAGCGGCGCCGCACCAATCTCAGCGGCTGGCTGAATACCAAGGACCCCTACATCGCCGGCGGTTTCCTCGATCTGCCCTTCGAGGAGATCCCGGTGGAGGAACTGGAGGTATCCTTCTCTATCGATTCCACCGATGCCGAACATTTTCTCGAGAGCCACCTGACCGCGTTGCGCGCGGCCCTGCGCGATCGCGAGAGCGCGCGCCGCAAGGTGGAGGGCTCGCGCCGCATGGCGCACGAAGACGGCATCTCCGTGCGGGAATCCCAGCGCCTTGAACGCATCGAGGAGGCTGCGCTGAAACGCGCGCGGGCCCGCGTCGAGTTTGTGCGGGGACGGCTCGAGCAATTGATGCAGGACTGCGACAACGATTCCCGTGCCGTACGGGCGCACCTTGAAGACGCGCAGGCTCGCGCGGCGCGCGGCGAGTTCGATGCGAACGAGTTCGCCCACATCGAGCAGGAAATGCTGCGGATTCAATCCGAGTATAACGAGAGCCGCACGCTCGCGCGGCAGGGGCTCCGGGCCGAAAACGCGCAGGAAGTCCCGCAGGCGCGCAATTCGCTGGTGCGCCGCGTGGCGGCGGCCCCGGCCGAGCAAGTACTGTTCAGCGCCGACCGCATCATGGCGTGGGGCTCGACCATCGCGCTCGCGCTATCCACCGTGCTTCCGCTGGTATCCGGCCAATCGGCCTCGAACCTTCACTTGTTCCCCTTCCTGGTGGGCGGCATGCTGCTCGGGGCGATTGCTTTCGGCTCGCTCGGCCTGGTTACCGACCGCGAAGTGCGCGGCGGCGGCATGTTGCTGATATGGATGGGCGTGGTGCTCTGGGCCTGCGTCTGGCTGCAATCCGCGCGCTTCGCGCTCACGCCGCTGGGCGGCATCATGCGCACCGATCCGCGGTGGTATGTCACCCCGGGCATGTTCACCCTGGCCCTCGCGGTCGTGGGCATGGGCCTCGCGTCCTCCGTCACGCTGGCCGCGAGCCAGCGGACCCGTGCGCTACCGCTCGGGGCCGCACTGGTCACGCTCGCCTCCATCGCGCTGATTCTTTCCGATGGCGCCGGCGTGATGTCGAGCCGGCCCGCCATGGGTGATCCGGAAATCCGCGAATCCCAGAGCGAACCGGGCACCTATGCCGTCGGCATCACCCTGCGGAACGAAGGCCGCCGATCCTATTGGCTGGGCGCGAGCCTGCAGGAAGTGCCGGACCCGGTCCGCTTCTCACTGGAGCGGCGGCTCGGCGAGGATTCTTGGGAAGACTATACGCTGGTGGACCAGCCGGGGCGCGTCGAAGGCAACATGGGGACGCCCTTCGCCATCCGCCGCATGGCGCGCATCGAGGTGGAACCGATGCAGACGCACACGATGCACTATACACTGCCGCCGGGCGAATACCGGGCACGCATGTGGCCCGGCACGCACCTGATCGAGCGCACGTTTCAGCTGGCGCCCATCGTGCCCGAGCCGGTATTGGAGACGCCCGAGCCGGCATCGCCCGAGCCCGCGCTATCCGCAACCAGTGGAAGCGGCGGAATGCAGGAGGTGCGGTGCAAGCTGCAAGGGGTGCTCGACAGCCGAGGCCGCGACCCGGTGTTCAGCCTGACCATTGAAACGAGCGACGGCCGGATTCTGAATCCGCGCATCGAACTGGGCGCGCATGTATACGGCAACTGGTACGCCAGCGAATACAGCCCGGATGCGCAAAGCCTGACGCTGAGCAATGGCCAAGAGTTCCTGATTCTCGAGCGCGGCGAGCCCATACAGCTGCCCGTCGAGGAATCGAACGGGGTCCCCGCTAGGCCAGCTGCTGCCCCGCCGCGATCGCCCTGATAGCCGGGCGTGGCCCTCAGCCACGGCGGGCTACGGGCAGCGCGTCGAAGGCCTCGTAGACCTTCTTCGGGCTTAGCTCCTCGCGCACGCACTGTTGCGCGGCGAGGCTGCAGCGCTCCAGTAGCGACGCATCGCCCAGTAATTTCAGCACCGCATCGGTAAAGGCATCGTTGTCGTCGACAATCGCGCCGTGCACGCCATTTTCGAGCGGCGTGCCCTCGGCCCCGACGGGCGTGGTAACGACCGGCACGCCGTGGGCCATCGCTTCGAGAACCTTAATCTTGACACCGCCGCCCGCGGGAATCGGGGCGGCCAGCACGCGGCCCGACGCATAGTAATCGGGAACGGATTGCACATAGCCCAGAATCTTGACGCCGGGCCGCATGGCCGCGCGCCGGACTGCGGGGTCATCGCAAATTCGCCCGGCAAGCGCGAGCGAAATATCCGGGCGCCGCTCCGCGAGGCGCGGCATGATGTTCCGGAGGAGGGTGAGTGCGGCTAGTCGATTCGCCTCGTTTGCCGCACCGATGAAGAGCAAATCGTACTGGTGTTGCTCATCCCGGCGCACGGCATAGGCCGCGGCGTCCAGCTCGTATCCGGGCGGGCATCGCATCTCCACCATGACCGTGCGGATGTCGGCATCGGGCAGACCCAGGCGCAATTCGTCGCGATCCACCTCCGTAATCGTAAGCGCCGCGTCGTATTTAGCGATCAGCGAAAGCTCGAGCGCCTTCTCTTTCTCGAAGTCGAAAGACTGGAACGATCGGAAGGCCTGCAAGCGTTGCTCGCGCATGTACTGCACGTCGATGGTGTCGCACACGAGCATGGGACGTCGGGGCTGGTCGAACAGCCACTCGACCATGCGGCTGAGCCACACGTACCCCACGATGACCACGTCGTATTGCTCCGACTCGATGATCTCTCGCAAGCTGTCGCGGTAATGGGGCGCATCGTACACCTTCAAACGCTCGCTTACGGGGCTGGCATGGTGCTCATTGCCCCGGTTGGCGATGCCTTCGTTTACGAAGGTGTGCAGCGTGAAGGTAGGCTTGTGGTTGGCCGCCGTGTACATCACGATCAATCGCTTCAGGTTGTCGCGGACGTCCTTGTAAAGCCCCTCGATAACGCCCTTGTGCAGCGCCGCGCGGACGTGCGGAAACTTGATGGCCTGCCGGAGCCGCCGCGGCCGGCGCTCCGGACTGGGTACGAACAGCTTTCGGAGGCGATCCATGTTTTCGCCCCAGGATTCGCGCCGGAGAAGCCCCTGTGCCGCGTAAAAATCCACCTCCCACCCGAGGTCGTCGGTGAGGTGCCGCAGCAGCAGATTCACGCGTACCTGGGCGCCATTGACCACGGGATGCGTGGACTGCGGAAATACAAATAAAGCGCGAACGGGCCGCTGCACGGCGGACTCACCATCCATGTTTCAACTCCTTCTCCAAATCGCGGGAAACCGTTTACGCACCACTTTCTGCCCGGCCCCCCCGCGACCGGGCTCAACAGACGCAGGCAACAGACTTATGAGTCAGAGGACTCGTCTTGTTCGCCGCTCTCTAGTGGGAACTGGTGGAACGCCACGCGCGGAAGCCAGCCGATGCCCAGCTTCCAGCGGGGTCCGCCGACCACCTCGAATACACTGCAATGTTTCCAGTAATCAATATCGGTACGCGCGCCGCCATCCAACACAAAGGCGAAGGCAGACACGAGGTAGTCGCCATTGGTAATCAGCAGCTCCGGAATCTCGAAGCTCGCCAACCCTTGACCCGGCTCGATGTCGGCGGGTTTCCCCTGCAGCAGGCTATTTACTCCCGTCGCAAGCGTTCCATCGACCGTCGCCAACTGGATGCCGAAGAGCACCTTTTCGATAGGGCGCTCGGCCCGGAATCGCAGGTCGAAGCGCATATACTGCCCCATGTCGAAGGAGTAGCGGCGCTCGCCATCACGCGTACGCAGCACGACCTCTTCTATCCGCAGGCCGCCGATGCCCCAGCGCTTGGGCTGGGTGGGCGCAGCGGGCATGGCCGGCGGGTTGGCATCGGACGGGTGCGCCAGAGGAATGACAGGAGCCGGCGCGGCAGCCACGGGCTCACTTTCCGCAGGCTCCGGGACTTCCTGCGTTTCCGCCTCGACCTCGGCCTCGGCTTCGAGTTCCATCGTCTCGGCTACCGTCTCGGCAGCATTCTCGGGGTCGCCGCGCTTCTCGTTGTCCTGCGCGAGCGTGGCGTTGCGAACCTCCTGCAGGTCAGCCTGATAGGCACTGAGCACCTCGTCGGGGTCGCCGATGAGCCGCACCGTCCCTTTGTCGAGCCAGAGCGCCCGGGTGCAACGCTCGCGCACCAATTGCAGCGAATGCGTCACCAGCACGATGGTGGTGCCCTGGGCCACGAACTCCTCGAATCGCTGGTCGCAGCGGCGACGGAAATCCGCGTCGCCTACCGAGAGCACCTCGTCTACCAAGAGCACATCCGGCCGGAGTTCCGCCGCCACGGCGAAACCGAGGCGCGCCTTCATACCGGAGCTGTAGTGGCGCACTTCCATGTCGATGAACTCGGACATTCCGGACCAGTCGACGATCTTGTCGAAGCAGCCCTCGATAACCGAGGTGGGCACGCCCAGGAGCGATGCATTGAGGTAAACGTTCTCGCGGCCGGTGAGATCCGGATGGAATCCCGCGCCGAGTTCCATCAGCATGCCGATGCGGCCGTGCACGCTCACCGAACCCCGGTCCGGCTGGTAGATGCCGCCAAGGATGCGGAGTAAAGTCGATTTCCCTGCGCCGTTGTTGCCGATCACGCCGAGAATTTCGGAAGGACCGACATGAAAGGAGACGTCGTCGAGCGCATGGAACTCGCGTGTCTTGAGTGCGCGCACCGGCGACATGAAGACATCCTTCACGCCCTGCTTGCGCTCGGGCAGGCGGAAGGTAAGGCTGACGCCCTCGCAGCGGATCACGTCGCCGGGCTGGTGCGATGCTTCGCCACTCATAGCATTTTCACCGCTGTATTGTCGTTGCGGGCGAAGAAGACGGCGCCGACGAGCGTGGCGAGAAAAATCTCGGCGGTCATGATGCCAAGGAAATGCGGGGCCGGAAGCGACTCGCCAGGCACCAGCGCCCAGCGGAAAATCCCCAGCAGCGGCACCATCGGATTCAGGTTATACAGGTGGATGGCCGTAGGGCCGAGATTGTGCAGCCGCTCGACGGTGTAAAAGATCGGCGTGAGGTAGAACCACATGCGGAACAAAAGCGTAATGAAGAAGCGGGTGTCGCGTACGAACACATTCAACGAGGCGCAGAACAGGCCGAGTCCATAGGAGAATAGCGTGATGAGCAGCAGCGCCGGTATCAGCCCGATAATGCGCCAACTGGGCAGGACGCCGTAGTAGAAATAGAACGGGGTGAGCACGACCAGCGAAAAAACGAAATGGTAGAGCTCGCTCAGCACGCCCACCATGACA
Source organism: Candidatus Hydrogenedens sp. (assembly GCA_016125095.1). GTDB lineage: Bacteria > Hydrogenedentota > Hydrogenedentia > Hydrogenedentales > JAEUWI01 > WGMK01. Next base: position 245,294 of record WGMK01000014.1, on the reverse strand, counting down.
AAGACTTCGCGCGGACAATAGACCTGCCGGATGAGACTGGCGTAGCCCGAGAGGCTCACGGTGGACTTGACGACGGTGCTGTTCAGGAAGAAGAACGGCAGCATGCCGGCAAGCAGGTAGATAAGGTAGTTCTGATGATCCTGGCGGAATATCACCACGAAGATGAAGAAGAAGATGAAGGTGAGCAGCAGCGGCTCGACAAAGGTCCAGAAGAAGCCGAGCCAGGAGCCGCGATAGCGCCCCTTCAATTCGCGCTTGGCCAGGGTCCAGGCGATGTGAAAGTACTGAAAGCCGCGGCGCTGACTACCGATCGTCTGCCAAAGTATCGCGGGCATCATGCGTATCGGGCCCGCCGCTCGCGTTTCACCGGCCTTACCATTGCCAATTCAATTCCAGGTGCAGCCCGTTGAAATTCTGCGTCGCCTCGAAGGGGAAATACCGCGACAAGGTTTCGATATCGCCGGAGTCGTAGCGGAGTTCGGGCATCTCGAAGCTCTTCTTTCGCACGAACACGACGCAATTGTAGCCGTATTTGGTCACCATCGCCTCGCTGCAATCGAATCCGCCCACCACCAGCGAGTAGATGAGATAGCCGTTGTTGAAGAGATTCAGGTGGCCGCCGACGACTTCCGCCTTCATGGGCGGCACCAGCACGAACAGCCAGCCGCCTTCCTTCAGGTCGCGGTGCAGCTTGCGCACGAAATCGAGTTTGTTCGGCTGATGCTCCAGCACGTGCGAGGCCCAGATGGCGTCGAAGGGCTCCTCAAACGAGTGCTGGTTGTAGTCACCTTCGATGAGCTCATAGCACTGGAGAATCTCCCGCGGGATGTAGGATTCCAGTTGCAGCCCGATGCCGAAGGGCCTGTGGCCGTTGGCCTGGAAGGCCTCCATGGCGAAGCAGTTGCCGGGGCCCACGTCAAGCACGCGGGAGGACGGTTCGAGCAGAGAAACGGCCTTGTACAAGAGACGCTGCCGGTCTTCCATCAGCCCGACGATGCTTTTGTAGTAATAATCCGGATGCAGCCAGCTGTCGCGCAGGCGATTGAAGACCGGGCGATCTTTCTTGATCTGGTCCTCGAGGCCGCCGGCGCGGTTCTTGAGCGTCTGCACCTCGGCCACCAGCGCCTCGCGCTCGGCCTGCGCCGTTTTAGCGACGGCCGCGAAACGGGCATCAAGCATTTCTACCGAATGGCTCAGGTCGCTTTCCTCTACAAGTTTCCGGACCGCCGCAAGTTCCTGTTGGACCGATTCAAGTTGTTGTCCGAATTTGTGCTCAAGCGCCATCTGGTCGCTCCGGATAGTATCCAGCGAAGCAAGCGCTTTTTCCTGGGCACGGTGGATGCCGTTGAGCTCGCGGATGACGTGACGCAGCCGCTTCAGGTTGGCCAGAAAATTCCCTACCTTGTTGCCCATGCGTAATTCCCCGTAGTGGCAATCGCCGTCTGGCAAAGCCCAACTGCCGACGGTCCCGCGCCAGCGGCATACGCGGGAACAAGATCCAAAGGAAACCCGGCTATTCTACCGGTCACCGGCAGGCAAGTCTAGCCGTAGGCGCTAGATGTAGCCCAGGGAGCGCAGGATTTCTTCCTCTTCGGCCGAAGGCGCTGCCGCATTTTCCCCAGCTGCGAAGCTCCCCGTAACCAGTTCTTCGCGGCGTTTAGCCGCCTCGGCCCGCCAGGCTTCGGCTTCCGCAGTCAATTCGGCTACCAGATTGACCCGCTCCATCGGATCGTCGATCAACCGGTACAGCTCGTCGTTCCCGTCGCCATTGATGATGTACTTGTACGTCTCGTCGTGCAGGCAATACACGAAATCATCGACCCAGGACAGGGAGGTCTTGTATTCGGGGTGCTTCACTTGTCGCTGTGCGAACATCCGCCGGTCGCCAAGGCCGCCGTTGACGCTGCCGTCAGCGTGAAACAGCGGCACCCCGTGACGAGCGGGGTGGCCATCCGGAGTCTTCCACCCTTGCAGCGCCGCGAGGGTGGCCCAGATATCGGGGTGCCGCACCGGCTGGGACACGGCATTGCCTGCAAGACCGCCATTGGACGCGTAGGCGATAAGCGGAACATGGATAATGTCATTGTAGAGATAGCGCGCATGCTGGTCGTAGTGGTGACACCCGAGCGCTTCCCCGTGATCTGCGGTTACCAACCAGAGTGCGCCGTCCTTAGGGGCTTGCGCTTCGACCACCTCGAACAACTTGGAGACCCAGTCGTCCGTGTAGCGGATGCGTGAATCGTATTGCAGGTTCTTTTCGATGAAATAATCGCGCCGACCGTACCGCATCGCGGATACGCAGGTTTGATCAACGCGCAGCTCTTTCTTCTGGACTTCCGTCCAGTAAGTAAACAGGCGCTCCTGCTCTTCGGCATCCACCTGCATGCACTCGAGCAGGCCCTGGGGCTCCTTCGCGCTCATCCACTCATGCGGGTCGAACAAGTGCACCCAAAGGAACAGCGGCTCGTCCGCCGGCTGCTTCTCCAGATAGGCCATCGCCGCCCCGATGGTATCTTCCGACCAGCGGTACGGAATGGCTTCATCCTTCAAGTTGGCATCAAAGTGCTGGAAGCCGACGGAGATCTTCGTTAGAAACGGGGCGCTGACAAAGGCCGCCGTCTTGTAGCCCTGACCAGCGAACAAGGAAGCCATGGTGACGGCTTCGTGGGTGAAATCCGGGCTACGGTTCGCCATGACGCCGTGCTGGGGCAAGTCAAGTCCCGTAAAGATGGATGTATGCGAAGGATAGGTGGTGCCGGTCGTCGAATAGCAGCGCTCGAACTTGGTGCCGTTTTCTGCCAGACGCTCGAGAAACGGCGTAGTAGAACGGGGATATCCGAAGACCGAACAGTGGTCGGCGCGGAGCGTGTCGATGGTGATCAGAACCACCCAGCGCGAAGCGCCTTCGAGCGTGGTTTCCGCACGACCGAGCCGTGCCGGCAAGGCCCCTGCGGCGCACAAAGAGGCGAATGCCGTGCTGCGCTTGAGAAATTCGCGCCGGTCCAACGAACCGCGATTTAATTGATTCATATTGACGCCCTCGCGCCGCGCAGTTGCGCGCACACAAGGCTGAGGTTCCACCACGAACTCAGCCAACGCGCCTAGATGGTCGAACTGCGCGACCTAACCATCCTAAGAATCCTCTGGAGCTAGCTGCCAGAGGTCCCACAAAATCCGGTTTGCCGCATTAGCCGCAATACCGGCAGCCCTTGAAACGATCAGCACAGTATCATGGGGTCCGCTGTCGAAGCTACCTTCATACGCACTGAAGTTATTCGCATTTTTGTCAAGTAGAAACAGGGGTGCTGCGATTGCCTGGAAGCCATCGGCCTTCTTGCCGTAGACCTCGATCTGCGCCACCGATTCGCCGGGGCGCGTGGCCACGCACTGGAACCGGTATTTCTTGTTGGGCTCTACGACCGCCGTAACTCCGAAGAGCTTGCTGGGCGGCGCCTGGCCATCGCCCTTCTCCCAGACTTGATGCAGGGCAATCTTGCCGTCCTTGACGACGGTCATGAAGGGCTCGATTCGGGAGAACTCAGCGTCGGGACCCTGATACTTACCGAGAGGTATCGCCACGCCATTGGGCCAGAGTTCGAATGAGCCATTGGCGATAAGGCTGCCGGCATCCGGCGCGGGCGACTCGGGCTTCTGCCCGTCTGCGATTTTCTCGACGTGGATGTTGTCGATAAGCAGGAACGGGGCCTCGTCGGATTCCGGGAACTGCGTCAGCGCTGTGGTAAAGACAATACGAGGAAGCACGCCGGTAACGAAGCGGGCTTCCAGGGGTTGCCATGCCTCGGACTGGGAAATCGAAAGCAGGGGAATGGCCAATGGAACCATCGGGCCATCGGTCTCCTGCTGACCGAGTGCGGTCAACTGGACGGGAATGGCGCTGTTGGTGCGGGCTTCCAGCGATAGCTTGTACTCCGCGTAGGGTTCCAGGGGCTCGACATGAAAGCCGAATCGGCCGAGCTCGTTGAAGCGGGAATCGGGCTGGGCCCAGGTCTGCTTCAGGGCGTATTGGCCCCGTCCGGAACCGGGTTCTCCCCCAGCCACCCGTTCGATACCCGATGCCGGACCGGGTGGCACATAGCGTCCGCTGGGATTCGGCGCGCCGGCCCACCAATCCTCGAAGTCGCCTTCCGGAAAGAGGTTATCGCCGCTGCTAACCTCTTCGACGGGCGTGATGGAGAGTACCGCCATTTCTCCGGGTTTTACCGCGTATCCCGAGCCAGGCGCGGCCTTACCGCAGGCGGAAAGCCCGATGGCGGTAGCAGCAACGAGACATCCTGCATAAGCGGCGAAGAAGGGTTTGGCGGGTCGATTCATTGAAAATCCATCGAATAGTCTGAACGGACCGCACACTGCCCGGTCTCGCTTCAGGAGAACGTCATATGGAGGCCGAATGGTTTACCGTTCGGGCCCCTGACGCTACCACAGGGATCTCGGGGACTTCCAGCCTTTCCGACCGATCAATGGTCCTTGCCGAGCCATTGCTTGAACGACTTCTCTGCGTGTTCACGTCGCTTTTCGGTATGATGCGCCAAGTTTTCATTTTCGTCCAGATCGCACCGGTGCCGCTCCGCTTTCAGGTCGGCGTGAACTTCCTTTGCGATGTGATCCACGATATGCCCCCGCTCGGCGACGTCCTCGGGCGATGCCAGCACCAGCATCAAGGGCCGGGCGTAGCTGTGTTGGCAATGGTGCGGACACGACTTGCGCGTCTCGGAGTCGCAGCTGCATTGAATGGCACCGTAGGTGCGGCTGGCGCTGCTTTCGCCGATTACGACGGTGGCCTGGGGAAACTTTCCGCACTCTCGATCCAGCGTGGCATGCAGATCGTGCTTGGGTATGGTGCGCTCGGCGAGCACAAACCCGCCGCCGGCCAAGGCGGAAAGATGCAACGGAGCATCGGCTGCCAGCGGCTGGAAGATCTGACTGAGATAGGCGATCGCCTGGGTCGTACTGCGAAACTTCGAGACCATGGCGTTCTCTCCACCACCATCGGGGAGCCCCCTTGGCTTCCTGCCTATAATGTATCGCGAATCAAGGTTAATAACAAGCGACCGGGCAGTGCCGCATCAGTACGCGGCACGGACGCTGCGGGCGGTAGTGAACTGCAACGGCGGCCCCTCCAGTCGGATACCGCCCTGAAGGTCCGTACGCCAGATGGTGACGCCCGCAGCGTCGAATCGATCCTGCACCGCACCACCGATGGCGTTGAGTCTGCCGGTCTTTCGGGTGGAGACAACTGCGTGCTGCGGGCGTACCGCGTCGAGGAAAATCTGGGAACTGCTTGAGGCGGAACCATGGTGTCCCGCCTTGAGCACCTGGGCCGCGCAATCGCGCTGAATCGTGTGCAGTTCGCCGTCGAACTCGAGGTCGCCCGGAAGCAGCACGGAAAGCTGCTCGCCGTTTGCACCCGGCCAGGTGAGTCGAAGCACGAGGGAGGTGTCGTTGGACGCAGGCGGGGCATAATCGAGCGGCGGATGCAACGCCTCGAAGCGCGCGCCGCCGACGGAGAATTCTTCGCCTGCGCTGAGGCGAACCACTGCGACATCATGTTCGGCCGCCGTGGCGAGCAGCAGTTCCTCGAGGGGCTTGCCGCTTTCGACCGAAGTGGTTACGAGTGTGCCAACAGGCATGCGCTGCATCAGGGTGATGAGGCCGCCGATGTGATCGCGATCGGCATGCGTGGCAACGGCCACATCCACGCGGGTAACGCCGTGCGCATGGAGACTGGGTAGCACGACGGTCTTGGTGTAGTCGACGTATTCATTGCTGTCGCCGCCGTCCACCAGCACCACGCCGCCTCCGGGGGGATAAATCACCGTGGCGTCGCTGTGTGAAACGTCGAGAAAATCGACGACACCTCGGGGCGGGGCGGGCCGCCAGAACACGGCCGATAGCGCGAGCAGCACGGCGACCATGCCGGCGGTACGCCACCGGGCACCGCGGCTGGAGACATCGGGTACGAGCGGACGGAGCAGGCGGCTCTGGGTTGGACGGAAATAGCCGGCGGCGAGCGGCAACAGCACCGCCGCGAAGTAACAGGCGAGGGCGAACCGAGCCGGTTGGGTGACATCCAGGCTGAGGAACGAGAACAGATCGGCGAACTTCGCAATGCCAACCATGGCCTGCGTGGGAAAATGCAGTGCATGCCCGAACAGTAGCCCGATGTCCGGCGCGAGGCTCCCGAACGCTGTCATGAGCAGGCTGAGCCAAAGCACAGCGGCCAGGAGCGGCACCGCGGCGAGATTCATGAGCACCGCTCCCACGGGCACGACGTGGAACGCATGTGCCGCAATGGGCCAAGTGAGCATTTGCACGGCGGCACAGGTTGCCAACGCGCGCGCGAGCGGGAACGGCATCCAGCGCGCAGACGCGAGGATATCGGCGAGCGGGTCGGCGTAGAGCATAAGCGATGCCACCGCGCCGAAGGAAAGCAGGAAGGCGGTATCGCCCAGCAGCGCGGGGTTGACGGCGAGGAAGAGCAACGCGGCGATGGCGAGCGCGGTCGGGGCGTCGGGTTCGCGCCGGAACAGCCGCGCGGAAACGTACAGTGATACCATGAGGGCGGCCCGCAGGCTGGACACGCGCGCGCCGGCCAGCAACGCGAAGCCGAATACGGCCACGATGACCAGGAGCGTGCGGGGCCGTTCGCGCAGGCGCAGCATCTTGAGCAGGGTCTCAACCGTCACGAATATCAGGCCGACGTGCAGGCCGCTGACTGCGAGCACATGCGCGGTGCCGGCGCGCACGAATCGCTCGCGGATATCCTCGGTCAGCCGAGTGCGGTCGCCCAGCCACACCGCGAGCAAAAAGGGCTGCGAGGGCTCCGGCACGAGGCGCAGAATCATCCGGGCCTCGAATTCCCGCACGCGCGCCAGGGACTGCCACAGCGCGAAACGGGGGCGGGATGCCAGTTCGACCCGGTCCCCGCGAATCGAGACGGCCCCGGAAACACCCCGCGCGCGCAGGTATTCCTCATAGCTGCCAACGCCAAAATTGACGTTCGAAATGGGGGTGCGCTCGCCACCCGCTATCCGCAGTTGATCGCCCGGGTATGCGGTCCAGCCCGGATCACTCCAGCGCAGCAGCAACGACTCGTTGCCCGTGCGCACGATCAGCGAGGCGAAATCGATATCGGGATAGAAAATGGGCGCATCGACAACCTCGGCGGTCCACTCGCCGGGCGGCGTAAGATCGAGCCTCGCCGGAGACGCAAGCGGCGGATTGAGCCCCTGATCAATCACCCCGCAGAGAAAGAATACCGCCGCGATACGTGCCGTGTGCACAACCGTATCGCGGCGTTTTAGGACAATCAGTCCGGCCAGCGCGCCCCCGGCCGCCAAGGCCGCCGCGAGCGCTCCGAAGGCGCTGGCGGCCCAAAGTCCGCCGGCGAAGGCGATTGCCGCCCACACAAACGGGCGGTTCATGCCGCCCTCCCGTCAGGTCAGCCTAAAAAAGCGGGCCCGTTTCGCCGCTGAGCAGCACAGCGAATACCTGCAATACGATATTGACCAGATTGTAGACGATCGCCAATGCGTTGTCGTTGGGGATGCTGATGATGATGTTTTCGAGAATGCTGATGAGGTTGTCCAGGTACGACATGGATACGATCTCCTGCAGGTGCAAGGGTATAGTTTAAGCCACGAGGGTATGCTAGGGCAGCGCCCGCCGCGGATCAAGCCGGGCGCCTTGCCTCGCGGCGGTCTGGTCGGCAATGCTATGCGGACACTACGACCCTGTGAAAGGAGCCGCGCCCCGTGCATCGCAAGAGCCTGATGCAGCAGCCGCACGCCCCACGCGCACTCGACCGCGGCGCACTGCTGTCGGTGGTCGCGCCGATGTTCAACGAACACGCCAACGCCGAGGCCTTCGTTTCGGAGACGCTTGCAGCGCTGGATGCCTTCTCGGAACGCTGCCGCACGGAATTGGTGCTGGTGGACGACGGCAGCTGGGACGGCACGGGCGAGCAGCTCGACCGATGGGCCGCGGACCGTTCGGGGCAGGTACGCGTGGTGCACCTGGCGCGCAATTTCGGGCACGCCGCCGCGGTGACGGCGGGCCTCGAGCATGCGCGCGGCGACCTGATCATCCTCATGGACGCGGACCTGCAGGACGACCCGGCCGCGTTCGAGGCCTTCCTGCGCGAATGGGAAGCCGGGTACGACGTGGTCTACGCGGAGCGATCCTCGCGCAAGGAGAACCCGCTGCTGCGGCTGCTCTTCTGGGGTTTCTACCGCTCGTTTTCCTGGATGGCGAATATGGCGGCGCCGCTCGACGCGGGCAATTTCGCGCTGATGGACCGGCGTGTGGTGAAGCAACTGCTGGCGTTCAGCGAACGCAACCGCTACCTGCCGGGCCTGCGCGCGTGGGTGGGCTTCCGCCAGACGGGGGTGCCAGTGCCCCGCCGGGCGCGTCCGGACCGGCGCGGCCGGGTGGGCGTCCGCGGCCTGTGGACGCTGGGCATGAACGCCATCTTCTCGTTCTCGTATGTGCCGCTGTTCGTGTTCCGCATCGCGGGCGTGCTGAGCCTGGGGCTGTCGGCAGCGGTGCTGCTTTACGCGCTCTACCTCAATTTCTTCGCGGGCGCGCAGGTACAGGGATGGGCGCTCCAGCTTTGCGCCACGGCCTTCCTGGGCGGCATCAACCTCTTCGGCATCGGGTTGCTGGGCGAGTACATCGCGCGGATATACGATGAGGTGAAGGGGCGGCCGATCTACGTGGTGGAGCGCGTCGTCGATTAGCGCTCGGTGTAGTGCACTTCCATGAGCGCGAGCCCCTGCGCGGGCGCGCAATGTCCGACGAAGGGGCCGCCCGAGGCAAGCGCCTTCTGGATGAATCCCGGCTCGAAGCGGCCGCGACCGATTTCGATCAGCGTGCCGGTGATATTGCGGACCATCTTGTAGAGGAACCCGTCGCCCTCGAAATCGATGCTGAAGAGATTGGCGTAGCCGCTGGGCGTTACGATGCCTTCGCCGCGCTGCATGCGCAAGCGGTAGACCGTGCGCACAGTGGTCTTCATCTGCGAACCCGCGCTCTGGAACCCCGCGAAGTCGTGCGTGCCCTCGAACTGCGGCAGCAGGCGCTCGATGAGATCGAGGTCGAGATCGAAAGCCACGTGCCAAGCGTAGCGAGCGGCCATGGGACAGGCTTCGCGCGCGTAGTCTATCGCATAGCGGTAGCGCTTCCAGCGGGCGGAGAAGCGTGCGTTGAACTCCGGGTCCGCGGGGTCTAGCGAGACAATGCGGATGCGTGGCTCGAGCATTTTGGACACGGCATGGCGGAGGCGTTCGGGCGGGACACCCTGCCATTCGAAGTTGAAGGCCTGCCCGAAGGCGTGCACCCCGGCGTCGGTACGGCCCGCGCCCTGGATGGTCACCGGCCGGTCGGCGATACGCGACAGCGCCGCCTCGATTTCGCCCTGCACGGTGACGCCGTTGTCTTGGCGCTGCCACCCGGCGAACCCGGTGCCGTCGTAGCAGACGGTGCCCTTCCAGTAGGTGATGTCGTCGCTCAACGGAATCGCTCGATGCGATCGCGCACATCCATGCGCAGCCGGTCGATACAGCCGCAGACGTAGGCCGCCGGGTCGAGGCGGTCGTCCTCTGCGAGCGGGGTCAGGTCCATGGCGAAGCTCGCGCCGCTGGCGTTGTCGACCACGTGCGACGCGGAATAGGTGGCATGCGCGCGGCGGCGGCCCATGGCCGCGAGGTCGTAGCGCTTGCCACCGGCGATCTGCGATTGGAAGACCGCCACGAGGGCATCTTGCAGTTCCTCGTGTTCGGAGAGATCGAAGATGTACTTCTCATCGTCCACCAGCCAATCAAGATCACGCCAGACTTCGCAGCCGTAGACGGACTTGGGGCGCTCGGCCAGCGGCAGTCGTCGCACAGCCTCGATGACCCGCAGCGCCACGCCGATGTGGGTATCGTGCTTGTCGGCGAGGTTGTGCGTGTAGAGGAAGCGCGGCGTCGTGGCGCGGAGGATCTGCTCGATATCGGCGACGGCGGGCGAATGCTTCCGCTCTTTCACGGCGGCGCTCGGGTGGGCCAGCAGGAATTGCGCGGTATAGCGGCCGAGCCGCGCGGCTTCGCGCTGCTCCTCGTTGCGCGCCTCGATCATCTGCTCGTCGGAGTAGTCCGCATAGGCGCCCGAGCGCGGCGTGCCCCCGCCGTGCGTGACCGTGACACCGGTGAACCATTGGTCCTCCGCCTCGTAGCACGCGAGAATGCCGTGCGCCGCCATGATTTCGAGGTCGTCCTGATGCGCGCCGATGGCGAGGTGTGTGGTGCGGGCAAGCGCCGCTTCCTCGTCCGTGCCATCGGGAATATACAACTCGGCTTCGGGTCGGGATAAGTTCATCGAATCGCCTCATAGCGCGGCCTTTCGAGCGGGTCGCACTGTTCCACTACCGGACCCAATGCCCGTTCGAGCGCCTCGGCCTGCGCGGTGCCGCCCAGCCCGAGGTCCCACAGCCATACCGCGCCGGTAGCGGCATAGCGGGCAATATTGCGCCGCAGCAATTCCTGCGCAGCCTGCACCGAACCGCCCATGCGGTTCAGCGTGTCGTTCCAATCGGCGCCCGGCGACAGCGGCCGGACGATGGTGGCGAAGCCAGCGGCCTGCGCGGTCTCGATGACCTCGGGCTCTGGGCAGGCCAGCACGACCGCGTTGACGCCCGCGGCGCGCAAGGCCGATACATCGCCGGAATCCCAGGCGGCGGCCTGAATCTCGAAGGGCAAGCCATTCACCAGCAGCTCGCCCCCGGTCACCTCGATGCTGAGCGCAGGATAGCGGTAGGTGCGGGTGCGCTCCGGCGTGGTCACGGTGATGGCGTACTCCCCCACGCCGGGCCGCGCGTAGACAAATTTGTCGGGCGGTGTCAGGCGGCCCCGGCCTGCGGGCTCGCCGTTGAGCGCGACCTCGATCTGCGCCGGGCGATCAGGGAAATTCGCGAGGTCGATGCGGTTGCGGTGCAGCCCGAGCGCCCAGGGCTCGCTCTCGATGGCGGGAATCGACGGGGCGCGCGCTTCTGGCGGCCGGGGCGCAGCAGGCGGGACCGGGAGGTCTTCGGGCAGCGGATGGCCTAACGCGGCCTCGGCGGCCTCGCGCCCGCGCAGCACCCAACCGAACTGCTCGTGGTCCATAAAGTCCGAATACCAGATGTGCGTGGGAAACTCAGTGGCGTGGCCGAACAGGCATAGCGCCTGGGCCTCGTCGCCGCTGTCGAGCACTTCTCGGGCATGTGCCAGCAGCCGTTCCGCCGCGATGCGCCGTGCCGCGTCGATACCGTTCAGCCGCACGTGGTGGTAGGTCGCCGTGCTTTCGAAATCGTTGAGCAGGCGGAGGGCGGTATCGATGGCCGCAGCCGGCCCCTGCGCCGCGCCCGCGACGCACACGAGCGCTGCCGCGCCTATGGCGAGCAGGCCCCGCACGGGCTACAGGGTCTCCACGGTGATATTGTGGTTGGTGTAGATGCAGATGCCCGCGGCGATATCGAGGGACTCCCGGACGATGTGCTCGGCGTCGTGGTCGGTGTGGGCGGACAACGCGCGCGCTGCGGCCAGGGCATAGGCACCGCCCGAGCCGATGGCCAGGATGCCGTCCTCGGGTTCGATAATCTCGCCGTTGCCGGAAATGAGCAGGCTATGCTCCGCGTCGCACACGGCGAGCAGCGCGTTCAGCTGGCGCAGGTATTTGTCGGTGCGCCAGTCCTTGGTGAGCTCCACGGCCGCGCGCTGGAGGCTGTGGTTGTACTCGTTCAGCTTCGCCTCGAAGCGCTCGAAAAGCGTGAAGGCATCGGCCACGGCGCCCGCGAAACCCGCCAGCACCTTGCCGCCCGCGAGCCGCCGCACCTTCACGGCATTGCCCTTCATCATCGTGTCGCCCAGCGTCACCTGTCCGTCGGCGCCTATCGCGACGCGGCCGTTCTTCCGGACGGCGATCACGGTGGTGCCATGGAACTCGACGCCCCGGCGGGGGGATGTATCTGCTGTAATCATGGTGTACTCCGGATAACCCGGCATCCAGTATACGCGCCGGTGCCGCCGGTCGTCCACGGGCGGTTGTCGAGGGCAACGACTATCCCCTATCATGCAGGCTTCTCTTCTGGCTCAGGGCAGTATTTCATGGCCGAGACGACGCACGAGGGCAATCGGCGGGAGCCCCCACTTTCCCGTTTCATGCGGGAGACGGGCTATCTGGTGCTCGTATTCCTCACCATCGTTGCGCTCTTTTCGCTCGGCGCGCGCTACCGCTGGTATTTCGAGCTCGCGCCCAACTTTCAGCTGGTGTATTTCGGGCTGGCGTTGTTTGCGCTGGCGCTACTGAGCCTGACGCGATCCCGGCGCGGGGTGGTGCTGGCGCTGATGTTCGCGGCCTTTCACGGCTGGCAGATCGCCCCGTACGTACCCTGGAGCGGGGCGGCTCATGCCGATACCGACCGCGTTCGCGTGATGCTGGCCAACGTGCTGACCATCAACCAGGACTACGAGGCATTCCGCGAAGAGGTAGAACGGCACCAGCCGGATATCTTGTGCGTGCAGGAGGTGGGCGCGGGTTGGAAGGCGGTGCTGGAGGGACTGCGCGAGACCTATCCCTATCAGCGCATGGAGGCCCGCGAGGATAACTTCGGGATCGCGCTGGCGAGCCGCTGGCCGCTGCACGATGTCGCGTTTAAGGAACTCGGCGGCGTGACGGTACCGGCCATTCTTGCTACCGTGGAGACGCCGCGCGGTCCCTTGCGGCTGCTCGACCTGCACACGATTCCGCCGATGTTCAAGCACATGGCGGCGGGGCGCAATCGGCAACTGGCGGAAGCGGCGCAGATCGCACGTGATGCGCAAACGCCTTTCGCGCTCGTGGGCGATTTGAATATGACGCCCTGGTCCCCCTATTTCAGCGATCTCATCGAGCGTTCGGGCCTGGTGAATACGCGGCTGGGACGCGGCCCCATGCCTACATGGCCCGTAAGTGCGCTGCACCCCGTGCTGTTGCCAATCGACCATGTGCTCGTATCGAACGACATCAACATGCTGGGACTGCATCGGGGCGGCCGGACGGGCTCAGACCATTTGCCGGTTATCGCCGATCTGCAGCTCCCCCGACGCGCTGACTAGAGATTTTCGCTGGCGAGTTCGCGAATCGCCTGAATCAACTCGTCGTTGTCGATGGGTTTCGAGAAGGTACGGTGCGCCCCGAGCCGGTTCGCCAGCCGCAGGTTCTGGCTGGCCTCAAGCCGGACCTGTCCGGTGGGGCCCAGCCGCGCGCCGCCCGAAATGGCGATGACCTTGATGCGCGGCCAGCGCTCGCGGATTTCCACCGTCGTCTCCAGCCCCTCTTTCTCGGGCATGACGATGTCCATGACGACGACATCGGAGACGGATTCCTCAAGCAGCTGCGAAGCGACCTTGCCATTCTCCGCCGTGCGCACCGCGAAACCCGCCTGGGACAGGGTAAGCCGGAGCATCTTCCGCACGAGCGGATCGTCGTCCACAATCAGTACCGTTGTCATGATCGGTTGCCCCCTGCGGCGTCGCCGAATGCATACATGCTCATCACACTGGTTAATTTATCGATGCTGATCGGCTTCTTCAAGAAATCGACGGCCCCGGCCGAGGCGGCCTCCTCGCGGTCGCTGACGCTGTCGAGACCGGAACAGACGACCACGGGCAGGCCGGGCCGGATGGCATGGAGCAGTCTGCACAGTGCGGTTCCGCTCAGCCCCGGCATGTATTGATCCACCAGTACGACGTCGAAATCGTCGGGGTCGGCCTCGAAGGCCGCAAGGGCATCCTCGCCGTTGCGGCAGGTGGTCACCCGGTGCGGGGTTCCCTCGAAAAGCAGCTCCGCGAACATGCACACGGCGCTCTCGTCGTCGACAAACAGCACATGCTGCGGCGGAATATCCTCAAGCCGGGGAACCGGATGGGCGAATTCGCCAGGCATCGGCGCCGCGGGGTCAATGGCTGGCAGGTAAATGGTAAAGGTCGTGCCTAGCCCCTCTGCGCTGTCGACCGCGACGATGCCGCCGTGCGTGCGCACCACGTTATCGACGATGGCCATGCCCAGCCCGGTGCCCTGCCCCACGGGCTTCGTGGTGAAAAAGGGCTCGAAGATCTGCTCGAGCTGATCGCGGGAAATGCCGACGCCGGTATCGCTCACGACGCAACGGAGGTAGTCGCCCGGGAGCAGCCGGTCGGAGTGCGGCCCCCCGGGCTCAATCGCGGCGATGTCGAGGGAGACGCTCAACACGCCGCCCTGCTCGGCCATGGCGTGCTGCGCATTGGTGGCGAGGTTCAGCAGCATCTGCTCGATCTGGCTGGGGTCGCCCATTACGGGGGGCAGATCCGGTGCCACGTCGACGCGCAATTCTATGTTCGGCAGGATACTGCCGCGCAGCAGCCGCGCGACGTTCTGCACTTCGGCGCCAAAATCGACCGCCTCGAAGGGGCGTTCGCGGCGGGCGCTGAAAGCGAGAATGCGCTCGACGAGATTGGCGGCACGGTTTACGGCATTTTCGATTTCGCCGAGATAATCCAGCGCGTCGGGGTCGCCGGAATTCCGGCGCTTGAGCAGGGTATTGAATCCCGATATCGCGTAGAGGATGTTGTTGAAGTCGTGCGCGATGCCGCTGGCCAGCGTGCCGATGGCCTCCATCTTCTGCTTGCGGCGCATCTGCGACTCCAACTGCGTCTCCTTGGTCACGTCGATGGCAACGCCGATGGCGCCGGAGATGTCGCCATCGACGCCGCGTAGCGGAGAGTAGGTGCTGCGGAACATCAAGCCGCCGGTGGAACTCAGCTGAGTCGTACCGCGGCCGGCGAGCGCCTCGCGCGCCTGACGGAGGATCTCCGGACTGTCTGCATACAACTGCCAGATGGATTTTCCCACGACTTCGCCGGACTTGAGCCCGATGGAGGCGAGCCCGCTGCCTTCGCTCAGGGTGAACTGCCCTTCCTTGTCGATAGACCAGATAACCATGGGTGCCGAAGAGATGACCGCCTCGAGGAGGCGCGCGCTTTCCGTGCGGCGGACCTGCGCTTCGTGCACGTCGGTGATATCGGCCATGACGCCGAGCATGACCCAGGGCCTGCCTGCGCGGTATTCCATCACCGAGGCGGTTAGGCGCGACCAGAGCGTGCTGCCGTTGCGGCGCTGAACGCGCATGGCGACTTCAATGCTCTCTTTCGTCCCGTCGAATATTTCATCAACCAGGGCCATGACGGCCTTCGAATCGCCGGGATGGATGAGGGGAGGCAGATCCATGTCCTGGGCCTGCGTCACGTCGACTTCCATGAGGTCGGCCCAGCGCTTGTTCCACTGCTGCAGCCGGCCGCGCCGATCCACGGTGAAGATGCCCAGGCCGTAGTTTTCGAAGACCGCCTTGAGGCGGGATTCGCTTGCGCGGAGCGCCTTTTCCGCAGATTGACGCTCGCGCAGTTCCTCTTCCAGTTCGGCGGTGCGCTCCTGCACGGCCTGCTCGAGACCTTGCTTGGCGTGTAGCAGCTCTGCCTCGGCCTGACGCCGTCGCTCGATATTGTCTGCGAGCGTCTGCCGCTCACGCACCAGCTGGCGCCGCGCCATCTCGCCTTCGACCAGGGCCGCCAGGCAGCTGCCGATGAACACCGTGTAGCCGATGGGAAAGAGCAATTGTTCAACCCGCACGGGCAGCGGAATCTGCTTCGAGAGAATCAGCAGCTGGTCCGGACCTGGAATATCCTCGATAAGGTTGAATACCTGCGACAACACCACCAGGCCAATCGAAAGCAGCACTGCCCTGCGCACAAAATGCAGGCTGCGCGCTATGACGGCCACTCGGACGGTGATGATGGTGACGGCCAAGTAGAGCACCGAGCCGATCACATCGCGCTGGAAGATGGTAATCTGCCCGGAGACCAGCAGGGCGCGCGCGAGAAAATCGGACGCGAGGCCCAAGGCGCACATGCCGAAAATAAACCAGAGCAGACGCGGCCGGTTGACGCCCCCTTCATGTTCATCGTCCGGGATGGCCGCCGTCTCCTTACCGCCCAATGCTCCAGCCATGTGCTCCGGGGCTCCTCGCTTGCTTTCCGCCACCCGGAATCAGCATACCACAGGCCCAAGCGCGGTATGCGCGGGAAATCGGAAAGGATGGCATGAGCAGAAGCAGGCAATTCGTCCGGGGCGCGGCGCTTTCGGGCGCCAGCACGATGGTCAGCGTCGCGGCGGCGCTGGCGCTGGCGAAACTGGCCACGAACACCCTGCCGCAGGGCGACGTGGCGAGCTGGCTTATCGTCGTGCTTGTGGCGGACGGACTGAACCTGCTGTTCAACTTCGGGCTGTTCGCCTCGCTGCCCGCCCTGATCGCCGCCCGGGAACAAGCGCGCCAGATGCCTTACATCCAGGGGGTACTGAAGGGTCAGGCACGCGTGTCGCTCGGTGTGCTCGCGGCCGCGCTGGCCACCGCTGTGATTCTACCCCTGTCAGGTCAACCCGCGACGTACGGAATCCTGTGCGCCACGGCGGGGGCGCTGGCCTGCGCCGGCATCTTCCGAGATACCTTGCTGGCGGTGATCAACGGCCTTCAAGACTATCGGCTGCATGCGGCAGGCTCCATCGCATTCGGTGTGTCCCAGGTAGTACTCGGCGGCGCGGCGCTTTGGTGCGGCGGCGGCCTGATGGCCCTGCTCTTGGCGCTGTTGATTTCGCAGGCGGTGTGCGCGGTGGCGCTGGCTTACATCGTACTGCGCGGCGCGCCCTGGCATCCGGAGCCCGCCTTCGCACAGGCCGCGCGGTTCAGTATTCCGCTCTACGCGAACTCGCTGCTCAACTACGGATTCCAGCGCGCCGATACCTTTCTCGTCACGGCGCTGCTGGGCGTGAACATGGCGGGCGTGTATGAGATCGCCAAGCGGTTTCCGCAGCTGCTTTCCCGCGGGCTGAACGCTTTGTTGTTGCCGTGGCTGCCGAGCATCGCCGCGATGGCGGCCGCAGGACGCAAGGAAGACGCGGGACGCACGCTGACCGAGGTGCTCGTGGTCATCACTTTTCTCGGGCACTCGATGATCGTTGCCGCGTATCCCCTCCGCGAATGGCTGGTGCTGCTGCTGTCGTCGCCCGAATACATCGGCGCGGCCGATGCGATCACGCCGCTGATGCTGGGCATTCACCTCGCGGTGCAGGCGGGCGTATTTGGACAGACGCTGATCGCGCTGGAACGTCCGGAGTGGGTCACCTTCGGCCAGGCGTCTCAGGCGGTATTGAGTCTGGCGAGCGCGGCCGTATTGATGCCGTTGATGGGGCTGCGCGGCGCGGGGCTGGCGTGGGTAATCGGCGCAGGCGCGAGCATGACGTTTCAGGCCATCGCGGTGCGCCGCGCGGGGGTGCATCCGCGGGCGGGTTCGCGTGTGCCGCAGTTCCTCTTCTTCATCGGCAGCTTGTCGGTGGCGCGCGTCACCGGCATCGGCATCCTCGCGCCGCTGCTGTTCTGCCTCACGGGCGTGCCCCTCGCCTTCTACCTCCTGCGGCATCGGCTGCCCCTGCGCCGGAGCGCATGAAGAAAGCGCCCAAGCAACGGTGCTTGCGGCGCGATCAAGGAGGTAAGTAACACGAGACTCAGACCATACTGCGGTGCGGGATGTTCACCTTGGCCCGCCCTTTCGGGTGTCCCGGCCCTTATGAGGTTAGTTATCGGCACGATCGCCGAGAACTTTAGCGCCGCCAGAAATAGAAGTTTCTCGGGTGTTTTTTCGCATTTACACTCGATATTGATCGTCCCGCCCAATGGCTCGGCCGCGCGATGGCGGGAACAGGCCCGCAACCACGGGAGTGGTTGCTTGATTGTAGCCCCGGCGTTGCGCCGCGCTTCGCGGGGCTACCCGGGGTATCGATACCGTCTCGATCTACCGCGGTAGCGGTTGCTTAAACGAGCCGTATAGGGACGGGCCTATTCAGCAACCGCTACCGCGGTTGGTGCGTGCCCGATCGTTCCCCGGGTAGGTCCGCGAAACGCGGCCCAACACCGGGGCTACGATAAATCAACGGCTGCCGCCGTTGAGGATGTCGGGGCGATGTGCACGCTTCGGGACGCCCTGCGAGACACGCTCCAGGCCCTGCCCGCGTTGGCACCGGTTCTTCCTGAATATATGCGCGTGTGCTACACTGTCGAGGTTGTAAGCAGGCAGGTTTATCCGCATGTCCATGGATCGCAGAACCTTTTTGCAGCTTTCCGCTGCGGGCGCCTTGGCGCTGCCGGCGCTGGCCGCCGAGCCGCGCAATGGCATGCCGTACCGCACGCTGGGAAAGACCGGCGAGGCGGTGTCGCTGCTGTGTCTGGGCGGGTATCACATCGGCGGGAAGGAACTGACGGACGCCGAGGCGACGGCCATCATGCGGCGCGCGGTGGACGAGGGCGTGAACTTTTTCGACAACGCCTGGCAATACCACGACGGCCGCAGCGAGGAACGCATGGGCCAGGCGCTGAAGGACGGCTACCGCGACAAGGTCTTCCTGATGACCAAGCACAAGGGCTTGGACGCGGCGCGCGCGCAGGAGCACCTGGAGACCAGCCTGCGCCGGCTGGAGGTGGACGTGATCGACCTGTGGCAGTTCCACGAAATCGTGCATCCGGAGCAGCCGAAGCGCATCTATCAAAACGGCGCACTCGACTTCGCGCTCAAGGCGCGCGATGAAGGCAAGATCCGCTACATCGGCTTCACCGGTCACCATATCAACAGCACGCACCTCGAGATGCTCGCGGGCGGTTTCGACTGGGACACCATCCAGATGCCGCTCAATGTGTTCGACTACCATTTCCGCAGCTTCCAGCGGAACGTGATGCCGAAGGCGCTGGAAAAGAACCTGGGCGTGATCGCGATGAAGACGCTGGGCGGGTCGCCGGGCAACCTGCTGGATTCGAAGGTGGTCTCCGCCGAGGAATGCCTGCGCTATTCCATGAGCCTGCCGGTATCGACGGTGGTCTCCGGAATGGACTCGATGGCGGTGCTGGAGAAAAACCTGGCGCTTGCGAAGGCGTTTCAACCCATGGCGGACGACGAGCGGGAGGCGCTGCTGGCGCGGGTGCGGCCCGAGGCGGCGCCCGGCCGGTTCGAGGTATAC
Source organism: Candidatus Hydrogenedens sp. (assembly GCA_016125095.1). Taxonomy (GTDB): domain Bacteria; phylum Hydrogenedentota; class Hydrogenedentia; order Hydrogenedentales; family JAEUWI01; genus WGMK01. The sequence continues at coordinate 226,184 of WGMK01000014.1, read as the reverse complement.
AAGACGCAGTGGCACCGCGGCTCGATTCCGGTGCCGCCGGGCGAAGACCCCAACCCCGAAGACTTCTTCGACAGCTGAACGGCGCGATGAGCGACTACACCCTACCCAAGCCCCTCGAATACAACTACTGCCCGACCTGCGGCACGACGCTGATTCAGCATCACGATGGTCAGGACGAGCGGCCGCATTGCACGATCTGCCTGCGCTACTTTTACTTCAACCCGATCCCGGCGGCCTGCTGTTTCGTGGTGAAGCCGGACGGCTCGATGCTCTTCGCGCGGCGCGCGGTGCAACCCTGCCTGGGCATGTGGACGCTGCCCGGCGGATTCGTAGAACTGGGTGAAACCACGGAAGAAGCGGCGCTGCGGGAACTGCAGGAAGAAACCAACCTGCGCGCCGAACGCGCCACGCTGGTGGGCGTGAGCACCAAGCAGAGCCCGCGTTCGGGCTCGGTGCTCGTGCTGGGGTATCATATCGAGGACTGGCGGGGCGAGGACGAGATGCGTCCGGACACCGACGCCTCGGAGCTGCGCTTCTTCGCGCCGCATGAACGCCCCGAGCTGCCGTTCAGCACCCACCAGGAACTGTTGGAATTATTCGATCGCGTGCACGGCCTCGGCTGAACGCGCAGGAGCCCCACGCCATGGCGGTGACATCGACCATTGAACACGATACCGAGCGGAGCATTTCGCGGCCGCTGCGGGTGGTGACCTCGACCGCGCTTTTCGACGGGCACGATGCGGCCATCAACCTGATGCGGCGCATCATGCAGGACCTGGGCGCCGAGGTGATTCACCTGGGCCACAACCGCTCGGCACAGGAAATCGTGCAGGCGGCGATTCAGGAAGACGCTAACGCCATCGCCATCAGTTCGTACCAGGGCGGCCATGTCGAGTTCTTCAAGTACGTGGTGGAATTGCTGCGCGAGCGAGGCGCGGAGCGTATCCAGGTGTTCGGCGGCGGCGGCGGCGTGATTGTGCCGAGCGAGATACGCGAGCTGCAGGCCTACGGCGTGAACCGCATCTACTCCCCCGAGGACGGCCGCCGCATGGGCCTGGTGCCGATGATTCAGGACATGCTGGACCGCACGCTCGCGGCCCGCGCCGACTTCGACGCCGAGCGCGGCTACGACCTGCACGACGATGCACAGCTGGGACTGCTGATTTCCGCCGTGGAAGACGCCAAGCTTTCGGGTGACACGGCCCTGCTCGACCGCTGGATGGCGAAAACCGTATGCGAGCCGCACCACACCGTGCCGGTCATCGGCGTGACGGGCACGGGCGGCGCGGGCAAGTCGTCGCTGGTGGATGAACTGATCAACCGCTTCCTCGAGGACTTCCCCGACAAGCGTCTGGCGGTGGTTTCGGTGGATCCTTCCCGGCGTCGCAGCGGCGGCGCGCTGCTGGGCGATCGCATCCGAATGAACGCGGTGACCAGCGACCGCGTGTTCATGCGCTCACTCGCGACGCGCGGCCGCCACACGGAAATCAGCGAGGCGCTGGGCGAAACGGTGGAGGTGCTCAAGGCGGCGGGCTATCATCTGATCATCGCGGAGACGGCGGGCATCGGCCAGGCCGACGCAGGCATCGTGCCCTTCGTGGACCTGTCGCTCTATGTGATGACAGCCGAATTCGGCGCGGCGTCGCAGCTAGAGAAGATCGACATGATCGACCTCGCCGACGTGGTGGCAATCAACAAGTTCGATCGCGCGGGCTCGATGGACGCGCTGCGCGACGTGCGCAAGCAGATGCAGCGCAACCACCACGACTTCAATACACCGGCCGAGGCGATGCCGGTGTATGGCACGATCGCGGCGCGTTTCAACGACGATGGCGTGAACGCCCTGTATCACGGGCTCATCGCGCTGCTGAACGAACGCTTCGAGCTGGATTGGAAGCCGCGCATTCCGCTGCCCGAGGCGCGCCATTCGACGGGCAATGCCACGGTGATTCCGCCGGGCCGCGTGCGGTATCTGGCCGATATCGCCGAGACCGTGCGCGACTATCGCGCGTGGGCCCTGGCGCAGGCCGGGCAGGCGCGGCTGGCGTGGCAGCTGGAGGCCGCCGCCGATGCGCTGGACGCCGATGCAGGCACGGCCGCCAATGCCAGGGCGGCCGAGGTGCGGCAGGCCATGGACCCGTACGCGCGCAAAGCGTGGGAGTGCTGGCCGGATCTGCGCGAGCAGTATTCAGGCGATACCTATACCTACCACGTGCGCGACCGCGCCATCAGCGTGCCGCTGACGCGCGAGAGCCTGTCGGGCACGCGCATCCGCCGCGTCGCCATTCCGCGCCACGAAGACCCCGGCGCGGTGCTGCGCTATCTGCTGCTCGAAAACGTACCGGGCGCGTTTCCCTTTACGGCGGGCGTGTTTCCCTTCAAGCGCGACGACGAGGACCCCACGCGCATGTTCGCGGGCGAGGGCGACGCACGGCGCACGAACGAGCGCTTCAAGTACCTCTCGCGCGGCACGGAGGCCAAACGCCTCTCGACCGCTTTCGATTCCGTGACGCTCTACGGCGCGGACCCCGATCCACGGCCGGACATCTACGGCAAGGTGGGCAGCAGCGGTGTTTCCATCTGCACGCTGGAAGACATGAAGCAGCTGTACGATGGCTTCGACCTCGCCGCGCCAAACACGTCGGTCTCCATGACGATCAACGGCCCGGCACCCGCGATACTGGCGATGTTCCTGAACGCGGCTATCGAGCAGGGCATGGCCAAGTTCCGCGTTGAACAGGGCCGCGAACCGGGCGACGACGAGGCGGCGGCCATCCGCACTTCGGTATTGAAGAGCGTGCGCGGCACGGTGCAGGCCGACATCTTGAAAGAAGACCAGGGGCAGAACACCTGCCTCTTCGCCATCGATTTCGCGCTCAAGATGATGGGCGACATCCAGGAATATTTCATCGAGCAGGGTGTGCGGAATTTCTACAGCGTGTCGATTTCCGGCTATCACATCGCCGAGGCGGGCGCGAATCCGATTTCGCAGCTGGCCTTCACGCTGGCGAACGGCTTCACCTTCGTGGAGTACTACCTCGCGCGCGGGATGAACATCGACGACTTCGCGCCGAACCTGTCGTTCTTCTTCTCCTGCGGCATGGACCCCGAATACGCAGTGCTCAACCGCGTGGCGCGGCGCATCTGGGCCATCGCGATGCGCGAGCGCTACGGCGCGAACGAGCGATCGCAGAAACTGAAGACGCATATCCAAACCAGCGGCCGGTCGCTCCACGCGCAGGAGGTCGATTTCAACGACATCCGCACCACGCTCGAGGCGCTCATGGCGCTCTACGACCACTGCAATTCGCTGCACACGAACGCCTACGACGAGGCGGTGACGACGCCGACAGAATCTTCGGTGCGGCGCGCCGTGGCAATTCAGCTGATCATCAACAAGGAACACGGCCTCGCGATGAACGAGAACCCGCTGCAGGGCTCGTATCTCATCGAGGAACTGACCGACCTGGTGGAAGAGGCGGCGCTCTGCGAGTTCGAGCGCATCAGCGAGCGTGGCGGCGTGCTGGGCGCAATGGAGCGCGGCTATCAGCGCGGCCGCATCCAGGATGAATCGCACCACTACGAGCAGCTGAAGTCGTCGGGCGCGTATCCCATCGTGGGCGTGAATACCTTTGTGGACGAGAGCGCCGACCACGAGGCGCTGATGGACCAGATGGAACTGCGGCGCGGCACCGAGGAAGAGAAAGTACGTCAGCTGGCGCAGCTGCAGGCTTGGCGCACGACGCACGAAAGCGAAGCCGCAGCGGCCCTGGAGCGCCTGAAAAAGGTGGCGCGCAGCAACGGAAACATCTTCGCCGAGCTGATGCACGCCGTGCGGTGCTGCTCCCTCGGACAGATCACACAGGCCCTCTTCGAGGCCGGCGGACAATACCGCCGCAATACCTGAGGCGAGGGTACGGTAGGGCGAGCGTACCCGCGAGCCGTCTTGGCGTCATTGCGTCAAAGAGATTGCCGCGCTGCGCTCGCAAGGACGGAAAAATGCGGTGCCTTCATTTCCGCACAACGTCTTCGCGTCACGATGGCTGACGGAGTCTCGTCCCAACGATTGCGGCGCAGCCGCCTTGGAGTGCGGGAGCAAGCTCCCGCTTTTCGCAGGGAGCAGGTAGCTCCCGTCGCTACGGGGCACGATTGAATCCGCCGCCCAAGCGACGGAAGCAGGCTTCCTGACGAAGGCGGCAGCCCGCTGCCGCACTCCACGGCAGCAAGCTGCATGCGAGCGCGCCTATGCCGCGAGCGGCGGGGGGCCTTTCGGCTTGGGGGGCGGCGGGACTATTTTCATGTCGTCGAGCAGCTTTTCGGTTTCCGTCTGCATGTCGGTGAGGTAGGCATCGCCGGGGAAAAGCTCAAGGCCGCTTCGGATTTCCTCGAGGCAGGCGAGCAGGTGCTTTTCGACGAAGCCGCGCGGCAGGCGCAGGTTGATGGATTCGTGGACGATGCGCAGCTCGACGATGGCGCGCAGCTTGTAGATGCGGTAGGTGAAGTCGGAAGGCTCGACCATGCCCTGCCACGCGCCCATCGAGCCGGTGCGATCGTGAATAGCGAGCGCGGTCTCGAGTTCACCGGCGGCCTGGGTGAATTGCAGGCGCGGTCCGTAAAGGTAGCACTGCCCCAGCAGGAAATGCCCCACGGGATCCTCGGGGTGTTCGAGCAGAAATTGCCGCGTCATCGCCATCGCCTCTTCCCAGTGGCCCTCGCGGGCGAGGTCGTGGGCGGCGAGGATATCCGCGGGCTGCTCGTGGCCGCGCGTCATGGGCACCACGAAGGCGATGCCGATAAACGCGCCGGCCACGAGCAGCACCAGCAGCACCATCCACCGGTGGCGGACGATGACGTCTTCACGGGTCACGGTGCGGGCCACCTCGGCTGCAGCCGGAAGAATCCGGTGGCGGGTCCGACGCGCGCGAACACGGTAATCTCCGACGGCCGCTGCTCGGTCAGCTTGGCCACGGCGTTCTTGTAGTCCTCGATGCTGGCGATGGGCGTGTCGTTCAGCGCCATGATGATGGCGCCCGGAATCATCTTGCCCACCTGCGCCACGCTGCCGCTTTCGATGCGCCGCACAATCACGCCCTGCACGTCTTCCGACAGGTTCAGGCGGATGCGGAGGTCGGTGGTCAGCTCGCGGATGGTGATGCCCAGCTGGGTATCCTCGTACTCCGCCGCGTCTTGTTCGCTCGGCGGACGCAGGCCCAGATCCACGGTGACCGTGATGGGCTGGCCGTCGCGCAGTACACGCACTTCCACGGGCTTGCCCGCGCCGGTATCGCGCACGAGCTTGGTAAAGCCCATCACGTCGCGGTCGAGCTTGGCCCGGATCGGAGTACCATCGAAGGTGATGATGATGTCGCCGCTCTGCAGGCCCGCAGCCTCGGCGGGCGAACCCGGCACCACGGTGCTGACAATCAGGCCGCCATCGCGGTCGAGGTTCCAGTAGCGCGCGAAATCGGGCGTGAGCGGCTGGGTGAACACGCCGAGCCAGGCGTCGCCCGCGCCGTCGTCTTCCTTCTCCACCGGCGGCTTGTCGATATACTTCTGGAAGAGCGAGGCCTGATACACGAGCGGATTGCCGCTGCGGGTATAGACCTCGCCACCCTCGGCCGTGCTGAGGTCGAAGCCGACCACGCCCACGGCGCGCCCGCGCGAATCGACCACCGGGCCGCCCACGAAGGCGAAGCGCACTGCGTCGTCCAGCGCGTAGGTGCGGCGGGGCTTGTCGAGCACGGCGCCGATCAGGCGCTCCTGGATCATCGTCGCGTGGTCGAGCGTATCCGGACCCAGGCCGAACATGCCGACCGAGTCACCCAGCTGCAGCGAGTCGCCGGAACTGAACCGCACGTAGGGCAGCTTCAGCGGCTTGTCGTCCTTGATCTGCAGGAAGGCGATGTTGACGTCGTCCGGCTTGGGCAGCAATTCCGCATCGTAGCGCTGCTCGTCGTCGCCCTTGCCGAGCGTCACCTTGATGTTGAATGGCGTGCTGTTCTCGACCGCCATGTGGCCGTGCGTCATCACCAGGCCGTCTTCGGTCACCACGAGGCCGAGCGCGTTGCGGTTCTGCTTGGACTGCTGCCCCGTGGCGGCATTGGTGATTTCGAGCGAGAACTCGACCAGGCACACGGCCGGATCGATGCGTTCATAGGCGGCGCGGAGCACATCGCCGGAAATACCGGCGGCAAAGGCGGTCTGGGCCGAAACCAGCGCGAGTGCGATTCCGAGTTTACTCCACATGCGCGGGCTCTCCCTCGTTGACCGCCTCGGCACCTTCGGCCGGAGCCGGCGCGCCGGGCGTCTGCTTAATCATCACATAGCGGGTTAGCGCGCCGCGCTTGACGAACAACAGCACCAGCTCTTTCTTCGACGCCACGAGGCCGTCGTACACTTCCTTGAATTGCGCGAGGTTTTGGATGGGGGTGTCGTCAACGCGGAGGATAATGTCGCCGCCGCCGAGGTTCGCGTTCGCCGCGATGCCGCCCACCTGCTGTCCCGACACGAACACGCCCATGCGCGAGGGCAACTGCGCCTCGCGGACGAGTTCGGGCGTGAGCTCGCTGGCCGTGAAGCCCCATTCGTCGAAGGCCACTTCATCGCCGCGGAGCGCGCCTCGCTCCTCGGTGACCAGCGTCACCTGCTGCTCTTCCTCGCCACGGAGGAGGGTAAAGGTCGCTTCCTGGCCGATGGGCAGCGCGGCAATGGCGCGGCGCACGGCGGGCAGGTCTTCCTCGAAGCGCGCGTGCAGCGGCTTTCCATTCACCGCGGTAATCACGTCGCCCGGGCGGATGCCAGCCTTGGCTGCGGGCGAGATGGGATCAAGCCCGGCCACGATGACGCCGTGCCGCGCAGGATCGTCGGTGCGCGCCAGCATTTCCTGCAGGTCGGCGCCAATCCAGCTGCGCTGCACGCGGCCGTGCTTGATGATATCGTCGACGACATCCTTCACGATGTTGCTGGGAATGGCGAAGCCGACGTTCTCGGCGCCGCGCAGCACGCGCGCGTTCACGCCGATCACCCTGCCGTGCAGATCGATGAGCGGTCCGCCGCTGTTGCCTGGGTTGATGGCAGCGTCGGTCTGAATCCAGCTATTGAAGGGACTGGTCATCGGGCCGATGTCTTCGAGGTAGCGGTCGGTGACGCTGACGATGCCGAGCGATACCGAGCGCGCAAGGCCGTGCGGGCTGCCCATGGCGATGACTGTGTTGCCCGCTTCCACGTCGTCCGAGTTGCCGAACTCGACGAAGGGCAGGCGGTGGTCCACCTCGAGCTTGAGCACGGCCACGTCGGTGAAGGTATCGACGCCGACGACTTCGGCCTCGACTTCTTCCTTATCGCTCAGCACGCACTGCACGAACTTGCTCTCGCCGGCCACATGCTCGTTGGTCACCACATAGCCGTCGGGCGAGATAATGAAGCCGCTGCCGATGGCGAGCACCTCCTGACGCTTGCCGCTGGTGTAGATCTCCTTCACCGGCCGGATGTGCACGAGCGCCGGGAACACCGTGTCCTTCGCGCGCAAGACGGCCTTTTCGGAGCCACCGATGGTGGCGCAGCCGTTGGACACGAGCAACACGCCCGCGCACAACGCCGCCCCGACTGCAATTCTAGGAATCATGAAGCGCCTCCGCGCGGACGGCTGGCGTCCGGATAGGGTAGTTATGCCGTGCGTGAGTATAGCGGACCAAGTCATGCAGGCCAAACCTGCCGGACCACGGTGCTATTCCCCGACCCGGCTTGACTGCGCCGCCCACACCCCCTACCATGCTCCAATTCACGGGTATTTCCGCAGAGGAGCACTGCATGTTCGGGTTGGGTATCGCCGATCTCTCGGCGCTGTTGCTGTATTTCGTGGGCATTACGATCGCAGGCGTCTGGACCGTACGCAAGGTGTCTGACACCGCCGACTTCTTTATGGGGGGGCGGCGCTTCGGCAAGATATTCATGATCTTCTTCGCCTTCGGGGCCGGTACCAGCGGCAACGACGCCGTGGGCGTGTCGAGCAAGACCTACACCGCTGGCATCTCGGGTATCTGGTGGCAGTGGCTCTGGCTGTTCTGTACGCCGTTCTACTGGCTCATCGCGCCGGTCATGCGCCGCATGCGCGCCATCACCACGGGCGACTACTTCGAATACCGCTATGACGGCTCGATGGCTGGTCTGTATACGATTATCGGCGTGTTCCAGTTGACGCTCAACATCGGCATCCTGCTTCTGGGCGCCGGCTCGATGGTCGAGGCTATCACGGGCGGTTCTGTGCCCAAGGAATACGCCATCTTCGCCATGACGGGCATGTTTCTGCTCTACGGCTTGGCGGGCGGCCTGGCGGCGGCCATCGTCACCGACCTGATTCAGGGCATTCTCACGGTCATCCTCTCGTTCATTCTGCTGCCTTTCGCACTGCACGCTGTAGGCGGCTTCGAGGGCCTGCACCAGGGTATCGCCGACCCGGACATGTTCAAGATTGTCGCGCCGGGCGAGTTGAACGGATTCTACATTTCCATGCTTTGCCTGAGCGCGCTGATCGGTATTGTCACGCAGCCGCACATCATGGGCGTCTGCGCTGCCGGCTCTAGCGAAATGGACGGCCGCGTGGGCTTCGCCACGGGCAACCTGCTCAAGCGCTTCTGCACGGTCGCCTGGATGGTGGTCGGCCTATGCGGCATCGTGCTCTATCCGGGACTCGAAGACCCCAAGGCCATGGACCAGATTTACGGCAACGTGGCGGCCGACCTACTGCCACAGGTGATGCCGGGCCTGCTGGGCCTGTTTCTCGCCGCCCTGATCGCCTCGGTTATGTCCTCGTGCGACGCCTTTATGGTGTCCTCCTCGGGCCTGTTTACCCAGAATTTCTACCGGCGCTGGCTGGTGCGCGACCACAACGAGCAGCACTACGTGCTGGTGGGCCGTATCGCGGCGTTCTGTATCGTGGTGGGCGGCCTGATGTTCGCGTTCCGCTTCGAGAACGTGACGGGCGGGCTGCTGCGCTTCTTCCAGATTCAGGCGCTGATGGGTGCCGCGTTCTGGCTGGGCCTGTTCTGGCGCCGCACCACCGTGGCTGGCGCCTGGGCGGCGTCCATCGTGGGAATTATCCTATTCCTGGTGCCCATCTATGCACCGGGCTTCGACAAGTGGGCAGTAGCGAACCTGCCGGAATACATGATCTGGGACGGGAAGTTCCGGGCCTCGTATCACACGTTCCTCTTCCTCTCGGGCGGGTTCCTCTCGGGTATCGTGGTAAGCCTGTTTACTTCTCGCGTGCCGGAAGAGCGCCTGACGCGCGTGTTCGAGTGCATCCGCACGCCCGTAAAAGATGGCGAGCCGCACATGCCGGAGCCTTTCATGCTGCCGCCGGAGGTCGCGCCCGCGCAGCCGCGCAAGATCATCAACCATCCCGACTTCGAGATCTATTATCCCTCGGCGGTATCGCTTGGCGGATTCGCGTTCCTCTGGGTCTGGGTGGGCGTACTCATCGGATTCGTGTACTGGATGGCCACCTGGGGCGCCTAGCGTCGCGCTAACGCGCATTGCATCGCCAGCGCATATGCGCTACCATTACGGTTTACGTGCGGTTGGGCCGCGCTTGGAGGGGCCGAGATGGGCCAATACGGAGATGAACGGCGCAGATTTCCGCGCAGCCGGCGCGGTGTGCCGATGGTGGACCTCACCGGTCCGGGCGTACTGAATCACGTCGACAACATCAGCGCCAATGGCGTGCTGTGCCACACGGTTAAGCCGGTGCCCCTGATGACCCGCATGAGCATCGCGCTGGAACTGCCCGGCGGCGGCGGCGCGCGCATCGACGCCGAGGGCGTGGTGGTGCGCTGCGATCGCGACGACCAGGGCGATGAGCACTACAAGGTCGCCATTCTTTTCACCAAGCTGGACGACGAGGAACACGAGGCCATCCGCCGCTATGTCGAGACCGACATCGCGCAAGCGGGTGTGTAGCCGCCGGTCCTCGTGAGCCGGACCCCGCAGCGGCGCCTGCGCGCCGTGGATTATTTCGCGCTGGCCCTGTGCCTGCCGCCGCTGCTGGCCTTCGTACTTTACCCCACCCTGCGTCTGGCGGCCGAAGCCTTGGGCGATTGGCGCTGGGACGCCTTTACCGGGGGCACCGGGCTGCAGGCGGTCGTCAATACCCTGCTGATTTGCCTCGGGTCGGTGGCGGGCGCGGGGGTTTTCGGTACGGCCCTGGCATTCGCCGTGGCCCGGTTCCGGTTCCCGGGGCGCAATCTGCTCGCGGCCCTCGCGCTGCTGCCCTTCACCCTGCCGCCGCTGGTGGGCGTGCTCGGCTTCTACTACCTCATCGGGCGCGATGGCGTCATCACGCGGCTGCTGGAGCGCGCCGGATTCGAGAATGCCGCCCTGCCCGGCCCGTGGGCCATCCTGCTCATCCACACTTACTCGTTCTATGTGTTCTTCTACGCGATGGTTTCGGCGGCGCTGGCGCAGTTCGACCAGAGCCAGATTGAGGCGGCGCGCACGCTGGGGGCCAGCCGGCTGCGGGTGCTCTTCCGGGTGACCCTGCCGCTGCTGCGGCCCGCCCTGGCCGGGGCCGCGCTGCTTACGTTCATGTCGTCCGCCGCCTCGTTCAGCGCGCCCTATTATTTCGGCGGCGACTTCCCGATGCTGAGCACGGCGGTGTACTACGCGAACGAGCGCTTCGATATGCCGGAGGCGCTCACGCTGACCGTGGTGCTGGCGGTGGTGGCGCTGATGGGCGTGGTGCTGTTCCGCACGGCGCCGCGCGCGGGGGGCTCGGGCACGAAGGGCGCGCCCCGGCTGATATCGAGCGCGGCGGGCAAGGTGGCGACCGGTGCCGCGGCTTGGACGCTGATGGTCCTGCTGCTGCTGCCGCATCTCATCATCGCGTGGTTCGCCTTCGCCGACCACCGGGCCTGGCACACGGAGATTCTGCCGACCACGTTTACGCTCGACAACTTCGCCGAGCTCTTCCGGAGCAGCAGCGCGTTCCAACCAATCCTGAACAGCCTGTGGGCGAGCGCCCTGGCCACCGTGGCGACCATTGCCGTGGCGCTGCCGGCCTCATACCTCATCGGGCGCGGACGCCCCGGGCGCTGGGGCGTGAACCTGCTGGTGATGATCCCCTGGGCGCTGCCGGGCACGGTCATCGCGCTGAACCTGATCGTGGCCTTCAACGATGATTGGCTGCCGCTGTTCAACACCATCTGGCTGCTGCCCCTGGCCTACTTCGTGCGCAACGTGCCGCTGCTCACGCGCATGTCGTCCGCAGCGGTAGAGGCCTTCGACACGGGCCTGCTCGAGGCGGCCGCCACGCTGGGCGCAGGCAAGCGGCACGCCTTCCTGCGCGTGACACTGCCGCTACTGGCGCCTGCATTGGCCACCGCCGTCGCACTGGTATTCGCCATGAGCCTCGGCGAATTCGTCGCCTCTATCCTTGTATACGTGCCGGGCAACCTGCCGATTTCGGTGCGTATCGACATGGCCTGGCGCGACCAGGTAGGCGTGGCCTTCGCCTACAGCGTGCTGCTCATGCTGCTCGTGGGAGCGACGTTCGTGGTGGCGCGACGCTTTTCCGCGCGCTCGGTATAGCGTGGTATAGTGGCGCGCATGACCCATCCCAATACACCCGATCCTGCGCGCCCGACGCGCGTGCTGCTCTATGGCGCGGAGGCGGGTTCGCTGCAGATGGAAGTCGCGCGGCACCCCGCGCTGGAACTGGTCACGTCGGACCCGGACATTGTGGTGTGTTTCGGGGGCGATGGCACGCTGCTGGCCGCGGAGCTGGAGTATCCGGGCCTGCCGAAGGTACCGATTCTCAACAGCCTGCGCGGCCACCGCTGCATCCCCCATCCCCCGGCGGAGGTCATCGAGGGGTTGGCCAAGGGGGCGCTCGCCAGCAATGAATACACCAAGCTGTCGTGCGACGTATACCTGAGCGATTCGCGGGGCATCGGCAGCCGGCTCACGGCGCTCAACGAGTTTTCCGTGCACATGGGCCGCATCAACAGCGCTGTGCGGTTCAAGATGTTCCTGAACGACGAGCCCTACGACGGCGGCATCGAGATCCTCGGCGACGGCTTCCTCGTGTGCACGCCCTTCGGCAGCACGGCCTACTTCAACAAGCTCACCCGTGGCGTCTTCACCAAGGGCATCGGGATTGCCTTCAAGGCCACGACCGAACACACCAACCACCTGGTGCTGCCCTCCGACGTCGCTATCCGGATTCTCATCACGCGCGGGCCAGCGCAGCTCGCCTACGACAGCTCGATGGATATCGTCACCCTCGAGGCGGGCGACGAGCTGCTCCTTCGCAAGCACATCCACGGCGCCACCATTCTCACCTGCGGCCCCGTCAAACGCCTCGACGAGCCGTTCTAGGACAACCCATGAGCCCCGGCGGATTCGACTTCGATGAAGATCTGGATGACGAGTTGTCCCTGCAGGAGACGCTGCCGGAGGACTTTTACACTTTCATGACCCGGGTCTTCCGGAAGCAGGCCCGGGACCGGGGCATCAATTACGCGCTTGCGGGCAACGTCATCGCGATCGATCTGCCAGTGCCGGCGCGTATCGATGCCGAGGTACTCGGCTCGCATGGCAACTACTATGAAGTAAGCATTGACAACGAGTACTCCAGCGGCTCCTGCGAGACCGTCTGCAGCTGCCCGGTGGGTGTCGATTGCAAGCACGGGGCTGCGGTGCTTTACCGCTTGCTGGCGGCTGCCGTTGCTTCGGAGGTTCCGTGGGCGAAGGAGTACCGCCGCTACCTTCCGAGCGCCTGGCGCCATATAGCCGCAGAAGCGCTGCCGCCGGTGAAGGGCAACGCCATACCCCGACTGCTCGCGGCATGGGCCGGAGAAGCTTTGGACATCCCTGGCAGCGGCGATCCGGGCCCGCCGTGGTGGGAACGCTTCTCCCTGGCCGAAAGCGCAGAACGCCGCGCGCTGCTCGAGGCCGTGTTCAAGGCCCATTTCGCCACCGCCTTCCAAGGGCGGCAAATCTATCCGCATCTCGCCGCGTTGGCATATGTGCCGAATCCGCTCGAGGCATTGCTGGAATTCCGGAGATCGATCGCCGCCATTCCCGGGCAGGTCAGCCGGCAGAGTCCGCTTCGCGATCCGGCTCTCGACTCGTATCTCGAATCCCCGGAAGCGCAGGCCGCGCTGGCGGCGCTGGACACCCGAATCGCCGATCAATTGCTGCTGGACTGGCTTGAAGAGCCGGAAGACGCGCCCGACTCGAGCGCGGCCCTCGAATGGCGGCTGATAGACGCCGGCTTGGACTACCCGGTGCTTGCCTACCGGTACCTGCTGTCGACCAAGAAACTGGTTCGCTCGCCGCGCCATGCCATGGCGCTGGAGCAACTGGGGCGGGATCTGCGAAGCGGACAGCGCCGCATGCGGCCCCTCGAAAAGAAAATGACGACGTGGCTGGCGGGCCCGTTTGTCCGCACCGCAGATCCCCGCGCCGACAGGCTTTCCGTGGACTTGCGGGTCGAGAATCCGTTCGAATGGCTGCTGGAGGCGCCCGCCACGCGGTGGCGCTGGGACGATGGCGGCCCGGTGCGGATCGATCCGGAGCCTGCGCGTCTGGCGCTTCAGCCCCTGGAGGACGGCGGATATGCCTGGGGGTTGGAGATCCGCCGAGAAGACGCGGCGCAGCTGCACAGGCTGGAGGACGTGGAACTCTTCTACACCCGGGTCGCGGAATACCGGACCGATGTCCATCTCAACAAACTCTGGCTGCGGAAAGACGGCTGGATCCGGCCGGTGGATACTGCGGGGACGCCGCTGGACTTGGCCCTCCGGCTGCTCCAACAGGGCCGGCTTCCCCTGGACAAACTCCGTGAATCGGGAGCAGGCGCGAAACTGGTGGAACGGCTCGGGGACGGCGGCGCGGACGTGTCGGATCTCGCGGTGGAAGTGCCGGTCGAAACGCGCGTTGAGTTCCGGGTCGAGGGTGGCGAATTGCGCGTGCAGGCCGCGGCGCATGCGCGGGACGGCATGGCGTTTATCTACGATCATGCCGGCGGCTGGCGCGTGCTGGCCTTTCACGACCATACCAGTGATTCCGAGTTGCAGGCCCTGCCGGGCGCGGCCGACGCCCCCGGGGACAGTGCTACAGGTGTGGCGGCGGAAACGGAATCGCAGCGCGCCGGATTGGCCGCCGCACCGCGGCGCGCGGATACCGAACCCCTGGAGCATTGGCTTGCGGCCTTGCTGGCGGGTCCGGGTACGGCCGTTGATTCTCCGCGCGGCGGGCGCGCCTACCGGCTGAACGACGATATCCGCATGCAGCTGCTCGAGCATTGGGGCGAGAGACCGCAAGGCATCACCTGTTTCGGCAACAAGGGCATGCAGGATCTGGTCTTGCTGCGACGCCCGCCGGAGTTCAAACTGAACTTTTCGTCGAGCGGCGTCGACTGGCTCGATGTGTCGGTAAGCATGCAGCAGGAAATGGAACTGCTGACGCCGGCCGAGGTGGATGCGGCGCTGGCGCAAGGCGGCAGCCTGGTGCGGCTGGCGCGCCACGGCGTGTACGACCGCGCCGCTCTCGAGGCCTACCAGCAACAGATGCGGACGCTTTCGGAACTGGGCATCGGCGTAGACGGCGAGGCCCAGCGCCTGCATGCCTTCCAGATAGCGGGTACCGATACCACCGCCCTCGGCGGCGCGGAAATTTTCGAGCAGTTCGCCGCGCAGGCCCGGCGGATCGCCGCGAAATTCAAGGGGATTCCGGAGTCGAAGCCGGCGAAGGAAGCCGCAGATGCCCTGCGGCCGTATCAGCGCGCGGGCACGGATTTCCTGGTCTGGGCCGCGAAAACGTTCGGGGGCGCCGTGCTGGCGGACGACATGGGACTGGGCAAGACGCTACAGGTGCTGGCCGCCTTGACCGCCCTGCGCCGGGGCCGGGAAGCGAAAAAAACCTCGCTGGTCGTGTGTCCGGCGAGCGTGGCCCATAACTGGCAGCGCGAGGCCGCGCGATTCGCGCCAGAACTGAAAACCGTGGTTCTGGAAAGCGGCGCCGGGCGCAAGGCGATACTCGAGCGGCTGGGCGACTACGATCTAGTCATCAAGAATTATGCGCTGGCCCGGCGCGACTACGACGCCCTGGCCGCTCAATCCTGGCTGATGGTCTGTGTCGACGAGGCGCAGGCTATCAAGAATCCAGACGCCGAGATTTCCCGCGTGGTGAAGAATCTGGACGCCCGCTACCGCATCGCGCTGACCGGCACGCCGATTGAAAACCGCGCGCTGGATCTGTGGTCCATCGCCGATTTCGCGGTGCCCGGATATCTGGGGCCGCGGGACCGGTTCGAGGAACGCGGCAAGGACGGCGATCCGACCCTCCACCGGTTTCTGCGCGCGCGCCTACGGCCGGTGCTGATGCGAAGGCTCAAGCAGGAAGTAGCGCCCGAACTGCCGCCGCGCATCGAGGAGCGGCACGATTGCGCGATGACGACCAAGCAGCGGATGGCCTACCTGGCGGAACTGAAGCGCACGCGCGAATTGCTAGCCACCTCCGGCTCGGGCGCGCTGAAGGGCCAGGCGCGCATTCAGATGCTGGCCGCCCTCACGCGCCTGAGGCAGATCTGCTGCGACCCGCGCCTCCGCAAACTGCCGGGTTGCGGGTCTGGAAAGCTGACCGTGCTGAACGAACTGCTCGCGCCGCTAATTGAAGAGGGCGCCAAGGTGCTCATATTCTCGCAGTTCGTCGAAATGATCAAGCTGCTCCAGCGTGACCTCGTGCTAAGCGCTCCCTGCTACGTGCTGACCGGACAGACCAAGAGACGGCAGGAATTGGTGGACGCCTTTCAGGCCGAAGCAGGGGCCGCGGTGTTTCTTATTTCGCTCAAGGCCGGCGGCACCGGGTTGAACCTGACCTCGGCGAGCTATGTGGTGCTGTTCGATCCGTGGTGGAATCCGGCCGCCGAGGCGCAAGCCATCGACCGCACGCACCGTATCGGGCAAGACAAGACGGTGCTCGCCTTCCGGCTGGTTACGACCGACACCATCGAGGAGCGCATTTTGGACCTGCAAGAGCAAAAGCGCGATCTGGTGAAGAACATCCTCGATGCAGACGGCTTCAACCGGAGCCTTTCGCGCAACGATTTCGAGTATCTCCTGCGCTCCGAATGACCGTTACGCGGAATAGTCCGGATAGGTCGCGTCGCGCTCGGAGATGACCTCGACGGGGCGAGGCCATTCGATGGCGAAGGCAGGATCGTCGTGTCGGGCGCCCTGGGCCGACCCCGGCACGTAGGACGACCCCATGTGGTAGAAGACCTCGGTATCGTCCGACAGGGTGATGAAGCCGTGGGCGAATCCCTTGGGAATGTAGAGCTGCTTCCGGTTTTCGGCGGTAAGTGCGACGCCGAAGTGATGCAGCCGCGTGGATGAATCGGGGCGCAGATCCACAATCACGTCGTAGATGGCGCCGGCGGTGCAGCGCACGA
The DNA here is from genome assembly GCA_016125095.1 of Candidatus Hydrogenedens sp. GTDB lineage: Bacteria > Hydrogenedentota > Hydrogenedentia > Hydrogenedentales > JAEUWI01 > WGMK01. Next base: position 209,734 of record WGMK01000014.1, on the reverse strand, counting down.
GCTTGACCTCGGCATGGGGGTCGGCCTGCCAGTGCATGCCGCGCAGCGTGCCGGCGCGCAGGTTGAAACTGGTGTTGCACTGCGGCCAGTCGGTATTGATCCCCTGCTCCTCGAATTCGCTGGAGCAATAGGTGCGGGCGAAAAAGCCGCGCTCGTCCTGATGGCGCTCGAGTTCGATGACGAAGGCGCCCGGCAGCGGCGTGGGTTCGAAGTGCATCGGCGGGGTTCCTTGTGCAGGTTCCGGGGCGTTTCTATAATGCCGGGCGGCATTATAGCGGCCTGCCCGGACGGGTGCGACCCGCCCGCGCGGCGGCAAAGGAGACGGCATGATGACTTGGAACGGATACGCGGGACTGGTGTGTGTAACCGCGATGGCGGGCCTGATTGGCGGCGCGGGCGCGCAGTGGCTGACCGGCACACCGGTGGCCTACGCGGACGACGGCGTGCTGCGGGCGCAGCAGATTCTGCTGCTGGACAGCGAGGGCCACACGCGCGCCGCGCTGGGGGTGACGCGCGACAATGCCGCGAAGCTGGGCTTCTTCGACGAGAGCGGTACGCCTTCGGGCGCCGTGGGCGCGCTGCCGCAGGGCCAGCGGGGCGTGGGCCTGTACAACGAGGCGGGCACGCTGCGCGGTTCGATGCGCATGGACGGCGGCGCGCGCTTTTCGATTTTCAACGAGGGCGGCGTGGGCACCGTTTCCATGGACGCGGCCAGTCCCTCGGTGACGCTGGCGGACGCGCAGGGTAAATCGGCGCTGGCACTGGGCGTAGACGCCGGCCGCAATCCTTTTGTGAATCTGTTCGACGCCGCGGGCGAGAGCATTGGCGGACTGGCGGGCCTGGCGGGCGAAGGCACGACGCGGATGGCGCTGATGGATGCCGACGGCGCGCCGCGCATGGCGCTGGACACGGGCGCCAGCGACGAAGCGGGCGTGGCATTTCTGGATGGCGCCGGCAAGGTGCGCGCCGCGCTGAGCAGCGAGAGCGGCAACACGCTCCAGTTCTACGATGCGCAGGGACGCTCGCGCACGCTGATTGGCACGCGCGACGACGGCCACCCCACGCTGAGCCTGCGCGATGCCGAGGGCCGCGCGCGGCTGGCCCTGAGCGTGACCCCGGGCGATGAGACGGCCCTGGGCCTGTATGACGAAACCGGATTCGCCCGCACGGCTGCCGTGGTGGCGGCGGACGGCACGGCGCGGCTGGGCGTGTATGGCAGCGAGAACGCGGCGAGCGCCGTGCTGGCGACTTCGCGTGAGGGCGGCACGGAACTGGGGCTGTTCGACAAGGCCGGGCAGGCGCGTACGGTGCTGGGCACGGAGCCGGACGGTTCGGCCACCCTGAGCTTTTTCGACACGCAGGGCACCGAACGCGCGCTGCTGGCGGCGCGCGAAGGCGGCGAGTCGCGCCTGGCGTTTAACGACAACGCAGGCGAGGCCCGCGCGGTGGTGGGCACGGGCAAGGACGGCACGCCGGCGCTGGGGCTGCGCGACGGCACCGGCGTATCGCGCATGGCGCTGGCCCTGGACAATGGCGGCGCGCCTTCGCTGGCCATGTATGACAGCACGGGCACAGGCCGCAACGGCATGGGCCTGACGCCCGATGGGCTTTCGACGCTGACATTTTCCGATGCGGCAGGGATTCCGCGGGCGGTGCTGGGAACCTCGGCCGATGGTTCGCCGGGAATGAGCCTGCGCGACGCGCTGGGCGCGAAACGAATGGCTTGGGCGGTGACCCCCGACGGCGCGCCTTTGCTGCTGCTGGCGGACGCTGAGGGCCGCCCGCTGACGAGCCTGGGCGCGGATGAGGGCAAGGCTCCGGCGCTTTCGTTCTACAACCCGGACGGGCTTACGATTGCCGCGCTGGGGATTACGCCCGCGAGCGAGGGCGTGATGGTATTCAAGAACGGGCAGGGCGAGGTGACGTGGAGCGCTGGCCAGAGTTCGCTGGGGCAGCCGCTGATGCTACAGGACTTTCTCGAGCCGGTCCCAGCGGAGTAGCGTGCGCCAGACACCCGCCGCGCCTTTCATGAGACCGTAGCCATCGTCGCCGGCCTCGGGATTTACCCGGGCCTCGAAATCCTGCACGGGCAGGGCGGCCAGAATGGCGGCGTCGCGCGCGGCTTCTGCCCGTATCGTGCTTGCAGTTTCGGGGGGCAAGCCGGCCTGCAGGGCGGCAGTGTAGGCCTCGAGCCGGCTGGCGATGCCGTGGCACAGGCAATAGCCGGAATTGTTGGCGAGTGTAATGCCCAGTGCGGCAGGAGCGAGCGCATCGCGGGCGGCGGGCGACAGGGCTGCAGCGCTGGCCAGCGCGATGACCACCCCCGGCGTGCCGTGACTCCAGGCATTCCAGCAGCGGTCGTCGGATTCGGACACTGGCCACCAGAGTGCGGGTTCGCCGCCATCGGTGTCGAGCGGGCGCGCGCCTCGGAGCAGGAAATCCACGCCGCGCTGCAGGGCCGATTGCCAGCGGGCATCGGGTATGCGGCAGTGCAACTGCGCCAAGGAGTAGATGGCGCCCGCTGCCCCGTGCGCCAATCCGTATTGCTTTTCGCCGGAGAGGCCCGGGTGCGGACCGGCAGGCCAGGGCCAGGCGCCCTCTTCGGATTGCAGGGCCACCAGGCGTTCGGCCGCAGCGGTTGCGGCGTCCATATATGCGGCGGCGCCCGTTAGTGACGCTGCATCGCAGCAGGCCAAGACCAGGCCAGCCGCGCCGTGGCACAGGTCTGGAATGTCGGAGTGGAGGCCCTGTGGGTCTAGAAGAAGCGAACGACCGGCTTCTTGCCAGCCTGCGTGCTTAAGCAGGGTGCCCGTCTGGATGAGCGCCAGGCCGATGCCGGCCGCGCCGAAATAATAACCGGGGATTGGAGCCAGTTCCTTCGCGGCGGATTGCAGGCGGTCGAGTACGGCATCGTGCTGGAATACGGTTTCGGCAAGAACTTCGGGAAAGCATTCTGTCGCGGTGAGGAGGACCCCGGCGAGACCGCCGAAGACGCTCGCCCGATCGAGTTCAATCCATGCGTGGGGCGTGTCCACAAGCCATTGGTTGAGGTAGTCCGCGAAAGTCTGCGCTTTTACCCTGCGCGCTGTTGGTGAAGCGGCATCGATTGGCGTATCAATGGTTTGAATCAATGCGGCAAACCGCTTCCAGAACGCGTCCGGATTGGTTTGAATTGCCACCGCTGCCGAATGGGCTTCCGAGAAGAGCGGACTCGCAGCAGGCAAGGGAGAATTTTCGAGCACCTGCTCCGGCTTTATCCATTCGGGGTAGACGCCGGTGTGAGCCATGACAGCGAGAGCTATCAGGGCGTAATAATCATCGGCCTCGGTTGCCGGGGCATCGCGTGGCTTGCGGCTATCGTAGAAGCCACGCGTGCCGCGGCGATAGGGGGCACCCGACTCCGCCAGGGGATGCGCCAGTTCGAGGTCGAGCAGGTGGATGCATTCGTCGCCGACGAGCACATTTGCCGGGGAGATATCGCGCGCGACGTATCCGCCTTGGTGAAGTTCTCGTACCGCGTCTGCAAGCCGGTGCATCGTATCCACGAGACGTTGGCGCGACGGGGCGCTGCGGGAATCCGCCTGCTGCCAGTGGTGCGCGAGCGGCTCACCTTCGAGATACGGCCGTATGAGGGCACAGGCGGAACCATCGGGGGCGACGCACCATTCGGCGTCGGCACCCAGCACCGGATGATCGTGCAAGTTCCGCAGCAGTGCATGTTCGCGCTTCAGCGCCCACGCGGCATCGCGACCATGGAGATCGGATTGCGCTTCTTTCCGCGCGGTCTTGATGATGCGAACACCGCGCTTGGGGTCGTGCTGTTCGATGGCGGCCATGACCGCGCCCTTGGCACTGAGGTGAAGCAGTTGCACGAATAGGAAGCGCTGCCGAAGGAACGCGAGCGAGTCGATCTCCGGCTGCTGAGGGAGCTGCGACGGGGTCAATACATGTACGCCCGGGGTGTCGTCTATGACATCTCCCGTGGGCAAGTGAACACGACGGATTTTGCGTCCGAGTTCGTTCACGCGATAAGCGCCCTCGAACGGACCATAGCGATAGAACACCGGGCCGGCGTCGCCGAAATAGCCCGCGTCGGTAACGACTGGCGGACCGGGCAGATCATGCAAAGCTTTGGTTAGATCTGCACCGATGGCTGCGGCCTCTGACTCGCTCCGCGCATAGATGGTGAGCGCTTTGCCGATTTGGCCGATGCCATAACGCCCATCGTTGAGGTCTTCGAGCAGCGCGGCGGTTCGGATCACCTTGAAGGCAGCGGCCGTAGCGAGGCGCGGCACGATACGCTGCAGCGTCAGGTGCAGGCGGGTAGGTACGGTCGTGACGTGGAGCTTCCAGCCGGAAGGCGGCAGCGCTTCGCGGTTTACCCGCAGCCAGAGGCGATCAGAATCGTCGAAGGAACAGCCAGCTTGGCGTAGAGTGGCTTCGACCGTTGGAAGCTCAGAGTGCGGTTCGTTGCTCATGGCGATGCGCAGGAATAGAACAGCCCCCGGCGGCGCGCGCCGGGGGCTGCTTTTCTGATGGTTGGTTCGCTATCAGTCCGTCTTGGCGCACGAGATGCCGCAGGTAAACCAGCACGATTTGCTGAGGTACGGCACACCGAGGCTGATGAGCTGCGCGTCGCTGCGCGCCACCAGCGCCCCGGCCTCCTCGGGCTTGAGGTTCGGATACTCCTTGAGAAGCGCCTCCGTCGGAATGGCGTTCTCACCCTGGATTTCCATCTTGTCCAGCAGTACGTCATTCAGAAAGCGAATCAGGTCTCTCGACATGCTCATCCGGTCGTTCCCTTCCGTCCGATGGATATAACTAGGAGCGCGCTTGGCCGCGGTATCGCTGCGCGTGGCCTTAGCGCAAGGTACGCAAACAATACCTGAATGGCAAGGCGATATCAAGATATTGCGTATCGGCCGCTGCAAAAGCAAGCGGGGCCCCGCCTTCCGGCGGAGCCCCGCAGAGGGACTAACTAGGGCTTAGTGCTGGCGCGCCTTGCCGAAGGCGCGGCTGCCGGCGGCGAGCGCCAGGAGAACCAGCAGCACCACGGCCGCGTCGGCCATGCCGAAGCCATCTTCACCCGTGAGACCGCAGCCCAGGATACCGGCCTTGGCACCGCCATCCCAGCCCGTGCCGCGCAGCGTGACTTCAATCACGCTGTTCGGCGAGTTGGCCGGCACCGAGGTGTTCGTGAGACGAAGCACCGCGGTGTAGTCGATGTTCGCCAGCGCCGGGCTGAAGGTGACGTTGATCGGGGCGGTGCCCTGACCAGCCAGGTTGTAGTTGGTGTTCGACGTGCCCGCGACAATCGCGAAGGCCGACGCACCAGCCGGGGTCTGCGACGTAAGCGTCGCCGTACCCGTCACCACGCCCGGTCCGATGTTCTCCAGCGTGAAGGTAATCGGAGCACCGGTCGTGCCGGCGCGCGTGTAGCCGAAGATACGGTCGAACGCCGGGTTCGGGCTGACCGCGAGGTACGGCACCTGCGGGGCCGGCTGCGTGAACAGGGCCACGTTGCCGGTCTGGATGGTCGCCGTGACCGTGCCGCTGCCATCAACCGCGCCGTTAACCGGCTGCCAGCAAGAGGCGGCCGGGGCACAAGCGGCGTCGCCGCGCACGCCAATCTGTTCGCCAGCGGTGTTCGCGTCGGCGTCGAACGCCTCCGCACCGTGAACGTACAGGGTCGGATCCTCGACGGTGTTCGCGTCGCTACCGGTCATCACGATGGTCGCATTGCCATCAAGACGCTCGATCTTGCTGAGGCTGTTCTCGACCAGGCTGACCGTGATGTACGGCGAACCGTCGATCTGCTCGTCGAGCGGCACGTTCGACAGGATGAGGTTCCCGTCGAGGGTCGTGGCGCTGTCGTCGCCGCGCAGGACGTTCACGAGGTCGCAGCCCACCTGAATGATCAGGATGCCGTTGCTGCCCTGAGCAATGCTGTCGACCGGCACCGACACCGAGAAGGTGATGTCCGTGTTGTTCGGGTCGACAATGCCGCTCACGGTGACGTCGCCACCCTGGCCGGTGTTGCTGAAGTACTGCGTGATGACGTTGACCAAGCAGCCGCCGTCGACACCGCTGTCGATGACCTGGCTGGAGCCGCCGCCCACGAGACACTCGAACGCGTTGTCCGGAATGCCGTTGCCGTCAGCGTCCACGCAGCCGGTCGCCACGCCTTCGCCTTCGCCTTCGACACCGCCGTCGCCGTCGCCTTCACCCTCGACCACGGTGCACGAGCCCGAGGTGTTGGTCACGGTGACCGTGGCCACCGCCGTGGCAGTGTTGCCGGACGGGTCGGTACCGGTCAGGGTAACTGTGTTGGCGCCGATGTTCAGGCAGCTGAAGGTATCGACATCGATGCTGAGCTCGACGGAGCAGTTGTCGCTGCTGCCGTTGTCTACGTCGTCGGCGGTGATGGTCACCGGAGCGCCATCGGTACCGATGTCAACCGTGATGTCCTGAGCAACCACGGTCGGGGCGGCGTTGTCTACGACTTCAACCGTCACCGAACCGCTGGTCTCGTTGCCGGCTCCGTCGGTCACGGTCACATCGACCGTCTGGGTAGCGCCCACATCCGAGCAGCCGAAGGTGCTCTTGCTGAGCGTCACAGACGGCGTACCGCAGTTGTCGGACACGGTGGCCACGGCAGCCACGCCCAGCGTGGCAGCGCCGGAGCCATCCAACTCGAGCACGATGGTGTTGGCGGCAAAGTCGGCCGTCGGCGCGACGTTGTCGGACACGTTGACCGTGATGGTGGCCGATGCGCTGTTGCCGTTCACGTCGGAGACCGACACGGTGACCGTGTTGGCGCCGATGTTCGAGCAGTCGAAGCTGCTCTGGCTCAGCGTAGCCGCACCGTCCAGGCCGCATGCGTCGGACGCATCGCCAACGACGGTGGCCACGTCGAGGGTGGCTTCGCCGTTGTCATCCAGCGACAGGTCGAACGACGTGCCGGTGAGCGTCAGGGTCGGGTCGGTGTTGTCGGAAACCGTCACCTGGGCCGTGCCCGTGGCGGAGTTGCCCGCGCCGTCGGTTACGGTAAGCGTGACTACATTGGTTCCCTCGTTCGAGCAGTCGAACTCCGTCACGTCCAGGCTCAGCGTGAGCGAGCCGGCCGAGGTGCAGTTGTCGGAACTGCCGTTGTTGACTTGAGCGGCCGTGATGCTGCCGTTGCCGCTGGCATCGAGCACCACGTTCACGTTCTGGGTCACGACCGTCGGAGCGATGCTGTCAACCACGTTCACCGTAGCGGTCGTGGTTGCGGTGTTGCCCGAGCTGTCCGTCGCCGTCAGCGTGATGACCGTGTTGCCGAGATTCGCGCAGCTCACCGAGGACGGGCTGGCCGTCAGGGTCGGAGCGCCGCACGCATCGGTAGCCGAAGCCGTCAGGGCCGCAGCGTTGATGGCGGCGGTGCCGCCAGCGTTCAGGCTGATGGTCGGGGTGGTGCCGATGGCCGTGATGACCGGATCGGTGTCATCCACCACGGTAACCGTCGCCGTCGCGGTGGCAGTGTTGCCCGCAGCGTCGGTGGCCGTCAGCGTGATTACGTTGTTGCCCAGATCCGCGCACGAGAAGCTGGTCTGGCTCGCGGTAACCGTCGGCGTGCCGCAGCTGTCCGCCGCGCTTGCCACGAGGTCGCCAGCGACGATGGTCGCAGCACCGGAGGCATCAAGCGTAACAACCAGCGGCGTGGCAATCGCGGTAATCGTGGGGTCGACGTCGTCCACGACGGTTACCTGCGCGTCGCAGGTATCGGTCGCGCTGCCGTCGCTGACCACCAGGGTAACGGTGATCGGGCTGTTGGTCACGTCGTCGCAGGTCACGGCCTGCGAGGTCGGGCCGCCGTCGGTGCCGATGAAGAAGGCGAGCGTGTCGTTCGCGTCCGCATCAGAGCTGCCGCCGTCAAGCGCCGTGGCGTCGAACGAGCCATCGGAGAGGTTGACGGTGATGTTCTGGCAGACCGCTACCGGCGGCTGGTTGTCGATAAGGGTCACGGTACCGCCAACGAGGACGGCGCCAGAGGTGTTAGCGCTGGCGTTCTGCAGGCCCACCGAAGAGGTGACCGGGCAGGTCGCGCTGGTAAAGCGCACGTTGATGAGCTCGCCGCCCGGGATGGCCGTGCCCAGCAGGCGCGCGCCGCCCAGAATGACCGTACCGCTACCGGGAACCGGCTCATTGCCGTTCACGAGGCCCCAGCCGGCGGCCGCCGTATCGGCACCCGGGGCAACACCCACAAACGTGAGCTCGGCCGGGTTGTAGGTGATCTCGACGCCGAAGGAGCTGATGTTCGTGTTGAAGTTGCTGGCCACAATCGGAACCAGTACTTCGACATCCGGACACGCGCCGGAGGCGTCCACCGCGGTCAGCGTCGGGAACTGGCCGCAGGTGATCTGGCCGTTGTTCAGCGCCGCGCCGCTCGTGTTGGCCGAGGGGGCCGCGAGCGTCAGCGTCGTCATGCTCGGGCACGCGCCCGGCTTGCACGAGAAGCTGATGGTCATCAGATCGACATTGCCGTTCACGGCGGTGCCGAGCAGACGGGCACCACCAAGGATGATGCGGCCGGTGTTCGGGTCGGGCTGATTACCATTCACCAGACCCCAGCCGGCAGCGGTCAGATCAGCGCTCGCCGCCGTGCCTTCGAAGGTGAGGTTGTTGATGTCGTAAAGGATTTCCACGCCGAACGAGCCGACGTTGGTGGCGTTCTCGACGGACAGCACTACGTCGAGCGCGTCCGTGGAGCACGCTTCGTTCGACGCGGAGGTGAGCGACAGGGCAAGCTGCGCCTGCGCCGACCCGGCGGCCATCGCAAGGGCAATGACCCCCACTACGGCGCTCAGGAAGCGCGTCAGTTTCGGTTTCTTGGTCTCGGTCACCATTCTAATTCTCCTCTTTATAAGTCTTCAGAGCTTATTTGGCCTAACTGAGCCAAGACTAACTGTTGCAGGGATCCTGAACACCCAGGAACTGGTTGAAGATACCCTGGGCGTCTGCCGGGTCGATACCGCTCGAACCCGGGTCGCAGAAGTTGCCGCATTCGGAGTTAAGCTGGTCGACGGCTTCCTGCACGCCAAGGAAGGCATCGAAGGCCAACTGGGCGTCCGCCGGGTCCACGCCGCCGCTGCCGTCCGCGTCGCCGGCGACCGTCTGGCAGCCGCCCACGCCCTGCTCGGTCGTCGCCGGGGCAGCGTCGGTGGTCTGCTCCGAACCGGTGCTCACGCGATACTTGGCCTGCAGGTCAAACTGCTGCTGACCGGTCGAGTTTCCCGTGCTGGTGACCACGATCTTCAGCACGACCGGGAAGCTGACGGGAAGGGGGTTGCTGGCCTGCGCGTCGAGCCAGAAGAACTCCAGCACGTCGCCAGTCTCGGGCACCGGGGTGCAGACCGAGTTGGTCGGCGGATCAAGGAAGGTGGTCTGGCTGCGCTTGATTTGCACGCGCGCATTGGTGTTGGCCACCTGGTTGTCCAGACCGGTTTCGCCGGACTGGAGCACCGGGGTGCAGTTGTTGTCCGCGTCCAGCGCGAGCTTCCAGCCGGTCGGCAGCGTCAATTCGCCACCGAGGGCCGTCACGTCGTCGTCGGGGTCCGCGGTCGCGTCGGAACGGTCGATCGTGATCGTGACGTTCACATTCTCGCCCGGGGTGTACTCAGCGTCGGCCTCTACCGTCACATCGCCGAGGACGACCTGGGCGTGTGCGGCGCCGGCAAGCGCGAGAACCGCAATCAGGGTGAAAGCAGCGACCCCCTGCAGGCTCCCCAATACCTTGTTGTTCAGACCGAAGTTAGCCGTTTTCATTCGATTGCTCTCCCTGTTTTCCGACGCTGTCCCACAGCGTCAAAATGCTTGATGGTTCATGCGCTTATAGGGCGCAAGCCCACGCTTTTATTTTCCATTTCCGAGACAGCCGCCGAACGGCCATGCCACAGAAACTACACCCATTCCCGGATACGATCCTCTTGCTTCGCCCGATGGCGTAACACGGAATCTAACATGCGCCACTTTCAAAAACAAGTCAACTGTAGACTACGAGATAAATGGGAGAGCTTCCCGCGCACCTCTTTTGCGCCGGGATCCTTCGGGCATGGACGACATCCCCGGGCGCCTCGAGCGCCGATGGCCTCATTGAACCGATGGTTCGCTCCCCAGAACTCTTTACTACCCAGTCCAAAACGCTACGCATTATAGAGTAGACATGCTAAGCCGTCAAGAAAATTCTAGTTGCCTGCGCCGTTTTCGAGCGCTTCCGGGGCCGGGTCGGCCGCAGCGGGTTCTTCGGCCGCCTCGGCCGCTTCCGCCCCAGCCTCCGCAGGGGCCTCCGGAGCTGCCGCTTCGGTTGCATCCGGCGCTTCGGTAGCGGCTGCGCCCTCTGCAGGCGCGGCATCGGCCGCAGGCTCGGGGGCGGCTTCCGCTGCGGGTGCGTCCCCGGCGGTTTCGGTGGTCACTTCGGTATTCGGGGCCTGGTCTGCGGGGGCAGCATCCGGAAATAGATCCGGCTGGGCATTGCGCAGGCGATCCAGGGCAGTCTGCGCCTTGTCGGCCACCTTCGAATCCGGGAAAATCACCAGTTGCTTCTGGTATTCGTCCACGGCGCGCTTCATGTCGCCCATGGTTTCCGCGGCGCGCGCGATATTGTAGGACTGCATGCGCGCGGTAAACGAATCCGGCCACTGATCGCGCACGCGCTCATAACCGCCGATGGCATCGACCATCGAGCCGTTCAGTTCGTCGATATAGGCCAGACCCTCGGCGGCGCGCGGCGCCCAGGGAGAATCCGGGTAGTTGCTCAGCAGTTCGTCGCAGGCCTGTCCGGCGGCGTCGAGTTCCTTCTTCGCCAGCCGATCCTCGGCCACGAGGTACAAAGCCTCGTCCGACCAGGCGTGGCCGTCCGCGGCCACGGCCTCCAGCGCGGCGATGCGCGCAGCCTCGTCTTCCAGCAATTCCGCCCGGGCAAACTCCGTGGCGGCGTCCTTGGCGCGGGCGGACTGCACCACCTGATATATGCCACCAGCCGCAAGGCTGCCCAGTATTACGACCAGGCCTGCGATGTAAGGCAGGGGATTCTCCCGTACGCGGTCGACAATACTGTTAACTTCCTGTACCCAGACCGGGGTGGTGTCGTGTCCCGGCGCGTGGTGGGTGTCATGCTTTTCGGTCATCGGATTCCTCGGCTCCAGAATATAGAGAGTTCCCGCGCAAGAGCCTCGGGCTCAGCTTGCGCCACCATCTTCAACACGCGAAACATACGTAATCGCCCAACTGCCGTTCGGCTGTCGCGCCAGCCGCACGGTTACTTGTCCGTAAATCGCCAGGGGCGTATGCCGCTCCGGGTCGAAGGGCTCTGCGATAAGCCCGATCGATTCCAGCGCCGTGGCGTAGTCCCCTTCCACATGCAGCCGGGGGTTGGTGCGGGTCAGCCGCACGCGCCGATACCCCCGGAAAAAGTCCTTCAGCGCCGCCTTCACCCCGTCGTAATTCCGCCCCTCGTCGTCCGCGTAATACGGCGCGACCTGGGCCAGCACCTTGTAAATCTGGCCGCGCTCGATGCCCTCGCGCGTCGCGTCGAGCACCCGGGCGACGTTCTCGCGGTCCGTTTCCGGACTGGGCGACAGAAACGGCACCGCCGCCACGGTTGTGCTCGCGCATCCCGCGATGGTCAGTACCGCCAAACCCGCCAGGAACCAGCGCATCTGCCGCCCCTACGAATCCATGGGCGTCAGGTTGAGCACCAGCAGATTCGATCGTCCCACGCCCTGCCCGCGCACCGAAATCTCCAGGCGCTTGCCGGGCTTTTCAAACAGCATGTGGATGCCCTCGGCCTGCATGGAACTCACCAGGCGCCAATCGGCCACGGGGCATTCGCGCAGGTAGAACTCGGCCAGCTCGTTCACGGAGTGCTTGGAGGTGTACACGAGGCGGCCGATTTTGATATCGCGCGTTTCATACACGTAGGTGCGCTCGAAATCCTCGTCGACGCCCACCGGCAGCGGCACGTCGGGGAAGCGCTGGTTGGTCGCGAGCGGCAGGCCGGGCTGCACCATCGGGGCCGGCTCGGAAGCCTTGTAGCCCGGCATCGGCTCCAGCGCGCCGGGCTCGGCCTCGACGGCAGGCACGCTGCTGTCCTGCCGATCCCAGGGCAAGGTTTCGCAGCCGGTGAACAGAAACAACAGCAATGCGGCGTTCGCGGCAGCAGCGGTTCTTTTCATGGCATGGGCACTCCAAGGCGTTGTTGTGTCTGCGCGGACGCGCAGGACTCAAGCGTGGGAGCATAGGCGATTAGGAGCGGAACTGTCAACGAGGCGGTGCCGGCCGATCAGGGGTTCCCGCCTGTCCGGGGAGTCAGCACGATCTCCCCGTTCGACACGGTAATCGACTCCATACGGGAGATCAGCCGCCGCGCTTCCGGCGTCTTGGCGGCCTCGGCGGCGAGGTTCTCCTGCCGGAACGCCGCCAGCGCCGCCTCGGGAATCGAGACGCTCCCCACGGTCAGGTCCTGCAGGTATACGGCCATGTCGCCGTTTTCGAGCCGGACATTGAACACGCCGGTGCCGTTGATGAAGCGCCCGGCCGCCAGGCCGAAGGCCTTCGTCGGGATACTCACATCGGCCTTGAGCAGGTCGTCGTCTATGGTGACGTGGATGTTCTGCGCGAACAGGGGCGCATCGGCGCCGAAATGCGCGAGCAATACGTTGATATCGTCTGCGGAAAGGCGGAGCGGCTCGACCGCGGTGCCGGATTCGAGCGATTCCGCGAAGGCGTTCACCTGCGCGATCAGCGCCGCCTGCTGCTCTTGCGGCATGGTAATGGGCGGCAGCGGACGCGGCGCTTCCTGGGTGAAGTTCTCGAAGAAGGCGCCGCTCATCGACCAGACGACGTAGATGCCGACCCCGGCAATCACTGCCAGGGCGCCCAGCAGCACGAGGCATCCGATGCCGCAGCCCTTGGCGGTCGAGTTGTCGCGCGCGGGCTTGTAGATGACCGGCTGTTCGGGACTGCTCATGGCGCTACTCGGCCTCCCGGATGGTGTCGAGCATCCGCTCGACACTGCTGACCTTGTCTTCCATGGACTGTTCGCGGTCGACGCGCGTGCCCACCTTGATGGTGGTCGATATCCGGGGCGCGCCCATCTGGTGCACCTCTTCGTGGCAGCGCTTGATGGCCGCCATCACGGTGTCCCAGTCGCCCTCCACGTTCGTGCCGTAGGCGTGCAGGTGGGTCTTGAGGCCGGCTTCGCGGAACACCCGCTGGCACGCGGCGATATAGGGCGACAGCGACTGCTCTCCCCCGAGCGGAATCACGCAGACATCGGCAACGGCTTGCATTACTGTACTCCCTGAAACATCGGACCGCTCCAAGCATACCGCTCCGATGGCGGCTTGTCCAGACGCGCGGTGTGGCAAGGGCCCCGGCCGATTCGCTATAACGGATCGCGCGCGCTGCGGGCCTGGATGGCGGCGCGACAGGGAGATTGCAATGACTGGCATCGCGATTACGATCATCGTCCTCGGCGGCGTCTTTCTCTGCGCCGGGCTGCTCGTGGGGTATTGGGGCCTGCTCGCCGCGCTGTTTCCGGAGAAGATCCGGTCGCAGGAAGTGCAGACGGTTATCACGAGCGACGTGTGGCGGCTGCGCATCTGCCGCTACCGCAAGGGCCGCACCGAGGGCGAACCCGTGCTCCTGGTGCACGGCGCGGGTGTGAACCACCACAACTTCACCATGCCCGAGGGCGGCTGCCTCGCGGACTACCTGGCCGAGCGCGGCTACGATTGCTGGGTGCTGGACTTGCGCGGCACGCGCAGTTCGCAGCCGGCCTTCGAGCGCGACCGGCTCGACACGACGATGGACGACTACCTGCTGTACGACGTGCCGGCGGCCATCGACCATATCCGCCGCGCCACCGGCTACGGCCGGGTGCACTACATCGGGCATTCGCTGGGCGGCATGCTGCTGTATGCCTACGTGCAGCAGTTCGGCGACAAGCTGATCGCCAGCGCCACGACGCTCGGCGCGCCCATCGGCTTCGATGGCGTGCGCGCCAAGGCGGGCCTCGCCTTCCTGCCGCTTATCCTGCGGTTTCCGTTTCTCGCGAGCGATTTCGCCCACGGGCTGATACCCCTGGCCGTGTTACTGCGCACGAGTTTCGGCGTGTTCCCCACCAACATGCGCAACCTGGCCAAGGGCCTGAGCGCGAAGCAGCTGTACAACGCCATCGACGTGCCGATGCCCAAGGTGATGCGCGAACTGGCCCACATGATCGAGCGCAAGGCATGGCTGATGAACGGCGATGCGCTGGACGTGAAGGCCGGTCTCAGCACCATTAGAACGCCCTTGCTGACGATTTACGGCGAGCGGGACCCCTTCACCCCCCGCGCCGAGGCCGAGCGCTTCTTCGCCGCGCTGCCCGGCAAGGACAAGCAGATGATCTGGTGCTCGAAGGAAAACGGCTGCGCCGAGGACTACGGGCATTGCGACCTCGCCTTCGGCCGCGAGGGCGCGAAAGAGGTATTCAAGCCGATCGCCGAGTGGATAAAGGCCCACCCGGTGCAGGAGCGCGTGAGCTTCGACGACGAGGACGACGGCGGATTCGTGACGCCGCTCGATCGCGAGGAGCGCAAGGAGATTCTTTCGGGCGATTCTTTCTTCGGCGCGCGCAAGACGAAGCCGAAGGAACTGCCGGAAGAACCCGAGGCGGAGCAGGAGCCCCTGCCCATCGCCACGCTTGAGGACGAGCCGGAAGTGCTGCGCGAACGCGCGCTGGCCTTGCAGGGCGTCGTAGAAGACGCCGCCCCCGCCCCGGCCGCGAAGAAGGCGGCCGCCAAGAAAAAGCCGGCAGCGAAAAAGAAGCCGGCAGCCAAGAAGGCCGCGTCCCAGCCCAAGCCTGCGCCGGCCGCGAAGAAACCCGCGCCCGCAAAGAAGAAGGCTGCGGCGAAGAAGGCCGCCGCAAAACCGGAACCGGCGAAGCCGAAAGCCAAAGCCAAGGCGAAGCCGAAGGCCGCCGCGAAGGCCAAACCCGCGGCAGCGAAAAAAGAGGCGCCGAAGAAGCCGGCCGCCAAGAAAGCGCCGGCCAAGAAGACCGCCGCCAAGAAGAAGCCCTCGCCCAAGTCGGCCTCGTCGACGCTCGATGTGCTGAAGGCAGCCTCGGCGGAACTGAAGAAGCTCGACAAGAAATAACGAGGAGGCTGCCATGGCCCCGCAACTTACGCGCAGATCCTTTCTGGCCACCGGCGCGGCCCTGTGCGCCTCGGCGTGGACGGCACCCATCGCAAGGGCGGCTGGAGCGCCGGCAGTCTGCGTGTTCTCGAAGCATTTCCAGCATCTGGACTACGCGCAACTGGCTGCGACGGGCCGGCAGGTGGGACTGGATGGTATCGACTTGACCGTGCGCGAGGGTGGCCATGTGCTGCCGGAGAACGTGGCGGAGAACCTGCCGAAGGCGGTCGAGGCGCTCCGGGCGCAGGGCCTGTCGGTGCCGATGATTACGACAAACCTCAAGAGCGGCAAGGACCCCGATGCGGAGACGATCCTGATGGCCGCGTCGGAGCAGGGCATCGGCCACTTCCGCATCGGCGGACACAAGTACTCCGGCGAGGGCGATCCGATTGCCGAGGCGGAGGGCTTCGCCCAGGACCTCCGTTCGCTGGCGGAACTGGCCGGGCAGTACAACATGACGGCGGGGTACCACAATCATTCCGGCAGCAATAACTTCGGCGCGCCGCTGTGGGATTTGCTGCGCGTGCTGGACGAAATCGACTCGCCGCACCTCGGCTCGAATTTCGACGTGGGGCACGCCACGGTGGAAGGCCCCTATGGCGACTGGCCGATTACGGCGCGCGCCCTGGCCCCGCGCGTGAAGATGCTGGCGGTGAAAGACTTCGAATTCGAGCGCGGCCGGCCGCGCTGGTGTACACTCGGCGAGGGCATGGTCGACCTCAGCGGCTTCTTCGCCATCTTCCGCGAACACGGATTCGCCGGGCCGGTTTCCATCCACTTCGAGAACAGCGAGTTCAATCGCGCCGACGACGCCTCGAAGGTGGAGCAGCTGGCCGAGGCGGTGAAACGGGTCCGTCGCGAACTACGCAAGGCGGGTTACGAATAATCCGCGCGCGCCGCGTGTAAACCCTGCCAGTCTGCCCGGCGTCTTACATGAAACGCCCGGCTAAAGGAAACTTCTCGTGGCTACCACACTCGCCGTACTCGTCTGGACCGTTGTCGCGCTGGTCGTGCTGGTTTCGCTCGGACTGAACCTTGTCGGCCTTTTCGGCAATTGGCTCATCTTCGGCGCGATGGCCGGCGTGTGGATCTTTTACGGATTCGTACCCTTCGGCCTGCTGGGCCTCGGCGGCATGCTCGCCTTCGCCGTGCTGGGCGAAGTGCTCGAGACCGTGCTCGCGGGCTACGGTGCCAGCCGCTTCGGCGGCAGCCGCGGCGCCATGGTCGCCGCGCTCGTCGGCTGTATCCTTGGCGCCATCGCGGGCACCCCCCTCTTCCCGGTCGTCGGCACGCTCGTCGGCGCCTGCGCGGGCGCCTTCGTGGCCGCCGCCCTCTACGAATTCCTCCAGAACGACGCCGGCCTCAACCGCGCCCTCTGGGTCGGCACCGGCGCGCTCGTCGGAAAAATCGGCGGCATCATCGCCAAGTTCTCCTGCGGCCTCGCCATATTGGCGGTCGCCTGGGCGACCTTCTAAATCTCCCCCGTCCCTCGTTACACCGCTCCGCGGTGTAACGCATCTTCGGCCGCTCTGCGGCGCGAGCTTCCCGGGACGTTTCCCCCTAAAACGAATAGGTCTTCGTGATGTAGGTGTGGTGCGATTCCTGGTGATTCGATTCCCACCAGTCGAGGGTGTTGGGCTTGGGA
The DNA here is from genome assembly GCA_016125095.1 of Candidatus Hydrogenedens sp. Classification (GTDB taxonomy): domain Bacteria; phylum Hydrogenedentota; class Hydrogenedentia; order Hydrogenedentales; family JAEUWI01; genus WGMK01. The sequence continues at coordinate 192,873 of WGMK01000014.1, read as the reverse complement.
ATCATCCAGTCGGGCCGCGGCCGGTAGCCGAGGGTGGTGAGTTCGGGCAGGGTGAAGATGTCCTCCGAAACGCGCAGACGCAGCGGCTCCGTAACGGCGGGATCGACGGTGAGGCGCAGCACGATGCGCTTGTCGTAGGGCGGATACCCCACGCTCAGGTGCCAGCCGCTCATGTCGGCCACGACGTCACCCATGCCGTCCACCGATGCTGCGAGCACCGTATGCGGCGACACGAGATCGAAACGGACTTCGCCGGAATCGGGGATGCAGCGGTATTCAAGCGCCACCGAGCGGCGGCCGTCGGCGGTATTGTCTTCCAGTACGGTGAAGAATGCCCGGGGCGCGGGGATGAGGGGCGCGGGCGCGTTCAAGTAGCGCTCGTGCCGGCCCGGAAGCACCGCGTCGTATTCGTTCGTCGTGGCCTGGTCCGCCGGAATGAACTGGCTCACCCAGGCGTCGGGCTTGGCATCCGTGGTAATCCAGCGCGCCTCGTTGGTGTCGAGATTCAACGCGTAGGAGAGGCTGTTCATCTTGGGCTTCTCGGCGGTGTAGCGCTGCATGGCCCATCCGGCGAGGAACACCACCACGAACAGCGCCAGGCAGACCTGTGCCACGCGATTGCCGGCGTGGCCCAGAATCAGCCACAGGGCGGGCGCCAGCGCGGCCCACAGCATGACCAGCAGCACGGCATTGCCCGAAGGCGACAGCGAGCCGCCCATGTGGTAGAGCGCGCCCATGCCGGGCACCAGGAAGAAGATGATGGGCAGTGCGCTGACCGATTGCGCCAGCACGGCGGCACCCGGGGGCAGGCCGGCCTTGCGCATGGCGCACGCAACGATCTGGCCGATGGCGCCGAAGATGAGCGGCCAGGCCACGGAGTAGCTGGCGATGGGCAGCTTCGCTTCCATGCCGATGACCGCACACAGAAGCACGAGCAGTAACGCGCCCTGCAGGTTCTCCGGCGTAAGCCAGCGGCGGCCGGCATGCAGCAGCAGCACGAACACGCCCGCACCAAAAAGCATGAAGGCGATGTGGTAATAGACCGCGTTGTACATGACGTACACGTAGAAAATCTTGTAGCTAAGCCAGATGAGCCCCGTGCCAACGCCGAGCGTGAGCGCGACGGTTACAGCCGTCAGCACGAGGCTGCCCAGCATGGCTACGATGCGCAGCTGCCGCGTGTAGAAGCCGACGCCGAAGGCGATGAGCGCCAGCACGCCCGCGATAATCGCGAACATGCGCGAGTAGCTGGCGGGGTACACCACGAGCCGGTGGCCGAGCGTGTTAAAGAATACGGCGTCCTCCCCCTTCTCGATCTTGGGGCCGCCGTCGTCGTAGTGCCGCACCAGCGCCATCGCGTATTCGCCCTGGTGCTGCAGGGTGCGGGGGCTCACGTGGTCGGGCTTGTCGTTCGCCGTGTGGTAATAACCCAGCCCGCCCACAAAGGCCACGTTGTAGCCCAGCGCGCCGTTCTTCGCCATGTGCGTGAAGTCGGTCGTGTTCGGCGTCTGGTGGTGCACCTGGTACATGATCGAATTGGACACCGAGGGCGCGCCGGATTTCTGCAGTTCGTACATCAGCGGCAGGTTGCCCTCGCTGGTCTCGAACATGAAGGCCGTGCCCCAGTCGCCGCGGCCCTCGAGCCCGAGCATCACGTTGAGGTCTTTCAGCCAGGGATGCGACAGGCTCTTCACCGAGCCGTTGCCGCCGCCCTCCTCGTCGCCGGTGAAGACAAACACGACGTCGTGCTTGAGCGGCGGGCCGCACTTCAGCGCGCGCGCGGCCTCGAGCATCACCACCACGCCCGCGCCGTCGTCGGCCGCGCCCGGTCCCCAGGCCACCGAATCGTAGTGCGCGGTCATGCCGAAGGTCTGCGTGCTATCCGTGCCCTTGATGCGGCCGAGCACGTTTTCCACGAAAGACACGCTCATGCCGTGGTTGACCGGGTCGCGCTGAATCTCGACCTCGACGCCGTATTCCTGCAGCGTGCGGACGATGAAGTCGCGGCCGCGGGCGGCCGCCTCGCCCCCGCGCGGTCTCGGCTCGATGGCGAAGCGGTGGCTGAGCGCGAGCGCGCGCTCGCCAGAGAACGCCGTGGGGGGCGCGTCGAGCGGCAGCGCCCGAAGGGGCAGCGAACCGCACCAGGCCGTGGCGATGGCGATTAGCAGAAGCAGGGCGAGTACAACGCGCGTGAGCGAACGGGGAATACGCATGGAGAATCTACCTTTGCCGTGAATCATTTGGGAAAGCGGCGGAGCGGCCGGTCGGGGATCACTCCCCTAGACCCGGCAATCCGGCCAAAGGTTGCGCGGAATCAGCGCATCAGGAAAAAGGCCGCGGCGGCCAGGGCCAGCACCGCGAGCACCGCCGCCACGGCGAGCACGGGCACGCCGCCTGCCGCGGGCGCGGGCTTGAAGATGGCCGCTATCTCGGCGCTTTGCCCCGCGAGCGCCGTTTCGATGTCGCGCCATTCGCCCACCCGGTCGCGCCGCACCTTGCCGTCGCGCGGGATGGTGTTGCGCTTGAGCGCGGCCGCGGCCTCCGCCAGGTCCTTGGTCTCGAACACGACGTCCCCATAGGAATCGCTGAACTCCCACACGTGGCCCAGCTTGTAGCGCTGGCGGTATTCCAGCACGCGGTTGGCAATCGCGGCGCGGGCCGTGGGGTCGGTCACGTTTTCGGCCTGACGCTCGAGAAACCGCAGGCCGTGGTCGCCCTCGCCGTTTTCGCCCATCGCCGCCGCCAGCGTATCGATGACCGCCGGGTCGTTCGCGCCGCCCAGTTCGTACGCGCGCTGGATGTGCTTGAGCGCCTTGGCCGTGTCGCGGTGGTCGCTGGAATCGAGATAGACGCGCGCCATGAGCCGGTGCGCCGCCTTGCTGTTGTCGTTCACCACCAGATACGGCTCGAGCGCCTCAAGCGCCTCGTCGTAGCGGCCCGCCTTAATCTCTCGCTCGATTTTCATCAAGTCGCCGCCGGCCTCTTCGGCCGGCTTCGGCGCGCCCCCGGCGGTGTCCACCATCATCGTCTTGGCGTAGGCATCCTCCTGCGCCTGCGAAATCAGCTTGCCACCGGTGCGGACATAGTGCGGCTCGACCTCGAGCAGCAACACCGCCTTCTGGCCCTCGCGCACGAGCTTCAGCGGGGCGTCCGCCGTGCCGATGCGCCGAATGGGCGCCAGCACCGGCTTGCCGGAGTCGGTCGTGATCGTGACGGTATCGCCGGTGTGGAACAACCCGGACTCCACGTGACCGGTCACGGTGGCCTCGGTCGTGCTCACGGGAAAGGTGGACTCGACGGCGAAGACATTCTGCTGGGCCGCGGTTCGTGCAGGCGCCGGCGGGGGCGTCGATGAAACGGCGGAATCGGCGCTCTTGGCCATCGCGCGCTTGGCGCTGATGGCCGCCTCGAGGTCGGCCAGCTTGTCCGCCTCCAGCTTGCCGCGCAGCTTCGCGAGGCAGTCGTCCGCCTCCACAATCCGGTCGAGCCGTGCCAGGCAGAGCCCCCGGTGATAGGTCACCTGACGCGAATTCGGCCGCGCCGCATCAAGCTCGTCCAGCAGGGCCAGCGCCCCCACGGCATCGCCCGCCTTCAGCTTGGCGGTCGCGGCAGTGTAGAGCTCTTTCGCTTCCTCGTTCGTCATTGCGATAACTCCGCAGTAGGAACACGCACGAAAACCCGCGGAGTATACCACAGGAAATCGAGACGCTCGTAAGTGCGGATTCGCGAAATCACCACGCTGAAAGCGGCGCGGGCGTCCATTCGGCGCCGGCCGCATCGGCGGTGTCGAGCGTGACTGCGAGCGTGGCCTGCGCGCCGGGTTCGAGCGTGATTTCGAAGGTCACCATCCGCACACCGGGATTCGGCGCGTCGTAATCGTGGGGCGGATGCTCGAGGTCGAGAATCGCGATTCGGGCGTCCGCGGGCTCTTGAACCTGCACGGTCAGGGTCTGCCCTTTCTGTTCGAGCGTCGCCGTGCCGGGGTGCTCCGCATCCACCGCGGCCTCGGCCCGGGTGACCAGGCCCCAGCGGACCGTTACGGCATGGTCGGGCGCGGTAATCTCGTCCTGCACGACAACGCGATCGCCGCGGAGCGCGAGTCCGCGTTCGGCGGCGGCGAGCTGGCCTTCGTACACGGGACCCAGATCGACGAGGGCGAAGGGCGCGTCGGTCTCGCCGGAGAACCGCACGATGGGTGCGTGGCCCTTCACCACCTGCTTCTGGCCGTCGACCACGAGGGTGCTGTGGCTGAGGTTACTGATGCGGAACACGTCCCACCGCTGACTGTCCTGTTTGCGGTTCCAGAGATCGACGCCCGCCGTCTCGAGGCTGTTGTAGTCCTGCATGCCGAGGTCCTCGACCCACCGCACGCCGCCGCGGTCGAGCACGAAGGAGCCGATGTCCATGTGCGCGTGGTTGCTGCCCGGCGAGCCGCCCTTGATGCCGGCAAACGTGGCAGTGTCGTCCCAGCCGCTGCGCATCAGCGCAACGGGTGTGCGGCCATCGCCCTGCCAATTGCGCGCGCCGGGCGCTGTCACCGCGTCGAGGTCGGACGCCCAGGCAAGCAGGAAGGGCAGCATGCGGTCGCGATCCACGTCGCCCGCTTCCAGCACCTGCCGTTCGAACCACAGCAACGAGGGATTGTTCAGCCGCTTGGCGAACCAGAACATCGCCGGGGTAATCTTCGCGTTCAGGCCACAGTCGGAGAAATTGAAGAACGTGCGCTGCGGCCCCGTGGCGTGCAGGTAAAACTCGGGCGAGGCCATGAAGCCTGCGTGTGCATCGAGGCCGAAGGCGCTGCCGAGGGCCGACTCGAGCGCCGCGATGAGCAGCACGTTGTACGTGGTGCCATAGGCCCAGTAGGTCGGGCCTTCGGGATACACGCCGTCGGGCTCGTATTCCTTCATGGCAATCGGCACGTACTCGATGGCGCGCTCGATGGTCTGCTTCGCGATCTCCGGCGCGTCTTCCATCACGGCCAGCGCGCCCAGCACCAGGCCGCCGTGGCAGACCTGGTTCCAGTTGTTGTCGGTACGCACCCAGCCGCCGCCGGGAAAAGAAGTCTCGAGTCCCTTCGACAGGATGGCCGCCCGGATGGTATCGCGCGCCCCGGGCGTCAGGGCATCGTACAGCCAGTCGTAGCCGATGCCCAGCGCGGCCGTCATTTCGGCCACATCGAGAAAGTGGCTGGGGTTCCAGTCCTCAAAGGCCGACGCAGCCAGCATCTCCTGCTCAGCACGGCGGGCGTAGGCCTCGTTGCCGGTCAGGCCGTGCGCCAGCGCCAGGTAGCCCACCCGCTGCAGGCAGGTGCGCGAAACGCTCAGCAGCCGCTTGCCGGTCTTGATGCGCTCCACCGGCGCCGCGTCGAGCACGGCGTCGGCCTCTTTGCGAATGAACTCCCACACGGCCTGTAGCGCGGGGTCGGCGTCCAGCTTCGCCTGCACCGCGCCAAAGCCGCCTTCGCCCAGCAGCAGCCGGGGATGCGCCGGAATCGGCTGCGCCGGCCGCGCTTCGAGCGCTTCGTTCCCCTCGGCGCCTGCGCACGCGGCGGTCAATAGGGTCAGGAGCAGCGGCACAACAGCTGCGAATCGGAACATGGATACCTCCTTCCGGCGAATCGGGATGCCCGGACCCATTCTGTCGGCGGAGGGGCGCGGGGTCAAGCCGTGGCGGCGATAAACAAAAAACCGCCCGGGCGCAGGCCCGGGCGGCTGAATACGAATCGCGATGCGGTAAGGACTTAAACGCCCTTGAGCTCGACCACCGCGCCGGCGCTCTCGAGGGCTTCCTTGAGCGTGTTGGCTTCGGCTTCCGTGACGCCTTCCTTCACGGCGGCCGGCAGTGAGTCGACGAGCGCCTTGGCTTCCTTCAGGCCCAGGCCGGCGCTTTCCTTCACGACCTTGATGACCTGGATCTTCTGCGAACCGTGGTCCTTCAGGATCACGTCGAAAGCGGTCGGGCCGGCTTCTTCGGCCGCCGCGCCGGCGCCAGCGCCCATCATCGGCATCATGCCCATGGCCATCGGGGCAGCAGCGGTCACGCCGAACTTGTCCTCGAGGGCCTTCACCAGTTCACTCAGTTCCAGCACCGACAGTTCGGCGATGCTATCGATAATTCCATTCAGCTTGTCGGACATTGTTCCATTTCCTTTGTTTCGGTCTCGGGTTCGAATCCCGGGGGTGTTCTAAAGCATACGGACCGGGCCCTAGGCCGCGGCGCCGCCCTCTTCCTTCTGCTTGCGGATCTGGTCGATAACGTTGACCAGGTTGCGCGGCACGCCATTGAGGGCGCCGAGCAGGTTCTGCAGCGGCGCTGCGATGGTTCCCACCACCTGCGCGAGCAGCTGTTCGCGCGAGGGCAGGTCGGCCAGAGCCTTCACCTGCGCGTCGCTTACCACGCTGCCGCTCAGCACGCCGCCGCGCACGTTGACGAACTTCACGGTCTCGGCGAATTCCTTCAGCACCTTGGCGGGGGCTACCGGGTCCTTCGAGAAGGCCCAGGCGGTCGGCCCCTCCATGTAGTCGGCGGCGCCTTCCAGGTCGAGCTCGCGGAGCGCCAGGCGGGTCAGGTTGTTTTTGTACACCTTGTACTCGCAGCCGGCTTCGCGCAGCTTCTTGCGGAGCGCCGTGACGTTTTCCACGTTGATGCCCACATACTGCGTGGCGATAGCGATTTCGCTCTCTTCGAGCCGCGCCTTGATCTCGGCTACGGTCGCGATTTTTTCTGCGGTTGGCAAGTGCGTTCACCTCCTCTCGGATGAGACAAAAAAACTGTCCCGTGTCGGCCTTCCGGGCGACACGGGACAGATACACACCTTTTAAACGGCCGCGCTAAGCGCGCGGGCCAGGCAGGTATCCCATGGTCTCGGCAGGCAAGATTAAGGCCCGAAGGCCACCGGCTTTCTACGACGCAACAGGATTGCGCTGTACACAACGAGGCGGAAGTGTAGCAAACAGCCGCAGCGCGAGTCAATCTGCCGTGCGCCCCGGGCGGCCTAGACCCCGCGCGAGGCCGTCGTATCCTTGAATCCCCGCCGGCTCCGGTGTAAGATCTGCCGCTTTGGCGCGCGGCCTGCGAGAGGGAATCCGGGGATGCCGCGCGCCGCTTTGCTGTATCATCATGCCTAAAGGACGAGACCCCATGCAGACCGCCGACCGTTTGAAAAAGATCCCGCCGTATTTGTTCATGACGCTGCGGAACAAGATCAACGACGCGAAGAAGCGGGGCGTGGACGTGATCAGCCTGGCCATCGGCGATCCGGTGGACCCGACGCCGCAGCCCGTTATCGACGCGCTCTGCGCGGCCGCGCAGGACCCCGAGAACCACCGCTACCCCACCGACGAGGAATGGGGCATGCTGTCGTTCCGCGAGGCCGTGGCCCGCTGGTACAAGCGCCGCTACGACGTGGACCTGAACGCCGCGAATGAAATCTGCGCGCTCATCGGCTCGAAGGAAGGCTGCCACCATTTCGCGATGGCGGTGGTGAATCCGGGCGACACCGTGCTGGTGACCGACCCCGGCTATCCGGGCTACCGCCCTGGCATCTGGTTCGTCGATGCCACGCCGTACGACGTGCCGCTGAAGGAAGAGAACGATTACCTGGTCGACTTCGGCTCGATTCCCTCGGACGTGGCGAAGAAGGCCACGGCCATGTTCCTGAACTATCCGAACAACCCGATCGGCGCCGTGGCCACGCGGGCCTTCCTGAACGACCTCGTCGCCTTCGCTCGCGAGAACGACATCGTCCTCTGCTACGACAACCCCTACAGCGAGGTCGTGTTCGGCGTGGAGCGCCTCAGCTTCCTCAACGCCCCCGGCGCGAAGGAAGTGGGCGTCGAGCTGAACTCCCTGTCCAAACCCTACAACATGACGGGCTGGCGCATCGGCATGGCCAGCGGCAACCCGGACATCGTCAAAGCCATCGCCACGAGCAAGGCCAACACCGACTCGGGCGTGTTCAACGCCGTGCAGTACGCGGGCATCACCGCGCTGGACGAGTGCGACGCGGACATCGACCGGATGCTCGAGCTCTACGGCCGCCGCCGCGACAAGGTAATCGCCACGCTCAAGGAACTCGGCTGGAAGAACGAGCCGCCGAAGGGCGCGTTCTACCTCTGGGTGCCCGTGCCCAAGGGATTCACCAGCGCGGAATTCTGCGACTTCATGCTGGAAAAGTGTGCCGTGGTCATCGCCCCCGGCGCGGCCTACGGCAAGAACGGCGAGGGCTATGTGCGCTTCTCGCTCACCATCGGCGAGGCGCGGCTGGATGAAGCCCTGCAGCGCATGCGCGATAATCTCCCCAAGATGGAATTCGCGTAGGCGGATTGAAGGCGGTAAGCGGACCATGAGCGTATTCGGATTCGACATCGACCCGGCCCTCGTGACGATCGTCAAGGGCGGTACTTCCAAGCACGACGCCCTCGAGCAGTTGATCGGCGTGATGGCCAAGCATCCGGCCATCACCGACGCAGGCGCCTTCGAACGCGCCGTGTTCGAGCGCGAGTCGGTGATGAGCACCGGCATCGGCGGCGGCGTGGCCATTCCCCACGTGCGCCTCAAGGCCGTCGCCAGCCTCATCGTCGGCGTCGGCATCGCCCCCAAGGGCATCGACTACGGCACGCTGGACAACGAGCCCGTACACGTGATGGTGCTCTTCGCCACGCCCGATGGCGCGGACAAGGAATACCTCCGCACGCTCGCCCAGGTCATGGGCGCGCTCCGCAAGGGCGATGGGCTCTACGAGAAGCTGATGGACACCCGCAGCCCCAAGGCCGTTGCCGACCTCCTGAACGCCTGAGCGACCGCCGCTCCTCCTGCGCATGCTATAAGCATGGGCGGAACCCTTTGAGGAGACGGCTATGGAAATCAGCAGCGCGGCGGTATTCATCGACTACTACGGCAAGTTACGCCAGCGTACGCTGAAGGTGGTGGCCTGCATTCCGCCCGAGAGGATTGAATGGCGCTACGCCGACGGCAAGTGGAGCCTCGGCGATATTGTCCGCCATCTCGGCACCATCGAACGCTGGATGTATGGTGAGACGCTGCAAGGCGAACCCTCGCGCTACGCTGGATGCGGTCCCGAACTGGCCGAGGGCTACGACGCGGTGGTCGCTTACCTGACCCAGATGCACGAGGAAACGCTTGGCATTCTGCGGGGCTTCTCCGACGACGATTTGCAGGCCAAGTGCATCACGCCCGGCGACGCCCCCATCACGCGATGGAAATGGATGCGCGCCATGACCGAACACGAAATCCACCACCGCGGCCAGCTCTACACCGCCCTCGGCGTGCTCGGCGTCCCCACTCCCCCGCTCTTCGGCCTCACTGCAGAAGAAGTCGCCGCGAAAGCGGACCGTCTATGAGGTGGGCCGAGGCCCACCCTACGGTTCTATGCACACGGCCGTTTCGATGAGCGCGCAGAGTTCCTGCACCACCTCGCGCTTGTCGGGGTCGGCGGCGTAGAGGGCGCTGACCTTCTGGCGGGCGGCGCCGACGTTGCCGGCGCCTTTGCCCCGGGCGATGAGGCGCTTACCGGATTCAGGCATGGGACCCCAATGGCCGCACTCGACGAACTGATCATTGAGGAAGATGAACTGGGGAATCGCCTCGCCGCCGTTGGTGAGATAGCGCGCGAAGAGGTCGAGGTGCTGCGCGCGGCCGATGTAGCGCACCTGCAGCTTGCCGCCCGACGCCGCGGCCAGGCGCTGGAGCACCGGCACATGCCGCACGACATCGCCGCACCAGTCTTCCGCAATGGCGACGACGTGCACCGTACGCGTCAGACTGGCGGCCAGGGCCTCGGCGGCGGGTTCGAGGGGCTGCTGCAGCGCGGCTTCCCGCATGGCCCCGGCGCGTTCCGGATACTCGGCGAGAGAGAGCCAAGCCTCGAATTCGACACCGGAAGTAAATACCTTGGACCAGTCGATAACGGGGAGTAACGGGGGCTGCGGCATGGAAGAATCTCCTTCTGAGGTACCCAAGGGACAACGAATATCCGGCATCGGCTATTCGCGATTCCACCCGGGCGATGTCGCGCCGCTGTAAGTCGTTCCACCCCTTGACTCGGGTCTACTCTTGTGCTATCCTTCGGCTGTTAGCACTCATTCCAAGGGAGTGCTAACACGGGTAGCGCCGCGGGAGCCGAGGCGCGTAAGTTGTTTCCTATCAACCGCTAAGGAGAAGAGAACCATGGCCAAACAACTCCTGTTTGGACAGGAAGCTCGGATAGCCCTGCTCGAAGGTGTGGATCTGCTGGCCGATTCGGTCAAGGCGACACTGGGACCGAAGGGCCGTAACGTGCTGATTGAAAAGTCCTTCGGCGCGCCGAGCATCACGAAAGACGGTGTGACGGTGGCGAAGGCTGTCGATCTGCCCGAGGGCTTCCCGAATATGGGTGCGCGCATGCTGCGCGAAGCCGCCAGCAAGACCAACGACACGGCGGGCGACGGCACGACGACGGCGACGGTGCTGGCCCAGGCCATGGTGCACGCGGGCCTCAAGCACGTGACCGCCGGCAGCAACCCGATTTACCTCAAGCGCGGCATGGACAAGGCGGTGGAAGCCGCCGTGGAAGCCGTGGCGAAATCGAGCAAGAAGATCAAGAGCCGCGAGGAAGTGAAGCAGATTGCCACCGTCTCTGCCAACGGCGACGAGACGATCGGCGAATTCATCGCGAAGGCGATCGAGGAAGTCGGCGACGACGGCGTGATTACGATCGAGCAGGGCAAGAGCCTCGAGACCGAAGTGCAGCTGGTGGACGGCATGCAGTTCGACCGCGGCTACCTCTCGCCCCACTTCGTGAACAAGCCGCAGACCATGAAGGTCGAGCTTTCCGACGCCTACGTGCTCTGCTACGAGAAGAAGATCAGCAGCATCCAGGACATCATCCCCGTGCTGCAGAAGACGGCCGAAGCGGGCAAGCCGCTGCTGATCATCGCGGAAGACATTGAGGGCGAGGCGCTGGCCACCTTGGTGATCAACCGCCTGCGCGGCATCCTGAACGTGGCCGCCGTGAAGGCCCCGGCCTTCGGCGACCGCCGCAAGGACATCCTGCGCGACATCGCCATCCTCACCGGCGGCGAGTACATCTCGGAAGAGCTGGGCGCCTCGATCGACAAGGTCGAACTGAGCCAGCTGGGCCGCGCCAAGCGCATCGAGATCGACAAGGACAAGACCACGATCATCGAGGGCGCGGGCAAGAAGAAGGACATCACTGGCCGCTGCGAGCAGATCCGCCGCAACATCGAAGCCACGACGTCCGACTACGACCGCGAGAAGCTGCAGGAACGCCTGGCCAAGCTGGCCGGCGGCGTGGCGGTGATTCAGGTCGGCGCGGCGACCGAAGTCGAGCTGAAGGAAAAGAAGGATCGCGCCGACGACGCGCTGGCCGCGACGCGCGCCGCGATCGAGGAAGGCGTGGTGCCCGGCGGCGGCGTGGCGCTGATCCGCGCGCGTGCCTTCGTGTCGACCCTCAAGCTGGAGGGCGACGAGGCCGTCGGCCGCGACATCGTGCTGCAGGCCATGCAGGCCCCGCTGGCGCAGATCGCCAACAACGCCGGCCTCGAAGGCCCCGTGGTGGTGAAGGCGGTGGAAGCCGCCAAGGGCAGCAACGGGCTCAATGCCGCCACCGGCGAGATGCAGGACCTGGTTAAGACCGGCATCATCGACCCGGCGAAAGTGATCCGCTGCGCGCTGCAGAACGCCGTGTCGGCCGCCACGATGATCATCACGACCGAGTGCCTCGTGACGGACATCCCCGAGAAGAAGAAGGCCGAACCCGCGCACGACGACCACCACTAGGCCGTTTGCGCTAGACTGATTCTTACCGCGCCGGGCTCCTCGCGAGTCCGGCGCGGTTCTTTTTGGTGCGCATGGCGGATGGCATCGGTAGCACCAAAACCGCAGGAGCAGCAGCATGATTCTCGAATCCGCCCCCCTGGACGTTATCCCCGGCCGCGAAGCCGAATTCGAGGCGGCCTTCGCGCAGGCGCTTCCGATTATCGCCTCGATGCCGGGCTGCCGCTCGTGCCGGCTGGAGCGCTGCATCGAACGCCCCGCCCGATACCTGCTGCTGGTGGAGTGGGAAACGCTCGAACACCACACTGAGGGCTTCCGCGGCTCGCCCGAATACCAGCAGTGGAAGGCCCTGCTGCACCATTTCTACGATCCCTTCCCCATGGTGGAGCACTACGAATGCGTGATGCGCGCCTGATCGCTCAAGCTCTGGCGCCATGTGCCGATAGTAAGAGCGCGTCGCCCGGACACGGAGGTCCATTTAGGGGCGGACAAGGAAGTCATCACGCGACGGGTCGGAGCGGGGCATCGCCTTGCCGGCCTTGAAAGCGCGCCGCAAGCCTGCGGCGCGCTTTTTCGTTTCCGTCTTGCGCGTCGCGAATGGGCATGCTATGTTCGAGAACTGCGCCGCGTGGGCGCATCTGGGTAACTTGCAAGGAACGTTCCCGATGGCTTCGCCGCATTCGATAGAGATTCCAGAGCAGAGCACGGTGGATGGAAAGGCCTTTCCGCTGGTTTGGGCGGCCGCCGCCGGGGAAACTTCAACAGATTCCCTGTGCGCGTGGATACAGGAGCACCGCGACACCGTTTTCGAGCACGTGCAGGAACACGGCGCGATACTCTTCCGGGGCTACGCCGTGAATACCCCCGAGGACTTCGCCGCCGTGGTGGAATCGCTGGACCTGGAAAACATGCCGTACATCGGCGGCGCGGCCGTGCGCAATAAGGTGGCCGGCGACAAGGTGCTCACGGCGAACGAGGCCCCGCCTTCCGAGCCGATTCCGTTCCATCACGAGATGGCGCAGGTGCCGAACCCGCCGATGTATCTCGTCTTCTGCTGCGATGTCCCGGCGGCAGACGGCGGCGAGACCCCGATCATCCTTTCCCACGAGGTGTATCGGTACGCTTCGGAGACCTATCCGGAGTTCATGGCTCGCGTCGAGGAACTGGGAGTGCGGTATGTTCGCATCCTGCCCGAGGAAGACGACCCCTCGTCGGCCATCGGCCGCAGCTGGAAATCCACCTATCAGACCGACACCCGCGAGGGCGCCGAGACCCGCATGCTTGAGCAGGGCACCAGCTGGGAATGGCTGGATAATGGCAACCTGAAAACCATCACCGCCGTGCTGCCCGCCGTCAAGATGGAGCCGCGCACGGGCAAGAAAACCTTCTTTAACGCGATGGTCGCAGCGTACCTGGGCTGGGTCGATTCGCGGAACGACCCCTCCAAGGCGATTGTGCTGGGCGACGGCAGCCCCGTAGACCACGACGCGATGATGGGCATTGCCGGGTTCATGGAAAGCACCAAGGTCGCCGTGCCCTGGATTAAGGGCGACGTGCTGCTGGTCGACAATCACCTCGCGATGCATTCGCGCAACCCCTTTACGCCGCCGCGCCGCATTCTGGCCTCGGTGGCCCGCGGCCGGCGTGCCGCCACTGCAGGAGCCTGAGCCATGCGCCGCTTTCCCATTGCGCCCGGTGCGCCGGAATTTTCTGCCATCGCCTACGGCGTCTGGCGTCTCGCCGACGACCCCGAGGGCGCTGCGCCCGCCCGCGTGCGCGCGAAGATCGACGCCTGTCTCGAGGCGGGTATCACCACCTTCGACCACGCCGACATCTATGGCGGGTACACCTGCGAGGGGCTCTTCGGCAAGGCCCTGGCCGAGGCGCCGGAACTGCGCGACCAAATGGAAATCGTTACCAAGTGCGGCATCAAGGTGCCCAATGCCGCCCTGCCCTCCACGCGTGTGAAACACTATGAGGCGACGCCGGCCTGGATTGAATACAGTGTCGACCGATCGCTGCGCGAATTGCAGACTGACCGCATCGACCTGCTGCTCATCCATCGGCCCGACTGGCTTACGAGCGCAGAGGAAACCGCCGAGGGACTCGTGCGCGTGATGGACTCGGGCAAGGTGCTCAGCGTGGGCGTATCGAATTATTCGACACACCAGTACGCGCTGCTGACGGAATTCCTCGGGGCGCCTCCGGCGACCAATCAAGTGGAAATCAGCCTGCTGCACATGGACGCGCTCTTCGACGGCACACTCGACCAGTGCCAGACCTTCGGCGTGCATCCGATGGCGTGGTCCCCACTGGCAGGCGGACGGCTCTTCGGCGAAACCGAGGCCGCCGTGCGCACGCGCGCCGCGCTGGAATCCGTGGCTGCGGAATACAGCGCCACCCCCGAGCAGATTGCCTTGGCCTGGGTGGCCGCGCTGCCCTCGCAGCCGCAGCTGGTCATTGGCACCAATCGTCTCGAGCGCATCCAGTCCGCCGCCGCGAGTCACGATATCCTCCTTGAGCGGCAGCACTGGTTCGAACTCTGGGCCGCCGCCCAGGGCCGGTCGATTCCATGAGCGCGGCGCGGCCCGTGCGATACGGCCTCATCGGCTTCGGCGCCTGGGGCAGCCACCATGCGCGCGCGATCACGGAGTGTCCGGGCGCAGAACTGGTGGCCATCGCCGCGCGCTCGGAAGCCAGTCAGGAAGCCGCTCGCGTCGCTCATCCTGGGATCGAGGTGCTGGGCGACTTCCGCCAGCTGCTGAAACGTCCCGATATCGATGTCGTCGATGTCGTCCTGCCGACCGACCTGCACCACGAAGTCGGGCTGGCCGTGCTGGCGGCGGGTAAGCACCTGCTGCTGGAAAAACCCATGGCCCTCTGCGAGGCGCACTGCGATGACCTGATCCGCGCGGCGGAACATGCCGAACGGCTGCTCTGCGTCGGCCACGAATTCCGCTTGTCGTCGCTCTGGGGCAAGGTGAAGGACATGGTCGACGCCGGCGCCATCGGCGAACCCCAGTACGCACTCATTGAGCTGTGGCGGCGCCCCTACCGGCAGGGCTCGGGCGGATGGCGCTACGACGTGAACCGCGTGGGCAGCTGGATACTCGAGGAGCCGATCCACTTCTTCGACCTCGCGCGGTGGTATTTCTCTAGTGTCGGAAACCCCGCGCGCGTGGCGGCCCGGGCCAAGGCGCGTGACGCCGCCCGCCCCGAGTTGCTGGATAACTTCAGTGCCTTTGTCGACTTTCCCGGCGGCGGCTACGCGGTCATCTCGCAGACACTGAGCGCCTTCGAGCACCATCAGGTGGTGAAGCTGACGGGATCCACTGGCGCCCTTTGGGCCACCTGGAGCGGCGCGATGGATCGCACCTTCCACCCCACCTACGGCCTCAAGCATTTCGATGGCGAGACGATTCATGAAGTCCCCATCGAGAAGCCGACCGGCGAGGTGTACGAACTCGTCGAGCAGATTGACTCGATGACCCGGGCCGTGCGCGATGGCGCCCCGGTGCATTGCACGGGCAAAGACGGCAAGTGGTCGGTGGCCATGTGCCTGCGCGCCGCCGAGGCCGTGGCTTCGGGCAGCAACGCCGGACTGGGTGACCTCGCGTGAGCAGTAGTACCGAACCGCGCTGGTACCAGGGCGTCAGCCGCTACCAGTGGATCGTGCTGATCATCGCCTCCGCCGGCTGGGTGTTCGATGCCTTCGAGGGCCAGCTGTTCAACGTGACCCGCAACCAGATGCTGGTCGATATTCTGCAGCAGCCCGCAGGCAGCCCGGAGGTGCGTTACTGGGGCGATGTGCTGCTGGGGGCCTTTCTCATCGGCGGCACCCTCGGGGGCATACTCTTCGGCTGGCTGGGAGACCGCTGGGGACGCCGCCCGGTCATGGCGCTCACCATCTTGTTCTATTCCGTCTTTACGGGGCTCACCTATTTCGCCACGGAGTTGTGGCACGTGGCGGCGCTGCGCTTTCTCGTGGCTATGGGCGTGGGTGGCGAATGGGCGGTGGCGGCGTCGCTCGTGGCCGAAGTCATGCCGCAGCACGCCCGTGCGCACATGTCGGGCATCTTCCATTCAACCAGCATTCTCGGGGCGTGGTTCGCGGCGTGGGTCGGGCTGGCCGTGGGCGACAACTGGCGCGTGGCCTTTCTCGTGGGCGTGGCCCCTGCGCTCTTGGTGCTTTGGGTGCGCTCGCGCGTGCGCGAGCCCGAAAGCTGGGAACAGGCCCGGAAGCAAGCGGCGGAAGGCCATACCATCCGGCTTGGCAGTTTCCGGGAACTGCTCGCCGACCCGCGCTGGCGTGGACGCGCGTGGGCCGGCATGCTGCTGGCCGCCATCGGGCTGGGTACCTTCTGGGGTGTGACCGTGGCGGGGCAGGATATCGCGCGGGAGTTTCTGCTTCGTTCGGGGGTAGACGCTGCCGCGGCGGGTGAGCGCGCGAAGTTCGCGTTCGGCAATGTAGAGGCCATCGGAGCAGGAATCGGCATGTTCGCCTTCGGTCCGCTGGCCGTGCTGCTCGGCCGCAAGTACGCCTTCGCCCTCTACCACATCGGCGCGCTGATCATCGTCCCCGCCACCTGCTACCTGCCGGGCTCGTATGGAACCCTGCTCGCGCTGCTGCCGGTCTACGGCTTCTTCACCTGGGGACTGCACGCGGGCTACGCCGTGTACTTCCCCGAGCTGTTCCCCCACCACTTGCGATCGACCGGCACGGGATTCTGCTTCAATGGGGGACGGCTCGCGGCGAGTTCGATGCTGCTGCTCTCCGGGTGGCTCAAGGCTATGCCCGGCATGGACCTGCGGCACGCGATCACCTTCATGTCGCTTGCCTTCGCGCTGGGCCTCGTAGTGCTCTGGTTCATGCCCGAAACCAAAGGAAAGCCGCTACCGGAGTAGCGGCTTCGCATGGTTGAACAATGGTGCGGCCCGGGGCGTCGCAGCCCGCGCGGTTACGCCGCCGCACGAGCCGGAGGGTCGGCTGTTATCCGACGCCCCGCAGCCGCACGCTTAATGATTCGCGGCCAGCTTCGCGCAGGCCTCGCGCTCGTAACGCAGCGCCCGGATCTCCCGGAACGCCGTGTCCGCGCATTCGGGACAGTAGCCATGGCTCACGTTGCCATCGGCCATCTCGCCCGCCACGGGAACTTCCCAGCCGCTCTCGCGCCGGACTTTATCGCAAACACAACATTTCACTTTCATACAGCACCTGCCTTTCTCGGCCTCGGTCTGCACACTACGCATAGCACATGCCAACTTTCCTTCCCCAAGTAAGCCGGCAGCGCAACCCGAAACCGCGTCACTCTACTTCAATTACCACCCATAGGGGTGCCCCGACTCCATCATCGCCATGGGTAGCGTCATCGGCCCGGCCGTGTCGCTATCCGTATCGGCAACTTTACCGCCGCACTGTAGCGAACGTTGCGCCGACACGTCTATTATACGCCAAGACGTAAAAATTTGTTGACAGAATGATTCCATTTTGGAGCAACCCTGTCGGCAGTTCTTGCTTAGACCGGGAAAATCCTGCTCGTCGTCTAAGTACTGTAACCCCAATGCGACAACTTTCGTTCAAGCGGGACGGAAGTGTATAGTCTCGGTTCCCATGCGGAAGACCCTGAATTCATGATCGACGTCGAAAACCTCACAAAGCGCTACGGCAGTATTACCGCCATCAGCGGCATTTCCTTCACGGTGGCCCGCGGCGAGGTGGTCGGCTTTCTAGGGCCCAACGGCGCGGGCAAAAGCACCACGATGCGGATCCTGACGGGCTTTTTCCCCGCCAGCAGCGGCACCGCCCGTATCGACGGGCATGAGGTGCATCAGCACCCCATCGAGGTGAAGCGCCGCGTGGGCTACATGCCCGAGCGCGTGCCGCTCTACGACGAGATGACCGTGCTGGGCTTTCTGCGCTTCGTGGCGCAGGTGAAGGGCGTGGGCGGAGGAGGCCGAAAAGAGGCCATCGAGCGGGCCATGGAGCATTGCGGACTGACCGACATGCGCCGCCGCCAGATTGGCAACCTCAGCAAAGGCTATCGGCAGCGCGTGGGCCTGGCGCAGGCGCTGCTCGGCGCGCCGCCGGTGCTGATTCTCGACGAGCCTACCGCAGGCCTCGACCCCAAACAGATTGTGGAGATCCGCGAACTGATATCGGCGCTGCGGGGCGAGCACACCGTACTGATCAGCACGCACATCCTACCGGAAGTGGCGATGGTGTGCGACCGCGCCATCATTATCCACCAGGGCAAGGTCGTGGCCGAGGATCGCATCGATCGCCTGACCGGCGGCGGCGGGGCGGAATCGCTGGAGAAGGTCTTCATCGAGGTGATCGCACGCGGCACGGAGACCCCGGTATGAGAAACACCTGGGCCGTTTTCCGCCGTGAGTTCGCCGCCTACTTCCAGACGCCGATCGGCTATGTCATCTGCGCCGTATTCGCGGCGATATCGGGCATGGCATTCACGCTGTCCCTGCTGAACTACGCGCGCATATCGCAGGCGCCCGGCATGCACGGCTATCCGACCGTGCCGGATTTCGAGGAGAGCTTCCTGAGCCCGTGGCTCGTGTTCTGCGGGTCGCT
Organism: Candidatus Hydrogenedens sp.; assembly: GCA_016125095.1. GTDB lineage: Bacteria > Hydrogenedentota > Hydrogenedentia > Hydrogenedentales > JAEUWI01 > WGMK01. Next base: position 174,491 of record WGMK01000014.1, on the reverse strand, counting down.
CATCATGTTTCTGGCGCCGCTGGTCACCATGCGGCTGTTCGCTGAAGAACGCCACCGCGGCACCATCGAGCTGCTGCTGACCCTGCCGCTGCGCGATCGCGAGATCATCTTTGGCAAGTACCTCGCCTCGCTCGGCATGCTGGCGGTAATGCTGCTGGTGGTGGCGATCGACCTGACCATCGTGGGCTGGCTGGCCCCGGTCGAGCCGGCCGTGCTGCTCTTCGGCACCATCACCGTGTTCCTCATGGGCGCCTCGTTCTTCTCGGTGGGCATGTTCATCTCGTCCACCATGCGGAATCAGGTCACTTCGGGCACCATCACCTTCGGCATCTTCCTGGTGCTGTTCGTGTCGGGCGCCATCAGCGAGGACCTGCCCGCGCAGTATCCGGCCCCCGAGGCCTGGCCGCAGGCGCTCAAGATGGCCGCTGCCATCATCTACGGCATCGTGCGCAACCTGATGCAGGAAATGGCCATCGACGCGCACGCCGAGCAGATGGCGCAGGGCGTGCTGCAAATCCGCGACATCGCCTATTACGTGCTCTTCTGCGCGTTCTTCGTGTTTCTTACGTTCCGCTCGCTCGAGAGCCGGCACTGGCGCGGATAGGGGGAGCACGCCATGTATCGCATTGCCGGAATCCTCTCTTTAGCGCTGCTGGCCGCCGCGCTGAACCTGCTGGCGTGGACCCAGTCGCCCTTTAACGCGGGCGTGCTGTTTTCGCTGGCGGGTTCCGCCATTGCCGGGTTGGCCTGGCTGGTGCTGCTGTTTACGACGGGCACGGCGCGCTCGGTGCTCGAAGGCCGTGCCATCGGCGGACTCAACGCCGTCGTGTCGTCGTTGTTTTTCCTGGGCATCTGCGTGGTGGCCTATGCCTTCGCCGAGTCGAACGACCAGAGCTGGGACCTGACCCGCGAGGGCCGCCGCGAACTGGCCCCGCAAACCATTCAGGTGCTGCAAAGCATGAATCAGGAAGTCCGCGTCATTGGTTTCTTCCTGAATGTGGACGATGAGCTCGCGAACATCGGCAAGGAAAAGACCGAGCGCTTCGTCGCCCAGTGCCAGCAATACTCCCCGCTGCTCCAGTGGGAAGTGCAGGATCCACAGGTGGCGGTGGCGACGATGGAAGATCTGGGCATCAACTTCGCATCGCCGCAAGGCACCATCGTTATCAAGTCGGGATCGCGGCAGCGGGTAATCACCCTGCAGGGCGGAAGCCCGCGCCTGGAAGAACGCGACTTCACGAACGCGCTCATCAACGTGCTGCGCGACGCCGAGCCGAAGGTGTATTACCTGACTGGCCACGACGAGCGCGATCTGCAGGACAGCAAGACCCCGGCGGGTGCGGGCGGCATTCTGGAAATCCTCACGCGCGAATCCTATCAGGTGGAACCGCTGAGCATCGGCACGGCCCACCCGACGCTGCCCGAGGATGCCGACATCCTGGTGGTGAACAACCCCAAGGGCGATCTGCGGCAGGACGAGATTGCGGCGCTGGACGACTTCGTCGAGCGCGGCGGCCGGATGCTCTTTTTGCTGGACCCCTGGGTCCGGGTGGACCACGGCCTGGCGCAGCGCGAATTCCTGCGTCCGTGGTTGCGCGAGCGCTTCGGTATCGCCATCGACAGCGACCTCGTGCTCTCCGAGTCGGGCGACAACCGCTTCGAGACCAAGCTCGATTTCGACCAGACGCCCTATCTCGACATCGACGAGATGCCGCCGGCCTACCGCGGTTCGTACCACGCCGAGCACCCCATCACGCGTGGCTTCGACCAGTTGATGGCCTGGCAGGCCAGCCGTTCGGTGTCGGTGGCCGAGGACAAACCGAAGAACGTGGCCGCGCTCGAAATCGTGCGGACCCTGCCCGCCACCTGGGGCGAGACCCGTCTGGTGGAACTGCAGAAAGAGGGCACGGCGGTCATCGATCCGGATGAAGCGAAGGGCCCCCTGCCGCTCGTGGTGGCGGCGGCCCGCGAGCGTGAATCGAAAGTGGAAGACGGACGCCCGCGCGACGCGCGCGTCGTGGTGATCGGCAACTCTTCCTTCGCGGCCAACGGACAAGTGACGTTCCCCGGCAACATCAACTTTCTGCTGAACGCCTTCGCATGGCTGAGCGAGTCCGAAGATCTCATCGCCATCCGGCCGTCGGGCGTGAGCGATCCACCCCTGATGCTGGATGACACGCAGCGCCGGGTGGTGCTGTGGGTGTCGTGCCTGCTGACTATGCAACTCTTCGCGGCGGCCGGTGCCGCGGTGTACCTGCTGCGAGGCCGCAATCAATGAACTGGCGCGTGACCCTCGGCCTGTTCGTCGCGTTCGTCGTACTCACCGGCGCCTACTTCGGCATGCAATACCAGCGCGTCGTCGACGTGGTGGAGCAGCAGCAGGCCAAACAGCTCTTCACGTTCAAGCCCGACGCCGTGACACGGATCTCAATCGAGCGCATCGGCGAGGCGGCCAGCGTGGCCGAGCGCGAGCCCGGCGGCGCATGGAAGATGGTCGAGCCGAACGCCACCATCGCGCCATTTCCGATGATGTGGGATCGCGTGGCGCACAACCTGGCCGGGCTGTTGCAGCAGCGCGACATCGATTTGGCTGGACTGAATCTGGCGGACTATGGGCTCGACGTGCCCGCGCTGACCTTTGAAGCCACGGCGGGCGACGAGGCCATCGACCTGAAGTTCGGTTCGCTGGAGCCGACACAGGAGAACCGCTACGCGCTGCTGAACGACGACCGGCTGCTGCTGATTCACAAGGACCAATTCTTCGAGCTCAACCGTCCGCTCGATGACCTGCGCAACCGTTTCACCGTGGATGATCGCGACGCCACGATCGTCCGCTTCGAGTTCGCGCATATCTGGACCGGGCGAGGCGACGAGACGCTGGAGAATCCGCCTGCGGTGGGCGAAGAATCGACGCCGATCATTGCCGTGCGTGATTCTGCCGACGATGTCTGGCGCTTGGAAGAACCCTGGCAGACCATGGCCAACCAGGACGTGGTGGACGGCATCGTCAAGGAACTGCAATTCGCGGTCGGCCGCAATTTCGTGGACAATCCCGAGGACCTTTCCGACTACGGCCTCAAGCCCGCCAGCTTCCGCGTCACGCTGACCGACAACCAGGACGGCAAGGCGCAGACCTTCCTCTTCGGGTTCATCACCGAGGAAAATGGTGGCGTGTTTGTGCAGCGTCCCGACCGCGAAGGCGTATTCGTGATCGACGCGCAGGTCATCACATTGATTCCCAAGTCGCCCTTGGACTTTCAGGAACGCCGCCTGCTGACCCGCCAGGCGCTCGAGTTCAACCAAATCGAAATCAGCGGTCCCACGGAGTCCTTCTCGATTACTGATGCGGGCGGCGGATGGAAGGTCGAAAACGATCCCGGGTTCATCACCGACTACAACGCGGTGTCGGCCTATATCGGCACGCTGAAGAATGCGCGGGGCGACGAGTACCTCGAGGGCGAGCCCGCGCAGTACGGCCTCGACGCGCCGGAGTGGCGCCTCGTGCTGCACCCGAAGACGGGCGGCGCGCCGGCAGAGATTCTGCTGAAGCCGCATCCGGACGACCCGGAAAAGTACTATGCCAAGCAGGACCAGGGCCCCGTGTACGAGATCGCAAAGTCTGTGGTCGAGCCGCTGATGGTGAGCCACGCGCACTTCCGGTCGCGATTCCTCATGCGTTTCCTGCCGGCCAAGGCGAATGGACTGCGCTTCGCGTTCGAGGGACAGGACTACGCCTTCAAGAAGGCTCACGGACTCTGGGTGGTCGAGCAGCCCGCGGGCAAGGCGCTGTCGAGCCAGGGCGAGATGGAGCGCATCATCGACGCGCTTTCGAAGCTGACCGCGCCGCACGCGGAGCCGGAGACCGCCGCGCCGGAAAGCGGCTACGGCCTGGATGCCCCGGTGTTGACGCTCGAGGCGGATGTCGAAGGCGACGACGGGAAGATATCGACCACCGGTCCGCTGCAGGTGGGCGCCATCACCGCCGACGCCCCGCTCGAACGCTACGCGCAGATCGCGGGACGCGATGGCGTATACCGCGTGCGCCAAAAACTCATCGACGACGTCCGTGAATTCTTGCGCGCCATCGTCGACAAGCAAGCCACGGCCCAGTAAGGTCTCCGGCACAGCATAGCCTTCAGCAACCGCTACCGCGGTTGGGCCCTGCCGTTTTCCTATCCCCGGGTAGCCCCGCGAAGACGCGGCGCAACGCCGGGGCTACGATAATTCAACTGCTACCGCAGTTGATTCCTGCGCATACTTCTCACAAAAAAGGCGCCAGAGTCGCATGCCCTGTACCCGCTGATTCCACGCGAAGGACTGTGGGACGCCCGTCAACCACGGTAGTGGTTGTCTCATCGTAGCCCCGTGGTTGCACCGCGCTTCGCGGGGCTACCCGGGGTAACGATGCATTCCCGCATAACCGCGGCAGCGGTTGATGAAATAGCCCGTCCGACAAAGACTTCGCTGCGAACCCCGGTCAACGCTTCTCGAGGATCATCTTAACGCCGTACTTGGGGCGCAGCGTGATGCGCGGCTCGGAGGCGATGCGCGCGTCGGGCGACATCCGCATCTTCCACTGCTGGGCGAAGGTGGCCAGCAGCAGAATGCCTTCCATCCAGGCGAAGCTTTCGCCGATGCACTTGCGCACGCCGCCGCCAAAGGGGAAGTAAGCAAACTTGTGCAGGCCCTCGCTGCGCTCGGGCAGCCAGCGGTCGGGGTCGAACGTCGTCGCTTGCGGGTAGTACCGCTCGAGCTGCTGCATGATGATGCTGGACACCACCAGCACGTCGCCCTTACGAATTTCATACGGCCCCAGCTGGGTATCGCGGATGGCCTGCCGCCCGAAGCCAAAGGCCGGCGGATAGAGCCGCATGCTTTCCATGAACACGCGGCGTGTATAGTCCAGCTGCTCCACGTCCGCCGCAGTGGCATCGCGGCCCTGCAGCACGCGGTCCGCCTCCTCGTGCAGGCGCGCCTCGATCTCGGGATGATGCGCCAGCAGGTACCAGGTCCAGCTCATTGCGATGGCCGTCGTCTCGTGCCCGGCGAGGAACAGCGTGATGCATTCGTCGCGCAGCTGCTTGTCGCTCATGCCGCTGCCGTCGTCCTCGTAGCGGCCCTGCAGCAGCATGTCGAGCAGGTCGCCGGAATCCTTCTGGGTGCTGCGGTGCTCCTGGATGAAACGGTAGACGATGCCGTCCAGAATCCCCATGGATTCCTTCATCCGGCGCGAGCTCTCCAGCGGCAGCATTTCGAAGAAGCGGCCCGCCGCCTGGCTGAAATAACGCTCGTGGTAGTGAATCACCGTCTCAAGCGCGTCGGCCACCTTCTTGGTTTCCGAGGCGACGTCGGCGTTGAAGAGCGTCTTCGCGATGATGGACAACGTGACCGCCATCATCTCGGCGTGGATATCCATGGTGGCGCCGTCCTGCCACTGGCCGCCCATCTCGCGCGCGTAGTGCACCATCGATTCCGCGTAGCCGTCGATGCGCTTCTTGTGGAAGGCGGGCTGAATCAGGCGGCGCTGCTTGAGGTGGAACTCTTCCTCGCTCGTGAGCAGCCCGTTGCCCAGCAGATAGCGCAGCGCCTCGAAGCCGGGGTCCTTGTGGAAGTCCTTGTGGTTCTTCACCAGCAGCGCTTCCACCAGCTCGGGTGAATTCAGGAAGATCACGCGCTGCACGGCGAGGCTGGTGTAGAAGATATCGCCCTCCCGGCTCGCGATTTCCTGCACACCGCTGAAGTCGCCGCGGCGAAGCTTGAGCATGGGCCCGATGAAATTCCAGAACGGTACGTGGTGCATGGCGCGCTTGGTCGCGGTCGGGGCCAGGGTCGTGCTCATGGGGGACGTTCCTCCGCGGTTTCCCATCTCTCATGCGTTGGACCACCCGCAGCACAAGCCGGATTCACGGTCCTAGGAAAGAGTGCAGGCAGAACTCTTGCTGCGCGCGTTCTCTTTTGAAGGGAATTGTCAGGGCTTTTTTGCGGATTCGCCGTAGCCCTCGGGCAGGAACACGTCATCGACGCACCAGCGTTCGCGGAACGCCTGCCGGTATTCGTCGGTGGCGCTGGGATCGAAGTACGCGCGTACTTCCCCCATGAGATCGGAGAAGTCCTGTCCACCGAGATTGAGCGTGCCGGGTCCGCCGATAACGCGAACGCCCGGCCGCTGCGCCAGCAACTCTCCATAGGCGATGGGGCACCACGGCGGTACGAGGTAGGTGCCGGGCTTCAGTGCCGCAATCGCCTCGGCGTCGTGTGCGCTGACTCGGGCGTAGTTGAGGTAGGCGAAGGGGCCCCGCCCGGGCGCCATACCGGTAAAACCCTGGAACACGGCGGACGCGACCAGCAGCGAGGTGATGCCGCAGGTAACGGTGAGGGTGGTGAGGGCCGTGGCGTAGGCGGGCCGGAGCCGGTGCAGTCCGTAAGCCGCTACGACCGCAAGCGGCAGGCCCAGCATGACCATGAAGCGCTGGGGCGAGAGGGTGAGCATGGCGCCGTTGCCCCAAGCCGAGAGGCCGAGCGTGAGGAAGGCGGCAGCCCAAAGCGCGAACCAGGCGACGCCGGGCGGCAACGAAGCGGATTTTCGCGGCGCATGCCAGAGCGCGATGGCCCCGAGCAGCAGCCCCGGCAGCGCGCGGTCGGACGCGCGGATCGCCATGGGCAGCTCGCCGCCGTCGACCCAGGTATCGTGGTAGGCCATGGACCCGGCGCAGAGCAACGCGTACAACAGCAGGTAGCCGTAGGCTGCGCCGAGCGCCACGCGCAGGGGACGCTGCGGCACGCGCAGCAGCGCCGCGCCAGCCACGAGGATCGCGGGCCAGAGCCACACGGTGTGGTACAGCAGCGGCAGGAATTCGATCACCTGCCGCGTGACGCCGCTCACGTTGTGCAGGTAGGCCGGGTGCTGGAGCAGTACGGCATAGCCCGCCAAGCCACCGGCCGCCACGCCCGCGCCAAACACTGTTGCATAGCGCAGGCGCAGCGCGCGCGGGGCATCGGAACCCGCCGCGCAGTACAGCACGCCCGCAAGGCCGACCATGAGGCCGACGCGCGACTGGAGGAAGGCGGCCGCACAGGCCACGAAGGCCGAGAACAACAGGTGCTGATTGCAGCGCAGGCGATCCGTCTCGACCAGCAGCGTGAGTGCGTGGAAGGCCAGTGCGAGCGGCAACGTGTAGTAGAGCCGGAAGACATGCGTCCACGGCGCAAGTTGCTGGCCCTCGATGAGTTCGTACTGGGCGAAGCGCATGAACGACGCCTCGAAGCCTGGGGTATGCGTCCAGCCGAGCGCCAGACAGACCAGCCACGCCGTGCCGCCGAGGCCGCCCCCCAGCGTGAACGAGAGAAAAGCGCGCTCGGCCAGATCCGGCACGGCAATGCGCAGGAGCCGCCACACCGCGAGCAGGTACAGCGCCGCGCCGATGCCGTCGGCCATGCCGAGCCAGGCGAAGGCAGGTATGCCGAGCAGCCGCCCGATCTCTCCCACCACCGCATAGAGCAGGAAGAGCGGCGCGGCGTAGTAGCGCCAGCTCTGCGGACCGAGCGGATCGCGGCAGGTGGCGAAAGGCGACTCGAATCCGGATTCCAGCGCGCGCATGGCCACGAGGTGATGCGCGCTGTCGCCCGTATGCACGCCGGTGAACACGCCGTCGAGCGCGCCGCGGCTGACCCACAGAAACACCAGCATCGGCAGCAGCGCGTAGGCCGCAATGACGGCGTAGGGCCAGCGGGCTACTCGGGTTTGGTCAGCCATGCGTCCAGTTCTTCCGCGGTCACTTGCGCGGCCGCCTGTATCTCCGTGCGGGCGCGGCGCGATTCCGGCAAAGCGCGCTGCAACGACCATGCGTAGGACCATACGACGCCCAGGGCACTCAGCGTGCCGAGTTCCGCGCGGGCCGAGGACCACAGCCGTCGCCATTGGTGACGGCGCTCCGCCGCGATAAGCGCCGCATGTTTTTCACGCAGGGCGTCGGGCATGTTCTTCTCGAGCAACAGCGCATGGTTGCGGCAGCACTGTGCCGAGCGCCACCAGGTGCGGCCGCCCTGGCTGGCGGAGCCGATGTGATAGGCCACGGCATCGGGCGCGAGCACCGCCCGGAATCCCGCCAGCCGCGCGCGGAAACACAGGTCGCTGTCTTCGAAGTACGCGCCGAAGGTCTCGTCCAGCAATCCCACCCGGTCGAAGATCTCCCGCCGGAACAGCCCGCACGCTGCCGTCGCACCGAAGATGGATTCGGGCAACGCGAAGGCCTCGCGGTGTGCACGGAACCCGATCGGCTCCGGGCGTCCATCCTTGCGCATGCGGTCGCCCGCGCTGTAGATGCGGCCGCGGTCGTCGTCCCAGAGAATCATCGCCGCCACGATGTCCGCGCCCGCCTGCTCGGCCGCCGCGCGCATCCGCGCGATGCACTCCGCCTCGAGGGTCACGTCGTTGTTCAGCAGCAGAATCCAGTCGCCCGACGCAGCGCGGATGCCAGCATTCGTGGCCGCCGCGAAGCCCCGGTTCTCGGGCATCACTTCGACCCGCACGCCCGGATGCTCCTCCGCAAGCCAGGCCGCCGTGCCATCCGTCGAGCCGTCGTCGACCACAATAACGTCGAGCTCCGGCTCCGTCTGCTTCGACAAGGATTCGAGGCAACGCTCGATCAAGTCGCGCCGGTTGTAGGTGGGAATGACGACCGATACGCCGCTCATCGTCGCGCATCCTTCGGGCGTATCCAGATCATCGCGCGGTAGCAGGGCGCGCGGTGCCATCGCGCGAGGAGCGACGTCAGCCAGAGCAACAGCACCTGCGCGAGCGCATTGCCGCGTCCCGGCCAGCCGCACATCAGCACGCGCCAGGTCCAGACCCACACGCCGATATTCGCGTTACCCTCCAGCGCAATCGACCGGGTATCGCCAGCGGCGTCACGAAAATCCGCGATGATTGCATCCGCGTCCGGCAGGCCGTGCTCGACGTGCTCCTCGAGCCAGCGCAAGGTATTGCCCGTGTAGGCGCGATACTCCGCCCGGATCGTGGCTTCCGCTGCTACCGCCGCCGCGCCGCTGGGAAACGTGACGACACCCGTGCCCTTGGCGCGCAGCACGCGCAGTATCTCGTGCGTGGCCCCGTTGCGCGCGGCGGACGGCAGATGCTCGTAGGTATCCACCGACACGACCGCGTCGAAGGCGGCGTCGCGGAAGGGCAGCGCGTTGATGTCCGCCCGCACGGGAAGCACATCTTGCGAGGCACGGCATGCCTGCAGCTGCTCCAACTCGATGTCTACGGCGATGACGCGACGCCCGGCGAAACGGGCGAGGCCGTTGGCGTTCGCGCCGATTTCGAGCACGGGACCGCCCCGCCGCAGCATGTCCGTCAGGCCGCGCACGATGGGCCCGTAGCGCAGCGCCCAATCGGGATAGCCGCGTCCCTTGTGTTCGGCATAGCGCCGCAGCAGGCTACCGGGCATGGTGGTCGTACCCCCATTCGCCCAGCAGAAAGGCGAAGCCCGGAATGCGGCCGAGTCGCAGCGTATGAATCAGGAAGTGCCGGTCGAAGGAATCGAGGAAAGGCAACAGCCGCAGCAGCACGAGATACGACAGCCCGAACCACGCGAGGCCCGCGCCTGCGCCCAGCAGGCACCAGAGTTGGTCGGGCTCGCGTGCCAGCCAGGCGTTCAGCGCAAGGCCGCCGGCCACGCCCGGAACCGAGGCGACCGCCGGCCAAAGCACGGAGACGACCAGCAGTTCGCGCAGGCCCACGCCGAGTTCGCGGCGCACGGCCAGAAAGAACCACGCCGTCGAGACCAGCATGCCGAGCGAGGTGGCGGCGGGAATGCCATAGAAGCCGACGGCGAAATAGAGCGCGATGGTGCAGACGACGTTGACGGTGGTCGAGATGATGCCCGCCCACATCGGCACGCGGGCGAGGCCCTTGCCCAGCACGATGCTCACGCCCGGACCCGGCAGCAGGTTGGCCAGATAGCCGAGACAGAGAATGCGCAGCACCCACGCGGCGGCGGCCATGTCTTCGCGCGGGCCCAGCCAACCGAGCATAACCAGATCGGCGCAGACCATGAAATACAGCGCGAGCGGCACCGAGACGACGCCGATGTATTTCGTGGATACGAGGTAGAGGCGGCGCAGGTGATCGGGCCGGTCCTGCGCGTCGAGCGCCGAGGCCGCCGGAATCAGCGCGCTGGTAAGCAGCCCGGGCACTTGCCGCATCTTTGCCGCCATGTATTCGCCCAGCCCGTAGAGACCCACCATGGTGAAATCGGCGAAGCGGAAGACGACCGCGATCACCACGCGGTCGGTCTGGAAATTGACGAGGTTCGCGAGCTTCGCCACCTGGGTGCGCCAGCCGAAGCTGTAAAGCTGGCGGAACATGGGACGGCTCCATTGCGCCGGACCCACGCGCAGGCCCGGCACCAGCCAGAACGCCGCGACCACGCTGGCCGCGCCGAAGAACAGCACCGAGGCCACCTGCCCCAACAACAGCCCGCGCACGCCCCAGCCGGTGTAGATGAGCGCGGCAGCCACGGCGATTTTGATGGCGGACGCCGACACGCCGAGCGCATTGCTGATGCCCATGCGCTGCAGGCCCATCGGCACGCAGGCGAAGGGCGCGATGCAGTTGTTGAGCGCGAACAGCACCAGGCCGCCGCGGAAGAGGAAGCGTAGGTCTTCCATCGGGGCCGACGCTGCCTCGTCCTGCGCGCCCTGCAGGTAGAGGATGCCGTCGATGCAGGCATCCACCAGCGGCCATAGCACCGCCACCAGCGCCGTGCCGAGCAGGGCATAGAAAATCAGCCCCGTGCTGACCAGCTGGCTGATCTGCGCGTCTTCGCCGCGGGCCGTGTGCTCCGCCACGTATTTGGTGAAGCCGCTGCCGATACCGAAATCGAGCAGCGCCGCGTAGCCCGTGAACACCGCCACCATCGACCACAGGCCCCAGCCCTCGGCGCCCAGTTCGCGCACGGCGTACCAGGTCAGCGCCAGCCCGCCGAAGCCTTCAATCACGCGGCCGATGCCGTTGAAGACCGTATTGCGGGCGATGGTGCGGCCGACGCTCAATCGCTGTCCTCCGGCGCGACGTCGTACACCTCCACGCGCTCGGCGTCACCCGTACGGGGATCGGTCAGGTTCAGCACGCTGCGCAGCGGGTAGTGCTCCGGGTCGGCGCGCCAGGTTTCGCGCAGCGCGAGCATCGCATCGCGCACGCCGCCCGATTGCATCACGAAGTTCGTCGGAAACAGGATGTGCCGGATGCCGTTGTGAAGCAGCCAGGCCCGCTGCGCATCCGGCGGCAGACCGGCCACGCCGGGCAGCGCCCAATGGTTTTGAAACGCGCGCGGCCGCAAGTAATAAGTGCGCTGGTCCACGGAAAGCACGCGGCCGTCCACAAGTTGCTCGTTGGCGTATTCGAACATGCCGTAGCGCTCGACGCGCGACTCGAGGTAGTCCTCGCGCGATTGCAGCCCCAGCGCTACCGGCACCTTGAAGTGGATGGCGGCGGCATGCAGCGCGAGGCCGTAAATCAGGCCGCCGATGAGCACGACGCGGATCAGCACGCGGCAGCGTTCGATGCGCTCGACCGCCAGCGCCGCCACCACCATGCCCGCCGCAAAGAAAGGCAGCAGGTAGCGCGCGAGACGCTGAAACAAAAACAGGGCCGTGCCGCCCGCCGCGCCATAGAGCCCCAGCGTTCGCGCCGCGCGTCCGCCCGCGAAGAGCCCCGGCACGCCGAGAATGAGCACGAGGCCGCCGGGTGATTTGCTCCAGCCATCGTAATCCTGCGGGCGCATGATGATGTCCCACGGAAAGCGCAGCCACAGCCACGCCGTGCGCCAGCCGAGCGGCTCGGTGCTTTCGTGCAGGCCCAGCCCGGTGATGGCCTGGTGCGGAATCGGCGAGGGCGGAAACCACTCGGCGAAGAGCGGAAAGAAGGGGTTGCCGGTGTACACGGCGCTCCGTACGAGCCACGGCAGGGCGAACAGAAAGGCCATACCCGCGAAGGCTGCCACGGCGCGGAAGCGCTCTTTGCCGCCGCCCAGCAAGAGACCGACCGCCAGCAGTACGGCGCAGAGATAGCCCGTGTGCCGTATGCCGCAGGCCGCGCCCGCCAACATGCCCGCTACGAGCACATCGGCCAGCGTCTGCGTGCGGAACCAGCGCGCCAGCAGCCACACCGACGCCGTGGAAAACGCCGTGAAGGGCAGATCGATCGAGACGCCGCCCGCCTGGTCGGCGAAGATGGGCGCGCAGGCCAGCATGGCTGCGGCAATCCAGCCCACGCGCGGCCCGCCGATTTCCGCGCCGAGGGCATAGAGCGCCCAGAGCGCAGCGCCCGCGAGTAGCCAGTTCAGTAGCGTGACCGAGCGCTCGCCGCCGCCGTGATACGCGACCGCGTAGAGCGTGTGCGCCAGGTGTGGATAGCCTCCATAGACGTTTCCGTCCTCGAAATAGATGTGGCCCGCGAGGGAGTAATCCGACGGCAGCGCAATATGCGCCACGGCGGCGTCCCAGCTGGTGACCGGCGCGAGTGACGCCAACAGCGCCATCGCCAGCGACAGCACCACCGCGCCGATCATGGTTCGCGTCAGCCAGTCCAGCGGCGGATCGTCGTCGTCGTCCTCCACCAGCCAGCGCGGCGGCCGGTATATGAAGTAGCCCAGGCACGCCACGCCCGCGCCGATACACAGGGCCAGCGCGACGTTCAGGCTGTAGGCGCCCGAAGCGGCCGACACGGCGCCCAGCACGGCAAGGCCGCTGAGCAGCACCGCCAGCGCGGGCATGCCGCGGCCGCCGGGCAGGGTACGCATGAGCGCGAGTCCGGTGAGCCAGCTCGCGGGAATCAGGATCAAAGACAAGGGCGGTTACCTCGGGTTCTGGCCGCTAGGATAGTGGGCGCGCTCGCGGCAAGCCAACCCGGCACGTTACACTACGGCCCGCCCCGGCGCTGCCGGGCCAAGCACGAGGGACACACGCATGAAGATTTGCATGGCAGGAGCCTGCGGCCGCATGGGCCGTCGCATTCTGGAAATGACGGCCGCCGCGCCCGATGCCGAGGCTGTTTCGGCCTTTGATTCCCCCGCGAATGCCGGCATCCGCATCGATTTCGGCGCAGAAAGCCGCCAGCCGCAAACCCTGACCGTGACCGACAACCTGGAGTCGGCGCTGGCCGATGCCGATGCGGTAATCGATTTCACGCACGCCTCGGTCTGCGTGGCGCATGCGCGCACGGCCGCCAGCCTGGGGAAGGCCGTCGTCATCGGCACCACCGGGCTCACCCCCGTGCAGCAGGAAGAACTGGCCGCCATCGCCGAGGCCGTGCCCGTGGTGTACGCGCCCAATATGAGCGTCGCGGTCAACCTGCTCTTCAAGCTCACCAGCGAGACCGCCAAGCGGCTCGGGCTCGAATACAACTGCGAGATCATGGAGATCCACCACAACCTGAAGAAGGACAGTCCCTCGGGCACGGCAGTGCGACTGGCTGAAAACGCCGCCGCCGAACTGGGGCTGGACTATGAAAAGGACGTGATCCACGGCCGCGAGGGTATGATTGGCGAGCGCCCGCAGCGCGAAATCGGCATGCACGCCCTACGCGGCGGCGATGTCGTGGGCGAGCACACGGTCTTTTTCATCGGGCCGGGCGACCGCATCGAGCTGTCGCACAAGTCCAACACCCGCGATCACTACGCCCGCGGCGCCCTGACGGCGGTACGCTACGCTCTCAAGTCCCCCGCCGGCCTCTACGACATGCAGGACGTGCTCGGGCTGCGGTAGGCCCTAAAGTCCGGGCGGTCATCTGCCGATAATCCGTACAGGCCAAGCCAAGGATGGCGCGGCGACAGGAGACATGGAATGGTCACCCTCAGCAACATAGAGGCACTGCGGCCCACCACCGCACCCGCAAGCGGCTCAAGCCTCCGCCGCACCGATACCCCCCCCGAGGCCCCCCAGGACGCTGCGTCGTTCAGCCCCGAAAGTCGGGCCGCGTCGGAACTGGCCAAGCTGCTGGAGCAGGCGCGTCAGAGCGAAGTACGTCAGCAGCGCGTGGAAGAGGCCAAACAGAATATCCGCGAAGGCACGTACAAGCTGCAATCGGTGGTGACCTCCGTTGCAGCGCGCGTTGCCGGAGCAATCGCCTAAGGCGTTACATCATAGGCAGTTAGGGCCGGCCGCTCAGCGGCTGACCAGAAACTGTACCGAATCGGTCAGACCTGCATGGGCCATGCAGGTCAATTGGTGTTTTCCTGCCTCGAGCGCCAGATAAAGCGGCGCGTTGCGCTCCGAGGTACCCAGAAAGCGGCCGTCCTGATACCAATGCACTGCCGCCTCCCCGTCCACCGAGCTTTTCAGCAGCACCCTATCGCCGCCGGGCTCGCCGGTGAGCACGTACTCCGCGCCCTCGGCGGGGGTCGTGATCCGCAGGGCGCGGTTGGGTGTCTCGACCGCCGCTACGTCCGAGGTGCGCACCGTGGCGCCGATCTGCGCCAGATCCCAATGCCGCGCCGAGGCCGGCCAGCGGACGCCCACCGAGTCGTGTGCTCCAGGATAGTGCACATCGCAGCGGCGGTTCAGCAGTTGACCGGCGGGCAGCAGGGCCGTCTCGCGGGCATCGCACCAGGGGCTGGCCGGCAGGCCGGTGAGCGCGCAGATTTCGACCGGACGCGCCAAGCCCTCGGCGTCGGGCCAAGCGGGGGACGATGATGCGGGAAGCGCGCGGAACAATTGGCCCGCCAGCGGCAGCGCCGCCAGCGCGCCCACCAGTCGGGGCGAGGGGCGTCCGTCGCTGTTGCCCACCCACACGCCCACCACATACTGCCGGTTGAAGGCGATGGTCCAGGCATCGTGGAAGCCCGTCGAGGTGCCGGTCTTCCAGCAGACGCGCGGCGGCGTGGCGCCGCTGCCCTGCACGAGACCGCCAGGCGGTTCCTTGGGGAAGGGCTGCTCGAGCATGCGGAACACGGCGGCGGCGGTATCGGCGCGGAGCAGCGGGCGCGGCGCTGCCGGGGCCTCGCCGCTGCGCAGCCGGAGCGGGCGGTATTCACCCGCGTGTGCGAGCATGGCATACGCGGCGCAAAGCTCGTCGAGCCGGATACCGCAGTTGCCAAGCGCGAGGCCCAGGCCGTAGAACGCAGGCGGGCGGTTGAGCGTGGTCAAGCCGGCCTGCTGCAGGAAGGCCTGCATCTCGCGCAGCCCGACGCGGTCGAGCGTGGCGACGGCCGGCACGTTGAGCGAAAGCTGCAAGGCCTGCGAAGCAGACACGAGTCCGTTGAAGATGCCGTCGAAATTCTCGGGGGCATAGAGCCCAAAATCGATCGTGTCGTCGAGCAGCTTTTCGGTGGGGTAGAGTTCGCCCTGCTCGATGGCGAGGGCGTAGGCGAAGGGCTTCAGGGCCGATCCCGGCGAACGCGGCGCGGCGCAAATATCCACCTGGCCGCCCGGCACCGTGTGAAACCCGGCGGAGCCCACGCGAGCGAGCACTTCGCCGCTTTGCACATCGATCACGATCGCGGCGGAGTTGGTGATGTCGCCGTTGTAGCGATGCAGGTATTTTGCGACCGCCGCCTCGCAGCGCGCCTGCAGTTCCGCGTCGAGCGTTAGCCCCACGGTGCGGCCGCGCCGGGTCTCGTCGGCCATCGCGGCGGCAAAATGCGGGGCCAGACGGGGGAAATCGTGCCACGCGGCCCCCAGCGGCGCGGCTTCGGATTCGGCGCGTTCCCCGACGGAAATCATGCCTTCGGCTTCCATGCGTAGTAGCACGTAGGCGCGCCGGGCGCGGGCGCTTTCGGCTTCGCGCAGGGGCTGATACCGCGACGGCGCCTTGGGAAGCCCCGCCAGCAGCGCGGCCTCGGGCAAGGTGAGCTCTGCGGCAGGCTTGCCGAAGTAACGCTGCGCGGCCGCCTCGGCCCCGATGAGATTGAAGCCGTACGGCGCGCGGTTCAGGTAGAACGCGAGGATGTCTGCCTTCGAGCCGCCGCGTTCGAGCCTGAGCGCCTGCACTGCCTGCCGAAGCTTGCCCGACACATCCCGCGAACTGTTTCCGGCTAGATTGACGGCCTGCATGGTGAGGGTGGACGCGCCCGAGCGTACGCCGCCGGTGGTCCAGCTCCAGGCGGCGCGGGCCACGGCCACGGGATCGACGCCGGGATGCGCGTAGAACCGCTGATCCTCCGCCGCGATGGTCGCCTCGATGAGGTACGGACTGAAGCCCTCGAGCGGCCGGGGGAAACACCAGGACTCGTCGTCGTTCAGCGCGGCATGCAGCATCACACCGTGGCGATCCAGCAGCCCGCCGCTCGCCGCGCCGGGTCCGAGGTCGGCCATGCGCAGCGGGGGCACTGCGGCCCACAGCATGGCCGTGCCCGCGGCGAAAGCGCCCGCCAGCAGCGCGCGCCGGATGTGCCTGGTACGGTTCACTCGGCCGCCACCTCGATACGGCCCGCGGCCGTCGTCGCGCGGTAGGCGGCGTCGTACATGCATTCCGCGCTCGATGCCGGATGCGTATAGCTGCCCGGCGTCACCGCGCGGACAACATAGCCGTAGCGCGTGGTATGGCCCGGCAAACGGTCGAAGGCGATGATAAGGCGGTCGTCGCGGATGTCGAGATAGTTCGGCTGCGCCATGTTGTCGGCGCCCGCCAACGCCAGCACCTCGGCATCGAGCCTCGGGTTTTCGATCTCGAAGCCCGCGGGCAGCAGGTCGGCGATCACCACGTTTTCGAGGCCGACCGGACCGGTCAGTTCCAGCGTGACGAGATAGCTTTCGCCCTGCTTCACGCGGCCATCGGCCACGGCGGTGCCATCGAGCGTAGCGATACTGCGTTGCAGCGCGAGGCCGCCTTCACTTACGGCCCCCGTGTTCGGCTGCAACGGCATGCCGCCGGTTTCGACACTCACGTAGACCGGCGCGTCGCCGGTGTTGCTGACGGTATAGGCGCCGCCGGGGCCCTCGTGTTCGAGCGTGAAAATTTCGCGGCCGCCGAACGCGCGCTCGCCCTCGGGACCCGAAACCGTCCCCTGCGCGCCCGCGCCCTCGGCCAGACGCGACAGGTACGTGCCCATCGCCGCCGAGGCGAAGGCAATCTCCTGCGTGTTCGCGTAGTGCGGTTGCGACAACACGGCCGTCAGTTCGGTCACGAGCGGCTGCACGCGTTCCTCGGGGGCATTCATCTGCATCAGCGCCATTAGCTTCACGGCCGTGGCGCGGCCTGCGCTGTTCAGCGTGCCGGCGCGTTCGTAGGTGGTGTAGGGCTGCATGGGCTTCGTCGCGAGGTACTCCATCGCGCGGGCCTGGTCTCCGGTCTGCATCGCAATGGCCGCCGCCAGCAGGTAGCGCGCGGACTCGGGCAGCACGATGTTGTCGAAGCGGCCGATTTGGCCCATGGCCTCCTGGTCGCCGCCGAGTGCCAGCACGAAGCAGGCGTACGCGCGCAGGTAGAGCCCGGAAGTCGACTGGTCGCTGGTCTCCTGGCTCAAGCGCCGCACATAGTTCCGCAGCCGGTCGTAGGGCGCCTCGGGCAACTCGAGTTCGCGATCGTTGGCGATAAGCGTCAGGAAGTGCAGCGCGTAGACCGAGCCGTAGCGGTCGGGCGTACGCGCGCCGGGCCAGTAGCCCAGCCCGCCCGAGGTCGTCTGCATGCTCAACAGCCGGTCGATGCCGCGGTTCAGGTACACCTCGATGCGCCGCTGGTCCGGCAGCGTCTCGTCCATCAGCGCGCTGCTCTTGCGCAACAGATAGAGCGGGAAGCAGCTCGAGGTGGTCTGCTCGACGCAGCCGTAGGGATAGCCGATGAGGTATTTCAGGGCGTTGTACACGCGCAGCGCCGGGTCCGCGCCGATGGTCACGGCGAGCGTGACGTTGTCGTCGTCCGAGACGACCTCGTTCTTGAACACGCGCGTTTCGCCGGGCTGCACGATGGCCTGCTCGCGGATGACCTGATACGCGGCGGGCGGCCGCACGGGAATGGGCGCGGTCTGCGTTACGCGGTCGTCCGGCGCGCCGGCGACCTCGAGCGACCAGTCGATCTGGCCCTGGCCGACGTTGCTGCCCGCCTCGAAGGCGGCGAGCGTGCCGGTGTTGCCGCTAGCGGGCACCGTCAGCGCGGCCGTGCCCGGCGGCGATACCAGCGTGCCGGTCGCGCTCCAGCCCACGGTGGCCTCCGCCGCCGCGCCGGTGGTGTTGAACACCGTCGCGCGCGCCTCGAACCGGTCGCCCGGCAGCACGAACCGCGGCATGGAGGTTTGCAGCATGTAGGGCCGCCGCACGAAGACGTTCTGGTCCGCGGCGCCGGTGGCGTTGTTATCGGCCGCAACCGCCACCACACGGAGCTGCCCCGTGAATTCCGGCACGTTGAAGGTCACTTCGGCGCGGCCGGTGTCGTCGGTCTGCACGGTGCCGGCCCAGAGCGCCACGGGCTTAATCCAGTTTTCGCCGATGGTCGCGCCGCGCTTCGCCAGGCGCGAGGCCAGGTCGCCGCCGATGGCCGCCGCGTCGAAGTCGTAGGCCACCTTGTCGTAGTAATGCGCGCGCCGGTGGTCGGGGCTGCGGAACCGCTGGAAGTAGTTCCACGGGTCGGGCGTGGCGTAGTCGAGGATGTTGTGAATGCCTTCGTCCACGGCCGCCACGGTTACCTCGGCGCCGCGCGGCGCGCCATCGCTGCCACGCGTCTCGATGGTCACGGTCATCGGGGTTTCCGGGCGCAACTCCTCGGGTATGCCGCCCAGCGCCACGTCGAGCTGACGCGCCGGATCGGGCACGGGCACGTTGACCATGGCAAAGCTGCTGTAGGGATAGACCTGGTTGCGGTCTTCCGGCGCGCGGTGCACCACCGTCACGGCCGCCCAGACGTTGGGGTACATGCCCGGCTCGATGGCGATGGGCACCTCGGCGGCCGAATCCGTCACCTCCGCCGTGAGTACTTGCTGGAAGGTGTCGCCCTGCAGCACGACCACCGCCTGGCCGTCGAAGGGCGACTCGATACGGAGCGTCGCCGTGCCGCCGGGGTGATACGACGCCTGGTCGAGCGTGAGCTTGATGAGGCTCGGGCGCGGCGACTCGGCCACGTCGATGCCGCGCCAGTTCTTGTAGAACGCGGAGGACGCGGTCATGGGCGTTTCGCTGCTCTCTACGCGCACGCGGTGGTAGCCCCAGGTGTATTCGCCCAGGTCGAAGCTGCACGAGCCGCGGCCCTCGACCAGCGGCACCGCGCGCCGCTCGATGATGTCGTAGCTCTTGGTGAAGTTCGGCTCGTTGCGGTCGGCGTAGCGCCGCACGTAATAGCTCCAGTTCTCGCGCTCAAGGATGACGTTGACCGAACTGACCGGGGCCGCCTCACCCGCGGCGTTCACGGCCGCCACGGCGACCTCGACGCCGCCGGAAGCGCCTTGCGACAGCCCCACGCCCAGCAGCGGCTCGTCGGGCAGCAGCAACGCGTCTTTCGTGTCATTGACCGCACGGGCGCCGGCCTCGGCCACTTCGCCGCGCACCGTGGCGAGCAGCGGAAAATCGACCTTCGCCGGTCGCCGGTAGGTGTAGGTGAAGCCCGCCTTGCCCGCATCATCCGTCATGGCTTCGCCCAGCGGCACCACTTCGGCGGTATACGTCGCATCGTTGGTGAAGCGGTAGCCGTCCCAGCCTGCGGGCTTGAAGTCGCCCTTGCGCAGGATGACCGAGGCCTTCGCCTTCTGGTCGACTGCGGGCCCGCCAAACAACTGCTCGGCCGCGATGGTGAGCGTGTATTCCGCATTCGCCGCCCACGGACCCTCTGGCACCTGCACCTCGGCCTTGATGCGGTTGGGCACGAAGTCTTCGATACTGACCGTGACCGAGCCCGCAGGTTGCTCGGATTCCGGCACGGTGAGGGTGAAGGTGTACTTGCCGGTCGGCCAGGCCGCGTCGGTCGCGTAGTCGATGCCGCCGGTGCCCAGATCGGAGAGTGTGACCGCCTCCTTGCTCAGCTCGGCGCCCTGCGGGTTGGTCACGACGAGTTGCAGCGGCACCCCCGCGAGTGCGTCGCCGTAGTGCGTCCGCACAATCCACCGCGCATGCACGGTCTCGCCCGGACGGTACAGGTTGCGGTCGGCGTAGAGAAACGCATCGTAACCGTCGCGATCGTAGGAGGGCATGCCGTCATTCGTCGGCACAGGGTCGTCGCCGCGCGCATCGAGCTTGAGGAAGGTGTAGTCGTTGTCCGTTTCGCACACCACCACCTGCGGATGGCCAAGCGCGGTGTCGAGTCCGGACATCCGCGCGATGCCGCGCTCGTCCGTCTGCACCTCCGCCATCACCTGGTTCTTGTAACTCCACAGCGTTATCTTCGCGTTGGGAATCGGCGCGACGGTAAACAGGTCGTGCGCGAAGACCACCAGTTCGTCGTCCAGCCAATGTGCCATCAGGCCGATGTCCGTCCAGACGACGATCTTTGTGGCGTAGTCGTTGGGCTCCGGATCGAGCGTGAGGCCGAAGACGCCGCGCGCCCCGTCGGTCAGCAGTTCGTGCAGGTCGAACGGCAGCGTGACCGCCTTGCCCTCGGCCCCGCGCACCGGCAGGTCCTTCTCGGCAATCGGGCGCGCCCAGGCCCCCTCGAACGCGCTCCAGGTCTTGCCGCTGTCGATCTCGTTGACGGCCACCGGCAGGTTGCTGGGGAACAGGCGCGACAAGCTCACGTGCACGTTGTCGGTGTCGCGCGCCATCAGCGGCAGCACGCCGTTGGTGCGGCGCGGGAAGTAAACCTTGTCTTCGAAGGCGAAGCCTGCGGCGGGCCGGCCCTCGGGGGACTGCTCGAGCGGATACTCGATTGCTTTCTTCAGCAGGCCGCGGCCGTCGGGCGTGGTGGCCCCGGTGCCGACGTAGAGAATGTAATCGGTCTCGGAAGCGAACCCGCCGCTGACCTCGTAGGAATTGCCCCAGCGGTGTTCGATACCGAGGTTCTCCACCGCAGGCTCGAAGCGCAGCGCGTCTTTGAGCGCGGTCATGTCGACCCGCTGGTTCAGGTTGAGGTACAGCGCCAGCCCGTCTTTGCCGCGGAAGCGCCAGTCGGCGTAGTCGATATCGAGCGGCGAGGCCTCGCGCGTCACCTGCGTTTCGTAGGGCTGCGTCATCGCCTGCAGCCCGCTGCCGCGGATGCCGGGATTGATCGCGACGTTCAGCCGGTTCTCCGTG
This sequence comes from Candidatus Hydrogenedens sp., assembly GCA_016125095.1. Lineage (GTDB taxonomy): Bacteria > Hydrogenedentota > Hydrogenedentia > Hydrogenedentales > JAEUWI01 > WGMK01. The sequence goes on along the minus strand of WGMK01000014.1, from coordinate 153,341 downwards.
CCGTTCACGTCGAGCAGCTCGAGGTAGACCTCGGTGTCGCGGCCGCCGGAGCCTTCGAGCGACACCACGCGTCCGGTCTCCGCCTCGGCCACGGAGATGCGCTGCTGCACGTCGCTCCAGGAAACGGCGTCGGTAAAGCTAAGCACCAGCCGATCCTGTCCTCCGGGATTCTCCCACGCAACATGCGTCACCTTCAGCTCGCCCGCCGGGTAGGTCGTCGTGTAGTCCTGCACCAGTTGTGCGCCGCCTGTGCCGGGAAGCCCGCGGTCGAGCGTCAGCGCCACCGGCAATTCGGCGCTGGCAGGCAGACCGACGTAGAACGCGCTGGCGGTATCGGATGGCTCGACGCTGGCCGCCACCTCCGCGCCCGACGCGTCCTTCGCATGCAGCCGCGCGCCGACCTCATCGAGAGAGACCTCCTGCGACAGGGACCACCGCAGCCGGATGGCCCCCTCCGGCGCGTCGTCCTCCAGCGTCACTTCTTGTACTTCCAGCGTTTCGAGCGGATAGGAAAAGCTCGCGGTATCTTGCGTGGCCGAGCCGTTCAGCGCCGGGGCGCCCGCATTCACGGTTACGGTTAGCGGAAGCACCGTGCGTGCCGGAACACTGAAGGCGATGGAGGAATCGTCCTCGGCCTCCCCGAACTCCGGGGCGACGGATTGGCCATTCGCGTCGGCGACTGTGATGTAATCCGGCATTTCCCCGGGGTCCATGGGACGCGTGAACAGCACCGAGAGCTTGATGGATTCGTCGCCCGTGGAATCCAGGCGCAGGTCCATCGCGACGGCCGGGCGGTTGTCTTCGGCCGTAAAGGTCAACGGCGCATCGGGTGCTTGGAACGCCGCGCCGCTCGCAGCCTGGAGACCTTCGGCGAACTGCACGGTGTAGGTGCCGGGCGCAAGGCGCGCGGTGTCGAGCAGGAGGCTGATGTGGCTGCCGTCCACGAGGGTCTCGGTCACCGGCGCTTCGGGCGACAGGGAAAGCGTCGCGCCAGCGGCGACGGGTTCCGTGAAGTAGACCACCAACCGGTCTTCCAGCGGCTCGCCAGCCAGCGGATACGTGCCCGCGACGCCGAAGACCAACGGCGTCGCCGGAGGGACGGGCGCGGGGGCTTGCGGGGCCGGACCGCCGCAGGCGGAAAGCAGGCTACCCAGGACAAACAAGGCGACGACGGTGCGAATGGCCGGCATGGCGGAGACTCCCGCAGTTGGGTTAAGGCGTCCAAAGGAGGGCTATGTGCAACGCGGCGCGGCGGCCGCGGCCAATACGATACAAGGAATCCGGCGGGGCGTTAGCCCTCGGGGGATTCCGCAGCGGCGCGGAGCTTCGCCAGGCCATGGTCGAAGTCCGTGCCGATCATCTTGTCCATGTTCATCAGCAGGCCGAACAGCTTGCCCATGAGGTTGTTCGTGCCTTCCATGGCCCATTCGACCCGCGTGCCGCCGTGGTCCGGGGTCAGCGTGAAGCGCACCTGGTTCGTGGCGGCGAAGGGCTTGAGGAACTCGATCTGGATTGCCACGAACTCGCCCGGCGCGCTGTCGGTCAGGGTCATCGTGCCCTCGCCGACATTCTTGTTCCCCACCCAGTGATACCTGGCCCCCGGGCCGGAGGGCGCGCCTTCGTAGGTGCGCTTCAGATCCGGATCGCGTTCTTCCCAGGGCGACCAGTACACCCACTCGTGGAAGTCGTTGAGGAAATGAAAGACGCGCTCCGGGGCGGCGTCGATGTGCGCGCTCCGGGCGATGCGGAAGCGGTCCGGCTGGCGCGATACGGCGAAAAAAAGCACCGCCGCGAGCAGCGCCAGGATTCCGATGATAGCGAGCAATACCAACTGCATGCGGAACTCCTTCTGCGGCGCGCCCGCGGCGGCGCCAACGTTATTGATTCACACGCACCATCCAGCCCAGCCCGAAGCGATCGGTCAGCATGCCGAACTTCGGACTGAAGAAGGTCTCCATGAGCGGCATATCGATGGTGCCGCCCGCGCTGAGCCGGGCGAACTTCTCCTCGGCTTCCTCGGCCGTATCCACCCCGAGCGCGAGGCGGATGCCCTTCAGCGTGGCATTGCCGCTGCAATCGCCGTCGCTGCCCATCAGCACGCTGTCGCCCACGCGGAACGACATGTGCATCACCTTCTCCTCCGAACCGGGCGGGTTGTACTGCGGCTCAGGGTTCTCCTTGAAGCGCATGAGCATTACCAGTTCGGCGCCGATGGCTTCCTGGTAGAAGTTCAGCGCCTCTTCCGCGCACCCGTTGAACGAGAGGTAGGGCTGCACCTGCATTACCGGAGTCCTAGCTCAGGCTTTTGGCGCAGGCCAATGCGGCGTTGTAGTTCGGGTGCTCGGCGATTTCCGGCACGTATTCCACGTGCTGCAGCACATCGTTCTTGTCCACCACGAAGAGTGCGCGGCATTCGATGCGCAGCGCGGGAATCAGCGTGCCGTACTTCGTGCCGAAGTCCGTGTCCTTGTGGTCGCTGAGGCAGATGAGCTTCTCGGGGTCGATGCTTTCCGCGCCGCAGAAACGGCCCAGCGCCACCGGCAGGTCGGCGCTGATGGTGATGAAGGTTACGTCGGGCAGGTTGGCGGCTTCCTCGTTAAAGCGCTTGGTCTGCAGCGCGCAAATGGGCGTGTCCACGCTCGGCACCACGCTGTAGATGCGGGCCTTGCCGGCGAACTCGCTCAGCGAAATATCGGACACCAGGTCCTTGCGGAGCGTGGCGTCGGGCGCGGCATCGCCCACCTTCAGTTCCGGCCCGGTCAGGTCCAGCGGATTGCCCTTCAGCGTCGTCGTGCGGTTCGACATGGTCCAATTCTCCGTTCGTATGCGGTTTACAGCCATTGCCCGGGCGTCACCGCCCAGTCTCCGCGATACTAACAGATACATCCTGAAACCGCGAGTGAAGTTTCCGGGCTATCTAACCGCGCCGGATAATCGGGCTATTACAGATTCCAGCCGGCGCGGTAAGGCGGGTTGATGAGGGCGTTGGCATCCTTGTTGTTGGTAAAGGCGAGGGCGTCGCGGTCCCATTCGAGGCGGGTGTCGGGGGTGCGGATGGCGGCCATGCCGAGCAGCACCATTTCGGTGAGCGGGCCGCCATAGTCGAAGCTCGAACTGGCGGGTTTGCCGTCTTTACAGGCGCGCACCCAGTCCATTTCGTGGGCGCCTTCGCGGCTTTCCACGCGGGGGATGGTCGGCTCGGGCGCCTTGTAGTCCCGGGCCACGGCGCGCGGCAGGATGTAGGCGCCGCCGGCCCCGTGCGAGCCGTGCATGATGTAGCCACGCTCGCCGAAGAAGATCGCGCCGTTGCCGGCGTATTCGAAGTTCTTGTCCATGCCCGGCGGCACCGGCGGCTTGAGGCGGCCGTCGTACCAGGTGAGCTTGAGCGGGGGCATGCCCTCGCGCTCGGGGAATTCGTAGCGCACGATGGACGCCCGCGGGAAGCATTCCTTCGCCACCTCGGGGTCGTTGTGCGACACCGTCGCCTGCACGGAGGACGGCGCGCCGAGCTTGAGCGCCCAGAACGCGGGATCGAGGATGTGACAGCCCATGTCGCCGAGCGCCCCCGTGCCGAAGTCGAGGAAGCCGCGCCAGGTGAGCGGGTGGTAGATCGGGTGGTAGGGCCGTTCCGCCGCCGGGCCGAGCCAGAGGTCCCAGTCGAGCGATTCGGGCACGGGCGGCGTTTCTTCCGGCCGCCGCATGATGGGGAAATCGGACCACGGGTCGCCGCCGACGGGCCGGTCGCTCCAGGCATGCACCTCGCGGATCGGCCCGATCGCGCCGTCCCACACCCATTCGCAGACCTTGCGGATGGACTCGGACGAGTGCCCCTGGTTGCCCATCTGCGTCTGCACGCCGTGCTCGCGGGCGGCCTCGGTCATCGTGCGTACTTCGTGCAGGTTGTGCGCTAGGGGTTTCTGGCAGTAGAGGTGCTTGCCCGCGCGGATGGCCGTCATGCCGATGACCGCGTGCGTGTGGTCGGGCGTGGCGAGAATCACCGCGTCGAAGGCGTCGGCCTTCTCGTCGAAGAGCTTGCGGAAGTCCTTGTAGCGCGCGGCGTCGGGGTAGTCTGCGAAGACCTTTGCGGCGTTCGCGTCGTCCACGTCGCACAGCGCCACGATGTTCTCGCCGCTGCACGCCTTGATGTTGCTGCCGCCCATGCCGCCGATACCGATGGCGGCGATGTTCAGCTTCTCATTCGGCGAGGTCTTACCCGGCACCACCTCGGCCGCGTTCACCCGGTTCGCCGCGATGGCGGCCGCCGTGGTGGTGGCCGCCGCCAGAAATGCCCGCCGCGTGTAGTCGTTCGTCTCCATGCCTGGTCCTCCGCTCGTTGGAGCCTGCATGGTGCGCCACGGCCGCGCCGGTTGTAAACCCCCCTACTGGTAGCGGGCGTCGGGGTGGAAGATCGCCACGGCGCCGGTCGAGCCGGTCGGGCTGAACTCGCTCGCGTCGGTCAGCTTCACGCCAAGCGTCTTCTCGCCGCCGAGCAGCCGGTGGATGTCGGCGTTGTGGTGGATGTCGCGCATGCCGGGGTAGCCGGGCGACCAGCGCTGGCCCTGGTCGGGCGCCAGCCCCAGCCATTCGCGCATGAGCGCGTGCAAATGCTCGGCCATGTCCTCAGCGATGCGGTCGGAAAGCCCCTGCAGGTACAGGTTCGATTCCGAATCGCCCTGCTCGCGGAACGCCGCAATAAACTCGTCCACCTGTGGACCCGTGCTCGCCAGCTGGATGCCCACGGCGTCGTACTTGCCGCTATCCTTGGGATACACGTACTGCGCCGCGTTGATCAGGTCTTTCTGCCCGGAGCCAATCACGGTGGTGAAGACGAAGCGCGCGACTTCCTTGGACAAATCCGCCGGATCGTACACGATGACCTCGTCGCCCTCGGCCTGGCAGGGATAGATGCCGCAGGCGCCGCGCGGGCGCAGCATGCCCTCGGCGTCGGCGCGATCGATCCATTCTTCGAGCAAGCGCTCAAGCTCGGGGTTGTGCAGCCCCTGCTTCTCGCGCAACTTCTCGCCGCCGAAACGCCAGTTCAACGAGAACAACGTCTTGCGGTCGAACAGCGGGGCGAATTCGGCCATGCTATATTCCACCACCTTGCAGGCGAAACGCGGTTCGGCCGGCAGCGTGTGGACGCTCAGGTCCACCACGCGGCGCGGCAGGGTGTTCATCAGTTCTTCCTGCTGGGCGGCGCGCTGCTGGGCCCGCTCGATTTTGCTCAGGATCCGCTCGCGGTTCTTGACCTTGAAGGCGTCGAGGCCCTCACGAGCCATGATGGTGTTCATCACGTTCACGCCGTCCATCGCCGTGCGGCAATAGAAGATGTCGTCGCGCATGGCGGCGGTGTCCTCGGTGTGCGCCATGGCCACATAGCCCGCGTGCCGGTCGCTCACGGGCGCGCCGCCGATCAGTATCGGCAGGCGCAGCCCCTGCTCCAGCATCATCTTGGACACCGTAATCATGTGGTTCGAGGTCTGCACCAGCAGCGCGGACATGCCGATTGCGTCGGCCTTGTGCTCGCGCGCCTGGTCGAGGAATTCCTGCAGCGGCACCATCGTGCCGAGATCGATGACGCGGTAGCCGTAGTTCTCCAGCAGCGTGCGGGTCAGGTCCTTGCCGATGGAATGCACGTCCTGGTACACCGTGCCGAGCACGACCGTGCCCTTGTATTCGATGTGATCGTGCATGTCGATGCCGGACTCGTTGCGCATGTACTGCTCGAGGAAGCCCATCGCCTGGCGCATCACGTCGGCGGACTTGAGCAGATGCGGCAGCGACACCTCGCCGCGGCCGAAACCGTCGCCCAGTTCCTGCATCGCGCCCATCAGGTATTCGTTGATGAACGGCAGCGGCTCGTGCTGGTCCATCGCCTCGGCCACCTGAATCGCGATCTTGTCCTTGTACTCGTAGGTCTTGCCCTTGTACTCGAACGAGCCTCCGACGCGCTCCTTGAAGCCGTCCTTGATCTTTTCGCAGATGGCCTGCTCGAGCGGCAGGTCGTCGTAGGACGTGCGCCGCACGACCGTGACGCCCTTCTTGGCCTCGGCTATCACCTCGAGTTCCGCGAAGGCGTCCATGTCGCGGTGCATCACGGCCTTCAGGCCGAGCGCGTAGTCGGCGGGCTCGAGATCCTGCACGAACACGTAGTGGTCCGGATTGATGATGGCGGAATCGAGGCCGCGCTTGCGGGCCTCGTCGAGGAATACGGACGTCAGCACCTTGCGCATGTAGGGCTTTTTCGCCAGGCCGTTGGTGAGGTTGCCGACCCCGAGCGTGGTGTTCACCTTGGGGAAACGCTTCTTGACCTCTTCGATGGCGTTCAGCGTTTCCACGGCGAAGTTCACGCGCTCGTCGGGTTCGGAACCCAGCGGGAAGCACACGGTATCGATGAACAGGCGGTCCATCGAGACGCCGTACTTCTCCTGCGCGCGCGTGATGATCTGGGTGGTGAGGTCGACCTTCTCCTCGCACGTGGCGCCTGGCCCCTTCGGTCCGGTGCACAGGCCCACATAGAGCGGATTGTGCGCGTTGGTCGCCTCGATGACCGCATCGATCTTCAGCACGCCCGGCGAGGCCTCTTCCATCGAAATGGAGTTGACCATCGGGCGGCCGGGGTATTGCTTGATGGATTCTTCCAGCGCCTCGACCTGGAAGGAGTCCAGGCACATGGCGCCCTTGAAGTCGGTCGTCTGCACGTGCACGACTTCCTTGAGCGCCTCGACGGTGTTGATGGTGTTCGAGTCCATGCAGACGTCGATCACCTCGCAGCCCAGCCCCGCCACCTGTTCCTGCACCACCTCCTCAAGCACGTCGTGGTCGATACCGGTCTCGTTCTCGATGGCGTCGCGCACCTTCTTCGAGCCGCGGACGTTCAGGCGCTCGCCGATCTTGATGAGCGTCTTCGAGCTGTCGAGCAGAATGGCCTCCTGCGGACCCGACACCCAGATGCCCGCCTCGTGCTTGCGGGGCGAGGGCTTCAGGCCGCGCACGTTCTCGGCCACGTGGCGGATGTACTCGGGCGTCGTGCCGCAGCAGCCGCCGACGATGTTTACGCCGTAGACCTCGACGAACCTGCGTGCGTACTTGCCGAACTCGTCCGCCGGGAACTGGAACACCGTGCGGCCCTCGACCGATACCGGCAGGCCCGCGTTGGGGATGATCGAAATCGGCAGCGCCGTGCAGCGCGCAATGCGTTCCACCGTGCGTTCCATCAGGTCGGGACCGATGCTGCAATTGAGGCCGAACACGTCGATGCCGATGCCCTCGATGGTCACGAGCGCGGCATGGATGTCGGTGTTGAAGATCTGCATCTTGCTGAACTGGTCGACCGTCACCTGCGCCATGATGGGCAGCTTCTTGCCGAGCGCGGCCATGGCGCGCTGTCCGCCCATGATGGCCGCCTTCAGCTCGAGGATGTCCTGCTGCGTCTCGTAGAGCAGCACATCGACGCCGCCATCGACCAGGCCATGCACCTGACAGTCGAAGTTGTCCATGATCGCCTCGTAGGTCGAGACGGTCAGGTCGGCCTTGGTGCTCGACAGCACACGGTTGCTCGGACCGATGGAACCCAGTACAAACAGCGGGCGGCCGTCGTAGTCCGCTTCTTCGCGGTATTCGGCCACGGCCTCCCGCGCGATTTCCGCGCCGCGCTTGCTCATCAGGTAGGCGATTTCCTCGTGCGTGCAGCGGCCGAGGTCGCAGTTCGAGGGCAGCCCCACGAAGGTGCTCGCGTCGATGCCGGTGAAGTCGTATTCGTACAGCCGCATGGGCGACGCGCCGAAGGTGTTCGTCTCGATGGCGTTCGCGCCCGCGCGCAGGAAGGCCTTGTGGATGTCCTTCATGCTCTCCGGCTTCGACAGCGTGAGCAGGTCGGAAAGCATGCGGTAGTCCGACCCGCCGAAATCGCGGTCGGTCAGATCCAGGCCCTGGATCATGGTGCCGGTCGCGCCGTCGAGCACGATGACTTGGTCTTTCAGCATCTCGAGAAATTGCATGTGTCGCTCCCTGCGGATGGTACCGCGCATTGGAGATCCTAACACCTCGGGCTGTCACCCGTGTATCAACAAGGTGTTGTCGGCGCTCTAGCCCTGCGTCATAGGCGTTGCACGGGCGAGCATTGCTACAATAGCGGCCACCCGGAAATCCACAGGAGGCCGCCGTATGGGCGCCGTGCTCAAAGATATCTACGCGAACCGGAAACTGGCCGTGTCCTTCGAGTTGTTCCCGCCGAAGTCCGACGCGGGCGTCGATGGGCTCTTTCAGCACCTCGACGTGCTCATGGCCTTTCAGCCGGATTATGTGACCTGCACCTACGGGGCGGGTGGCTCTACGCGCGCGCGAACGCTTGAGGTGCTGGAAAAGATCCTGGCGAAATACCCCGGCGTACCGGTCGCCTCACACCTCACCTGCGTGGGCGCTACCCAGGACGACCTCGCGGCCTATGTGGCGCAGGCCGTCGAGATCGGGGTCGGCAATATCGTCGCCCTGCGCGGCGATCCCCCGAAGGGCGAGACGGAGTTCCAGGCCGTCGAGGGCGGGCTGCGCTACGGGTCGGAACTGGTGGCCTTCCTGCGGGGTATCCAGCCCGCGCTGGGCATCGCCGTGGGCGGTTATCCGGAGACCCACATCGAGGCGGTCAGCCCCGAGGCCGACCTGGACTTTCTCAAGCAGAAGGTCGACGCGGGCGCCGATGCGGTTATCACGCAGTTGTTCTACGACAACGAGGATTTCCTGCGCTGGCGCGACAAGTGCGCCGCGGCAGGCATCACGGTGCCGATCGTACCGGGCATGCTGCCGGTCATCAGCCTCGGCCAGGTGCAGCGCCTCACCTCGATGTGCGGCTCGAAGCTGCCTGCCAAGCTGCTGCAACGCCTCGAGGCCCAAGCGGGCGACGAGGCCGGCCAGCTCGACGTGGGCGCCTACCACTGCGCCCGTCAGGTGGAAGAACTCCTCGACGAGGGCATCCCCGGCGTGCATTTCTACGTGCTCAACAAATCGCCCTCCACCAGCCTCGTCTGCCGAGCCCTCGGATTGCAGCAGCGCTAGCGAACAACCCTCTCGCGCGCCATTCGCGCATCGGGCGCTTCAAGCCGCAAATGGAACCGCGCTGAATTCCGGATGGGTATGGGGCCCGCCGCCCTACCTGCATTCGCGTCATCCTTTTGTTATCCTGTCCAGATAGGCCGATTGCGGCCATGGATGGGTATGCCAACATGATTTCTTGTCTGATATTCGCGCTAACGGTATCCGCGGCGCCCCCGGACTTCGCGACCGAGATCGCGCCGGTGCTGCAGGAGCGCTGCGTAGCGTGTCACGGTCCCGAGCAATCCAAGGGCGGCCTGCGGTTACACACCTGGGAAGCGGTCTCGGAGGGCAAGGTGCTTGCCCCGGGCAATGCCGCTGAGAGCGAGCTGTATCAGCGGGTCTCGACGCAGGACCCGGACGAGCGCATGCCGCCCAAGGGCGCGCCGCTGACGCCGGAACAAATCGCCGCCATCGAATCGTGGATTGCCGCGGGCGCCGCATGGGACGACGCCGTCATGGCGGAGCCGGTCAAACGCGGCTCGACGCATTGGTCCTATCGCGCGCCCGTGCAGGCCGCCGTGCCGCTGGAAGCCGACCCGTGGGTGCGGAATCCGGTGGACGGATTCGTGCTGGCAAAGCTGCGCGCGCATGGGCTCGAGCCCTCGCCCGGGGCGGACCGCGCCACGCTTATCCGCCGCCTCTATCTCGATCTGGTCGGCCTGCCGCCCGAGCCCGAGGCCGTGCGCGCCTTCGAGGCGGACACGCGCCCGGATGCCTACGAGCGGCTGGTGGACTTGCTGCTCGAGTCGCCGCACTTCGGCGAGAAGCAGGCCATCGCCTGGCTCGACCTCGCACGCTATGCCGACACGAACGGCTATGAGAAGGATCGGCCGCGCTCGGTGTGGCCGTGGCGCGACTGGGTCATCGAGGCCTACAACAGCGACATGCCCTACGATCAGTTTCTGGTGGAACAGCTCGCGGGTGATCTGCTGCCCGGCGCCAAGCAGGACGACCGCATTGCCACGGGCTTCCTCCGCAATTCCCTCTACAACGAGGAAGGCGGCGTTGATGTGGAGGAATTCCGCTTCGAGGCCATGGTCGACCGCGTGAACACCGTCGCCACGGCGGCGCTTGGTATGACGCTTGGCTGCGCGCAATGCCACGACCACAAATACGACCCGGTGTCGCAGCGCGAGTACTACTCCTTCTTCGCATTTCTGAACAACACCGACAACATCGTGATGGACGTGAAGTCGCCGGAGATTACCCGTGAGCGGGACGAGGCGCAGGCAGCCATCGACGCGCGCATCGCGAACTTCGCCTCGGTATTCCCCATGGACGAGTTCCGCACGGACAATGTGCCGCTCGCGCCGCAGACCTTCGAGACCAACGGCGAAGCGACACTCGAAAAATTGGACGACGATTCCCTGTTGGCGGGCGGCGCGGCGCCGGATACCGACCGCTACGCCGTGCGCTATGCCTTGCCCTCGGGCACCTACCAGGGACTCCAGCTCGAGGCGCTCACGCACGATTCCCTGCCCGCGCGCGGTCCTGGCCGTGCGGGCAACGGCAACTTCGCCTTGAGCACGGTTTCGGCCGCGCTGCTCCAAGCCGACGGCGCGCGTGAGCGGCTTACCTTGGCGCGCGCCGAGGCCGATGTCGAGCAAGGCGGATATGGCATTGCGGGCACCATCGATACCGACGCGAAGACCGCCTGGGCCATCGATACCGGCGATGGCAGTTTGAACGCCGATCGTGCCGCGCGCTTCTGGTTCGATACACCGCTCGTGCTCGACCAGCCGGCGGAGATCGAAGTGGTGCTCCGCCACGACCACGGCGGCGCGCACACCCTGGGCCGGTTCCGGATCTCGGGCATCCAGCAGGGCTACCCGAAGTCCGACCTGCCCGAGACGGAGCGCCGCGAGCAGTACCAGGCCAAGCAGTTTAACGCCTGGGCCGAGGCCACCCGCGCCAACGCGCGTGACTGGACCGTGCTGAATCCGATTGCCTACAAATCCGCGAAGACCGCGACGCTCAACCGGCTCGAGGACGAGTCGATTCTCGCGTCGGGCGAATATCCGAACACCGACACCTACACCGTGCAGTTCCGCATCGAGCAGGAAGGGGTGACCGCGCTCCGGCTCGAGGTGCTGCCCCACGAGTCGCTGCCGGGCGGCGGTCCGGGACGCGGCATCATCATGTCGCCCGAGGGCGATTTCTTCCTGAGCGAGGTGCGCGCGCGCATCGCGCCCTGGCGCAACCCCGACGCGGCAGAGACTATTACCTTCGGCACGCCCACCGCCTCGTTCGCGATGGCGGGCCGCGGCGCGGATCTCACTGTCGACGGGCAGGTCGAGACGGGTTGGTCGATCAACGGCGGCCAAGGCAAGGCCCACTATGCGGTGTTTCCGCTGGCCGAGCCGGTGCCGTTGCTCGAGGGCGGTACGCTGCTCACCCTCGAGCTCGAGCACTTCTACGTGCATCAGCATACGCTCGGCCGCTTCCGGGTGTCCGCCACCACGCAGCCCCCGCCCCCGGCACCCGCAGGCGTGCGGGCCGACGTCGAGGCGCTGTTGCTGGCCGATGCAGAGACGTGGACCGATGCCGAGCGCGGCCGCATCCGCAGCTACTATTTGTCCATCGCGCCGGAGTTGTCCGGCGAGCATGCGGCTATCGACGCGATGCGCGCCGCCATGCCGCAGTATCCAACGAGCTACGCGCTGGAAGAGCGCGCCGACCTGCGGGCCACGCATGTGCACCACCGCGGCGAATACCTCAGCCCGCGCGAGCCGGTGCAGCCCGCCACGCCCGAGGTGCTCCACGAATTCCCCGCCGCGTGGCCGCGCAATCGCCTGGCCTTCGCGCGCTGGCTCGTGCTGCCGGAAAACCCCCTGCTGGCGCGCGTGGCCGTAAACCGGCAATGGCTGGGCCTCTTTGGCCGGGGCATTGTGGAAACGACCGAGGACTTCGGTCTCATGGCTTCGCCGCCCACGCACCCCGAACTGCTCGACTGGCTGTCGGTGGAATTCATGCGGCGCGGCTGGAGCCGCAAGGAACTGCTGCGGCTCATTGTGCTCTCGAATACCTATCGGCAGGCCTCCGACGTGAGCGAGGATCTGCTGGCCCGCGATCCGCGCAACGAGTGGCTGTCGCGGGGTCCGCGGTTCCGTGCGCCCGCCGAGGTGGTGCGTGATATCGCCCTGGCCAGCGGCGGCCTCCTGTCGCCCAAGATGGGCGGCCCCAGCGTGTATCCGCCGCTGTCGCCCGAGGTGCTTCAGGTGCTCTACACCGAGGGCAAGAACGTGTGGCCCACCAGCGAGGGCGAAGACCGCTTCCGCCGCGGCGTGTACACCTTCATCAAGCGCATCGTGCCGTATCCCAGCGCCATCACCTTCGACATGCCCCCGCGCGACACCACCTGCCCGCGGCGCAGCCAGTCCAACACGCCCCTGCAATCCCTCACGCTGCTGAACAACAGCGAATTCTTCGTGGCCGCGCAGGCCATGGCGGCCCGCGTGCTGCAAGAATCGGCCCCGGATAACAACGCCCGGCTCGACCGCGCGTTTCTAATCGCGCTCTCGCGGGTGCCCGACGACACCGAGCGCGCGGCCTTCGCCAAGTTCATTGAACAGCAGCAGGCGGTGCTCGCGAACGACGCCGAACGCGCGAAGGTACTCGTTGGCGAATATGCGGTAGAAGGTAGCGACTCCGCGTTGCAGGCGGCCTGGGTGGCGGCGTGCCGCGCCCTGTTGAACCTCGACGAAACAATCTCCCGGACCTGAGAAAAAACCAAGGCGGTTGCCATGAAGAATTTCTGCGAACAGCGCCCCTACGAAAACCTGCACGCGATGACGCGCCGGCAGTTCTTCCGCGATTGCGGCGTGGGCATGGGTAAGATCGCGCTCGCGTCGATGCTGGTCGGCGGCGCACGCCAGGCCCAGGCCTCCGCCCTTCCGCATTTCGCGCCCAAGGCCAATCGCGTCATCCAGCTGTTCATGGCCGGCGCGCCCAGCCAGCTCGAACTTTTCGACTACAAGCCCGCGCTCACCCGCTACGACGGCCAGCCCGTACCCGCAGACGTGGTGAAGGATCAGCGCTACGCCTTTATCCGGCCCGACGCCGCGCTCATGGCGGGCCGCTACCGCTTCTCGCGCCACGGCGAGTCCGGCGCGGAACTGTCCGAAATGCTGCCCTTCCTTTCCGAGATGGCCGATGAACTCGCCATCGTGCGCACCGTGCATACGAGCCAGTTCAACCATGCCCCGGCGCAGATTTTCATGAACACCGGCTCGCCGCTGTTCGGGCGTCCGAGCATGGGCGCATGGGTCACCTATGGGCTCGGTAGCGAGGCCGACGACCTGCCCGGCTTCGTCGTGCTGTTATCCGGCGACGGCGCACGCGGCGGCGCGCACAACTACGGCTGCGGCTTCATGCCCACGCAATACCAGGGCGTCCCATTCCGCAGTAAGGGCGCGCCGATTCTCAACGTACGCAATCCCGGCGGCGTCGACGAGGCCCTCCAGCGCGACACCATCGCGCTTGTGACCGAAATGAACCGACACCAGCTCGGCGCCGTGGGCGATCCGGAAATCGAGGCGCGCATCAGCGCCTACGAACTCGCCTACAAGATGCAGAGCAGCGCGCCGGAACTGGTCGATCTCTCCGGCGAATCCCAGCAAACACTCGACCTCTACGGCGCGGTGCCCGGCGAATCGTCCTTCGCCAACAATGTGCTGCTGGCGCGCCGCCTGCTCGAACGCGGCACGCGCTTCGTGTCGTGCTATCACGGCGGCTGGGACGCCCACGGCGATGTGGCCGGCAACGTGCGCCACAACGCCGGCCTCACGGATCGCGCCTGCGCCGCCCTACTCAAGGACCTCAAGCAGCGCGGCATGCTTGACGACACACTCGTAATCTGGGGCGGGGAATTCGGCCGCACGCCGATGGTGGAATCGAACGCGGTGCTCGGCCGCAGCATGGGCCGCGACCACCACCCGCAGTGCTTCACCATGTGGTTCGCGGGCGGCGGCGTCAAGGCTGGCCAAACCATCGGCACCACAGACGATATCGGCTTCAACATCGCTGAGCGCCCGGTGCATGTGCACGACATCCAAGCCACGATTCTGCACCTGCTCGGGCTTGAGCACACGAAGCTCACCTACCACTACCAAGGCCGCGATTACCGCCTCACGGATGTGTACGGCGAACTCGTGCGGGAATTGATCGCCTGATTGAGACTACCGGCGTTCGCCGCCGTCGGGGTGCCAGGCCTGCGGCTTGCGCTCGGCGCCTGCCGCGTGCGAAGACTGCGGCTCGGAATGCGGGTCGGCGCCGCGGGTGCCGCTGGCGCCGTGCCCCTCGGCCGGGGCCGCGAATGCGACCAGTATGCGGTTCCACATGCGCTTGAGGGCTTCCATGATCCACGCTCCTTTCCGGGAATACCGCCGCGCGGCGTTCCAGAGGGATTATAGCAGATCGGCCGCTCAGGCCTCGACCGCTGGCTCGAGCGGGGCGGTCTCTTCTTCACCCGTTTCCGGATACGCGCCCCGGATTTCGAGGAAGGAATCAAGGTGCTCGAAGAAGAGATCGACGAGGCGCGGGTCAAAGTGCTCACCCCGCTGCTCGCGGAAAAAATCGAGAATCTTCTCCAGCGGCCAGGCCTTCTTGTACACGCGCTCCGAGCCCAGCGCATCGAATACGTCCGCCAGTCCGGTGATGCGGCCGTAGATATGGATGTCCTCGCCCGAGAGCCCGCGGGGGTAGCCGCTGCCGTTGAACTTTTCCTGGTGCTCGTGCGCCACAATCGCCGCCGTGCGCAGCACCACGCCCTTCGAGTTCTTTAACATGTCGAAGCCCAGCTGCGCGTGGGTCTTCATCACCTCGAACTCTTCCGGCGTCAGCTTGCCGGGCTTGTTGAGAATCTCATCGGGAATGCCGACCTTGCCCACGTCGTGCAGCGGCGAGGCCATCCGCAGCACGTCGGCCTCGGAATTGTTCAGGCCGTGCAGCACGCCCAGCAGCCGCGAATACTCGGCCACGCGCTTCACGTGCTGGCCGGTTTCCTTCGACCGCGTTTCCACGATTTCGCCGAGCGTGTACACCACCTCGCGCTGGTTCTCTTCGATGTCGCTGATCAGCCGCACGTTTTCCATGGCGGCCGCAGCGTGGTTTGCGACGATGCTCAGCGCCTTCAGGTCCGTGTCGGTGAATCGGCCGCCGTTGCGCTTGCCCGTGGCATTGAGCACGGCCACCACGCGCGGCAGGCCTTCCGACTTGAGCATCATCGGGTCCATGGCGTTTGTCTTGCGCTCGAGCGGCACCGAGATGAAGGTACCGCCCTGAAACTTGCGGCGCAGGGTGCCCAGCTGCAATTCCTGCCCGGGCTCGCCGATGATCAACGGCTGCACGTTCTCCGCCACCCAGCCCGAAATCGAGCCTTCACGCCGGACCACCATGTTGTGGTTCTCGGCGTTCAGGCCGCGGCTGCGCACTACTTTCAGCAACTCTCCGTCTTCCGACACCACCATCACGGAGCCCGCCTCGGCGTCCACGCGGCTCAGCGCCGCGTCGAGAATGTAGTCCAGCAGCTCGTCCTCGTCGCGGATCGAGGCGATTTTTTCGCTGATGTTGAACAGGTCGGTGATTTCGCGGAGGCGCGTGTTCTCGCTGGTGAGGCGGCAGCGCTCGAGCGCGTTCGATACCGCGAGCTTGATCTCGCTGAGGTTGAACGGCTTCACCACATAGTCGTAGGCGCCTTCCTTCACGGCGGCGCGGGCCGACTCAAGCGTCGCATAGCCGGTCATCACAATCGGCACCAGGTTCGGGGAGATCTTGCGGGCTTCGCGGATCAGCTGGATGCCGTCCATCTCGGGCATCATGATGTCGGTGAAGAGCACCACGAAGTCGGGGTTCGACTGAATCAGCTTGAGGGCCTCGCGCCCATTGGGCGCCGATTCCACTTCGTAGCCCTCGTCGATAAGGATGTCGGTCATGAGTTCGCGAATCACGACCTCATCATCGACCACCAGTATTTTCGCGTCAGTCGCCATCCAGTACTCCGCTGATGGACCGGCAAGAGAGAACTTCTCGCTGTATTCACCATCCGCCGTGCATGTTCTCGACCGCGTCTCCTCCGCCCGAGGTTAATACTATCACAATTTTCGGCGCTTTAAGTCTAATCCGCAACTTTGGAAGGTATCGTTTACTTCGAAATCCGCTTACGCGCCAGTTTCAGGGCCGCCTTTACACGCCGTGGCGCAGTGGCCCCGGGGTTGTCCCGCCGGCTGACTATCGCCTTGGCGTCCAACACCTTGTGTACATCCGCCTCGAATTTCGGCGAGAACACGCGCAGTTCGTCCAGCGTCAATTCCGGCAGCGTCTTGCCCTGCTTCGAGCAATACAGCACCGCCCGCCCCGACACGCCGTGCGCCTCGCGGAAGGGTACGCCCTTGGTCACGAGATAATCCGCGAGGTCGGTGGCCTCCATGAATCCCGCGCGGGCCGCCTCCGCCATGGCATCGCGGTGGAAGGCGATGGAGGGAATCATCCGGGCGAACACTTCGAGGCTCAGCTGCAGGGTGTCCGAGGTATCGAAGACCGGTTCCTTGTCTTCCTGCAGGTCGCGGTTGTAGGTCAGCGGCAGCCCCTTGAGCAGGGTGAGCAGCGAAGTGAGCGAGCCGTAGACCCGCCCGGTCTTGCCGCGCACCAGTTCCGCCACGTCGGGGTTGCGCTTCTGCGGCATGATGCTCGAGCCGGTGGTGAAGGCCTCGCCGATTTCGATGTAGCCGAACTCCGGGCTCGACCAGAGAATCAATTCCTCGCACATGCGCGACAGGTGCATCATGCAGATGCTGGCGTTTGCGCAAAACTCAATCAGGTGATCGCGGTCCGACACGGCGTCCATGCTGTTGGCCGAGATGGCCTCGAAGCCCAGCTCTTTCGCCACCTGTTCCCGGTTGATGGGATAGGGCGTGCCGGCCATCGCGGCCGAGCCCAGCGGCATCACGTTTATCCGGCCGCGCAGTTGCGTGAAGCGCTCGTGGTCGCGGCGGAACATCTCGACATAGGCATGCAGATGGTGCGCCAGCAGCACGGGCTGCGCGTGCTGCAAGTGCGTAAAGCCCGGCAGGATCACGTCGAGGTGCGCCTCGGCGGCATCCAGCAGCCGCAGCTGCAAGGCCTTCAACAACTGCAGGATGGTATCCACCTGATCGCGCGCCCACAGGCGTACGTCCGTCGCTATCTGGTCGTTGCGGCTGCGTCCGGTGTGCAGGCGCTTGCCCGCATCGCCGATGCGGGCCACCAGGGCCGACTCGATGTTCGTGTGCACGTCCTCGAGTTTCTGGTCCCACGCCAGCTTGCCGGCCTCGATATCCTTGAGCACGTCCTTCAGGCCGCGCTGGATGGCCTGGGCGTCCTTGCGCGTGATGATGCCGCAATCGCCCAGCATGCGGGCGTGGGCGAGGCTGCCGCGGATGTCCCAGGGCGCGAGGCGCGCGTCGAACGAAACCGACTCGCCAAGCCGCTCCACCAGCGCATCTACGCCGCCCTCGAAGCGTCCACCCCACAACTTGCTCATACGTTATCTCCCGGTAGCGGGGCCCCGCACAGGCGGAAAAGCCCCGGAAATGCCCCCCGAAGCAGGCATGGTACCGCAGCCCAGGGGGGGCCTGTCGAGAATTCACCCCTTTTGACATAACCCCCCGATTCCACTGAATATACGAAGCGGATTGACAAGGTGATCGCATGGACGATTTCATCGAGCAGCTCGAAAAACACAAAGACGAGTTTTACCGGTACATCTACCGTACCGCGTGGAATGCGCAGAAGGCCGACGACATTTTCCAATCGTCGGTGCTCGCGGCGTGGGAGAACCGTCACAAGTTCACCCCCGGTACGAATTTCCGCGCCTGGATGTATCGCATCATCACGAACAAGTGCTACGTGGCGAACCGCGTGACCTCGCGTACGCCGAAGCCGCTTGAGGACGTCCGAGAGACCGATTTCGCCGAATTGAACGAAGCGCCGGAGTACGGCGATGTCTTGAACGACCCGGACCGGTTTCTGGAAGCCTGCGGCGACGAGGTGTTTCAGGCCATGACAGAGCTCTCCGAGGCGCAGCGCATGTGTCTGCTGCTGCGCAGTGCGGAAAAATTCAGCTATAAGGAAATTGCGGATATCATGAACATTCCCCTGGGCACCGTGATGACGCACCTTTCGCGCGGGCGCGCGAAGCTGCGCCGCGAGTTGATGGCCTACGCCCAGAGCCAGGGAATCGTACGCCCCTCGGCGCCCCGCAATATCACCCGCCTCGAAGATGTGCGCCAGGCGGAGCAAGGAGGACTTCACGGATGAAGAAGTCTGAACGCGAGAAACAGTGGATGGCCTATTTGGACGGCCAACTCACCGCGGGCGAGGCAGCCGCTTTCGACGCCTCCCTCTCGGAGGAGGAGCGCCGCTGCCTGGTGGCCGAGATGCAGCTGGAAGAGGGCATCGGCGAGCGCCTGCGCGACGACGTCAGCTGCCCTGATGCGCTTTGGGATGCCCTCCGCAAGGAAATGAACGCGACTCCCCGCGCGCGCCGCTGGCCCATGTTTACCGGAATGGCCGCGGCGGCGGCACTGGCGTTGATCGCGGGCGGGGCGCTGCTTTACCGCAGCGCCGAGGTCGCGGCGCCGTTGCAGGAAGTCGCCAGCGCGGTGCCTACCCAGACCATCGCCGAGGACATCCGCACGACGCTCGAGATGGCCGGCGCCACACTCGTGCCGGCGCAGCAGCAGACCGTGGAAGAGTTCCTGGAGGCGCACGATATCCGGCTTGCCGTGAACAACGAACCCCGCTCGCTGACCATGTCCGGCCACAAGGCCAAGTTGCTCGGCGCGTGCATGGGCAATTGTCCGCGCGGCTCCATCGTCGAGTTGCTGATCGATTACGACGGCAAGCCCGCGAAGCTGCTGCTGGCGAAGAACAACTGTTCCGGCGCGCGCATCATCGAAGGCGCACAGGAACGCGGCGAGGTGGTGCAGGTGCGCCACATGGACGACTACATCGCCGGGCTGGTGGTGTGCCGCCGCATCGCGAAAGAGAACGCCGATCAGGTGGCCATGCTGTTCGACTTCATCCGCCCGCTGACCGAGCGGGTGGCGGCGCAGGAACTTCTTCCGGCCCGGCGGGATTCCATCTCTATGCAGCCGCCCGGCGCGCGTGAAGCCCCTCGGCGGCTGTCAACGCAACGAATGGAAAAGTCGTTTGTATAGTGGATGACGCAGCGGAGCCAGGGTGACATGAAACCCGGCCACGGCAGAATGAATAAGCAGCCGCGAGACGCGTCTAAGTAACCAGAAAGTTGAAATTAAACCTCCGGGCCGGGTGTTACATCTGATAGGTGCGCATGAAGTCCGGATAGGTAGACAGTTAAATCAATCGCTCTAAAACGTGGAGTCGTGGCAGGTTTCCCCACTTCCTCCCCCTCCCCTTCCCTTGTCGCGGCTCCACATTTAGTTTGGTGCCTGGCTCACGTCAGAGCACGTACGGCCCGCCGGTATGCAGTATCACCGGCGGGCCGCCTTTTTTTGTCTCTGAGCGCTGCGAAATTAGGCTAATACGTCCGCATCACGGCTGATCATACGGACCCATGCTGTAATCCAGCAGCCCGGCGAAGTCCGGAAGCGGCGGGTCGGTGGCCGTGATAAACCAACCGCCGTCGCGCGCGGCCCAGGTAATCCACACCTCCGCATCGGGTGTGAGCGGCAGCGAAACGCGCTGGTCAGCGAGGATGCCCAAGGGGTCGGACAACGCCGTGCCGCTCAGCTGTACGAACACTTTCACGCGGGCCGTGCCCTGTTCGGCCGCCGCGACGTCCCATTCTCGCGCCTGGTACAGCATCAGCGGGCGCTTGTACCGTCGGAAAAACCATTCATAGGCGCGCTTGGCGTCTTGTGCGCCCCAACCCTGCGGCGTGGCGTAGGCAGGGTCGTAGAGCGCCGCGACGCCCTCAAGGTTCGCGCCCTCGAAAGCGCGCTGCCACTCGCCCAGCCGCGCGACGATGGCCGTCTGCGCGACCTCTTGCGGGGTCGGTGCGGGCGGGGCCTCGGGTGCTGGCGCAGGCGCTGCATCGGCGGGCGCGGCCAGGGCCGGAGCAGGCGCCTCGGGCGGCAGGCTGGTTGCCTCGTTGGCGACGGGCGCCATGACCACCTCCTGCTCAATGCGGCTCTCGACGCCGCTCAGCAAGACGTATTCGCCGTGCTGCACCGTGCCCGTGTAGGGCGCTGTTTCGTTGGTGAGCGCGGTGATCGCGTAGGCGTAGGCGGTGTCGGCCGCTATCGATACGTCGGCGTAGATGCGCTCGGTGATGCCGCTGGCCAAGAGCGACCATTCAGCGGCGGGCGGCACGCGGCGATGCACGGCGTACGACACGTCGCCCTCGCGGAACGGCCACTCGAGATTGATCGCGCCTCCTTCGCGGCGCGCGGAAATCGGGCCGACCGGAGCGGGCAGCTCGGGAATGCTGAACGACTCCGGACGCGGGTCGTTTTCGCGCGCGTGGAATACGAACACACCCCGCCCGACGCGCGACACATAGGCCTCCCCGGTACCATCGGCCTGCGCGTACAAATCGAGCACGCCGGCCCAGGCATCGAGCGTTGCGTAGGCGCCAGGCGCGCCCATGGCGGCAAAGCCCTGGCGCACGGCGTCGGTCGCATAGGGACTCAACAGCGGCACGAGGTAACGGCTCGATTTATCGGGGACGAGTTCGGCGATCCGCCCCGGCTGCGACGGCGCATAAGCGGCCTGAAACATCACGCCCGTGTTCAACGACGGATCGATATCGGCCCAGTTCGCATGGAAGGCTGCTGGGTTCGCGGCCGGGGCGAGCTGATACGCAACCTGTGCCTTCTTCTGCACGAATTCCTTGCGGGCGATCGCGCCTAGCGCCATGAGGCGCTTCAGGCCCGGGTAGATCTGCTGGTCCCACGCCGCCGGGTCGTCCTGCATCCACAGGTCTTCCGCGCGGGGAAAGGCATAGACCTGCGCGCCGCTCATCGCACCGAGGTACAGGGCGGCGGTGTAGAACTGCAACTGCGCGGCCGCGATGTCGCCGGGCTTGCCGTAGACGCCCGGCTGGCGGAAGCCCGCGTCGACTATCCAGCGCGCGTCGGCCTGCAGGCCCCAGCGGTTCACCGCGCCTTCCAGCCAGAGCCCGGTCAGTGCCGATTGCTGCACCAGCGTATGCTGCCCGCGGGTCCAGCTCGAGGGCACCACATAGTCGGCGCAGGCCTGGAACTTCGAGTAGAGCGGCGACGACACGCTGTTCGCCATCATGCGCGGCCAATGGGTATCGGCCAGGGGCACATGCACGAAGCGTCCGTAGCGCGCCGCCGTTTCGATGAGGGCGATCAAGCCTTCCTGCCCCGGAGGCGCCGTCTGCGGCTGGCCGGGCGCGGGATACACATCGAAGCGCGGCGTGCTCGTCTCGAGGCCCGCCACCACCGTGAATGCCGAGATGAGCGCTTCCACCTGCTCCGGCGACAAGCCGTCTGCTGGCGTGGCGCCATCGATCCGCACAACCACCGGGATGCCAGCCGCTTGTATCGGCGCCAAGGCCTCCTGAAAATAGCTCAGCCGCTCGGTGGCGGGGACCTGCGGTGCTTGCGCGATAAGCGCGGAATAGGGCTTCAATTCGGCCGGAAACAGGCTCCAGGCCTCGGTCAGCCCGGCAGCGTATTCGGCTGCGGGGGCGCCGGGGGCGGTAGCGCTGAACAGGAACAGGGGATGCTCCGGCGTGATCTCGGTGGTCAGGGCCGGGTAATCCGCGAAGGCCGGGGCGCATGCCAGTAGCAGCGCAAGGTATCGGAAGGGGCGGTTCATCGGTGGAATTCTAGGCGAGCGGGTAGGGATTGCACAACTCCTTGAAATACACCATCTTCCGAGGGTGGCAATAGTTTCCGCAAAAACAGGCGCGGCGCACTGGAGGGCCAGTGCGCCGCGCGGTAAAGGCTTTGAATCGGTCGGGTCAGTTCGAGGTCACCTCGGTGACCGCTTCGACGCTGTCGCTCTGTTGCACGCTCGTGCGGTAGATCGCGCGGCCGCGGATGGCCTGTACGCCGGTAGCGCCTTCCGGGGGCGTCGCGGTGTAGGTCAGCTTGGCAGGCAGTTCGGGCACCGCCTTCCAGATGAACGCGAGGTTACCCGTCGCGCCCGCCTGCGGGGCGAAATCCGGCTTTGCGCCTTCGCCGAGACCATTGAACGTCCAGCCTTCGGGCAGCACTTCCACCACCGAGATCGACTCCAGCGGCGTCGTGCCGGCGTATTCCACCGTGGCTTCCAGCGTCACCGGCTGACCGGGGGTATAGGTGGGCGCGGCTGCCGTGCGCGAAAGCACGACCTGCACCGCTTCGGGGGCCACCGCGGGCACGTTCTCGGCCGGCATGGCTTCCGGGGCAGGGGCCAGGGTGGGTGACGGGGCCGCTGCGGGCTCCGCCGCCGGGGCTGGTGTCGACGTCGAGGCGCCCGTCGCACCGGCACCAAAGGGCGTCGTCAACATGTCGGTGCGCTGTTCCGCGCCCGAGGTGCGGTACAGCGTCTGGCCGGAAATCTCGGCCGCAGGGGCCGCCGCCGTGCCCGGCATCAGGCGATAGGTGAACTCGACCGGGAACTGCGGGATGTTGAACCACGCGAATTCCACCGAGTTTTCCACCGGCCGGTTCAGGTCCGGGCGTTTTTCGCTGACGATATCCGCAAAGCGGAAGCCCTCGGGAATCTGTTCGATCAATCCGAGCGCACGCACGGGATCATTGCCCGCGCTCTGCGAAATCGACACGGTCACCTCAATCGGCTCGCCGGCCTTCACTTCCTTGGCGTTCACGATGCGGCCCATATTCAGCACCGTGGGCACGAGGTCATCGGGCGACGGCACCGGGGGTGTGCGCGGCGGAGCCGTTGGGGGCGCAGGCGTGGCTGCGGGCGCTTCCGCCTTCACCGTGGGCGTTTCTACGGGCGCAGGCGCCGCCTGCGGCGCCGGGGCGGGTGCCGGGGCCTGGCCCCCGCTCACCGCCAGATACCCCACCACCAGCAAGGCGATGATGACGAGTCCCAATCCAAATCCGAGTGCCGTCTTGTTCATCGGAAAATCCTTCCTCCGCTACCTTGTAACCGGGCCCGCACTGCCGGGCGAGTCTACCACGACCCGTACTTCTCTTCCCATTCGGGATTCAGCCGGGCCTGCACCTCCCATGCGTCGAATACAACGAAAGCCGCCATGTTTTCGATGACCGGGACCGCGCGGGGCACAATACAGGGATCGTGGCGTCCCAGTACAGCAATGTCGCGTTCGCGCCCGGCCTCGTCGTTGGTGTGCTGTTGCTGGGCGATGGACGCCGTTGGTTTAACCGCGATACGCAAAATGACGGGCTGACCGGTAGAGATACCACCGAGGATGCCGCCCTGATGATTGCTGGTGAACTGTCCGCCGGCCATGGGATCGTTGGCTTCGCTCCCACGCATGCGCACGAGATCGAAGCCGGTACCCACTTCGACCCCCTTGAAAGCGCCCACGGTCATGATGGCGCTGATGAGGCGCGCATCGAGCTTGCCAAAAATAGGGTCGCCCAGGCCGACCGGCAGGCCGTGGATTTCGAGCTGGACGATACCGCCGACGGAATCCTTCGCGCTGCGGGCGTCGAGGATGGCTTGTTCCATTTTCTTCGCGGCCACCGGGTCGGCGCAGCGCACGGGATTGTCCTCGATGGTGGCGAAGTCGCAGGTCTCGGCGCGGATGCCAGCCACCTCGATCGCATGGGCGACGATACGCACGCCCTTCTGTGCGAGCAGGTGCATGGGCACGGCGCCCGCAGCAACGCGGCCGGCCGTCTCGCGGGCCGACTGCCGTCCGCCGCCGCGGTAATCTCGGATGCCGTATTTTCGGTAGAACGTGAAATCGCCGTGTCCGGGGCGGAACACGTCCTTGATATCGTCGTAGTTCTTCGAGCGCTGGTCCTGGTTGTAGATGACCATCGCGATGGGCGCGCCGGTGGTCTTACCCTCGAACACGCCAGAAAGAATCTTGACCTCGTCGGGTTCCTTGCGCTGGGTGACCACCTTGCTCTGGCCGGGCTTGCGGCGGTTCATCTGCTCCATGATGACCGCTTCGGAGTATTCGAGGCCGGGCCGCATGCCATCGACTACGATGCCCAGCGCGAGGCCGTGGCTCTCGCCGAAGCTGGTCATGCGGATCACGTCGCCGTAGGTGTTTGCCGCCTGCATGCGGATGCCCAGCTCCTGTCCCACGCGCTCGACCAGCAGCTCCGCGAGGTCTTCGGGCGTCTGGCCGGTGGTGTCCAGCAGGATGTCGGCGAAGGGGCGGAGCACTTCGTTGCGGTGCGCCGTCTGGGCGTCGTACTTGGCGCGGCCGTCGGGGCCTTCGAGCCACGGCGGCAGGCCGTTTTCGGTGGCGCGCTGCCAGAGGGTGTCGGTGTCGGCGGAGAGATACACGAGCACGGCGCGCGGACGCATCGCGGCGCGCGATTCGGGGTCCATCATCAGGCCGGCGCCGGTGATGACGACGCAATAGTCTTTCGCGCCGGTTTCGATGGCGACTTCTCGCTCGAGCGTGCGGAAGGCCTCGGCGCCTTCCTGAATGAATATCTCGCGGCAGGTACGGCCCTGGCCATCACGCTCTTCAACGAGCGCATCGGTGTCGAGCACGGGCAGGCCGACGGCCTCGGCGAAGAGGCGGCCCACGGTGCTCTTGCCCGCGCCCTTCGGGCCCATCAATACAATCTTCATGCGGCAGAATCCTGCTGTGTGTAACCTTGGCGTGCCGGACCGTGTCTCACGTCTGGCATCTCCAACCCGGGAAAGGACCCTGCCATGCAACGGCTCAAGCCCTGGTTCCTGACCGTGGATATCGGGTTCATCGCCTACTGGCTCATCACCCTGTTCCACCTGATCCCCGAAGCATACCTGTTTCAGGACTACAAAAACCCGATATTGGTGGCGTGGAACTGGTCGTTCTTGCCCTTGGATCTTTTCATATCCGCCACCGGTTTATCCAGTTTGCGCCTGTGGCGGCGGGGTTCGCCGCTGTGGAAACCCTTGGCGCTCATCTCTCTGGTGCTCACTTCGTGCAGCGGCCTGCAGGCCATCGCCTTCTGGGTCGTCCGGGGCGACTACGACCCGGTCTGGTGGATTCCGAATCTCATCCTGCTCTGCTATCCCCTGTTCTTCCTTCCCGGCCTGGCCCGTTCCCTCGCCGAGGCAATAAACCGGCCTTCGGATGCGTTCCACTAAGTGACGCAATTGCCGCCACCGACTATTGGCAGCAAGGACTTACGACGAAAGAAGGAGGTACATCATGGCGGACATGGTCAAAGAATTGAACACCCTGCTGGCGGACTACCAGGTGCTCTACCAGAAGCTGCGGAATTACCACTGGAACATCACCGGCGAGAACTTTTTCGAGCTGCACCTCAAGTTCGAGGAGCTGTATACGGGGGTGGCCGTGACGGTGGACGACATCGCCGAGAGGGTGCGGGCGCTGGGCGCCAAGCCGCTGTCCACCCTGAAAGACCAACTGGCCGCGGCCCGGCTGAAAGAGGACGAAACGGTGCCGGACGGCCGCACGATGGTGGCCAACCTGCTTGCCGACTATGAATCGCTGGACGGCTGGCTACGCACGGCGGCGGCCGATGCCGATAGCGCGAAGGATGTGCCCTCGCGCGATTTGCTGGAAGGCATCATCGGCGGCGAAGCCAAGACCATGTGGATGCTGCGCACCTTCTTGGGGCGTTAGGTCTATCATTTTCCGGCGAAACAGGTTACAATACCGGCTCCATGCGGTGGCAGGTCCCGGCGTATCCTTGGGGAATGGCCGGGCGCTGCTTGGTGTTGGGCTGGGTTCAGGGTAAGATTTACGGCTCGGAGCGGGACATGGCATCAGGCGATATCAAGGAACTTCTCGGCCTCACCAAGATGTACGAGGCCGCGACGCGACTGTACAGCGAGCTGCCGTACCGATACATGTCGAACGGCTTCTCCTTCCCCGCCTGGCACTACTACCTCGAGGTGACCCGCCGCTGCAATCTGCGCTGCAAGATGTGCCAGTACATCGAGTGGCTCGAAAACGTGCCGATCAAGCAGCAGATGGAAGGCGAGCTCAGCACGGACGAATGGCACGACGTCATCCGTCAGATCCAGTCCTGGAGCCTGATTACCTTCACCGGCGGCGAGGCCTTTGTGCGCAAGGATTTCGAGGAAATCCTCACGCACGCCAGCCGCAAGGCGCGTACGCATTTCATTTCGAATACGACGATGATGCCCGAGGACCGGGCCGAGCGCGTGGTGGGCCTGGCGCCCAAGCGCCTGGGCGGCATCGGATTCAATTTCGCGGGCACGTCGATTGAAGGCCCCGGCGAGCGCCACGACGAAATCCGCAAGATGCGGGGCGCTTGGGATCGCTCGATGGCCGGCATCCGCGCGCTGCGCAAGCACCGCGAGGCCAGCGGCAAGGCCTGCCCGATGATCCACGTGACGACCGTGCTGCAGCAGGACAATGTGGACGTGCTGCACCACATGCCCAAGCTGATGGCCGAGGTCGGCGTGGATGTGCTGAACCTTGTGACCGAGTCGCGCATGTTCGAGCTGCCCGACCTGGGCGACGTGGATCCCCAGATCTACAACACCGAGGAAATCGCGTGGCCGCGCATCGACCGCGAGCAGCTGAACGAGGCGCTCGACCGCACGCACGACGAGGCCAAGCGCTGGGGCGTCGAGCTGCGCATGCCCCGCATGCCGCGCGAAGAACTGCTGAATTACTACGACACCGGCGTGAACCTGAAAGACTACGAGTGCCGCAACGCCTGGAACACGCTCATCATCGGGCGGCAGGGCAACGCCTATCCGTGCTGGATACGCAAGATCGGCAACGTGAAGGAGCATTCCCTCAAGGAGCTCTGGAACAACGCCATCATCCGCGATTTCCGCCAGACCTGCCAGAAGAAGCTCTTCGCGCCCTGCCCCGGCTGCTGTTTCCTCGAACACAAGGAAACCCGCGACGCCAAGGTCGCGCAGGCCACCCCCAAGGCCGCCACGGTTTCCTGAGCGCCGCCCCGCCGGGGCTCCCGAATTCTGCATGCGAGACTCGGGGTTCCGCTGCGCTCCACCACCGGGCTAAGAACGGTCGCACCTTTGGCGCGGCGGCGACACGCTTCTGGAACATACCCTCTTTCCACGCAGGACGGATTGGAGGGAAACCCGCGCACCGTTCGGCTATACTGGACTGCATGGAAAAAGTAGTCCGCATGTTCCGAACCCATGAGGAGGCGGCGGCCGCGGATCGGGCGTATATGAAATCGCTGACGCCCGAGCAGCGGCTGGATATCCTTCTCGAACTCGTGAGCCGATCCTATGGCGACCCTCCACCGCGATTACAGCGAGTTTTTAAGCTTGTTAAATGGAGTGAGCGTTAGGTATCTGCTCGTGGGAGCGCATGCGCTTGCCCTGTACGGCCACTCCCGCTATACCGCAGATATCGATCTCTTCGTGGCGCGAGATGCGGACAATATCGCTCGGGTGGTGGCGTGCCTGGAGGCTTTCGGATTTCCCCCCGGAACATTTTCCCCGGACAATTTCGCGGGGTCGGATGTGATTCAGGTAGGCTACGCCCCGGTGCGGATCGATCTGCTTACGGCCCTTTCCGGTGTCCAATTCGACGCGTGCTGGGAACGGCGGCGCGAATTCGTCCTGGACGGGCTGGATGTATCGGCGATAGCGCCGGAAGACCTGATTGCCAACAAACGCGCCACGGGCCGTCCGCAAGATTTGGCGGACGTGTCGGCGCTCGAAGATTTGGAGTCTCCATGAAGCACGGTATTCCTGTTGCATCGCTGTTGTTGGTTGCCTTGTCCCTGCCTGTTTTGGCTGAAGAGATCACTTGGCCGGAACACCCGCTGTTGACGGATGCGGTGAAGCAGGAGTTGGAATCGAAGGGCGTGGCGGTGGTGAAGGATGCGGGTGGCGAGGAGAACGGCAGCGCGCGCGCGGCGGTGCTGGGCATCGTGAATGCCGCGCCGGACGCCGTGTGGAAGACGCTGCTGGACTTCGAGGGTCAGCAGGAATGGACACCAAAGGTGGAGACGTCGGAAGTGTATACGGACGGCTCGGACCCCACCCGCGCGGGCGTGACCTTTACCACCAAGGTGATGCTGCGCACGCTGACGTATCACCTGATGATGCGGATCGATGAGGCGGGCAAGAGCATCGAGTGGGACTTGGACCCGGACCAGAAGAACGATTTCGAGAAGGTGAGCGGCGCGTGGCGGGTGTTGCCGCTGGGCGACGACCGCAGCATCGCCATACACGAAATGGACGTGGTGACCGGCATGGCGATTCCGCAGTTCATCCAGAAATTTTTCATGAATAGAGACCTGCCGGGCATTGTAGAATCATTGAAGCAGCGCGTGGAGTCCGGGGGCACCTGGAAGAAATAACGCCCCGGCGCGCGCGGAAGGAGGCAGCCCGATGGGCACGGCGCCCGCCTCGGAGACACCGCTGGCCTATCAGGTGCGCGACTTGGAAAAGCGCTACCAGATGGGCGAGGTGGAGGTGCGTGCCCTGCGGGGCGTGAGCCTCGACATCCGCGCGGGGGAATTCGTGGTCATCCTCGGCCCCAGCGGCTCGGGCAAGAGCACCTTTCTCAACATCATCGGCGGGCTCGACGCGCCCTCAAGCGGCCATGTGCTGTTCAAGGGCGACGATCTGTCCGATTATTCCGAGCGCCAGCGCACCTTCTACCGCCGCCTCAACATCGGCTTCATCTTCCAGTTCTACAACCTCATGCCGAACCTGACGGCGCGGGAGAACGTGGAACTGGCCACGGAAATCGCGCGGGCGCCGCTGCCGCCCGACGAGGCGCTCGACCTGGTGCGGCTGGCGCCGCGTGCCGACCACTTCCCCGCGCAGCTGTCGGGCGGAGAACAGCAGCGCGTAGCCATTGCGCGCGCGATCGCCAAGCGTCCCGAGGTGCTGCTGTGCGACGAGCCCACGGGCGCGCTCGACATCGAGACGGGCAAGGTGGTGCTGAACGCCCTGAGCGAAACGAGCGAGCGCCTCGGCACGACGCTCATCGTCATCACGCACAACGCCGCCATCGGGGGCATGGCCGACCGTGTGGTGCACATGCGCGACGGCCAGGTGCACGACATTGTGACCAACGCGCGCCGCATGAGCGCCGACGCCCTGGCGTGGTGAAATGCACCCGCTGCACTGGAAGATTATCCGCACGCTCCGGCAGAACTGGGGGCAGTCGCTCGCGGTCATGGCGGTGGTGCTCTGCGGCACGGCCTGCTACATCTGCGTCTATTCCGCGTTCCTGAACCTGCGGCTCACGCGCGACACGTACTACAGCGAATACCGCTTCGCCGATTTCGAGATCATGCTCGAGCGAGCGCCCGAGACGGCGGTATTCCAGGTGGAATCCATGCCCGGCGTGTCGCGCGCGCGCGGCCGCATCGTGCGCGACGGCAGCGTGGACATCGAGGGTATCGACGAGCCGCGCTCGGGCCGGGTGATTTCCATGCCGGTGCCGCGCGGCGCCGCGATTAACGACATCGTGGTGAACCAGGGCCGCTACCTCGAGCCCGGCGCGCAGCAGGAAGTCGTGCTGAGCGAACGCTTCGCCACGGCGAACGGGCTTGAACCGGGCGACTGGATCAGCGTGACGCTGGAGAGCAAGAAATATCCGCTCAAGATTGTCGGCACCGGGCAGTCGCCGGAGTACATCTACCTCATCCGGAATGTGCAGGAACTGCTGCCTGCGCCCGAGCGCTTCGGCGTGCTGTGGGTGTCCGAGGAATTCGCCGAAACAGCGATGAACATGAGCGCGGCCTGCAACAACATCGTCGGCCTCATGGACGATCCCGAGCAGACCGACGTGCTGTTCGATCAGATCGAGAAGGCCTTCTCCAACTATGGCGTCTTCGCGAAGGTAAAGAAGGAGGATCAGCTCTCGAACTCCTTCATCACCGACGAGATCAAGGGCCTGCAGGCCACGGCGACGGTGATTCCCACGGTCTTCCTCGGCATCGCGGCGATGATCTTGTTCGTGCTGCTGGGGCGCATGGTGCGGATGGAGCGCACGCAGATCGGGCTGCTCAAGGCCTTCGGCTACACCGACCTCGCCATCGCCTGGCACTACATCGAATACGGCCTCGCGCTTTGCCTGGCGGGCTGCGCGGGCGGTTTCTTCCTTGGGCAGTTTCTGTCGCGCCAGCTCATCAAGCTCTATGTCGAGATCTACTCGTTTCCGCTGCTGGAGTCCCGCGTGTACCCGGAGGTGCTGTGGCGCAGCATGGGCATCACCATCGCGTTCACGCTGTGCGGCGCGGTGTTTGCGGCACGGCAGGCCGCGGGCATCCAGCCTGCGGAGGCCATGCGGCCGGAAGCCCCGCGCTCGGGTGCGAAGCTGCTGCTCGAGCGCTTCGCCGCCCTATGGCGGCGCATTCCCTTCTCGTGGAAAATGACCCTGCGCAACGCCAAGCGCAACCGTTTCCGCGCGGCGATTCACGTGGCCGGCGTGGCCGTGTCCACCGGGCTGCTGATGATGGGCATGTTCACGATGGACTCCATGGATTACATGCTCGCCTTCCAATACGAAAACGTACAGCGCGAGAACGTGCGCGTCGGATTCCAGCGCGAGCAGGGCAAGGACACCCTCTACGACCTGCAGCGCTTCGACCATGTGCGCCGGGCCGAGCCGCTGATGGAATACCCCTTCCGCGCCACTTCGGGCCATCGCACGAAGGACATCGTCCTGACGGGCCTCGACACCGGCAGCGAACTCCGCAAGCTGATCGACACGGGCGGCCGCGAGGTGCACGTGGACGGTCCCGGCGTGATCCTGTCGGACAAGCTGGCGCAACAGCTTCAGGTCCAGCCGGGCGACACCCTGAGGCTCGAGCCGCTCATGGGCCGGGTCGAGGGCGAGCGCACAGCCATCGTGTCGCGCATCAGCCAGCAATATCTCGGCGCGGGCGCCTACATGGAAATCGGCGCGCTCAGCCGCCTGCTGAACGAACCCTACGCCTTCAACGCCGCGCTGCTGCGCACGGACGCGGGCTCGGACAGCGGCCTGAAGAAGCGCCTGAAGGATATCGCGGCGGTGGATTCGGTCGGCTTCAGCAAGGAGGCCTACCAGGCGCTGCGGGAAACGCTGGCGTCGAACATGCGGGTGATGAGCACCATGACGCTTATCTTCGCGGGCGTCATCGCTTTCGCCATCATCTACAACCTGACCTCGGTGTCGCTGGCCGAGCGGCAGCGCGAGCTGGCCTCGCTGCGCGTGCTGGGCCTCACCACGGCCGAGGTGGGCCGGATCCTGTATAACGAAAGCACCCTGCTGAGCCTCGGGGGCATCGTCTTCGGCATACCGGCGGGCATCGCCTTGTGCGCCATGATGGTAAACGCCTACGACACGGAACTCTACCGGCTGCCGTTCCACATCGATCGGGAATCGTATGCGCTGGCGGTACTGCTGAGTATCGTATTCGTGGTGCTGGCGAACCTGGCGACCTGGCGGCGGCTGAACCGGCTCGACCTGATGGCCGTATTGAAAGAGCGCGAATAGGAAGGATGGCGGCAATGCTGAAAAAATACGGAGGCGCGATGGCGGGACTGGCGCTGGTGAGCGTCATCGCCTATTACGCCCTGCGCCCGCAGCCGGTGATTGTCGAAATCGGCCCGGTGGAGCGGGTGGACGTGCGCGAGTACATCGCCGAGGAAGCCAAGACGCGCCTGGCCGATGAATACATCATCGACATGCCCGACGCCGGGCTGCTGAAGCGCATCGAGCTGGAGGTCGGCGACGAGGTCGAGGCGGGGCAGGTGGTGGCCTCGATGGATACCTTCCCCATCGAGCAGCAGCTGGCCGGCATCGAGGCGCGGATCGCCGAGGCCGAGGCCTACATGCGCGGCGTGGACACGCAAAAGCCGAAGGAAGAGGATCTCGACACGGCGGCCGTGCGCGTGAAGGAAGCGGAGGACGCCATCCAAATCGCCCAGCGCGAATTGGAAATCGCACGCATCGCGGCGGAAGACGCCGAGAAGGAACGGAAGCGCGTGCAGGATCTCGTCGCCGGCGGTGTGGCGAGTCCGCGCGATCTCGAG
This sequence comes from Candidatus Hydrogenedens sp., assembly GCA_016125095.1. Taxonomy (GTDB): domain Bacteria; phylum Hydrogenedentota; class Hydrogenedentia; order Hydrogenedentales; family JAEUWI01; genus WGMK01. The sequence continues at coordinate 121,154 of WGMK01000014.1, read as the reverse complement.
GTGGCGGAACGCGCATCCAAGTCCGCCAATGAGCAGCGGCGCGCGGCGGAGTTGTCGCTGGAGACTGCGCGCAAGGGCCGCGAGATTGCCGCGCTGGGCGAGAGCCGCGTCACAGGCTCGGTGGACGACAACGAATACCTGCGCGAGGCCTACCGCGCTCAGGCCGAAAGCCTCCGCGCCGAGGCGCAGATAGCGCGTGACCGGCTCGAGCGGGCCGTCATGCGCGCGCCGGTGTCGGGTCCGGTGCTCGACAAGTTCGTGAAGGACAGCGCCACCCTCGTGCCCGGCGCGCCGCTGCTGCGGATAGGCGACATGGCGTCGGCAGAGATTGAGTGCGACGTGCTCAGCGAAGAGGCCGGCCGCATCCAGCCGGGCAATTCCGTGGCGCTGCTGGGCAAGGCCATCACCGGCGAGAACGCGGCGGGCGCGGTGAAGCAGATCTACCCTGCGGCGTTCACGAAGATCTCGAGCTTGGGCATCGAACAGCAGCGCGTGCGCGTGCTGATCGACTACGACCGCGAAGAACTGAACCTGCGGCCCGGCACACGGCTGGATGTGCAGATTGTGACCGGCGAAAGCGACAACGCGCTCGCCGTGCCCGAGCGCGCCACGTTCCGCCGCGAGGGGCAGTCGTACGTGTTCAAGGTTGTCGGCGGCCGCGCGGTGCTCACGCCCGTGCGCATCGGCCTGAAGAACGACACGTGGGCCGAAGTGCTCGAAGGCCTGAACGAGGGCGACACGGTGGTCTTTGAGCCGGAGAACGATCTCGAGGACGGCTCGCTGGTTTCGCCCCGCTAGCAGCCCGTTGCAAAACTTGCGGGATGGCGAGAACGAGGATTATCGGCACGAATCAAGGCGCGAAGACGCCGGAAATGTGAACATTTTCAAGTCTTCGCAACGAAGAGTCGTGCCGAGAAGACCGTTCGTAGCCCGCGTTCAATTTTTGCAACGGGCTGCTAGGCCGCGGGAGCATCCGTAGCGCCGCAATGCGCGCGGATGAACGTGGTCATGCGTTCAATCGCATCGGCGCGGAAGTAGCTATCGCCCTGCCCGGGCGGATCCTCAATCTTGTGGGTCGACCCCGGATAGATCTCGACCTCGAGGTCGTCGCGGCCGAGTTCCTTCAGGCGGTCGGCGCTCGCCTGCGAAGGCACGTTGGTATCCTCGGCGCCGTAAATCACCAGCGCCGGTACCTTGGACTCCTGCCAGTACGGCAGCGGGTCGAAATGCCCGACGGCCGACCAGAAATCCTTCTGCGCCACGTGGCGGATCCACGCGCAGGAAGCGTAGGCGATGACGTTGCTCAAGCCGGGCAGCACGCCCATGGCCCGCAGGTTGAGGTTCTCCTCGTAGTGGAAGGCCTCGTCGAAGGGCACGGCGGACCCCACGACATTCACGACGAACCCGATATCGTCGCGATGCGCCCCGACGATGGGCGCGATCTGGCCGCCCTGGCTGGCGCCCAGCACGCCGATGCAGGAAACCTTGCCCGCATACGCGGCCCGCACATGGTCGATTGCGGCATAGGTATCGGTGGCCAGGTCGGTAAACGATGCCGTGTGCCAATCGCCCTCGGATTGCTCGCAGCCGCGCTTGTCGGGCAGCAGCACCGCGATACCCTGCGCCTGCAACTGCGTCACGAAACTCAGGTACCACGGATTGCCGCGGAAGCTGTTGCCCGCGCCGTGAATAACCACTACGAGCGGAAACGGACCTTCGCCTTCCGGCCAGAACAGCATGCCCGCGAGTTCGAGATCCTGCTCGGTATTGGCGAAACGGATTTCCTCGTACTGTGTGGATTCGAGGGGTATACGATTGAACGAGCGCGGCGTCTCCGGAAAAAGCGCCTTTGCCGCGATGGGTGCCGCGAGCAACACCAGAATCAGCCCAATCCCTGCCAGATATCGCATACGCCAACTCCCGTATTTCGTGCGGACCCGCCGCGCGTGGAGGTTGGATGCCCGTCCGGCCGCGAGCGTTTACACGGGACGGCCGGGTGGATTCCTTTGCGGCGGAAGGCTAGGGTACAGGAGCGGTGCCAGCGCGTGCCGCTCCGGGAGGGTAACACCATGAAGCGATTCCGCGTGTTCGTTGCGGCCGTGCTGCTTGCGGCGGCGGGCTATTACGCCTGGCAGCACTGGCCGGTGCATATCGAACTGGAACTCGGCGGGCCGACCGCGGGTTGGCCGGCCTATGGCGGAGACGACGGCGGCAGCCGCTACGCCGCGCTGACGCAGATCGACAAGAACAACGTGCGCTATCTGAAGCCGGCGTGGGAATACCATACGGGCGATGTGTCGGACGGCGAGGGCGACATTCCCTCGACCACCGCCTTCGAAGCCACGCCGATTCTTGCGGATGGCCGCCTCTATTTTCCCACGCCCTTCAACCGGGTCATCGCGCTCGACCCGGAAACCGGCAAGGAACTGTGGAAGTTCGACCCCAAGACGGACCTCAAGGGGCACTACGCCAACCAGCTCATTTCGCGCGGGGTGACGTATTGGGAAACGGGTGACGCGGCGCTGCCCTCGCCCAAGCGTATCTTCACGGCCACCAACGACGGGCGGCTGTTCGCGCTCGACGCCACCACGGGCGAACCCTGCACGGCCTTCGCGAAGGACGGCATGTTCGACCTCAACGAGGGCGTCGGCGAGCAGCGCTACGTGGGCGAATACCAGGTGACCTCGCCGCCCGTGATTGCGGGGGATACGGTGGTGGTGGGCTCGGCCGTGGTGGATAACCAGCGCGTGGATATTCCGAGCGGCGTCGTGCGCGCCTTCGACGCACGCACCGGCGCGCTCCGCTGGAGCTGGGACCTCGCGCCGCCGCCGGACAAGCGCACCGCCGAGCTCGCCGTGTCGGATGCGGGCTATGCGCTGGGCACGCCCAACGTGTGGGCACCAATGTCGGTGGACGCCGAGCGCGATCTCGTGTTCATGCCCACGGGCAACCCCTCGCCGGATTACTACGGCGGACTGCGGCACGGCCTCGATTATTACGGCAGCTGCGTGGTAGCGGTGCGGGCCTCGTCGGGCGACGTGGTGTGGCGCTATCAGACGGTGCACAACGACCTCTGGGATTTCGATGTGCCCTGCCAGCCGACGCTGACCGAGATTCAAAAAGACGGCGAGACCGTGCCGGTGGTCATTCAGGCTACCAAGATGGGTTTCATCTTCGTGCTGCACCGCGAGACCGGCGAACCCGTGTTTCCGGTAGAAGAACGCGCGGTGCCGCAGAGCCCGGTGCCCGGCGAAAAGAGCGCGCCGACGCAGCCCTTCCCCGTGCTGCCGCCGCCGCTGGTGCCCACCGACCTGAAGTCCGACGAAGCCTGGGGCCTGTTGGGCTTCGACCAGAAGGGCTGCGCGGAGCAGCTGCAGGGCCTGCATTTCGAAGGCATGTACACCCCGCCGCAGGTGATCCAGCCCACGCTCATGTTCCCCGGCAACGCCGGCGGCACCAACTGGGGTGGCGTGGCGGTGGATCCCTTCCGGCAGAAGCTCGTGGTGAACGCCATGAACCTCGCCTGGGTGGTGTCGCTGATACCCGCCGACGAATTCGACGCGGTGAAAGCGGCCAATCCGCACGTGGAAATCAGCCGCCAGGAAGGTACGCCCTACGGCATGCGCCGCGAAGTGTTTCTCTCCAAGCTCGGCCTGCCCTGCAACCCGCCGCCCTGGGGCGTGCTCACCACCATCGACCTGACAACCGGCGAAATCGATTGGCAGATACCCTTCGGCACCGTGCGCGACATCGCGCCGGTTCCGCTGCCCATCAATTACGGCGTGCCGAATCTCGGCGGACCGCTGATTACCGAGAGCGGGCTCGTCTTCATCGGCGCCGCGCTGGACGATTACTTGCGCGCCTACGACCTCGACACCGGCGAGGAACTCTGGAAAGGCCGCCTGCCCGCCGGCGGACAAGCCACCCCGATGACCTACCGCCTCCGCGAAGACAGCCGCCAATACGTGGTACTCGCCGCGGGCGGACACGGCAAAGGCGGCAGTACCCTTGGAGACTCCGTCATCGCCTACGCCCTGCCATAGTACGCGTAAGTTGCCGCGATTTCTCCCGGGAGCGCTGCTCTCCAGAGCGGCATCTTGGCGCGATGACCGAACACTTGGATCAAGAGCCGCTCTGGAGAGCAGCGCTCCCGGCATAGCCGAGACCCGCCCCTACACGACGGCGCGGGCGATGCGTTTGATAAGGTCGATCTGCGTGCGGATGCCGTCGAGGACGGCGCGTTCGTTCTGAAAGGCGAGGCCCGGGGAGAGGAAGGCGACGCGGAGCGATTGCAGGGCCTGACGCCGGGCAGACCACGCCATGACCCGCGCAGCGATGCCCATGGCGGCCAGCTCTACCGCCAGTGCGAGCAGCAGCACCATGATGCTGAGCGATATAAATTGCGCGGGCAGGTCGGCCCCGAAGAAATAGGCATCGACCATGCGGTAGGCGCTGAACAAAATGAGCGCCGCGAGAGGCACGTCGCACAGCAGGGTGACGGGCCAGCCGGTGAGCATGCGGGCGCGTCGCACGACGGCATCGCGCGCGGGGCCGCGCAGCACCTGCGACACACGCGCATTGAGCGCTTCCTCGAAGGCGTGGGTCGTGGCATCCACCTCGTGCTCCGTCAATCCGCTGCGGGCAAGGTCGAGCGTGATGGCGCTGCGCTGGCGCTGGTAGAGCGACACGATCTCGCCGGTGGCGGCGTCGAGGTCCTCGGCGAAGAGCGGTTCAGCGGCCATCAGCCCGGCGGCGTGCTTGCCGGTATCGCTGCGGCGGAGGCCCGGTAGCCAGCTGCCCAGCCGCGCGGGCAGCGTGCGCATGGCCTCGAGCGCGCGGCCGGCCGTGCCTACGATGCCCTTGGCGCGCAGCCCCACTTCGCGGCCCAGCGCGAAGCTCCACAGGTGATTCTCTTTGAACAATCGTTCTTCGACCACGGCGAAGGAGGTCTTGGCGAGTTCCCGCTCGGCGGCCTCGAAGCGCGCCTCAAGCGAATCGATCACGGGCTCGGCTCCGCCGGCGATCTCGGCCAGGCGGCCGGAGGTCTTGCGCAGCAACCCGGACACGTTCGACCGCTTGATGCGTTCGATGCGCTCGGCCGTCAATTCTTCCTGAAGGTATTGCTCCAGCGCGGGAAAGTCATATTCCTCCGGCTCGGGTGCGCCGCTACGCAGTTTGCGGTCGTAGGTCTTGAGCGCATTGACCCGGAAATAGCGGTCGACCTGAAAGCCTTGTTCCTCGAGCCGGCCGAGCCAGTGCGCGCGGATGCTCTCGTCGGGGCCGGCCTTGGTCTCGATGCAGACGAATGCGCGCTCTTCGCGCAGCGGCCGCAACAGCGACCACGTCGCCTCGTCGAGGTATTTCTCCATGCTGCCGCAGATCATCACAAGGTCGGCCTGACGCAGCACCTCGACGGCGCGCTCGCGGTGCTCCAGCGCGATGGAATCGGAGTCCGGCGTATCCACAATCACCAGGTGCTCGAGCGCAGAACCCGTGGTGTGTGTCCAGCCCTCGAACGGCAAGCGCACGCCCGGCGGCGCGTAGACCGTCGGGTGCGTGGTGCAGGGGCGGTAGGGCGAGGTTTTGGCCAGCGTGTCCCCTGCGAGCGCGTTGAGAAAGGTCGATTTGCCCACGCCCGAGCCGCCCACCATGGCCACCACGAGCACATCGTGCAGGTGCTCGGCGCGCTCGCGCAGTTCCGACACGCGGCGGGCCAGCAGCGGGCCTTCCAGGCGGAGGGCGCGCCACGGGCCGTCGTAGCGCGACAGCCGCTCGAGAAAATCTATGGCTTCACGGAGACTTGACGGCACTGATTCAGTGTTCTCCTGAGTTCGGCCAGCGGACCGGCCTCGAGGGTATCGAGCACCTGGAGCACTTCGTCGAGCGCGGGATGGGCGATGTGCTCGCGCAGCGCGCGCGCGAGGGCCTCCTGCTGCTCTTTGCGCCAGGGGGAAATGAAATCGAACATGGCGTCGCCGAACTGGTACTCCATCACGCGCGCGGCAAACTGCTCCATGAAGGGCCCGGCGACAATCATGGCCTCGGGCAGACCGACGCCCGCAGTGTGTACGGACAGCACGCCCGCGATGCCCGCCGGAGCGACCAGCAGAATCTTGTCGAGCGCCTCGATAACCATGCGGCGTCCGCGGTGGTCGTCCCACCAGCGCTCGAGCAGGCGCTCGGCATGGTGGCGGAAGTCGTCGGATACGCCGGTCGCCTTCACGGTCGCCGTGCTCACGCACTTGGCGGCGGCCTCCGTGTCGAGCCGGTCCAGCCCCGCCACCACCATGCCCGACACCGCAGGGTCGAGATTGCGGGCCGTATCGAAATACCCGGCGGCCAGTTCCTGCGAAAGGCGCTCCACCTGCCGCCGGTGCGATTCCTGCAGCTTCGCCTCGGTGTTGTCGCGCGCGGCGGATTCCAGCGTGGCGCGTGATACAACAATGCGCGAGAGGGTGCGGCCGACGACGACGGCGCCCTGCGACACGATGCGGCTGGCATCGCCGATGGCGCGATCGAGCCGGCCGCGCTTGGACTGCACGAACTCGTGGAAGAGCCCGCCCACCGCCGCGCCGGGCAGGGGTTCGTAGCGGCGGGCCATGCGGTCGGCGCGCTCGTCGAATTCTTCTTTCAGCCGGCTCACGCGCTCGGCCTGCTCCTCGCAGCGCTCGACAAAATCCTCCGCATAGAACACGAGACGCCGGAGCGTGGCTTCACGTACGGCCGCGCGCGTCTCGGTGGCGTCGAGTTCGAGCAGGTAATCGCGCAGCGAGCCGTTGCCGTCGAGCGCCATGACGCGTGCGGGATCGTAATTCCCGGCAAGCGAGAAATCGTGATTTACCAAGAAGCACGGCGGATGGTGCAGGCGTGCGGCCTTGACGAATTCCTCCAGCTGCGCACGCGCTACTTCGTGCCCGTTGGCGCCGTCGGCCTTGTTCATCACCGGCAGAATCACGCGGCCCAGGGCCTGCGCCTCGCGGAAAAACTGGATGACCTTTTCGTCCTGGTACTTCTCTGCCGTGAGCACCGCGATGATCACGTCGCTCGCCGCGCGCAGGCGGTTGGCAATTTCCCAGTTCTTCTGGTCGATGGAATCGACGTCGGGCGTGTCCATGATGACCATGCCGTCTGGCAGCCCCGGGGCATCGGCCACGAGCAGCGTCTCCGGGTGCAGGCCGCGGTCGAGCGTATCCTCGGCCTCGTTCGCCGCCTTGGGCAGGAAGCCCGGCAGCAGGCGTCCATCGAGGCATACAGAGGCCAGCTCGGGCGGCATGACCGCCAGGGGCCGGCACGTGGCCGCGGCAGTGCTACGAACGGCGCTGTACTTGCCCCCGAGCATCAGGTTGAACACTGTCGACTTGCCGGTGTTGGTGCCGCCCGCGATGGCGATGACCAGGCATTCGGGCGCAGAGGGTTCCGCCGCGAGCTTGTAGTCCATCAGGGGCAGCCAGGCCTCGGTGCCCGTGAACATCTCGCCCGCGAAGACAGGGTGCGACTGCATGGCGTCGAAGAGCTGCCCGAAGGCATGGCGGAACGCGGCAATCATTTCGTACTGCGGCGCGGCGCCGCTCACGGTGCGGGGTCCAATCGCTGCACGCCGGCCTGCACGGTGGGCACGGCCAGCGCGGCGCATTCGAATCCGCTCGCGGCGATGGCCTCCGCCTGCTCGCGGCCGGCGCACACGCCGAAGAGCGTCGAGCCGCTGCCGCTCATGGCGGCCGCCGTGCAGCCTGACTCGAGCAACTGTTCCTTCCAGTGCACGAGCCCGGGATGATCGATAAAGGCGGGCAGCTCCATGCGGTTGAACACGAGTCGGTCCAGCGCCCCGCGCTCGCAGGCCTCAATGGCGTAGAGAAACGCGGGGGTGAATCCCTCCACCGGCGTCTCGAGCGAACGCTCGAGCTGCGGGTGGTTGTAGAGGCTGCCCGCGCTGATCGGGATGCCCGGCAGGAGCAGCACCAGCCAGGTTTCGGGCAGGGGCCGGAGCGGATGAAAAATCTCGCCGCGACCGGTGGCCGCCAGCGTGCCGCCGCGCAGGCAGAAGGGAATGTCGCTGCCGAGTTCCAAGGCCGCCGCAATTAGACCCGCGTCGTCCAGACCGCATTGCCAGAGTTCATTGAAAGCGACGAGCGCGGCGGCGCAATCGGCCGAACCGCCCGCCATGCCGCCTGCGACGGGCAGTCGCTTTTCGATATGGACCGCACAACCGGACGGAGCGGAGGCCCTCGGCCGAAGCAGTGCCGCGGCGCGTGCCACCAGATTCGTGTCGTCGAGCGGCACCCCGGCGTGCGAGCAGGTGAGCGTAACCGCATCGCCGCCTGGCGTAAACGTCAGATCGTCGGCCAGGCCGACCGACTGGAAGATGGTCTCGATGTTGGTGAATCCATCGTAGCGGCGGTTCAACACGTCGAGATACAGGTTGACCTTGCCGTGGGCCCGGTATGTGATGGCTTCTTCCCGCACGGGGGCAGCCTAATACTTTCGGGACAGCATGATCGAAATGATCAGCCAGACGCCGAGCAGGCCTGCCGTGACGAAACCGACGAAGCCGAGCGCGCGCAGCGAGGATTCCGCCGTGATGATGAGGCTGGACCCCACGATGAGCGCCGCGACGATCATGGCGAGCGCGTTGCGGTTGCTCGTGCGGTCCATGGTGTTCGCGAGATGATTGAGCTGCTCGTGCCGCACGCGGAAGGTGAGCTGTCCCTTGCGCAATTGCTGTAGCGCGCTCGACGCATCGACCGGCACCTGGCGGCTCAGCTTGAGCAACGTCGATGCGCTGTGCTGCGCGTCGCGCATGAGGTGCGAAGGGTGGTAGCGCTCGGCGATCAGCTTGCGCACGTAGGGCTCGAGAATCGGGACGAAGTCGAGTTCCGGATAGAGCTTGCGCCCGACGATTTCGATGGTGGCGAGCGCCTTGAGCAGTAGCGAGAAGCGGGGCGCAAGGCGCAGGTGGTGCCGGTGCAGAATCTGCACGGCGCGTTCGAGCCCTTTGGACACCTCGCCGCTGCGGATGATGCGCTCCGCCTCGAAGGCGATGAAGTCCGCTATCTCGTGCTCCATGCCCTCGCGGTCTTCCACTTCGCCGCTCTGCGCCAGCGTGAGCACCGCCTCGACGCACTCGGCCGCATCCTGATGGAAGATGGCGAGAAACAAATCGGCGATGGCCGCCACATCGGCGCGCTCGAGATGCCCCGCCATGCCCAGGTCGAGGAAGGCGAGCTGGTTGTCGTAGGTCAGAAACATGTTGCCGGGGTGCGGGTCGGCATGGAAGAGATGATGCTCGAACACCATCATGCACAGCGCCTCGCAGCCGTTCTCTGCCACCACCGAGCGCTCGGAACCGCGCGCCTCGTAATCCTCGAAGCGATCGACCCGGATGCCGTCGATCCATTCCATCGTCATCACATGGCGGCTCGAACGATCGTGATAGACCGCCGGCACTGCCACGAAGTCGACGTCCTCGAAGTTCTTGCGGAATTGCTCGATGACCTGCGCCTCGATGTCGAAGTCGAGCTCGCGCCGGATCGAGCGCGCGAACTCGTCCACCACGCCGGGCGGATCGACGATGCGCGATTCCTCGAGGTGATCGGCCACCCACACCGCCAGCTGGCGCATGAGGCTGAGGTCGGATTCGATGATCCGTTCGCCATCGGGGCGGCACACCTTCACGGCTACGGCGTCGCCGGTTTCCAGTGTCGCGCGATACACCTGACTGAGCGAGGCGGAGGCGATGGGCTCCTCGTCAAAATGGGTGTACAGTTGGCGCAGCGGCGCGCCCAGCTCCGCCTCGATGATCTTGCGCATTTCCGTGAAGGGCAGCGGCTTGACGTCGTCCTGCAGCGTGCTCAGTTCGTCGGCCAGCTTCGGCCCGATGAGGTCGGGTCGTGTACTGAGCACCTGCCCGAACTTGATGAACGTGGGTCCCAAATCGGTCAGTGCGCGGCAGAGGCGCTCACCCACGGTGGCGGGCGTGCCTTCGGGCGCTTCCATCAGGTTCAGGCCGCGCAGCAGCCGCGCGGGCAGGCCATCGTGAAAGCCCGCCCGCTGCAGCAGATCGGCGAAGCCGTGCCGCGCGAAGACCTGTAGTACCTCCGCCAGACGCACGGCGTTGACCGTCTGTTTGCCCAGCTTCGTCTGCAGCACAGTGCTCTCCGGACCCGGCCCGCGCCGGGACTATTGCCGTTTGAACTTGAGCTCGAAGCTCGAGGCACCGCCGAGCCCGACGCTCAACTGTTCGCCGTTCTCTTCGCTTCCGCGCACGTTCTTGCCGCCCGCCTTGGCGGAATCGAGCTTCCAGCCCTGCGGCACGTGAATGCGCACCGCCGTGTCTCCTGTGACGCCTTCGCCCAGCGTACCGCGCAGCACGTTCGATGCCCCGTCCCACTGAAGCGACTTCACCGACGGTAGGCTTTGAAAGCTGTCGTCGGAGGCCGCAATAAACCACGGCCGGTCGACCACGTCGGAAGCGCCGAAGAGGCGGAGCCCTTCGCCCGCGGGCACGGGGCCGCTGCCATCGACAAACTGGCCGCGCTGCGTATCCCACAAGCGCAGATCGCGTCCGCGGCCGATGTAGACATCGCTCGAGTCCCACACGGGCGCGCCGCTGAAGGCCAGCAGCGAGGCCGCCTGCGCGACGCCCTTGTCGTCCTTCTGGTCCAGTTGCCACACCAGCGTTTCCGGCGAATAGAGGTCCACCGGATTCGCGGCAAATCGCGGCGCGCGGAGTACACGCTCGAGCGAGCGGGCGCCATCGTTCGACGGGCGGCCGATCAATTCAATCGGACCGCGCCACAGGCGCATGGCCTGCGCGGTCTCTTCCTGCAGGGCGCCAAGGCCATCGAGGTCGAGGCGGACCGGCCCGATGCCGTAGTTGTAGTCTGCAAGCCGGCCGATGGCGCTGGCGGCCTCGAGCCAGTCGGCGCGCACGGCGCGCACCGCGCCTTCCGACGCGGGGTACACGGAACTCTTCGGGCCGACGGCGGCCGCGATGAGCTTCAGCGCCAGCGCTTCGGCGCGCGCACGGGTGAGTCCGAACTGCATCAACACATCGTCGGGAATCTGCGACGGCTCGACGACCACGAAGTCGAAACCCCAGTCGGCGAGGTCGGCATAGCGGCGCTGGGCGAAGCTCTCGGCCTCGGGGGATGCGGGGTTCAGCCACTGCTGACCGTCGGTCGATTGCAGCGTGGCCGCGCCCGGACCGCTGTCGATCGAAAGCGGGTCGATGGTGATGCCCGCCGTCACGCCTGCCTGCTCGATACTGTCGGCGGCGCTCTTCATGCTGCGGGGATAGCGCGGCGCGGCGCCGCTCATCGAGCCCGGGCGGCTTTCCCAGTTGCCGGGCACGAGCGCGTAGCCGATGCCATGCGGCTTCCAAGCCTGCGCGCCCGAGACAAGATCGCTCAGGCCTTCTTCTTCAGGCACGGTAATCCAGGCCTTGGGACCCTGGCGGTTGTCGTTTACGGGGCTGATCTGCGTGGACACCCACGCGAAGTACAGGTCCAGCTCGGCCGGTTGTGGCACGCCATGGCAGATGGCGAGGCGGTCGGAGGAAAGTGTCGCGCCCGGCATGACGCGCAGCGGCGGTTCGAAATGGCTGTAAGCGCGCCCGAACCAGGCGCCCTCGCGCTGCTCGAAGTCGGTGCCCGAGGTGGCCTGTCCGTCCGGCAGGAAACCCAGCGCCAGAATCGCGTCGGCCGAGGGTTCGCGGAACACCGTCATGACGGGGTCGCCATCGCGGCTGAACACCGGATATCCGCCGCGCCATTCGAAGCGGCGCTCGCGCACCGATGCATCCGGGCTCAGGTTCGTCACGCCCTTCGGGCCGGTAATCCAGGGGTCGAGCGCCTTCACAAATACCGGCGTCTCGCGGCTGTTCGTAATCTGCAGCTGCGCGGTGGTGATCGGACGGTCGTTGTACACGGTGACGACATACTGGACCACGATGCCGTCTTTCGGCGGATAAGTCGTGGTGTAGCGGGCGGCCTTGCCGATGACCTCGTCGGTATAGCGCTCGCGCACGGTAACCGCATCTTCGAGGTCGTTGTAGGTCCACGGCGCGCCCTCGGCGAATTCAATGGAGAAATACACCTCGTCGGCGATTTCCCGGGCGTCGGTCCGCACGCGCCAGCGCGAGGTCTTCTCTTCGTAGTCGAGGGTCATGCCGGGCTGCGGAAACGAGTAGTGAACGCGCAGCGCCCAAGGCGCATCGCGCCCGATTTCCTGCGCGGAAAGCGGTGTGGCGGCACCGAGCACGCCGGCCAACAACAACAAGACGGCGAGAATTCGAAACTGCATGGAACGTGGCCCTCTGCCCTCATGGGGCGCTGCGGTTTGGCAAACCGGGCTATTGTACACAATATGATGTTCCAGCGCGTAAACCGGTTGGAATGGGGGTGGAACCCGGCGCGGCCGTCTGCGGCTTGCGCGCGCCCGGCCGCATGTCTACACTTCCCGGCGCTGGAGGACGCATGAACAGCTTCGAACGCAAGTGGCATCTGTGGCGCCACACCCGCAAACTCGCCTGGCACGGCCGCCGACCCAACCTCGCCATCCCCTATTACACCGTGGCCGGCCACCTGGAGTTGGGCGACTATACCCATTTCCGCAATAACCCCACCTTCCGCGCCTATGGCGACGGGAAGATCATCTTCGGCGATCGCTGCGGCACCAGCTGGGGCGTGTTGATTGAGGCCCGCGAGCTGGTTCGAGTTGAGAATTATGTTGGAATTGCGGAATATACGCACATTACCGACACCACCTGGGACTTCTCCGGCTCGGAAGGCGGACGCGCTACCGCCCGAATGATTACCAAGCCGGTCACCATTGGCGAGCGCTCCTTCATTGGCAGCGGCTGCTACATCGGCCCTGGGGTAACGATTGGCGAGAGTGCCGTGGTGACGCCGCACAGCGTGGTGCTGCGCGATGTCGGCCCGCTGGAGGTGTGGGGCGGCAACCCCGCGCGCAAGATCGCCCACCGGGTGGAAGGCGTGCCGGAGTCGGTGCGGCGCGAAGTGGAAGCGGCCATCGCCGCCCACGGCATCGGGCTGGACCGCTACCACCAGCTGAAGCCCGCGCGGGGGCTGGCGAAACTCTTCCGGCGCAAGCGGCATGAATAACGCAGCGGCGTGCGGTTCTGTTGCATGGGCGAAACGATTTGCTATACTCGCGGCGGCGGTGTCGCATCCGCTCCTAATCCCCCTCACACCGGCTCCTGACGGGACGGAATCGTTAAGGGTGCCGGGTCCGGCATGGCCGGGGCGGCGCCGCGGAAAGGGTCTCCAGCTTTGTTAAGCATTTTCCGGCATTTGCCGTCGCTGTTCTCGCACGACATGGCGATCGATCTCGGTACGGCCAACACCCTTGTGTACCTCAAGGGGCAGGGTATCGTGCTGAGCGAGCCTTCCGTGGTGGCGATCAACAAGAACACGAACGAAGTGCGCGCGGTGGGCAACGAGGCCAAGAAGATGATCGGCCGCACGCCGGGCAACATCGTGGCCATCCGTCCCATGAAGGACGGCGTCATCGCCGACTTCGACATTGCCGAAAAGATGCTGCGGCACTTCATCACCAAGGTGCACAACAACCGCCGCCTCGCGTGGCCGCGCGTTGCCATCAGCGTGCCTTCGGGCATCACCGCGGTGGAACGCCGCGCCGTGACCGAGAGCGCCATCCAGGCCGGCGCGAAGAAGGTGTACATCATCGAGGAGCCCATGGCGGCGGCCATCGGCGCGGGCCTCAGCGTGCACGAGCCGCAGGGCTGCATGATCGTCGACATCGGCGGCGGCACCACCGAGGTGGCCGTGATTTCGCTGGGCGGCACCGTGTGCGCCAAGTCCGTCCGCGTGGCGGGCGACGACATGGACCAGGCCATCATCCAGCACCTCAAGCGCACCTATAACCTGATGATCGGCGAGCGCACCGCGGAAGAGATCAAGATCGCCATCGGCTCGGCCTTCCCCATGAAGGAAGAAGTCGAGATGCAGGTGAAGGGCCGCGACAACGTGATGAGCCTGCCGAAGATCATCACCATCACCTCCGAAGAGATCCGGGAATCGCTGCGCGACCCGGTGAACGCCATTGTGGACGCGGTGCGCGTGACGCTCGACCGCACGCCGCCGGAGCTTTCGGCGGACATCGTGGATCGCGGGGTGGTGCTGGCCGGCGGCGGCGCGCTGCTGCGCGGCCTCGACCGCCTGCTCGCCAAGGAAACCGGCCTGCATGTGACAGTGTCCGAGGACCCGCTGACGGCGGTGGTGCTCGGCACCGGCCGTTTCCTCGAGGAGCTGAAGGACTTTCCGGCAGAAGAGATGTGAGCCAGGCATGCGGCGCGGAAGATATATTGCGCTAGACATGCGGCCAGGGCGGGGTAGCGCGTGACCCTGGGCCAATTCATCAAGGCGAATCGCCCGGTGCTCCTCCTTGCACTGCTGGTATCACTCTGTCTCGCCTCGCTCGGCACGGGTTTCGAGAGCACGATCATCCACCGCGGCATCGAGCGCGTGGTATCCCTCACGGCGTATCCCTTCCTCCGCACCGGCACGGCCATCGACGATTTCAGCAACCGCGCCTTCGGGGCCTTGTTTTCCTATGACGCCATCGTGTCGGAGAACGAGGCGCTGTCGGAGGATGTCGCCGTGCTCAAGATGGCGATTGCCGATCGCCGCGAAGCTTCGGTGCAAAACCGCCGCCTGCAGGGCTACCTCGGCTTTCTCCGGCAGGAGCCCCGGCTGCGGCTCGAGCCCGCGCGCGTGATTGAATCGCTCAAGGGTGTCATCACCATCGACCGCGGTTCGCTGCATGGCATGGAACCCTTTATGGGCGTCATTACGCCGGAGGGCGTGGTGGGCGTCATTCTCAGCGTGGACGACCTCAGTTCGAAGGTGGCCACGCTGCACCACCCCGATTGCAAGGTGGGCGCGATGGTGGAGCGCAACCGGCTGCGCGCTTACGACGGCATCATCCACGCCGATGGCTCCTTCCGCCAGATCTGCAACATGTGGTACATCGATATGAAAAACGAAGTGCTGCCGGGCGAGTTGATCGTCACCAGCCCCGAGAGCCTGTTTCCCAGCGGCTACCCTATCGGCTATGTCCGCACGGTGCACTCGGGCGAGGCGCTGCTCAAATATGCCGAAGTGCAGCCCATCGTCGACCCCTACAAGCTCGACGAAGTCTTCGTGATTGTCGCCTCGGGCACGCGCTTGTACGACCTCGAGGGGCCGCCCCGCATGGCCGCCCGCACGGACCTCGCGCCGCTGCGCGATATCAGCGACGAAATTCCGATTCAGGAGCAATTGGCCCCATGAAGCGGAATGTGCTCTGGCTGATCACCGCCGTCGCCACGGCCCTCGTGCAGACCATGTGGCCGGAATTCTTCACCGTGCGCGGCGTCGCGCCGGACCTCGTGCTGCTGCTCGTGGTGTATTTCGGCCTGGTCGACGGCGAAGAGCGTGCGATGCTCACGGGCGTGGTCGGCGGTATCTATCAGGACGTCGCCAGCAGCGCAGTGCTGGGGCACCATGTGCTGTGCGCCGTCATCGTGGGCTATGCCGTGGGGCGCCTGTCCACGCGCCTGATCACCGATCACCCGGCCATCCGCGCACTGCTGGTGCTGGCGGCGGGCGTGATGCACGGCGTGCTCTATACCGCGGTGTCCTATGTGCAGCGCCCCGATATCTCGACCGTATACACCATCGCCGTGGTCGTGATTCCCACCGCTTTCTATACAGCCCTGTTGACGCCTGTTGTATACTTCGTGCTGGAGTGGATTTTCCGAAAACCGGACTCCATCGGCGGAGGCCTGAAGTAATGGATTCCGAGAAAGAGCCGAACCGCTATGAAGGCGTCAGCACGCGCGTGCAGCTGCTGGCGCTGGCCATCGCGCTTGCGCTCACGCTGCTCTGCGCGCGGTTCTGGCAGCTGCAAATCGTGAACATGCACGAGTACGCGGTGATGGCGCGCGACAACCAGGTGTGGGAAAAGCGCCTGCCCTCCGACCGCGGTCTCATCTTCGGCCGCAATGGCGAAGTACTCGCCGACAACCGCGCCAGCGCCGACATCGTCTTCGTGCCCGGCGAATGCCCCGAGGAACAGCGCGAGCATGTGGTACAACGGCTTGAAGCCTTGCTGAAGGTGCCTGCCGATTCCATCCTCAGCCGCATGCAGGCCACCCGCGGCGCGCCGTTTCAGCAGGTCGTGGTCAAGCGCGACGTGGTGAAGGAAGACCGCGTGCGCGTGGAGGAGCACAGCGCCGAACTGCCTGGCGTGCTGGTGGTGGTCGCGCCGCAGCGGCGCTACCTGTACGGCGAAACCGGCGGCCAGATTCTCGGGTTCCTCGGCGAAATCAGCAGCGAGCTCGACGAGTGGAAGCCGATGGGCTACCGCATGGGCGACATCGTGGGCAAGGGCGGCATCGAGCGGGTATACGAGCATGACCTGCGCGGCCAGGACGGCTACGCCGTGGTGACCAAGTACGCCTCGGGCCGCCCGGAAATCCGCACCGATCGCCGCGGCCTGCCGGTGGTGTCGCCGCGCGACAGCCAAGGCCACGAGCTGCGCGAGGAAGCCGCGCGGCGCAATCCCGTGAGCGGCGAGGAGCTTTATCTCACCATCGACATGGGGCTGCAGAAGGCCTGTGAAGACATCCTGCGCGGCGAAGTGGGCGCGATCGTCGTGCTCAATGCCGACACCGGCGGCGTGCTCGCGCTGGCCAGCATGCCCACCTACGACCCCAACGTCTTCGTGACGCGCGACCCGAATTGCGAGCACTCCGACACGCTGGAGAATTGCGAGCGCCTGAACCTGCTGCGCGCGCCCGAGCCGAACCCGATGTTCAGCCGCGCCTACCGCGAGAACTACCCGCCCGGCTCCGTGTTCAAGGTGCTGCTGGCCGCGGCCGCGCTCGAGGAAGGCATCATCGACGAACACAGCACGTTCTTCTGCCCCGGCAAGTTCCAGATCAACGGCGCGGGCCGCGCGTGGCATTGCTGGCGCCGCAGCGGACACGGCAGCGTCAACGTACGCGAGGCGCTCGCCTACTCCTGCGACGTATTCTTCTATAATGTCGGCCTCCGCCTGGGCGTCGACAAGATCAACGAGTGGTCGCACAAGATGGGCCTCGGCGTAAAGACCGGCATCGACCTGCCCGGCGAAAACCCCGCACTGATTCCCTCGCCCGAATGGAAAGCCGAGTTGTTCGCCAGCAAGCCGGTGTGGGACCAGAAGTGGTATCCCGGCGACACGGTAAACCTGAGCATCGGCCAGGGCAGCGCCGCCGCCACGCCGTTGCAGTGCGCGGTGCTGACGGCCGCCATCGTGAACGGCGGCTATCGTATCCAGCCGCACCTGAATGTCGAGCTCGACCCCAAAGAATCGGCGCGTCTGCTCTCCGAAAAGACCATCGAGATCGTGCAGGCGGGCATGCTGCAGTGCGTGGAGAAACAGAGTCCCGCACCCACCGGCACGGGCAAGGCCGCGTATATCGAAGGCATGAAAATTATGGGCAAGACCGGCTCGGCGCAGGTGATGAGCCTGAAGCACCACGAGCAGTTCGCCAACGAGGAAGACATCCCCTACGAGTTCCGCGACCACGCCTGGTTCGTGGCGGGCGTGCTCGACCGCAGCCCGCGGATTTCGGTGTGCATCCTGGTGGAGCACGGCCACCACGGCAGCTCGGCCGCCGCGCCGCTCGCGAAGGATGTAATCGAGTATTTCTACCGCGAAGACCCCACGCCGCCTGTGCTTGCGCGGCTGGACGGGACCCCGCAGTAATGGCCGCACGCTCGCTCGAATACCAGATCCGCGATGCCAGCATCCGCGTGGTGAACTGGAATAACCTGCGCCGCATGGACTGGATGATCATCGGCTGCGTGCTGCTGCTGGCGCTGGCCGGTTTCCTCACGCTCTACAGCGCCTGCCGCAGCATGGAAATCGAGCTGCTCTACCGGCAGATCGGCGGCTTCCTGATCGGCACGGTGCTGGCCGTCTGCCTGACGGCGGTCGACTACCGCTTCCTCGTGTCCTTCGCGCCACTGGCCTACGGCATCTCGGTATTACTGTTGCTGGCGGTGGAGTTAACCGGCTACATGGCGGGCGGCAGCGAGCGATGGCTCGAGCTCGGGCCCATCCGCATTCAGCCTTCCGAGATGACCAAGCTCGTGATGGTGTTTATGCTCACCTGGTATTTCCACGTGCTGGGCCGCCGCATCCGCAAGCTCCACTGGTTCATTCTCACCTTCGTGATCGTGGGGGTGCCTACGCTGCTGATTCTCGCGCAGCCCAACCTGGGCACGGCCGCCACCATGGCGCCACTGACGCTCGCGATGCTCTGGGTGGCGGGCTGCCGCATGTGGCATCTGGCGGCCGTGGTGCTCGTCGGCTTGAGCATTTTCCCGGTGGTCTATCTCGAGATGAAGGACTTCGACCCCGAGGCCGCGCCTTTTGGCACCGTGACCGACAACCCCGAGGCCAAGGTGAACCCGAAGTCGATGCTGGGGCTGAAGGACTACCAGAAGAAGCGCATCTACGCCTTCCTCCACCCGGACTACGACCCGAAGGGCAGCGGCTGGCACACGACGCAGAGCAAGATTACCATCGGCAGCGGCGGGCTTTCGGGCAAGGGCTACCTGCAGGGCACACAGACCCGGCTGAACTACCTGCCGGAACACCACACGGACTTCATCTTCAGCCTGCTCGGCGAGGAGCAGGGCTTCATCGGCGTGTGCATCGTCATTGCGCTGTTCGCCGCGTTCCTCTTCCGCGGCCTCATGTTCGCGCGCGATTGCCCCGAAATGCAGGGCACCCTCCTGGCCACCGGGATCGTTACCGTGCTTGCGTTCCACATTTTCGTTAATATCGCCGTGACGGTGGGCGTGATGCCGGTAACCGGCATCCCGCTCCCCTTCCTCAGCTATGGCCGTTCGTTCTATATCACCGTGATGGCCTGCGTGGGCGTGCTGCTCAGCATTCCGGCCCGGCCGCACATGCGCTTCGTACACCGTAAAGGGGTGTCCTGATGAAAGAAATGGTCGTGAATGTCGCCGACTTCGAGACGCGCATCGCCATTCTCGAAGACGAGCGCCTGGCCGAATTGCAGATTGAGCGCGACGAAGACCCCAGCCACGTGGGCAACATCTACCGCGGACGCGTGGATGCCGTTATCCCCGGCATGCAGGCGGCCTTCATCGACTACGGCGAGGACAAGAACGGCTTCCTGTATGTAAGCGATATCGCCGGGGCCGAGGGCACGGGCGACGTGGTGCTGGAGAACGGCGTGCCGCGCGCCAAGACCCGCGCCGGCCGCGCCAAGCAGCAGCCCATCGAGACCATGCTCAAGAAGGGCCAGTACCTGATGGTGCAGATTGCGAAGGACCGCCTGGGTACCAAGGGCGCGCGCCTCACCAACTTCGTCACCATTCCCGGCCGCTACATGGTGCTGATGCCCACGGTGCAGACGCTGGGCGTATCGAAGAAAATCGAATCGGGCCAGGAGCGCGACCGTCTGCGCAAGGTGCTGCAGCAGGTGCGTCCGCAGGGCGTGGGCCTGGTGACGCGCACCGCGGGCGAGGGCCGGCAGAAGCGCGACTTCGAGGGCGACGCGAAATTCCTGATGCGCGAGTGGGAGCGCGTGAAGAAGAAGTTCGAGCGCATGAACGGCCCGGGGCTCCTGCGCGAAGACCTGAACCCGGTGCTGCGCATCGTGCGCGATCGCTTTACCGAGGAATACGAGCGCATCACGATAGACGACGAGCGCGAGTACGAGCGCACCGTGAAGTTTTTGGAGAACCTCGCGCCGAAGCTGAAGGGCCGGGTAAAGCTGTACAAGCACAAGCGGCCGATGTTCGACCGCATGGGCATCGAGGCGGACATCACCAAGGCCCTGAACCGTAAGGTGCTGCTGAAGAGCGGCGGGCATATCTGCATCGACCAGACCGAGGCGCTTATCGCCATCGACGTGAACACGGGCAAGTTCACCGGCAAGAAACAGCTGGAAGACACCGTGCTGCAGACCAACCTGGAGGCCGCCGAGGAAATCGCCCGGCAGGTGCGCCTGCGCGACATGGGCGGCATCATCGTCATCGACTTCATCGACATGCTCTACGAGCGCAATCGGAAGAAACTGATAGCGCACCTTTCGGAAGCGCTCAAGCGCGACCACGCGAAGACGACGATTTCGGAAGTGAACGAGCTCGGCATGATTGAGATGACGCGCAAGCGCGTGAAGCACAACCTGGTGAAGGCGCTTTCGCAGCCCTGCCCCTATTGCAGCGGCAGCGGCCTGGTGCGGTCGGTGACGACGGTCACCTTCGACACCCTGCGCAACCTACAAAGCCTCTTCTGCCAGAGCAGGGAGAAGTCCATCCTCATCCAGGCGCACCCCGATGTCATCCGCCGCCTGAAGAGCGAAAACAAGGCCATGCTCGACGCAATTGCGGAATCCTTCCAGCGCGAAATCGCCCTGGAATCGGTGTCGGATTTCCACGTGGAAGACGTGAAATTCCTGCGGGCGCGCACGCGGAAAGAAATTACCCCGGATTAACGGGTCGCGCGCCGCGGCGGCGATATGCTACAACAACGCCGGTGCAACCCTGTGGGAGGGGCAGCCGTGCCCGCTTCAGTCGCAAAGAGCTCGGAACCCGTTATCTACGGCGACGAGACCTACTACCCGATCAGCATCAAGGCTATCCGGCTCGACAGCGTGCCGCCTTTCGATCTCTACCTGCGGCCCTCGTCGGAACAGCCCTTCATCCTCTATTGCCAGCGCAACACGCCCTTCAACCGGGAAGCGCAGGAACGCCTGGCAGCCTACCGGCGCGACCGGCTCTACATCCACGGCGACCAGCGCAACGACTACCACGTGTACCTGTCGGAGCATCTGGAAGACCTGCTGACCGACAAGCGCATTCCCCTGCGCGAAAAATCCGTCATCCTCTACGACTCCGCCCAGGCGGTGGTGGAGCAGGTGCTGGAAGACCCCTGCGACCGCAAAGCCGTGCGCCGCGGCAAGAACGTGGCCGGGCAGACGGTGGATTTCATGGGCGCCGAGGACTTCAAGCTCGAGCACCTGCTGCGCACCATCTCGGCCGACCACTACCTCTACACCCACAGCGTAAACGTGGTGGCCTACAGCGTCGCGCTCGCCATGCGCGCCGGCATCGACGACCGCGCGACCCTGCGCGAAATCGCCAACGGCGCCCTGCTGCACGACGTGGGAAAATCGACCCTGCCCAAGGATCTGCTCGAGCGGCAAGGCCCCCTGACCGAGCACGAATGGCAGCGCGTGAAAGACACCACGCGCGTGGGATACCAGATGATGGCCGACGCCGACTGCCTCGGCGAGATTGCGCTCGACATTGTGCTGCATCATCGCGAGCGCCTCGACGGCTCCGGTTACCCCGACGGGCTCGCTGGCGGCACCATCTCGCGCTACGTCCGCATCGTCGCCATCGCCGACATCTTCGATGCGCTCACCTGCGACCGCCACCACCAGAAAAAGCGCAACACCTTCGAGGCGCTCGAAACCATGGGCCGCACCATGAAGGGCCAAATCGATCCCGAGCTCTTCCGCGCGTTCGTCGCCATGATGGGCGCCCGCTAAAGCAAGACGGTAGGGCGAGCGTACCCGCGAGCCATCCAGGGGCCGGAGCGCACAATTCCCCCCCAACCGTCATTGCGAGCGAAGCGCGGCAACCTCTTTGGCGCGATGACGTTGGTACGTGTTCTCGGCTTGGCACCGGTACCAAATCCCGAGTTCTCGTACCCTGTTAAGAGCAACCACACCAAAGAGGTTGCCGCGTCGCTCGAAGATTCGCTCCTCGCAATGACGACATAGGAAGATCGCGGGGTACAAGTGCGGCAAACTTTACGAAAGCCCACACACGGTAGGGCGAGAGCGTTTTAACTTTGCATGCATACGAAAGAGTGATCGAAAAAGCTAGCGCTATGATGCTCAGTGACGTCTGCCAGCGCCGACGCGATGGCTTTATAGAGCGCATCCTGAGTTCGCGCGCACGCGCTGCGTAGCGAGCTTTTCACTTTGGACCACATCATTTCGATGGGATTGAAGTCTGGGCTGTAGGGCGGCAGGTACCAGAGCTCGATCTGGGCCGCTTCAAACAGGGCGCTGATGGCGGGTGATTTGTGTGCCGAGAGGTTGTCCATGACAACGATCGTGCCTGCCTTAAGAGCCGGAATCAGCACTTGGGCCGCATAAGCTTCGAAGCATGCCCGGTCCATGGGGCCGTCCAAGACCATGGGAGCAAGCGGGCCCTGTAAGCTCAGCGCCGCCACCAGCGTTGTGGTGTTCCAGTGGCCCTGGGGGGTGAAGTCGACTGCTCGCGTGCCGTCCTTTGCACGAGCATATAATCTCAGCATGTTCGTCTTTGCACCCGTCTCGTCCAGGTACACCAGACGACGGCGATCCACGTTGCGCAAGCGCTCACACCAGACTTTGCGTTGCTCCACTACATCTTCGCGGCGCTGCTCTCCCGCACGTACAGACTTTTTTTTCGCGTGTAGCCCAGTCGCTTGAGCGTCTTGTGATACGCAGCCAGAGAAACCGCAATCCCGCACGCCTTACGCAATTCTTCAAGCGTGGAATCCGGACGGGCGAACAAGCTCTTTTCCAGCCTGGCAATCGCATCAGGGGTAAAAGCCGAGCGGCGTCCGCCACCGCGCGGCTTTGGCTCGATGGTCTTGGCCTCAGCGTAACGGCGCAGAATTGTCTGCACCGTCGCCTTCGGCATGCGAAAGCGCTCGGCGATTTCACCCATCGATTGACCGTCTTCCATGCGCGCGGCCACAACACGTTTGCGAAGATCTGCTGAGGAAGCTTTCATGTCCTCAAGTATAACATCGTATGCATGCAAAGTTAAAGCGCTCGAGCGTACCCGCGAGCCATCTTGTCGCAAGGGCCGAGGGACGCCAATCCTTCCCCCTCTCCTCCTCCCCGTTCCCTCTTCAATCCCCCAATCCAGTTATCCTGTCAAAAAATCTTGGCCCCACCTACAGGCCCAAGGCACGGCGGTAAGACGTAATCGTCAACTCGGCGGCACGGTCCCAGGTGAATTGTTTGGCGCGAACGATGCCGGCGGCGCGGAGGTCCTTGCGGAACTCGTCGTTCATCACGAGGTTGAAGATGCCGTCGGCGATGGCGTCGGTATCGTGGGGATTGACGAGGACGGCGGCGTCTCCGGTCACCTCGGGCAGGCTGCTGGTATTCGACGTGAGGGCGGGGGTGCCGCAGGCCATGGCTTCGAGCGGGGGCAGGCCGAAGCCCTCGAACAGGCTGGGCCACACCAGGGCGCGCGCGGCGGTGTAGACCGCAGGCAACTGCGGCCCGGGCACGTGGCCGACCAGATGGATGCGGTTGAACAGCGGGCTCCGCTCGATGGCCTGCATGATGGGCTCGGTCTTCCAGCCGCTGCGCCCCACGATGACGAGGTCCACGTCGGCGTGCCCGGCGATCTGTTCCCACGCGCGCACCAGCCGGATGACGTTTTTGCGTGGCTCGAGCGTGCCGACGAAGAGCACGAAGCGCTCGGGCAGGCGCAGGGCCTCGCGCACTTCCCGCACTTCTTCCTCGCTCCGGGGGTGGAATTCCGGCTCGACGCCGTTGTGAATCACGTCGATGCGATCCGGATCGACGCCGGCCATTTCGATGAGGTCGTCGCGCGCGGCGCGGGATACCGTGATGATGCGCTCGGCGCGGGGCGCGCTGGCAAGCGTGGCCTGGCGGTAATAGTTCGACCGGCTCGGCGTGAACCATTCGGGATTGCGGATGAACGCCAGGTCGTGCACGGTCATGACGAATTTCGAATCGCCCCAGAGCAGCCCGACGTTGGCCGGATAGTGGAGCAAGTCCGCACCGCATTTTTTCTGGATGCCGCGGATACGCCATTGGTCGTCGAGCAGGCGCTGCATGCTCCGGGCATTGCGCGAATACACCTGCGCGGATTCGGGCGGACCCTCCACGGCGCCGGCCGGCCAGAGCAGCGACAGCTCGACCAACTCGGACCGCTTGGCCAGCGCACGGGCCAACTCGATGGTGTAACGTCCTGTGCCGCTTCGATTTGCGGCTTGCAGGGCGTTCATCAGTACATGCATTACGCCAAACTCCGATAGAGATCGAGCAGGCGCGCGGCACCGTTTTCCCATGAAAACCGCCGGGCCTGATCCAGACCTCTTGCAGTCATGGTCTCACGAAGCCGGTCATTCTGCAAAACCATGAGCAGTGTGGCGGCCATCTGGGCGGGGTCGGCGGCGTCTACATACTGCGCGGCGAAGCCCCCCACTTCGGGCAGGGAGGAATTGTTGGCCACTACCACGGGGCATCCGCAGGCCATGGCTTCGAGTAACGGCAGGCCGAAGCCCTCGTAGTGGCTGGCGAAGAAAAAGGCGTCGGCTGCGGCATAGAACGCGGGGAGGTGCGCGGGGTCCTGCACATAGCCGATGCGCTTCACGCGATCGCGGATGCCAAGCGAATCGATGAGCGCATCGAGGCCACGCATGTTCCAGCCCAGGCCGCCCGCCAGCACAAAGGTATGCGGCACGTCGCGGGCTGTCTGGGCAAAGGCCCGCAGCATGCCCTCGATATTCTTTCGCGGCTCGAGGGTACCCAGAAAAAGCAGATACGGCTGGCGCACGTCGTAGTGCTGCGCCACCAGGTCGACGGCGCGCGGGCGGTTCGCGCGGTGATACATGTCGTCGGCCGCGCCATACACCACATGCACCTTGTCCTCCGGCTGGCGCAGCAACTCGACAATGTCGCGCTTGGCTGCTTCGGAGCAGGTGACAATCGCATCGGCGCGGTCGGCGTAGGTCTGCACGCCGCGCGAGAAGGGCCCCACAATCTTCGGGCTGCACCACTCGGGATGCTTCAGGAACGTGAGGTCGTACATGGTGACCACGCCGCGCGCGGATTCCAGCGGCGGCAGCACGTAGTTGGTGGCGTGGAAGACGTCGGCGCCCTCGATGAGCGCGTCGGCGCGCGGGCGGCCCAGGCCCGACCACAGCTTGTACATCAGCCGGGTGGGCACCTGCACATGGCGGTGCAGCATGAGGCGCGCGCGGTCCTCGGGCGACACCAGCGCGTCGAGCACGGGCGCGCGGCGGCCCGTGGAAAGCGCGGCGAACTCGACCTCGGCGTCCTGCAGCAGCAGGTGCTTGAGCAGGGCGTGGGCGTAGTTCCCCACGCCCGTGCGCGGCGGGGCCAGCGGGGTGACGTCGTATCCTATGCGCAGCAACGCAGGCCCCCCGAGGGCGCCGCCCGTGGCGGAGCCGTTACTCCCCGTAGCTGATGCGGTACAGCACGCCGCCCTTGTCGTCGGACACGAGCATCGAGCCATCCTCGAGGAAGAGAATGTCGACCGGGCGTCCCCAGGCGAGCAGGCGGCGCAGCCAGCCGTCGATAAAGGTGTCGGCGCTGGTGCAATTGCCGTCGGCGTCGGGCTTCACCACCGCGATGCGGTAGCCGATCGGAATCGAGCGGTTCCACGAGCCGTGCTCAGCCACGAAGATCGCGCCGCGGTATTCCTCGGGGAACATCGTGCCGGTGTAGAACTTCAGGCCCAGCGGCGCCACGTGCGCCTGCAGCTTGAGCGCGGGCGGGGTGAACTCCGAGCAGTCGCGGTCCGCAATGAATTCCGGATCCGGCAAATCGCCCTGGTGGCAATAGGGAAAGCCGAAGTGCTGGCCCTGCTCCGTGGCGTGGTTCAGTTCGCACGCGGGGCGGTCGTCGCCCATCAGGTCGCGGTTGTTGTCGGTAAACCACATTTGGCCCGTGGTAGGATCCCACGTGATACCGACGCTGTTGCGCACGCCGCGCGCGACGATTTCGAAGTCGGAGCCGTCGGTGTTCACCCGGCTGATGGTGGCGAAGCGCTCGTCTTCTTCTTCCTTGTTGCACAGGTTGCACGGCGCGCCGATGTTGAAATACAGCTTGCCGTCGGGACCCATCGCCATATACTTCCAGCCGTGGTGCTCCTCGGTCGGCAGCGTGTCGATTACGACCTCCGGCTCGGGCAGCGCATCGAGGTGGTTCTCGATGTCGTTGTACTTGAGAATGCGGCTGATTTCGGCCACATACAGCGCGCCGTCGTGGAAGACCATGCCGTTCGGAGAATTCAGGCCGCTGCCGAGCGTGTGTACCGTCTCGGCCACGTGGTCGCCGTCTTTGTCCTCGACCGCATAGAAATGGTCCGCGCCGCGCGTTCCGATAAAGACCGTGCCCTTGGGCGACACCGCCAGCGAGCGGGCGCCATCAACATCTTCCGCGTAAATGGCTATCTTGAAGCCGTCGGGCGCATTGAGCAGGTCGATCGGCAGGTCTTTGGCCTGCGCGGGAACCGCGGCAGCCGCGAGGGCGATCAGGGAAAGTGCAACGCGCAAACGCATGGAATCGGTCTCCTGAGGCGGTGGTTGAAGCAAGCCAGCATGCTACGGGATGCCCCAGGCGCTTTACAACACGTTGCGCCGGGTTGTATCGCCCGGTACCGGACACTATCATCGCGGGTTGCTGCCCAACCCGCAGGAGGAAGTAATGTCCGCGAGCACCTGGCCCGAGTCCGTCAAGATTGTCGACACGCACTACATCAAGGAAGAGAATGCGGCGGTTTATCTGCTGATCGAGGGCGACCGCGCGGCGTTTGTCGACAACAACACGAGCCGCGCCGTGCCGCGGCTGCTGGCGGCGCTGGAGGAAAACGGCCTTACCCCCGAGCAGGTGGACTACCTGATCGTTACCCATGTGCATTTGGACCATGCGGGCGGCACGGCGGCGCTGCTGGAGCACTGCCCCAACGCGACGGTGCTGGCGCACCCGAAGGCTGCGCGCCACCTGGCGGCTCCCGAGCGCCTGATTGCCGGCACGCGCATGGTGTACGGCGACGAGCTCTACGACGAGCTCTACGGCGAGATTAAGCCCGTGCCGGCCGAGCGAATCCGCTCGATGGAAGACGACGAGGAATTGACGTGGAAAAGCCGCCGCCTGCGCTTCTTCTATACCTACGGCCACGCCACGCACCATTTCTGCATCCACGACCTTGCGACCAATTGCCTGTTTACGGGCGACGCGCTTGGTATCGGGCGCTCGCACTTCCAGCGGCCTGGGCCGCAGTTCGTGCACGTGTCCACGTCGCCGCCGGAATTTAACGCCGACGACGCGCGCGCGGCCGCCGAGGCCATCCGCGCCACACACGCCGACTTCGCCTTCATCGCGCACTACGGCGTCATCGACAACGTGCCGCTGGCGGTGGACCAACTGCTGCAATCGCTCGACCGCATGGAAGCGATTTCCGTGGCTGCGGCCGAGAGCGACTTGAGCGACGGGGAGTTGAACGGCTTCTGCATCGAGCGCGTCGGGCCGGCCTTCGACGAGCACTTCAAGGCCTGTGGCGTGCTGGATATCGAACGCGATCGCGCCTGCACGCAGGGCGACCAGATGCTGAATGGTATGGGCCTGGCCATTGCCGCGCAACGGATGCGCAAGGCCAAATGACGCGCCGCGTCCTCGTACTCGCACACCCCTGTCCGAGCACCTGGACCGACTATTACATCGAGGCGCTACGGGAAACCTGCGACGCGCGCGTGATGGGCCCTGAAGCCACGGCCGCACAACTGGCCGATCTCGGCCGGGCGGGACTCAAGGCCATACGGCCCGATTTCCCGGTCGATTTCGAGCAGTCTTTCGATCTCGTCCGCGAGCTCGACGGTTGGACGCCGGACCTGGTGCTGGGTATCGCGGGCGTGGGCGGCATGCCGCTCTATCGCGGCATTGCCGAGCTGCCCTGGCCGACCGCCTACCTCACCGTGGACACTTGGCAGAGCCTGCTCGATTACCGGCAGGCGATGCAGTACGACGTGGTGTTCGCGGCACAGCGCGAGTTCGTGACCCACCTGCGGGCGACGGGCTGCCGGCATGCGCAATGGCTGCCGCTCGCGGCCAGCCCGGCGCATCATCATCCGGCGGACGTGGAGGAAACCCACGACATCGCCTTTGCGGGTAGCCTGCACCTGGATGTGCATGCCAATCGCCGCGAACTGCTCGATACCCTGCGCCCGGACTTTTCCGTGCTGGCCGAAAACGGCTGTTTCGGCGAACAACTCTGCGAGCTTTACTGCCGCGGCCGCCTGGCCTTCAACCATTCCGCCGTGCAGGAAGTGAACATGCGGATCTTCGAGGCCATGGCCATGGGCCGCCCCCTGGTCACCAGCGCGGAAGCCGAGAGCAACGGCCTGCTGGAGCTCTTTGAAGAGGGCCGCGACCTGCTGCTCTACGATTCGGCGGCCTCGCTTCATCGCGTTTGCCAGCAGTCGCTTTCCACGGGCGAGCGCGAGCGCATGGGCAAGCGCGCCCGGGATCGGATACTGGAGGCGCATACCTACGCGCACCGCATCTCAACGCTGCTCGAAGCGGTGGATCGCCTGCTGCCGCCGCACGCGCCACTCCCACGCGAGCATGCCGCGCCACAAGTGGTGGACTGGCTGCCGCGCGCGCCGGGACGGATCCTGGATGTCGGCATGGCGCTCGGGGTATCGCGCATCGCCATGCGGCAGCGCGGCGCCGAGGAATTCGCAGGCATCGCCTGGACCCCGGAGGCCCTGCGCCAGCGCGGCGGACGCTACGACGAGACCGCGCTGTGGCCTGCGGAGCCGCGCGGCGATTTCGACACGGTGGCTATTGGGGGCGAACCGCTGCCCATGGACTACGAGCACGCGCTGGCCTGGGCGCATGCCTCGCTCGCGCCGGGCGGCACACTGCTGCTGGCCGCGCATGCCGAGCCGCTCGAGGCCGCGGGCATGGGGCTAAGTGCGAACGCGATAGAGGCTTGGCTGCAACGGTACGATTTCCTGCTGCGGCGCGCGGGCGGCCCCTTGCCCGATGGCACGCTCGTGATTCAGGCGCGTAAGCGCACGCGTCGTGTGCGCGAGGTGGTGGCCGAGGTCCATCGCCGCCTCGCGCTGGACTACGCCGATGTGCCCGCCCTGCTGGAGCGCATCCCCTCCGGCTGGTAACTCAGGCCAGCCCCGCCGCGCGATCGCGCTTCGCCCAATAGCGCCGCACATACCAAGGCCGCCGGTCGGCGATTTCCGTCTCGTCCAGCCGCGCGTTCCAGCGGTCCAGCAAGTCGTGATGCAACGCGAAGGCCTCGCGCGACGAGGGAGGCGACGCAAGCCAAGACGCCTCGATAGCGTCGCGCTCGGCGGAAAAGGAGGGCAGCCATTGCGAAGGATCACGCATGACGCGCCGGGCGAAGCGTTCGTGTTTCCACCAGAGCGAATCGGGATCGTTCTGGTCGCCGGGCGCGGGCCCCAAGTCTTGCGGCGCGCCGATGCTGACCGGCTTGAACAGGCTGAGTGAGGGAATCGACGTGGCGGTCACCCAGTGCCGCTCGTTCTCGCTGCCGAGTTCCGACACCCACGAAGCCGTGGTCTGGCTGGCCGCCACCAGTCCGCCTGCGTGCATGCACGGCGATGTCATGCCGCCGTTGAACCAGTTGTAGCGCGGCGTTTCGCGCCCGCCGTAGTCGCGCAGCAAGGCCATGAGCCCAGCGGCCGAATCGGTATTTCGTGCCAGCCGCTGCGTGCGGGAACGGCGCAGTTCGCACGACGCCGCGAAGCCATAGAGCCACCGCGCGTGTTCGCGGCGGAAGCGCGGAATGGTGAGCCCGTTCGATATCGTGCGGGGCCCGCGGATGGGCTCGACCGCCCAGAGGCGTCCTGCCGTCTCGAGCACGTAGCCCTCGCGGCGGTCGACGATCAGGTAGCTGTTGTGATAGGTGAAGCCGCGGTCTTCATGGCCGCAGCCGCCGCCCTGGCCATGCGCGAGCAGGAGCCGGGTGATGACGTCGCAGGCCTCGCGGGCGCTGTCGGCGCGTTCAAGCGCCAGCCGCAGCATGTCCATGCCGAGCAGCCCGGTGGCCGCCGTGGGCTGCGTGGTAAAAACGGCCTCGTTGCCAATGACCACGCCGTGCTCGTTCGCCCCCATCTCGGCGCCCCACATCCAGAAGGGGCGGCTGATCAGGACGGCGTTCGTGCGGGGCGCCTGCGGTATCGAGATCCACGTGCAGCGGAGTTCAGTCCCCGGGTCGTGCGTGCGGCGCGGATGCCATTCGAGCACCTGCGCCTCGTTGCCGTCGCGATCGGAATTCTTCGCGAACAGCGTCCGACGGGACTGGACAATCGCTATCGTGTCGCACATAGGCGGCCTCCATCGCCAAGGCACAGCATAGCATGGAGCCGGATGTAAGCACCGCTCAGTCGGCGGGCCTGGCGACCAGCGCGTCCCGGATGCGATTGAAATTCCGGATGAACTTTTCTTTCTGGTCCTCGTGCAACACCGCGAGCACGCGGTCGCGCGTGTCGTCGAGCGTCGCCATGACATCCGGGTAATTCCGATCCCGGATTTCGACCAGCTGCTGCTGGCCCTCGCTCAGGATCGCTTCGATTTTCTCGGCCTGTTCATCGTCGAGCCCGTATTGCCAATTCATGCGGGACACCAGCCGGGCCGGCACTTCCTCGGGATGATGGATTACGTCGATAAAGCGCTGAAAGAGGTAGGCACCGGTAATAGAGCCGCCAATGACGCCCCCCGACAGCAGCAGCACGATTCCCATGACCACACTGGCCCAGCGGCGCCGGTGCGGCGCGGGCAGGGGCGGGTGTTCGCTGCCGTGGCTGTCGGACATGCGGGCGGACTACTGGCCAAGCACGGGCGTGATATGGAAAAGCGCGCTAAGCGGATCGGACCACGCGCCATACAACGAGGTGGTAAGCAGCATCGAGGCCGCAGCTGCCGCCAGACTCGTGGCGGTGAGCCACGCCAGCGGTCGGTCGAAGCCTTCTTCCTGCAGGGCGCTGATGCGGTAAATCACCTGGCGGCTGACGTCGATCGCGGGGGGCGTATCGTGCCGCGCGGCCTGCGCGCAGGCGGCGAATTCGTTCATCCGGTTCCGGCTCATGTCATGCCCTCCTTTCCGGCGGCCAGCCGAAGTCGCGCTCGTCGAGCAGCTTCTTCAGCTTCTGGCGCGCCCGGAACGCCTGCACTTTCACCAACGTGCGGCTCCAGCCGGTCAAGTCAGCAATCTCGTGCGTGTCGAGTTCTTCCAGATACAGCAGCGTCAGCACCAGCCTGTCTCGCGGCGGCAGCGCCGCCAGCAGCAGGTGTACCAGCTCGGCAGCCTCGGCGCCGCTGCGGAAGTCCGCCGTCTCGCGCGGTTCGGCCAGCGTATCGAGCGCAGCCTCGCGCTCGCGTCGCTGCGCCTGCAGCCGCCAGAAACGGTAGCCCACGCGGGTGGTGATGCGCCGCAGCCAATGCAGCAGCGGGGCATCGCCCCGGAACCCCGCCAAGCTCGTGTACGCCTCGACGAAGACTTCCTGCAACAACTCTTCCAACTGTCCGGCATCGCGGGTGTATTTCCACAATTGCCGGGCGATCAGGGGCTGATAGCGCCGCACGATGCGGGCGTAGGCCTCCTCGTCTCCGCGCAGACTGAGGGCGATGTCGGCGGCGTCTTCCGACGCGCCGACGGCTTCTTCGGGCGTTCCGCGGCCTTCCGCCGCCGAGGCCGCCCAGAGTTCCCAGTCTGCGCTTAACGACATGTGCGCTCCATCGGCCCTGTTCAACCCCGTAGTGCGGTCCGGCCGAGGGTTGGTTACAGGAAGATTAGGCGGCGATGGTGTCGCCGTTGTCCTCGATAGGGGGCGCCGCAGGGGTCTCCGGCTTCGGCGCTTCCTCGGCGGGGGCGGGGGCCTCCTCCGCAGGCGGCGCGACAAACGGATCGACGACCTCCGGCGCGGCCGGGGCCGCATCGGGCGCGGCAGGCGCGAAGGGATCGAAAGCAGGCGCAGCGGGCTCTTCAGCCGGGGCCGCCTCTTCTTCCATCTTCTTCAGGTCTTCTGCCGGGTCGTTGTATTCCACCGGCTTGGCTTCAATCAGCTCTGTGCCGAGGTTGATGGTGGCCTCGGGCAGCGCCGCTGCCAGCTTCTCGGCCTGCTCGCGGGTCACCTCGGTCTGCCACAGGTACAGGCGGCGCAGCTGCTTGAGTTCGGCCAGCTGCTCGACGCCGGCGCCGGTGACCTTGGTGCCGTAAAGGTTGAGGTATTCCAAGTGCTGCAGACCCTTGAGGTGGGCCAGACCCGCGTCGCTGATGCCCGTACGCTCGAGATGCAGGCTGGTCAGGCGGCCCAGTGCAGCCAGCTGCGCCAGCCCGGCGTCGGTCACGCCCGTGCCGGAGAGGTCGAGCCAGGTGATGTGGCCGGCCAGCGGGGCCAGCAGCGCCAGGTGCTCGTCGGTCGCGCCGCCGGGCAGGAATTTCAGGTCCACCTGCAAGAGGTTCGAGTTCTGGTCGATGGGCGCGGCGAATCCGCCGGCATCGTGAATGGCCGCGACGGCTGCCTCGGGCGCCGGGTCCACGCCCTCGCCGAGCGCCTTGAGCCGTTCTTCCTGCAGCAGCGCCGCGGTCTCGGCCGCCGAGCGCACGCTCACCGAGGCGTACACCATCTGCTTGGGCTCTTCCGGCTTGGCGGCGTCCCAGCCTTCGGTCGTAGCGCCTGCGGAAATCCAGCCGCGCAGGCTTTCCACCTGCTCCGGCGTTAGGCGCTCGCCCTTGGGCGGCATGGCGCCGTCTTCGCCCTCGGGCTTGGTGACGCGCGCGATGATGGCACTCTCGTCCGGGTTGCCCGCCGCGAAGATGACGCCGCTCTTGCCGCCCTTCGCCAGGCCCTCGGCGGTGTCCAGCCGGAGCTCGGCCTTCTGGTTTTCCGCGCCATGGCAGCCCGTGCAACGCGCCTCGAATATGGCTCGCGCCTCGGCCAGCAGGTTCTTCTCTTCCTGCGCCTGCGCCGCACCCGCAGCCACCAGCCCGACCAATATCCACACCCATGCCTGTTTCATCGCCGACCTCGCTTTCTTACCCGTGTCTGGCCCATTGCGGACATCGTAGCACCGCAGCGGATTATTTCACATTTTTCCGGCGTTCGTGGAGTTCGCGCCAGGTGGTGAGGATGATGCCTTCCTCTTCGATAACCTTTTTCACCTCGGGATCGGTGAGGGCGTAATAGTCGCCCCAGAGCTTTTCCCGGTTGTCGGTGATGACCTTGGCTTCCTCGGTGGGCGCGGTGGGGTGCGTGTTGAACCAGGTGACGCCCGGCTTCAGTTCGCGGAAGGCCTGGATGTAGTGCGCCTTCTTGTCGGTGCCTTCCCAGTTGTAGCTGCGCGTGTCGATATCGTCCAGCACGGGCAGCCCGGCGGCCCACACCTGCGGGGCGATGGCCGTGATGCTCGCCACGAGGTCTTCTCCCAGGTCTTCCTTGGCCGCGGTCAGGTGGCCGCCCGCCATGAGAATCGGGATGTCCATCTCTACGCCCACCTTCAGGTAGCGCTCGAAGTATTCGGGTGTCTCGAAGAGCGTGCCCATGTGCGTGTCGATATGGGTGATATCCAGGCCCATGGACTTCGCCAGCGCGATCTGCGCGCGGATTTCCGTCTCGATTTCATCCGCCGAGGCATGCGCGACCACGCCCGCTACGTTGTCGTAGAGATAGCCGTTGGGGTCCACCAGCCCCGGCACCGTGCCGCGCCCGGCCACCGGGCCCCAGCGGTAGGTGTCCCATTCCGCGGTATGCGTAAGGTGCGCGCCCAGGCAGGCATCCGGGTGGGCATTCGCCCACGCGATGGCCGAGGGCACCCACGAGCAGGGCATCATGATGCTCGCCGAAGTGACCGTGCCGGCCTCGAAACAGCCGATGCTGCCTTGGTTCGACGCGAGCGACATGCCCATGTCGTCTGCGTGGATCATCAGCACGCGCGCGCCCTTGGGCCAGCCCAGCTTCTCCGCATAGGTCTGTTCCTCGCCCTGCGCCGCTACACAGCACAACACCACCGCAACCAGCCCGATAATCCGCTTCATCATTCCCGCTCCTCGCTCCCGTTTCAATGGCTTAGATGCAAAGTACGCACTCTAGCGCATCCGCGCCAATGCCGCAAGCAGCGATTCGGGGCGTGTGGTATAGTGGCGCGGTCAAGCGGAGCCTAATCACCCATGGCAGACGGCACCACACACGAGGGCGGAACGACCGAGCGATACGGGAAGATCGCCGACATGGACCGTTCGTTCGACATCGCCTACTGGCAACAGCAGGGACCCGAGGCCATCTTCGCCGCCGCCTGGAACATGGTCGTCGAGGCCTACCAACTCAAGAACGAACCCATCGATGCGCGACTTCGAAGAGATATTGAGCGCTTTGGAAAGCTGCCGCGCTAAGGTTTGAGGATTACGAAGTTCAATAAGAGGTAGCGGCGACTCGCGCGAAATTGGACTGTGATTCAACTTGTTGGTCTGCACAGATCCTTGCGAATCCCTTAGAAATTTCTAATTATTTGCAAGGTAGTACATCGCGACAAGAGCCTCGACTTCCTCAATCGAACAATAGAGGTTCCGGCTATTTAGTTCGTTCTCGACTTCCCTTCGAATGGCATCTTCTGAGTTGTCAATCGCTCTGGCGGAGTTCCTTACTCTTCGCAGAGTTAGAGTGTCCTGTATGCGATCCCAATAATTTTCATTCGCCAACCGCCTCGAAGAATTTGGCATCGTTATCTGATCGATCCTATAGTTTGTGATTCTCTGCAAGATCATACACAATAAATAATTAATACTTCACTCGATTAGCTCTGGCGATTGGGTCCGCAATTGAAGAAATCGACGACCTGTCTGCACAACGCCGACCAATTGGAGGACCGCGGAAACTGCTCAAAGGAACGCGGCCGACCGCATCCCCGGAAGGGGAACCTTCATCGTAGCCCAGCACCGACACCCAACCGCGGCAGCGGTTGATGAAGCATTGTGGCGAGCAGCACAGGGTTTTCAGCAACCGCTGCCGCGGTTGTTCGTGCGGGTTGCTTACCCCGGGTAGTCCCCGCGAAGCGCGGCGACAGCCCGGGGCTACCGTTGTGTAACCACTGCCGTGGTTGGGTTGGCCGTCCCGCACAGTGCGCCCGTCAAAGTAAAACCGCCTCCGGGGCTGGCCCCGGAGGCGGTTCGGGCTTAATGCTAGGGCTGCGGTGCGCCGCTATCAGGCGCCCTGCTGCTGGAGCTTGATGAGGTTCAGGGCGGAACCCGCGCGGTACCAGCCGATCTGCTGGTTGTTGTAGGTGTGGTTCGCTTCGAACTGGTCGGTCGAGCCGTCGGCGTGGTGCAGCACGATGGTGAGTGGCTGGCCGGGGGCGAAGTCCTGGATGCCGAGCACGTCGATGGTGTCGTCTTCCTGGATCTTGTCGTAGTCGGCCGGGTTGGCGAAGGTGAGGGCGAGCATGCCCTGCTTCTTCAGGTTGGTCTCGTGGATGCGCGCGAAGCTCTTCACGAGCACGACCTTCACGCCGAGGTGGCGGGGCTGCATGGCGGCGTGCTCGCGGCTTGAGCCTTCGCCGTAGTTCTCGTCGCCCACCACAATCGTGCCGATGCCGGCCTTCTTGTATTCGCGCTGCGTGGCGGGCACTTCGCCGTATTCGCCGGTCAGCTGGTTCTTCACCTTGTTCGGCTCTTCGTTGAAGAAGTTGATGGCGCCGGTGAGCGTGTTGTCGGCGATGTTGTCGAGGTGTCCGCGGAAGCGCAGCCAGGGACCGGCCATCGAGATGTGGTCGGTGGTGCACTTGCCCTTGGCCTTAACCAGCAGCTTGAGGCCGTTGAGGCCGTTGTCGTTGGCCGCGAAAGGCTCGAGCAGCTGCAGGCGCTTGCTGTCAGACGCGACTTTCACCACCACGGACGAACCGTCCTCGGCCGGGGCCTGGAAGCCCGGGTCGTCGCAGGCGAAGCCCAGCGGCGGCAGTTCGATCGGGGTCGGCGGGTCAAGCATCACCTGTTCGCCGTCGGCGTTGGTGAGGGTGTCGGTGAGCGGATTGAAGCCGAGGTCGCCGGCCAGCGCGAGTGCCGTCACCATGGGCGGCGAGCCCACGAAGGCGTGCGTTTTGGGGTTGCCGTCGGCGCGCTTGGCGAAGTTGCGGTTGAAGCTGTGCACGATGGTGTTCGGCTCGTGCTCGTCGCCGCTCTTGTAGCGGGCCCACTGGCCGATGCACGGTCCGCAGGCATTGGCCAGCACCACGCCGCCGATGCTTTCGAAATCCTTGATGATGCCGTCGCGCTCGATGGTGAAGCGCACCTGCTCGGAGCCAGGCGTGATCATGAACTCGGTCTTCGCGGCCAGCTTCTTCTCGCCGGCCTGGCGCGCCACCGAGGCGGACGCGGTCATGTCTTCGTAGGACGAGTTGGTGCAGGAGCCGATGAGGCTCACTTCCACCTGCGCGGGCCAGCCGTGCTTCTCCAGTTCCTCGCGCATCTTCGACACGGGGGTCGCGCGGTCGGGCGTGAAGGGGCCGTTCCAGTGCGGCTCGAGCGTCGAGAGATCGATCTCGATCAATTCGTCGTAGTACTTCGCCGGGTCCTCGTACACTTCGGGGTCGGGACGCAGGTGCTCGGCCACGGCCCGGGCAGCGGCGGCCACGTCGGCGCGGCCGGTCGATTCGAGGTAGCGCGCCATCGAGTCGTCGAAGGCGAAGGTCGAGGTGGTCGCGCCGATTTCCGCACCCATGTTGCAGATGGTGCCCTTGCCGGTGCAGCTCATGTTTTCCGAGCCCTCGCCGAAGTATTCGACGATCGCGCCCGTGCCGCCCTTCACCGTGAGGATGCCGGCCACCTTGAGGATCACGTCCTTCGGGGCGGTCCAGCCGTTCAGCTTGCCCTTGAGGTGGACGCCAATCAGCTTGGGGAACTTGAGTTCCCAGGCCATGCCGGCCATCACATCGACGGCGTCCGCGCCGCCCACGCCGATGGCGACCATGCCGAGGCCGCCCGCGTTCACCGTGTGGCTGTCGGTGCCGATCATCATGCCGCCGGGAAAGGCGTAGTTTTCGAGTACCACCTGGTGGATGATTCCCGCGCCCGGCTTCCAGAAGCCGATGCCGTACTTGTTGGACACCGACGAGAGAAAGTCGAAGACCTCCTGGTTATTGGTCAGCGATTCGGCCAGATCGGCCGCCGCGCCCACGCGCGCCTGAATCAGGTGGTCGCAGTGCACGGTCGAAGGCACCGCCGTCTTCGGCTTGCCCGCCTGCATGAACTGCAACAGCGCCATCTGCGCCGTAGCATCCTGCATGGCCACGCGGTCGGGCGCGAAGTCCACATAATCCTTTTGGCGGCCATACACTTCCGTCGGCATGCCGGCGTACAGGTGGTTGTAGAGAATCTTCTCCGCCAGCGTCAGCGGCCGCCCCAAGAGCTTGCGGGCCGCAGCCACGCGCTCGGGCATCCGCGCGTACACCTGTTGGATCATGTCGAAATCGAAAGCCATGGTAGGTACCTCTCTTCGGGTGTCGGTAAGGCGCGCCGCGGCTGGTCGCGCTCCGCAACCCGTTGCCATCAACGGGGTTCGGACCATGCCGCGCAGGGCCAGTAGTGTAGCAAACAGCCGCCGGAGGGGGCAAACACTGGGGGAGCGTACGCCGATGGGGAGGATTTTCGCTGATTGGGGAGAAGAAAGAAGAGTCTCACGCAAAGGCGCAAAGGCGCGAAAGAATTGGAGGAAATGGAAAAATAAATCGCAGGTCAACTTCCGCTGAGTTCGTAGCGCTATTCCAACTGTATGGTTCTTCTCCCACTTTTGCGCCTTAGCGCCTTAGCGTGAGACTCTTTCTTCCTCTCCTCTACTTTCTTCTCCCCAATCAGCGCCAATCATCCCCATCAGCGGACAAAACAAAAAGGCCGCCCGGGTTCACCCGGACGGCCCAAAGAATCAATCAACGAATCCGTGTTAGCAGGGAAGCTCCCAGCCTTTGCGGTATTCCTTGGTGAGGTACTTGTTCGCGTCTTCGTCGTTCGTGATCTTGCCGGTGGTGCAACTGTATTCCAGCTTCTTGCCGCTGCGCAGGGCCACGTTGCCGAAGTTCGCCATCTCGGTGAGCGGACCGGAGTAGTTGAAGTTCGAGCCGGCCGTCGGACCGCCCTTGATGGCTTCGAGCCACTCGCGCTGCGGGTTGGCGCCGCGCACGCGCGGGATCGTCTGGTCGGGACGCTTGAAATCGGCCATGCGCGCGGCGGGCAGCAGGCGCGAATTGCCGCCGTAGGTGCCGGCCGTGGCGTAACCGTCGGTGCCGATGAACAGCGAGCCGTTCGTCTGGTCGTCGTCGCCCAGGATTTCGCCCTTGAGCTCTTCCGGGCGCGAGGGCATCAGGCCGCCGTCGTACCAATAGATATCGACCGCGCCCATGCTGCCGCGTGCCGGCACCTGGAACTTGATGACGGACGAGAGCGGGGGCGTCTCGTCGGTCAGCTTGTTCACGGCGATCGCTTCGCAGGTGAAGGACTCGGCTTCATACAGCTTGAGGCTCCAGAAGGCCGGGTCCATGATGTGGCAGGCCATGTCGCCGATAGCGCCGCAGCCGAAGTCCCACCAGCCGCGCCAGTTGAAGGGCGCGTACTCGCGGTTGTAGGGGCGCATGGGGGCCGAGCCGATCCACAGGTCCCAGTCCATCCACTCGGGCACTTCTTCCTCGGCAAGCGGGGCGTCGATGCCCTGCGGCCAAATGGGACGGTTGGTCCAGATGTGGGCTTCCTTCACGTCGCCGATGGCGCCGGCCCAGATCATTTCGCAAAGCTCGCGCACGCCGTCGCCCGCGTGGCCCTGGTTGCCCATGTTGGTGATCACACCGGTCTCGGCGGCCGTCTGGCGCAGCAGGCGCGCCTCGGCTATGGTGTGCGTCAGCGGCTTCTGCACGCACACGTGCTTGCCCAGCTTCATCGCCATGTAGGCGGCGGGGGCGTGCGTGTGGTCGGGCGTGGACACGTGCACCGCCTCGATCTCGGGCATTTCCTCGAGCATCTTGCGGTAGTCCTTGAACTGCTTCGCGTCCTTGATGCGGTAGAAGGCTTCCTTGGCGCGCTTGTCGTCCACGTCGCAGAGGGCAATCACCTTCTCGCGCTTGCATTCCATGATGTCGCCGAGGCCCTTGCCGCCCACGCCGATACCGGCGCAGAGGATGGTCTCGTTGGGCGACTTCTTGCCCGGCACCACTTCGGCGGCGTTCACCCGGATGGGCAGCCCGGCAGCCAAGGCGCTGGTGGTCGTGGCCGCGAGGAACGCGCGGCGGGACATGCTCTGTATCTTCTTCATCGGTAGAATCCTTTATCGTTCCGTTGCCGGCGTTAGCAGGGCAGTTCCCAGCCCTTGCGGTATTCCTTGGTCAGCAGCGCGTTCGCGGCTTCATCGTTGGTAATCTTGAAGGCATTGCGGTCCCACGCGAGCGGCTTGCCAGCGAGCAGGGCGACGTTGCCGAAGTTCGCCATCTCGGTGAGCAGCGCGGCGTAGCTGAAATCGGAGACCGACTTGTGGCCCTCGCGGATGGCCGTGAGCCAATCGAGGTAGGGGCTCTCCTCGGGGATGCGCGGGATGGTCTGGTCGGGGCGGGTGTAGCTGGCCATGCGCTCGTCGGGCATCAGGCGCGCATCGCCGCCGTATTCGCCCGCAGTGGCAAAGCCGTCGGTGCCGATGTAGAGCGAGCCGTTGTCGCCGTCGCCCAGTTGCTGATCCGCCGGGATGCCGGCGGGGCGCTCGGGCAGCATGCCGCCGTCGTGCCAGTACACGTCCACGGCCGCCATGTCGCCGCGCGCGGGCACCTTGAACTTGATGATCGACTTGTTCGGCGGGCTCTGGTCGGTCATGCCTTCCTGGAAGATGGTCTCGACTTCGAAGGTCTCGGCTTCATAGAGCTTGAGGCTCCAGAAGGCGGGGTCCATGATGTGGCAGGCCATGTCGCCAATGGCGCCGCAGCCGAAATCCCACCAGCCGCGCCACGAGAAAGGCGCGTAGCCTTCGTTGTAGGGGCGCATCGGCGCCGCGCCGATCCAGAGATCCCAGTCCATGGTGTCGGGCACGGGCTGGCCGGGGAGCGGGGCGGGGAAATCCTTGCCCTGCGGCCACACCGGGCGGTTGGTCCAGATGTGGGCCTCGGTCACCTGGCCGATGGCGCCGTCCCAAATCATCTCGCAGAGGTCGCGCACGCCGTTGCCGCAGTGACCCTGGTTGCCCATCTGGGTCACGACGCCGTTTTTGGCGGCGGTCTCCATCAGCAGGCGCGCCTCGGCGATGGTGTGCGTCAGCGGCTTCTGCACGTACACATGCTTGCCCAGGTTCATGGCCAGGTAGGCCGCGGGCGCGTGCGTGTGGTCCGGCGTCGAAATCGTACAGGCGTCGATTTCGGGATGCTTGTCCAGCATCTCGCGGTAGTCTTTGTAGTGGACCGCGCTGGTCTCGCGCAGATTGTAGAAACATTCCTCGGCGCGCTTCCAGTCCACATCGGCCAGCGCCACCACGTTCACCATGCCGGACTTGTAGCATTGCATGATGTCGGTGAAGCCCTTGCCGCCGGCGCCAATGGCAGCAATGTTGATCAGTTCGTTGGGCGAACGCTTGCCCGGCACGACTTTCGCCGTGTTGGTCTTGGTGGCGCAGCCCGTAGCGGCGGCCACCGTGGCGGTGGTGGTGGCCGCAAGGAATGCGCGGCGTGTGATATGATTCCGGCTCATCGGAAAACCTCCCTTGTGAACCGGAAATCCCGCATCCGGCCCGTGTTGATCCGGTCAGACTAGCGAATCAGTCGGCAGGGTTCAAGGATTCCGTTTCTTTTCACCCCACGTGAAGGAATCCCCATCCATGCCCCTGACGCATTTCATCGAAGGCGATGCAGGCTGCCGGTATGCCTCGGACAACGGCACCGTGGCGATTGTGGTTGACGCCCTGCGCGCCAGCGCCACGGCCGCCATGCTGTTGCACTACGGCGCGACGGAGCTGCTGGTGACCGCCGAGGTGGAGGATGCCCGCGCTGCGAAGGCCGCCTGGCCCGATGCGCTGCTCTTTGGCGAACGGGGCGGCCTGCCGCCGGAAGGCTTCGACTGGGGCAATTCGCCCGAGGAGGCGAAACACGCCGCAGGGCGTCGCGCCATCTTCACCACCACCACCGGCGCGGGACGGCTGGTCGCCTGTTGGGGCGCGCACGCGGCCTATATGGGCACCACCGTGAATACGCAGGCGGTGGCCTCGCTCGCGGCCTCGCATGGGCTGGACATCACCGTGATTCCCGCCGGCCTGATGACCGACCCCGGGTTCGACGCGCAGGAAGACCGCGCGGCGGCGGCCTATCTGGCTTCCTGCATCGGCTGGCCGGTAGGAGAAGGCGCCAATACCTGCGCGCATTGGCAGGAGCGCATCGAACGCGAGGGACTCGCCCGCCTGTTCGATACCGCGCCCCACGCTGAAAACCTGCGGCAATTGAACCAAGGCAGCGACATCCCGCTCTGCGCTGCGACCGACACCACCACCGCCGTGCCTGTGGCGCTGGAGCGCCACCCGCTTGGCGTGCTGGTCGGACGCGGCAGCGTGGCCTGCGACTAGGGAAGAGCCGCCAAGGACTTGTCCCTTAGCAACCGCTGCCGCGGTTGTGACGGCGACGCTTTACCCCGGGTAGGCCGCCGAGGACGGCGTCCAACCGCGGGGCTACGGTAACGGAACCGCTACCGCGGTTCGGGGGGCTGCGTTAGAGCAATCGCAAGCGTGGTTGTGGCCCCGTCTGACGCTTCGTCTGGATATGAACGCACCAAGGCAACAATGTGCCGAAAACGCCTTCGTTCGTGAGATGAATCATAGTCGCGGCCATCAACCGCGGCAGCGATTGAACTATCGAAGCCCAGTGTTGGGCGGCGTCATTTCACGGCACCACTACGTTCGTGGTCATGAGGTCGCGCGCCGTCAAGTGCCCCCCATTTGAACACAGCGATGCGCTGCAAGCGCTTCTACAAGTAACACGAACCCATGTCGCGGCCGGCAACCGCGGCAGCGGTTAATTCATCGAAGCCCCGGGTTGGGTCGCGTCTTCGCGAGCCTACCCGGGGTCACGAGGAAACCCCATGTACCGCGGCAGCGGTTAATCAACGGTTCGTGCGAACCGGAGACGCGGTTCGGTAAGATCGCGGCTTCCCCGGAAGACGTAATTGGAGATTTGATTGTGGCTGTTATTGATTTCGAAGGGGCCGTGAAGGAAGTACCGGACGATTCCGCCCTGCTGGAGCCTTGCGAGGAACTCGGTGTGCCCTTCGGCTGCACGGCCGGCGAATGCGGCACCTGCTGCGTGGTGGTAATCGAAGGCGAAGAGAACCTGCACCCCATGAACGACGCCGAAAAACGGATGGGCCTCCGCGACGGCGAACGCCTGTGCTGCCAGCTCCGCATCAAGTCCGGCACGGTGAAGATCGAACTGTAGTCCCTCGCGCCGCTTTAGTTAATCGCGCGCTGGAGCCCCACGACGACGCCCTGCAGGGACACGTCCTGCGCGGGGTATTCCATGGGAAGCATGGTGGCGTTGGCGGGGCGCAGTTCGATCGTGCGGCCCTTGGGGTGGTAGTGCTTCACGGTGGCTTCTTCTTCGATGAGCGCCACCACGATGTCGCCCGTGCGCGGGCGTTTTTCCTGATCCACGATGATCACGTCGCCGTCGAGGATGCCGTCTTCGATCATGCTGTCGCCCTGCACGCGCAGGCAGAAGGCCTTGCGCCCGGCGATGGAGGACGACACGGGGATCAGGTCTTCGATGTTCTCCTGCGCGAGAATCGGCTGGCCGGCGGCCACGCGGCCGAGCAGCGGCAGCACCCCCACCTCGGGGTTGTACAGCCCCACAGCAGCCTGCTCGGTCACCCGGATGCCGCGCGCCTTCGAGGAACGCTCGATGTAGCCCTTCTTCTCCAGCGCCCGCAGGTGGTCGTTCACGGCATTGGTCGAGCCGATTTCAAAGGCTTCGCACAACTCGACGAGGGTGGGCGGATACCCGCTCTCCCGGATACTCTCGATAATGAAATCCAGAATCGCCTTCTGCCGCTGTGTGAGTCCCTTGGCCATGCCGCGCTCTCCA
Organism: Candidatus Hydrogenedens sp.; assembly: GCA_016125095.1. Classification (GTDB taxonomy): domain Bacteria; phylum Hydrogenedentota; class Hydrogenedentia; order Hydrogenedentales; family JAEUWI01; genus WGMK01. The sequence continues at coordinate 78,205 of WGMK01000014.1, read as the reverse complement.
TGCTGAATGAGTTTTCACCTGCATTAAAACACAGCACTGATTGAATGTCAAGTGGTTTTTGGGGCGGGTGAACAAAACCGCCGGAGGCGCGGCGGGCGGCTCCGGCGGTTATTGGCTGGCGGATTGTCTACGCGTATTGCGCGACGATGGCGAGACCGGTGGCGACGCTGGTGAAGGTGTCGCGCTGCTTGAGGCGCTCGGCGCCGTAGCGGTCGCGCAGCATCTGCTGAATCGCGGGGATCAGGCTGGTGCCGCCGGTGGTGAGCACGAGGTCGAGATCCCCGGGCTTGAGGCCGGCGTCCTGCTCGGCGCGCTCGAGTTCGACCATCATTTTCTCCAGGTTCTCCTCGATGATGTGGGCGAATTCCTCGCGCTCGAGTGCTTCCTGGATGTTGATGTGCTCGCGCTCGATGTTGATGGTCGTCGCGGTATCCACCGACAGGCGGCGCTTGGCGGCTTCCACTTCGCGCGCCACGGGGTAGCCGTAGTTGCGCTGGATGAGGCAGCGGAGCGCGCGCAGCGCCTCGGGATCGTCCGAGTCGCTTTCGGCGGCGATGAGCCAGTTGATGGTCTCTTCGTTGTTCAGCTTGTACAGGTTCTGCCAGTCGAGAATCTGGTTGAACACATACTGCGGCATGCGCAGCTTCGAGGGGCCGTAGCGGGCGCGGCTGCCGAACCGGGGGAACAGCTTGCTCCGGATGATTTCGCGGTCGATGGCATCGCCCGCCACGGGCACGCCGGACACGCTGAGGATCTTGCTTTCCTGCAGGCGCTTGCCCACGCCGTGGCTGCCGCTGAACTGCATGATGCAGACGTCAAAGGTACCGCCGCCGATATCCACCACCATCAGTTTCTGTTCGCGCTGTTCGGCCATGGCGTATTCCACGCAGGCGCCCACGGGCTCGTAGAAGAAGGCCACATCGGAGAAGCCGGCCAAGCTCGCGGCGGTGCGCAGGCGTCGCTCGGCCACGCCGTTCTCGGCATCGCGCTCGGAAAACCGCACGGGCCGGCCGAACACGGCGCGTTCCACGGAGAAACCCGCCTCGGCGTCCACCCGCTCCTTCAGCTGACGCAGGATCATCGCCACCAGCTCTTCAATTTGGTAGTTCACGCCGAAGACTTCCGTGCCCTTGAAGTTTTCGTGGCGCAGCAGGGTCTTGAGCGACTGGAACAAGCGGCCGGGCGAGTTCACCTCGACGATGGCCTTGGCCCGCACGGCCTCGCGCACGTTCGGATCGGTCACGCCGGGACGGTAGCTTTCGCTCTTGTCCGGCTCCGAGGCCACATAGCCCTCGATGGCGATGCCCAGGTCCACCTGCTTCAGCACCACCTCGCGGTCCACGTTGCGCTCGATGAAGGCGTTCGCGGCGCCGCGGCCGACAATCGGCTCGCCCTCGTTGGTGATGTAGAGCAGCGACGGCAGCGACGTGGGGCTGTCGTTCTTGTTGTCCAGCGGCAGCACCCGCACCTGTTCGCCGTCGAAGAGCGCGGCGCTCGAGTTCGACGTGCCAAAGTCCACGCCGCAGAAGTAATTGCTCAACGGTAGCCCCTTCGCCTATTTCGTTAACGATAGCAGACCCGGCGGCCTTGCCAAGCCGTGTTAACTCGCGCAGACGCGCTTCCATTTCTCGTGCACGCGGGATGCATCGGCAACGACACGTTCCCGGTGCCTCGCCAAATCGGCCTTGAAACACGCAAAGGCACGCAGCGCAATGACTTAGCATGGCGCGGCCGCGTGCCAAACGGCGGAGTATAGCACGCCGCAGGCGCGGTCGCAACCCCGTTTACCACGTCAGCTTCACCAGTATCCGCCCCTCGCGGAGGCAGCAAATAAATAGTTGACAAAATGATCCAATAGTGCTACGCTCACGAACACAAGGACGAGGTGGGACGTTATGGATGACGGTTACATTCTTCGCAATCGGGTGCGCGAGCTTCGGTCGCGCTTGAACCTGCGCCAGGCCGACCTGGCGCGGGAAGTCAGCGTGACCCGACAGACGATTCTGGCCATCGAGAAGGAGCGTTTGAATCCTTCGGTGGTGGTATCGTTGAAGATAGCGCGGGTGCTACGCGAGCCGGTCGGCTACGTGTTCTATCTGGACCGCGAGGAAGCGGCCAAGCAGGAAGCGGCGAAGCTGGGCGCGATACCGGATTCTCCCCGGGGCCTGCCCTTCGCCCGCAAGCCCGCCGAAGAGCCCGCGGGCTGACGGCGCGCTTTTTCCTCTGTAAACAGTTAACTTAAGTCTTCCGGCCGGAGTGCCGATCAGAATTCCTGCGACGGATTCTGAACAGGCCGAGTGCCGGGAGACACGCCATGACCACCGCGCCGGATAGCGCGGCCTTGTCCCTTGCGGAGAGGCTGCCGCAGTTCTTTTCCTCTTCCTTCCCTTCCCAGGCCCCTTTTGCCGCGCAGGATACGGCTGCGCCCAAAGCGGCGGACCTGCTGCAGCTGGGCGGCGGCCAGGAGCCGGACGGGCTCTACGAGGCTTCGCTCTACCGCAGCAGCCTCGTGCGGCAGCAGGTGAACTTCAGCCTCACGCAGGCGCAAGGCTCACTTGCCTCGGGCGACAGCGGCGAGACCGCCTCCTTCTCGGGTCAGCAGCTCGAGTTCAGCTTCTTCAAGGAAGTGCGCACGGAAGAGCTGGCGCGGTTCCGGCAGCAGAGCAGCCAAGCGGCCGAGGGCGCCGATGGGGCGAGTCGGTCGCGCTATCTGGAGACCAGCCAGCGGGTGGCGGCGCGCTTCGAGGTGAACCTCAAGATCAGCGGCGCGGCCCTGCAGAATTTCAGCGATACCGGCGCCGCGCTCTCAGACAACAAGGACCTGCTGGACAAGCTGCTGTCCTTCACCAACAAGATCCTCGACGCCGCAGATGAACTCTTCAACAGCTTCTTCTCGTCGCTCGCCGGCGAGGGCGCTGGCCCGAGCATCCAGGACCTGTTCCAGAAATTCCAAGACACGTTCTTCAACGACGACTTCATCAACAGCCTGCAAGGGCTACTTGGGGATGGAGCGGCGCCGGCCGGAGGCAAAGCGGCCGGCGCCGCGGCGGTGCAGCTGGAGTTCTCCTTCGCCGCCAGCTTCAGCTTCAGCGCGGAGGGGGTGGTGCAGGAATCCGACCCCATCGTGCTCGACCTGAACAACAACGGCATCGAACTGACCAGCTACCGCAACGGCGCCCGTTTCGACATTCTGGGCAATGGCAGCCTGCAGCAGACGGCCTTTGTGACGGGCGGCGACGCCTTCCTGGCGCTGGATCGGAATGGCGACGGCATCATCAACAGCGGCGCGGAGCTCTTCGGCGATCAGCGCGGCGCGGCGAATGGCTACGAGGAACTGCGCAAGCTGGACACCAACGGCGACGGAAAGATCTCGTCGGCCGATGCGGACTACGACAAGCTGCTGCTTTTCCGCGACAACGGCGACGGCAAGACCGACAAGGGCGAGCTCATCAGCCTGCGCGAGGCGGGCATCGAATCGATCAGCCTGGGCTACAGCAACGCCAACGAACGGGCCGCAGGCGGCAACCGGCTGGCGCAGATCGGCTCTTTCACCCGCTTCGACGGCACCACCGGCCGCGCCGCCGACGCCGTGCTGAATTACATCGCCTGACCCCGTTAAACGAAAAACTCCCCGGCTGCGCCAAGTGCGCGGCCGGGGAGTCGTGTTTCGGTACGATGAGGCTTAGCGCGTGAACGAACCCTCGAAGCCGGCGTCCACATTGAGGATGTTCGCGGTGGACTTGGCGGACTTGTCGGAGGCGAAAAAGTAGACGCCCTCGGCGATGTCTTCGGGGAACACCGAGCGCTTGAGCATGCTGCGGTTGCGGTAGTGCTCGTCTAGCTGCTCCTCGGTAAGGCCGTAGGCGTCGGCGCGTTCTTTCTTCCAGTCGCCCTGCCAGATGCGCGAGCCCTTGAGCACGGCGTCGGGGTTAACGCAGTTCACGCGGATGCCGTGGGCCGCGCCCTCGAGCGCGAGGCAGCGTGCCAGGTGCAGCTCGGAGGCTTTGGCCGTGCAGTAGGCCGCCGCGTTCTTCGAGGCCGCCAGGCCGTTCTTCGACACCACGAACACGATCGAGCCGCCGTTGCCCTGCGCGAGCATCATGCGGTAAGCCTCGCGCGATACGAGGAAATACCCGGTCGACATGACGCTGATATTCTTGTTCCACAGGTCGAGCGTGGTGTCCTCGATGGGCGCCGACGAGGCGATGCCCGCGTTGGACACAAGGATATCGACGCCGCCGAAGGCCAGCGCGGCGTCGGCGTAGCCGGCCTGTACCTGGGCTTCCTGGGTCACGTCGAAGCGCACGGACGACACATTGTCCTTGCCGTACTTTTTCTGGAACTCCGCGGTGGCTTCCTTCAGCACGTCCTCGGCGAAATCGGCGAGGACCACGCAGGCGCCTTCTCCCAGCAGACGGTGGGCGATGGACTGGCCGATGCCGCCCGCGCCGCCGGTGATGAGCGCCACCTTGCCCGACAGGCTCTTGGGGGCGGGCATGCGCTGCAGCTTCGCCTCTTCAAGCAGCCAGTACTCGATGTTGAAGGCTTCCTGCTCGGGGAGGCCGGTGTATTCGCTGATGGTGGTCGAGCCGCGCATGACGTTGATGGCGTTGATGTAGAACTCGCTCGAAACGCGCGCGGTGGCCTTGTCCTTCGCGAAGGTGAACATGCCCACACCCGGCACCAGGATGACGACGGGGTACGGGTCGCGCATGGCGGGCGAATCGGGGTGCTTGCAGCGCTCGTAGTAGGCCGCGTAGCCCTTGGCGTAGTCCTCGAACAGCTGATCGAGCTGCGCAATCACGTCTTCCACCGGCGTCTTGGCGGGGTCGATCTCAATCAGCAGCGGGCAGATTTTCGTGCGCAGGAAGTGGTCGGGGCAGGACGTGCCCATCGCGGCCAGTTCCTTGCAGCGCTTCGAGCCGACGAACTGCAGCACGCGGGGGTCGTCGGTGAAGTGGCCGAGCTTCGACTGCTGCTTGCTGAGCTTGCCGCGCAGCGCCGGCATGAGCGCCTGGGCGTAAGCCTTGCGGCCGGCCTCGTCGAGCGACGCGATGACTTCGCCGCCGAAGGGCGCGCCGGTTTCCTTGGACGCCAGGTAGTCGGTCGCCTTCTGGATGATTTCCAGCGTGCACTCGTAGCATTCCTTGGCGTTATCGCCCCAGGTGAACACGCCGTGGCTGCCCAGCACGATGCCGCGCTGCTTGGGATTCTCGTTGTACTTCGCCTCGAGCATCAGGCCCAGTTCGAAGCCCGGACGCTGCCACGGCACCCAGCCGATATCGTCGCCGAAGATTTCCTTGGTGACTTCTTCGCTGTTGGCCGCCGCCGCGATGGCGATGAGCGCATCGGGGTGCAGGTGGTCGACGTGCTTGCGCGGAATGAAGGCGTGCAGCGGCGTGTCGATGCTGGCCGCGCGCGGGTTGTTGTTGAAGGTGCAGTGCGGCAGGTAGCCCACCATCTCGTCCTCGTGCTCGAGGCCGCGGTAGAGCTTCTTCAGCGAGTTCATCTTGTCCATGTACAGCGTCGAAAAGCCGCCCATGTCCATGCTGCCCAGGTCGCCGCCGCTGCCCTTCACCCACAGCACCTCCACCTCCTCGCCCGTCAGCGGGTCCGGCATCATCACCTTGGCGGAGGTATTGCCGCCGGCGAAATTGGTGAGCGTGAGATCCGAACCCAGCAGGTTCGACCGGTAACGCAGCAGTTCCTGCTCGTTCATTCCTTTGGCGTCGCTGTCGCTCCACCGGTTCTCAATCTTGCCCCACGGGCAGGGTCCACTCGACATGATCTTCTCCTGACGCCTGGCGTCGTTGCAGTCTATCTACGGCGGCAATCCCGATATTGTACCGGATGCCGCGCTGTCTCCGTCACGGGCCTTGATCCATCCCGTGCGGCGCAGCCGCCTTGGAGTGCGGGAGCTGGCTCCCGCTTTGCCAAGGAAGCTCGCTTCCGGCGCTTACACCAAGGAAACCGATCATTCGCACCGGCGACGGGAGCAAGCTTCCTCCGGAAAGCAGCAGCAAGTCTGCTGCACTCCAAAGCGGCTGCGCCGCACGCTTTCCATTTACTTACCCTTATCCCGGAATCTTCTCCCAGCTGCCGTTCGCGGCGGACTTGAGGATGCTGTCGCACACGTGCTGCGTCTCGAGGGCGTCGCGGAAGGTGGGACTGGTGGATTCGCCCTTGCCGAGGTTCGCGAGGAAATCGGCGACGTGGTGCACGAAGGTATGTTCGTAGCCGATTTGCAGGCCGGGCACCCACCACTTGTCCATGTAGGGCATGTCGTGGTCGGTGACGTGGATGGAGCGCCAGCCGCGCACGATGGATTCATCGCGGTGGTCGAACCAGCTCAGCCGGTGCAGGTCGTGCAGGTCCCACTGAATGGAGGCGTGCTCGCCGTTGATTTCGAGGGTGTACAGCGCCTTGTGGCCGCGGGCGTAGCGGGTGGATTCGAAGAGCGCCAGCGAACCGTTTTTGAAGCGGCCCATGAAGGCGCAGGCGTCGTCGATCTTCACCGGCTCGCGCTTGCCCGTCAGCGCGTGCTCGCGCTCTTTCACGAAGGTCTCGGTCATGGCGGTGATGCTGTCGAGGCTGCCGTTCAGCCAGAGCGCCGTGTCGATGCAATGCGCCAGCAGGTCGCCAGTCACGCCGCTGCCCGCCGCCGCCGCGTCGAGCCGCCACAGGCCCTGGCCGCCCTGAGGAATATCCTCCGCGATCGTCCAGTCCTGCAAGAAGTTGGCGCGGTAATGATAGATTTTGCCCAGGCGGCCCTCGTCGATCAGCTGCTTGGCGAGGGTGACCGCCGGCACGCGGCGGTAGTTGTACCAGACCGTGTTGGCCACGCCGGCGTTCTCGACCGCCGCCACCATTTCCGCGCCTTCTTCGGCGTTCATGGCCAGCGGCTTTTCGCAGAGGATCATCTTGCCGGCCTCGGCCGCGGCAATGGCGATTTCCTTGTGCAGGTTGTTCGGCGTGCAGATGTCGATGGCGTCGATGTCTGACCGCTCAATCAGCTTGCGCCAATCGGTCTCCACCGATTCATAACCCCACTGATTCGCGAAGGCCTGGGCCTTCTCCGCATCGCGCGCGCACGCCGCCTTCAGCACGGGCGTGTAGGGCAGGTCGAAGAAATGGCTCACATTCGCATACGCATTCGAATGCGCCCGCCCCATAAAGCCATAGCCGATCATACCGATGTTGAGTTTCTTGGGCATTTGAGTTCCTCCGAAGATGGGCCTCACGCAAAGGCGCTAAGGCGCATAAGTTTTTAAAGCGTTTCGTCTATGAGGCCGTTCGCGATGCGGCTGATACCGTCCTTTATCAAGACCTCTCCAAAATTGATGAGCAGCCCGAGGCGCATGTCCAACAATCGCAGATAGGTAAGCACCTGTTTCTTGTGAATGGGCAGCACTTTCTCAACCGACTTCAATTCTATAAGTACACAATCACCGACTATCAGATCCGCGCGAAAGCCTTCTTCGAATTGAAGTCCGTCATACGCGATCGGAACGGCCACTTGACGCCGCACCTCCAGGCCTCGTCGCTCCAGTTCCTTCGACAACACGGCCTCGTAGACCGACTCGAGAAGCCCCGGACCGAGACCCACATGAATCTTGTAGGCAGCGTCCACGATCTCTCTAGCGATCTCGTTTTCCCTGCCCGGCATTTCTTCCTTCCCCGCTTGGCGTCTTAGCGCCTTTGCGTGAGGCTCTTCATCTTGCTCAGCCGTACTTGACGTTGTACTCGTCCAGGGCTTTCTTGCAGCGTTCGGTCAGGGTCCAGGCGTCGGGCCAGAAGCAGAGGTCGATGGTCCACCAGTCGTGGCCGGTGTCGTTCTTCACGAGCTCGGGGATGATCGCGTCGAAGTCCAGATAGCCGTCGCCGAAGGGCGGGTGGGCGCTGGTCTCGTGTTCGTTGAGCGTGCCGTCGCTGTCGATGAGGTGGATGTGGTTGATCTTGCCGCGCAGCATCTGGGCCAGTTCGAGGCAGCCGCCCTCGAGGATTTCCGGCGTGCCGGGTTGCCGCGCGCCCTTGGCCACCATCTCGCCGTGGCAGGTGTCGAACTCCAGGCCGAAGTTGGCCTTGTTCACTTCATCGACGATGCGGCTCACCTGCGAGGGCTTGTTGAACGCGAAGCCGGGCTCGAATTCCCAGGTCACGAAGCAGCCCTTGTCCGCCGCGATATCGCAGCAGCGCTGCCAGGTGCTGACGACGCGCTGACGCGCCGTGTCCTCGTCCACCTCGTCGAAAATCGTGGGCGGCTGCACGCAGTCCACGCGGATGCCCGCCACGCCCAGGTCACTCGCGAATTCCGCGCCCTGCGTGAAGGCGGCGATGTAGGGTTCCGGGTCGTCGGTGTTGATGAGCTTTTCGCCCCAGAGGTTCGGCACGAAGCCCGAAAGCGCGATGCCGACTTCCTTCAGCTCCGCCACCAGCTCCGCGCGCTGCGACTTTTCCGGGTGCGTTTCCGGGTTCGGGTGAATGCCGAAGCCGCCCAGTTCCACGCCGTCGAAGTTCAACTCCTTCAGCTTGCGGATCACCGTGCTCCACGGCACCGGGTCCTTCTCATACGGCCCAATCGCATACGCCCAGCTGCCAATCGAAATGCGCTTCATCGTGTATCTCCCTCGGTTGCGAAACTGCGTGTTTCCAGATGCTGGCGCCCGTAAGCGGCCAACGCATCGAACTCTTCATCATCCACCGCCGCCTCAAGATGGGTCCCCGCTTGCGCGAGGATGACATCTCGGGGCCGAACCCCGGCATTACCGCCGGGCCGGAGCGACTACGCCAAGCCCACCAACCCTGTCATCCTCGCGCAAGCGGGGATCCAGTGCGGCCGGAGCTAGCGATTCGCTGTCTCAATCAACGCTTTTTCGCTTACGTGGCGCGGGCTCCCGACCGCGCCACGGCAGCAACGATCTAATTCCCGAACACCGGCGCCTGGGGGTTTACGCCCGGGCCGAAGTAGCGGAGCAGCACGAGCGGACAGGCGCCGCCGAGGTTCTCGACTTCGTAGCCTTCCTGCGCGCGCTTGGCGGATACGTATACTTCGTCTTCGGTCATTTCGCCGAAGCGGATCATCGTGGGGGACTCGAGCGGCAGGTTGCCAATGCGGCCGCGGCCCTGCACGCAGATGATGCCGCTCGCGCCGTTGTCCTTGATGAGCGCCTTCGCGCCGGGCTCGACCGTCAGCTCCTTCGCGGAGAACAGCTGCGAGCCTGCCACGGTGCCGTACACGATCCACTTGTCGGTGTAGCCTTCGCCCGAGCCGGCGGCATCCACCTGCGGCTCGAGGTAGTGCGAATCCTTGAAGTGCTCGTCCACGTTCTGTTCCCAGTCGAGCTGCTCGACGAGGTAGTCCAGGTCCTGGTGCTTGTCGGCGGGCACGTCTTTCACGAGCAGTTCCCAAGGCACGTCGCGGCCTTCCACGAGACTCTGGTACATGCCGAACACGTCGCTGCCCCACTGGGGTTCATAGGTGACGAGCGAGCCCGGGGCGTGCAGCACGCAGGGCGGAATCAGCCAGCCGGTGCCGGGCTTGAGGCGGTAGGCCTTGGAAAGGTCGAGGATGCCGTTGTCGCCGGTGTTCCAGCGTTCGAGGCACGCGCGCACCTGGTCCTTCGTCGTGCCCGGCTCGAGGCCCATGAAGGTGTAGGGGAAGTTGTTGCCGATGGCGTTCAGCTGCGGCGGGAAGTAGTACGACTCGGGCTTGCCTTCCTGCCCCACCAGCGCGGCCTGCTCGGCGTTCTGGTGCATGTGGTGCGGAATCGGGCCCATGTTGTCAAAGAACTTCGAGTACACCGGCCAGCGCTTGTACTGGTTCCAGATGGAATCGCCGATGAGCCCGCCGCCGAGCGCGTCGACCGCGTCCTTCAGCGTGAAGCGCGCGCCCTCGTGCACCACGTAGCTCAGGCCCTCGTCCTCGGTGCGGTTGTCGTTGGCCGCCGGGGTGGTCGATGCGAACCAGCGCTCGTCGATACCGCCGCGGTGCTTGCCGAACGCGTAGTAGTCGTCCGGGTGCAACTTGATGCGGCGGCCCGGCTGCAGGAACGAACGCGGTACCCACGTGGGGCTCAGCCGCAGAATGCCCTCACCCGCCTCGAACGCCGCCGTCGCGGCCTGGGAAACACCACTGCCCACAATCGTCTTCATCGGAAATACTCCCTCGGAATAAGCGTGATTAAACGCGCGACCACAAATCGCGCACGAATTGACAGCCGTTCTTCGCCACGTGCTCTTCGCTGGGGGCCATCTTGCGCCAGATGCAGGTGGCGCCGGCCAGTTCGGGCAGGCGGCTGCCGAAGGCCTCGATGGTCAGCCAGCCGTCGTAGCCGATGCCCTTGAGCGCGCGCATCGTGGTCTCGTAGTCCACGTGGTCCTCGCCGGGCGTGGCGCGGTCGTTGGCCGAAATATGCACGTGGAGGATCTTGTCGCCGCCGGTCTTGACGGCCTCGGTCAGGTCCTTCTCCTCGATGTTCGCGTGGAAGGTGTCGTACATGTGGCCGAAGTGCGAATTGCCGACGGCGTCGCTGATGCGGCGCGCCTGGGCCTGCGAATTGCACACGAAGGTCTCGAAGCGGTTGAGCGGCTCGAGCGCCACAATCACGTTGGCGGCCTTGGCGTGCTCGGCCACGACCTTGAGGCTGTCGATACAGCGCTGAATTTCGTCTTCTGTCGGGCCGCGGCCCACGAGCGCGCCCACCGGGTGGAAGATGGGACCCGCCATGGCGCTGGCACCCACGGCCACGCAGGCGTCTACCGAGTCTTTCAGGTGGTCGATGCCGCGCTGGCGGATGAGCGCGTCCTCGGAAATGAGGCTGGCGTCGGCGGGCATCACCACCACGGCGGTGGATTCGAGGCCCGTGTCGCCCAGCTTGGCGGCAATCGCCTTCCAGTCGGAGCAGTCCGGGGCGAACATCGGCAGCTCGACGCCGTCGAAGCCCCAGCCCTTGATATCGTCCATCAGACCGAAGTGCTCCTCGGTGACCGCAGCGGTCCAGAGCAGCAAATTCATCCCCACTTTCATGGCTGAAATCTCCCCATGGGTACTGGCCATCCTTGGCGCACACGCGTTTGGATACGAGGCGTGAGTGTACCGGAGCGGGAGCGGCGTGTAAAGCGGAACTACCGGGCCGAAGCCACCTCCGGATTCGCCGCCGCCCGCCCCGTTTCGCCGTCTACCTGGATGTTCAGGAACTCGTCCTGATCCAGGAAGAACACGTACGCGTCGTTCATTTCGTTCACGGTCTGGTCGCCGTATTGCACCCGGTCCGAGGGGTCCGGGTTATACGGGTTGAACGCGGAATTGTCGTAGTGCGACACCGTCTTCAGCGTGGTGCCCTTGGGGAAGAGCTTGGCGCCGGGCACGTAGGAATAGGCCAGCTGCCAGTCGAAGCTGTAATTCGGAATGCGCAGCAGGGTCTCTTCCTTGCCGTCGGGCAGCTTGGCGAAGAAGCTCATGTCGCGCCCGCGCACGTGCATGTGGCTGAACAGGGCCAGCACGATGGCATTCCGGTCGAAGCTCCACTCGGAGCTCATCTGGAAGCGCGGGTCGTAGGGGGTGATGTCGATGGTTTCGGGGCGCAGGCGCTTGTAATGCACCTGCTTGAGCACCGTGCCCTCGGCATAGCGGATGCCCACGCGCATCTTGTTCTTCTCTTTCTTGCCCGTGGTCACGTAGTGAATCTGGAGAAACAGGCCGGAATCCTTGGGGATCCGCATGGCCACGGGGGCGGGGATGTCGGCCGCCGCGCCGCCCGGCACGTAGCCCGTGAGGAAATTAAACTTCTCCGCGTAGCCGCCCTGCTCGGGGTTGTTGTAGGCCAGGTTCGCATGGTGAACCACTGCGGCGTTGCTCGGCAGGATTTCGATGCCCTGCACCCAGGTCTCTTCCGGGAACTGGTAGGGCAGCATCTCGTACTGGTAGTCGACGTAGCCCGTGGCGGGGGTCTCGAATTCGCCCGGCACCTCGAGAATCAGGTCAGGCTCGCCGATGCGCCATTCGGACTCGGGATACTCCGGCGGTTCGGGCGCGTCTTTCAGGTCGCCCTTGGGCGTATCGGCCGCCACCCATTGCAGAATCGTCTGGATTTCCGAGTCGGACATGCGGCGATCGTTCATGAACGTGCCGTGGTCGGCCGCGCCGTACCACGGGGGCATGCGGCCTTCGCGCACCACCTCGGCCATCATTTCGGCGTTGGCTGCCATCTGCTTGTAGGTGCGCAGCGAGAAAGGCGCGGTCTCGCCCGGACGGTGGCAGGGCGTGCAGTGCTGATACACGATGCCGGCGACGTCCTTGAACACGGGCGGCTGAGCGGGCACGGGGACGGACCAATCGGGCAGGGGCGTGCCGGAAACCGCTTCGGATGCGGGCGCTGCGGCACCGCTCAACAGGGCAAGCGCTGCTGCTTTCGCGCCGGCGAGGCTGCCCCGGTAGGCCAGCTTGTGGTCTTTATCCAGCACCACCGCCGCGGGAACCTGGGTCACGCCCAGCGCCTTGGCCGCCTTGCACTCCATGTCTTTCAGCACGATGTAGTCGTCGTCGCGCGCGAGGGTCTCGGCGGAAAGGTCGAGAATGTTTCTCGCCGGGTCCACATCGAGCCCGGCCACCACGGCGTTCGCGAGTTCCTCGGATTCCGCCATGGCGTCGAGCGTGTCGAGCGCCCCCGCGTCCGCGCCCGTGTGGAAATACAGCACCGCAGGTTTCGCGCCCAGATCGTCCAGCGTGCGCGGCAGGTACCGGATGTCCTTGAACACCACCTTCTCCGCCTGCTCGCCCATTTCGAGCGCCCCTGCCTGCACCACCAGCAACAAGGCCGCGGCAGCGGCCCAGTAACCACTCTTCATCGTTCTGCCCTCTCGTATGCGTCGTGAAGCCGGTAGTATGCCCGAAGACGCCCGACTTGCCAAGAGGGAAATCGTCGGAAATGTAGGGCGATTTCGCCATTTTCGCAGATTAACGGGTTGAGGGCGGGGGTATACCCGGGCTTCACGCGCCTTCGAGTGCGGCGAGCCGGAAGAACCGGAGGATTTGTTCCTCGGCCCAATAGCGGGCGGCGGCGGGGGATTCGCCGCAGATAAACCCGATGTGGCCGCCGGTTTCCGGGAACACGGGATAGAGCCACGGCGACGCCTGAGCGGTTGCCACGGGCAGGGTCTCGGCCGGGTTGAAGGGGTCGTCGGCCGCGCTGAGCAGCAGCGTGGGCACGCGGATGCCGCCCACGAACTGGTGGCAGCCCACCTTGCGCCAGTAGTCGTCTGCGTCGTCGAAGCCGTGTAGTCGGGCGGTCACGTGGGTGTCGAAGTCCCAAAAATGCTTTGCCGCCGCCACGGCGTCTACATCGAGCGCGCCGGGAAACTGCTGCTCCTTGGCGATGGCCTTGGGCACGAGCGAGGCGAGAAAGGCCTTCATGTAGAGGCCGCCCAGCTGCTTGTGGATGTTGGCCGCGCCGATGGTGGGGTCGTAGGGCGCAGACACCAGCGCGGCGCCATGGACCGTTTCCGCCGCGGTATCGCCCTGCTCGCCCAGCCATTTCGCCGCCACGTTGGCGCCAAGCGAAAAGCCCAGCAGAAACAGCGGCGCCTTGCCCAGACGCGGCCGCAGCCACTTGAGCACGAAGGCCAGGTCCGTGGTTTCGCCCATGTGGTACAGCCGCCGCGCCCGGTTCAGCTCCGAGCCGCAGGACCGGAATTCCATCACCACGCAATTCCACCCCGCGTCCACAATCGCATGGCGCATGCCCAGCACATAGGCCGTGTTGGCGTGGTCCTCGAGCCCGTGCAGCAGCAGCACCCAGGGCGCGCCCGCCCCGCCCGTGCTGTAATACAGATCGAGGAAGTCGCGGTCGGGCGTGGCCCAGCGCTCGTGCCGCTCGAGCAGCGGCGCGACCCGGCGGTGCATGGCGTTCCATGAACTCTGCCGGTGCTTGGTCCGCAGCCACGCCGGCGCCTCGAAGGGGTGTTCCTCGAGCGCCGGGAGTATCCGCGCTTTCATCGCCTCAGCCTGTGCAGTATCCATCATGGCCGCAAATGCTACCAGCCGCCGCGCCCCGTCACAAGCGGCGAGGCAGTGGCGCGGCGGGCTATCGTCTTGTATATTAACGGGCTGTTAACGAGGCGGGTCCGCCGGGGCGGACCCATGCGGGAGGCACGCGCAATCATGGCAGAAGCACGCCGGGGCATGGCCGGAATCGGCACCTTTATCATGGACCACGTTCGAATGATCGACGTGTGGCCGCAGCAGGAAACGCTGGCGAACGTGGCGACGGAGCATTTCAGCCCCGGCGGCCTGGCGCACAACCTCGTGGTGGACGTCGCGAAGTACGAGGTCGGCATTCCGCTCGAGGCCGTGGGCTTTGTGGGGAACGACGACGACGGACGCAGCATCATCGAGCTGTGCACCAGCCTGGGCGTGGATTGCACGCACCTGAAGATGACCGACGACGCGCCGACTTCGTACACGGAAGTGATGACGGTGCAGTCGAACGGCAAGCGCACGTTCTTCCATTCGCGCGGCGCGAACAACCTGATGAACGCGGACAATGTGCCCTATAGCGGCATCAAGTCGCGCATCGCGCATGTGGGCTACCTGCTGCTGATGGACGGCATCGACCAGGAGGAGCCGGAATTCGGCACGGTGGCCGCGAAGATTCTGCACCACCTGCAGGCCGAGGGCATCAAGACTTCCTTCGACACCGTGTCGGAATTCTCCGAGCGCTTCAAGCGGCTGGTGCCCCCGGCGCTCAAGTACACCGACTACGCCATCCTGAATGAATTCGAGGCGGGCCAGACGACCGGCCACGCGATTCTGAAAGACGACAAGCTGGACGCGCAGGCGCTGCGCGATTCGGCCCGCACGCTGCTCGACATGGGCGAGAGCGAGGTGGTGGTGGTGCACATGAGCCTGGGCGCCTACGCGCTCACCCGCGCGGGCAAGGAGTATTTTCATCCCTCGTTCCAGCTGCCCGAGGGCTATATCCAGGGCGGCGCGGGCGCGGGCGATGCCTTCTGCGCGGGCGTGCTGGTGGGCATTCACGAGGGCTGGGACATGGAGGAAGGCCTGCGCTTCGGCACGGCGGCGGCAACGCTCTGCATGGCCGATGCCACCTGCACCGAGGGCGTGGGCACGCATGCCGAGGCCATGAAACTGTTCGACAAATTCCCGCTGCGTCCGTCGGCCTTGTAGCGGATTTGCGGGCGGTACTGTCAACCTTATCCGCCGCTGCGGCGGTTTATCCCTAACCCAACCTGGAGGAAGTTCCGATGAAACTGGTATCCCGCGCCC
Organism: Candidatus Hydrogenedens sp.; assembly: GCA_016125095.1. Classification (GTDB taxonomy): domain Bacteria; phylum Hydrogenedentota; class Hydrogenedentia; order Hydrogenedentales; family JAEUWI01; genus WGMK01. The sequence continues at coordinate 62,922 of WGMK01000014.1, read as the reverse complement.
TGACCGCCGCCCTGCTGCTGGCCGCGCTGCCGCTCGCAGCCGAAGAAGCCGAACCGCTCACCCACCCCGACAGCGCCGGCTGGGAGGATCTGTTCGACGCCGAGCTGTCGAACGCGCTCAAGCCCAAGAAGGTGTGGACGGTGGAGGACGGCGTACTGACCGCCAGCGAAGACCAGGCCATCTGGTCGAAGAAGGAATACGACAACTTCATTCTCGACCTCGAGTTTAAGACGGCCGAGGGCACGAACAGCGGCGTGATCGTGTACGCGAGCAACATTGCCGACTGGATTCCGAACTCGGTGGAGATTCAGATTGCCGACGACTTCGCGGAAAAGTGGGCCAACTCGCCGGGCACGTGGCAGTGCGGCGCGTTCTTCGGCCACCTCGCGCCCACCAAGAGCAACGTAAAGAAGCCGGGCGAATGGAACCGCTACACGGTCCGCTGCGTCGATAAGCACATCGACGTGACGCTCAACGGCGAGCAGGTGAACAGCATCGACATGAGCAAGTGGACCTCGGCGACGACGAATCCCGACGGCTCCGAGATCCCCGCGTGGCTGAACAAGCCCTGGGCCGAACTGCCCACCAAGGGCCGCATCGGATTCCAGGGCAAGCACGCCGGCGCCCCGATTTACTTCCGCAACATCAAGATCAAAGAGCTGGACTAAGCGGACGCGATATATCCTGAGCAACCGCTGCCGCGGTTGTTCAGAATCCATGGTTACCCCGGGTAGCCCCTCGAAGACGAGGGGCTACCCGGGGCTTCGATTAGGTAACCGCTACCGCGGTTCCGGATGTGCAGCGATTGCGGCGTGCCGTTCAAGTTGTCGTCGCGATTCCCACGCTCACCTACGCGCCAAAGAGGTTGCCGCGTCGCTCGAGGACTTGCTTCTCGCAAGGACGATGTTGTCGGTTTTGGCTGACCAAAGTAGCGTTGGTACGAAGCAATGACGCCGCATTTCCGTCATTGCGAGCGAAGCGCGGCAACCTCTTTGGCGTAGGGGCGCTGGTGCCGGAGCAAAAGCTTGACACTGGACCCGGGCGCGCGGCTCATGGGGTCATTCGCCCCACCGAACACAAAGACGGTCGGAGCGGAGATTGTTTTCGATGGGTTATCGCGCCAGGATGGCTCGCGGGTACGCTCGCCCTACCCGTGCATCATCGCTTGCCGGGAGCGCTGCTTTCTAAAGCGGCTCTTGGCGTAGGGGTGGTGGTGCCGGAGAGCAACCCTATTGATGATCCGGCATCTTCGGCTCATGGGGACATTCGCCCCACCGGCGTGGTCCGTAAAAAACCTCGCGCAAAGAGGGCCGCGAAATCGGGAACTTCCCAAACCGCGGAAGCGGTTGCAATATCGTAGCCCCGGCGTTGCGGCGCGTCTTCGCGACGCTACCCGGGGTAAACGATACGCCCCGCGAACCGCGGCGGCGGTTCATGAAGGCGATTGCACGATGTGCCGGATCATGCAGCATCCGCTGCGGATTTCAGCGGCCTATTCCGCTTCTGGCTCCGCGGCTTCGGCGCTGAGGTTCGCGAGGCTGGCGCCGGTAGCGGTGTCGAGTTCTTCGAGTGCGAGCCGGAGCGAGGCGAGGGCCAGCGCGGCCTGGGCCTGGGCCGCGGCGAAATCGCGCTGCGCCTGGTTCAGCAGCGCGAGCGGCGCCTTGCCCGCATCGTAGGCCTTGGTCAGTAGGTCGCGGTTTTCCTGCACATCGCCGAGGCTGAGGCGTTGAAGCGTCAGCTGTTCCTGCGCAGCAATCACCTCGAGGGCGGCGCGGCGCACATCGGACACCACGGTCAGCTCGAGCGCTTCCTGTTTGAGTTCGGCCTCGCGCTCCGCATGGCGCGCCTCGGCCACCTCGGCCCGGCGGCGTCCGCCGGTGTACAGGTCGTAGTTCACGTTCACGCCCACGGTGGGCGAAAAGCGATCGGGGTCGATACCGTTGTTGTTGATGCCGCGCGACTGCACCTGGCCGAACACGGCGACCTCGGGACTGTAGGACGCGGCGCTGGCCTTGCGCGCGGCCTCGGCGCGGTCCGCGCGGCGCTCGCCCTGCAACAAATCGGGTCGGTGATCGAGCGCGTAGGCGATGAGCGATTCCGTGTCGGGTGGCACGAGGTCGTCGGCCGTCTCCGCAGCGAGCGGCGGCACGGTCATATCGGGACGCAGCTTTGCGTCGGGCTCGGCCATGAGCGTGGCCAGCGCCACCTCGGCCGCGCGGGTGTCCGCCTCGGCCTTCAGCCGCATGGTCTGTGCGCCGCGCACCGCCACCCGGAAATTCAGCACATCGCTGTACGAGCCCTTGCCCACGTCGTAGCGGGCTTCGGCGTCCTTCAGCAGCCGCTGATTAAATTCCTCGTTGGCCTCCGACACGGCGATGTTCTCGCGCGACAGCAGCAGGCCGTAGTAGGCGCGCGCCACGGCGTCGGCCATGAGGCGCCGGGCTTCCTGTTCGGCGGCCTGCGATTCCTGCACGCCATAACGCGCCATCGCGTTGCGGTGTTTCCGCGCGAAGCCATCGAACACCAGCCACCCCGCGGTAATGCCGAGCTGGCTGCGCTCGATACCGCCGTCCAGCTCGTCGCGCTGATCGCTGATGTACCGGTCCAGGTGGCGAAGGCCTTGACGGAGCTCCAGCGACTGCGACTGGTTCTGGGGCGTGGGAGCCTCGCGCAGCTGTATCCGCGCGCGCCCCAGTTGATCGCCGATCGTATCGACGGCCTCGTCGAGCTTGTCCTTCTGATCGTCAGACAGGTCGGTCTGCGACCAGGTGTATTGGGCGGAAATCTGCGGCAGGTAGAGCGAGCGGGCCTGCCGGGCCTTGGCCTGCGCCTGCGCCACCACTTCCGCCACGGCGGCAAGCGTGGGGTGCTGCGCCAGCGCGCGCCGTTGCGCTAGCTCGAGGTCCAGCACCAGTAGCGGTTCGGCCGGTGCCGTCTCGACGGTTTCGGCCTCGACCGGCTCTTCGGCGTGCGACGCACCCGCGAAGAGCGCGCCCGCCGCCAGTGCCCATGCCAGCGTGTGCCTCATGCCGCACCTCCGTTCGTGTAATCCAGCCCGACATGCTCGGCCACGTCCTCGAGTTCGCGCTGGCGGGCCGGTTCGACTTCTTCGGCCGTGGGCCACACGCCCGTGCGCAGACGCCGCGCGAGCCGGCGCATGTCGTTCAGGATGCCCAGCAGGCAGGGAATCAGCACCAGCGTGAGGATGGTGGCGAAACCCACGCCCGCCGCGAGCGAGATGGCCATGGGAATCAGCACGCGTGCCTGAAAGTCCTGCTCGAGAATCAGCGGCGCGAGGCCGCCCATGGTGGTCACTGTGGTCAGGATGATGGCGCGGAACCGGCGCGCGCCGCCGCGGCGCAGGGCCTCGTAAAAGGGTTCGCCTTGCGCCACAAATACGTTGACGCACTCGATCATCACGATGGCGTCGTTCACGACCACGCCGGCGAGCGCCATCATGCCGAACACGCTCATCATGGACAGGTCGTAGCCCAGCAGCATGTGGCCGTAGATGGCCCCGAGCGCGCCGAAGGGCAGCGTGAACAGGATGACCAGCGGCTGCAGGTACGACCGGAACACCGCGGCGATGATGATGTAAATGGCGAGCACGGTGAGCGGGAAGGCGACGTCGATCGTGTCGAAAGATTCCGCGGTCCGCCTGGGTTCGCCTTCGATGTTCACGCGGATGCCGGGGAACTGCTGCTGGAGCTTGTCGAAATAGCCCTCGGCATTCAGGTCGCGAAACAGGCGCGCGGTATTCGCCTTGTGGGTATTCACCTCGGCGGTCACGGTCACGCGGCGCAGGCCGTTCGTGCGGTTGATGGTGGCGAAGCCGGGGCCGTAGTCGATATCGGCCACGGAGATCAGCGGCACCTCGAACCCGGCGCGGCTGCGCACGCGGATCTGCTCGAGGTTGGGCAAGTCGCTGCGTTCGCTCTCGGGATACCGCACCCGCACCCGCACATCGTCGCGCCCGCGCTGGAGGCGGATGGCCTCCTGGCCGTAGTAACCCGCGTTGATCTGCTGCGCCAGGTCGGCCACGGTGAGGCCGAGCGCGTGGGCCTCGGGCTTGAGCCGCAGCCGCGCCTCGTTCTTGCCCGGCCGAAAGTCATCCTGCACCTGGTACACGCCGTCGTAACCGGAGAGTTTCTGCTTCAGGGCGTCCGACGCAGCCAGCAGCAGTTCGGTGTCCTTCCCGAGCAGCCAGACCTCGATGGGCGAGCCGGGCAGCCCGGCGGAATCGCCCTCGAACTTCACCGACACGGCGCCGGGGATGCGGCCGCTCTCCTGCTCCCATTCGGTGATCAAGGTCTCGAGGCTGATGCCGCGCTCGGTGGAGGTGAGCAGCTCTACCCGCAGCCCGCCGAAGTGGGTGCCCGCCACCGACCCCCCGTCGCGCTCGGCGATGGTGGAACCCGCGAGCGAGAATACGTTGGCCACGAGCGGCTTGCCCGAGAGCGTCTCCGTGCGCTCGGCGATTCGCCGGATGCCGGCCTCGAGCTCCTCCACGGCCTTGCGCGTGGTTTCAATCGGCGTGCCGTTGGGAAACTCGACGTTCGCGGTGATGCCGTCGCCATCGACGCCGCTGAAGAACTGGAACTGGATAAAGCCGCCCTGCACCAGGCCGAGGGTCGCGAGCGTGACCATGAAAGTCGTCGCGACGGCGGCATAGCGGAACTTGAGTACCCGGTCGACGAAGGGCACGTAGAGGTGTTCGGCGGTCCATTCGAGGCTGCCGTTGGTGTAGCTATGGAAAGTGCGGCCGATTTGGCCGATGCGGCTGCGGCGGCGGGTTCCGGCCTTTTCGGTCGGCAGGTGGTTCAGGTGCGCGGGCAGCAGCAGCAGGCATTCCGTGAGCGAAATGAACAGGCAGGCATTGACGACTACCGGAAGCACTTGGACGAGCTTGCCGATTTCGCCGCCGACGAAGGACATGGGCACGAAGGCAATCATGGTGGTGAGCACGGCGGCAAGCACGGGCATGCCGACTTCCATCACGCCGTCGACGGCCGCCTTGAGCGGGGTCGCGCCGCGCTTGCGCGCCACATAGATGGCCTCGCCCACCACGATCGCGTCGTCGACGATGATGCCGGACACGGTGATCAGCCCGAAGAGCGAGATCATGTTGATGGTGGCGCCGATGAACCACATGACAATGAACGCGCCCATGATGGAAATGGGCATGCCCATGCTGGCCCAGAAACTGAGGCGGAAATCGAGGAAGAGCCAGAGCAGGATGAACACGAGCAGCAGCCCGAGGAGTCCGTTCCGGGTGAGCAGGGCGATGCGCGCCTTGAGCACGCCGGACATTTCGCCCCAGATGGCCAGCGACATGCCCTGCGGCAGCTTCGCGTTCTGCTCGTCCACATAGCGCCGCACGGCCTGGTCGATGGTGAGCGTGTCTTCCTGCGAGGTCTTCGAAATCAGCAGCGAGACCGAGGGCCTGCCGTTGAAGTGCGACTCGATGGCCTCCTGCTCGAAGTCGTCGCGGATATCGGCCACGCGATCCAGCGTGATGATTTCGCCGGTGGGGCGCGCCATGACGACGATGTTCGCGAATTCCTCGGCGGTGTAGCGGCGGCCCACGGTGCGCAGGCGGATCTCTTCGCCCTCGGTCTGCACCGTCCCGCCGGGGGCGTTGAGGTTGTTGGCGCGCACGGCCATCGACACCTGGTCGAACGTGAGGCCGTATTCGCGCAGCCGTTCTTCGGAGACCTCGATGGAGATCTCGTAATCGCGCGTGCCGACGATGCGCACCTGCGAAAGTTCCGGCAACGATTGCAGCTCGAACTTCGTGTCCTCGGCCCATTCCTTCAGCTCGCGCTCGTTCATGCCCTCGCCTGAGAGCGCGAGGTACATCACCCGCGTGCGCAGCTGCACCTCGTCGGTGATGGGCTTCTCAGAACCGGCGGGAAAGGTGGCGATGGTCTCGACCGCGTTACGGATGCGGTCCTTCAGCTCCGACACATCCTGGCCGTCCGCCGCCTCGATGATCGCCATCGACACGTTCTCGGCGGAGATGGTGTGGTAGGACTTGATGCCCTCGATGCCCTCGATGGACTGCTCGACCTTGCGGCTGATGCCTTCCTCGATCTCCTCGGGGTCGGCGCCGGGCCAGGGCACAATCACCTGCACGCGGTCCAGGTCGACCTTGGGAAAGGTCTCGCGGATCATGAAGGCCATCGAGAACGCGCCACCCACGAAAAAGATGAGGAGCACGATGTTGGAGAACACCGTGTTGCGGGCGAAGGCCTCGAAGAAGCCCCTCATCGCGAGCCTTCCACGCCCGCGCCTAACTCGGTGCGCCCGCGGGCGGGGTGGTGGTGGCGTTCAATTCCGGCGTGGGGGTCTCGCCGATGATCTCCAGCAGGTGGTTGCGCATGGGATTGGCGAGCCGGGTGACGATAACGCGGTCGCCCGGGTCGATGCCGCTGGAAACGTAGACCTCTTCGCCCTGCGCGCGGAGCACGTCCACCTGGCGCTTCTGCAGCCGGGGCCGGCCCTCGGCGTCGTCCTCGGCGAAGAAGGCCTCTCCTTCGAACGAGACCGCCCAGCGCGGCAGGCGGACGACCTGCTGCATAGTCTTGCCGGGAATCGACACCTCGCAGAACATGCCCTCGACCAGCGGCAAGCCGGTTTCTTTGGCGTGCGCCTTCGCGCCTTCGACGGTGATGGCCACGGTGAGCGTGCGGGTCGTGGGATCGAACCGCTCCACGCGGGTGAGTTCGCCTTCCCATACCGCGCCGCTGGTATCCTCGGTCCAGCGGAGCGTGCACGTGACCGGCACGGGCTTCGCGAACCAGCCTTCCTCCGGGGTCACCTCTTCGAATTGCAGCCAGCCCTGGGCATCGCGGCTGTCGAGCGGCACCGAGATTTCCAGCGCGGAGTCGTCGGATAACGACACGACCGGCATGCCCGGGGCGGCGGTCTGCCCCACCTCGAGCTGCGCCATCTTCACGCGGCCGTCGAAGGGCGCCGTCACGGTCGTGCGTTCGAGCGCGAGGCGGGCCAGGTCGCGCTGGGCGCGGGCGGCTTCGAGCCCCTGCTCGGCCTCGGCGATGCGCAGCGGATAAAGCCCCACGCCCTGCTCCGCCTGCTCGTAGGCGTCCTTGGCCTGAAGGTAATTACGCTCCGAGAAATCCACCTGGGACTGCGAGCCCACGCGGTCGTTCTCGTAAAGGCCCTTGTCGCGGTCGTATTCGCCTTTCGCGAGGTCCCGCGTGCGCTTGATCACATCGAGCCGACTGCGGTCCTGCTGCGCCTTTTCCCGCAGCAACGCGAGCGAGTTTTCCAACTGGCCGACCTGCGCCTCGGCCTGGGTCAGGCGCGCCTCGTAGTCCGCGGGGTCGATGCGGAAGAGCACCTCGTCCTGGCGCACGAGGCCGCCGGCCTCGAGATGCGGATGCACCTCGATGACGTCGCCCGGCACCTTGGCGGCGATGGCCACAGTATCGCGGCTGCGCACGTTGCCGAAGCCTTGCACCGTCACGGGCACGTTTTCCGGTTCGGCGATTGCGATTTCCACCTCGATGGCGGGTTCAACCACTTCGGCCGTTTTCGCGGGCTCCTTGAGCGAGGCGAAGAACTTCATCAGGACCACGCCGAGCGCGAGGATCGCGCAGAAAAGCACAATGCGGCCGGCCACGAATTGCCAGCGGATGCCCTGTTGCTCGGTCATGCGGTTCCTTGTTCAGCGCGGGGGATGCGGGGGTACAGACAGAACGGGGCCGCGCGCGAATGGGCGGTATTGACGCAAAGCGCCGCCCTGCTTGTCAACCCGTCGCGCCGTTATTCCTCGTTTCCGGGCGCTTGGGGTATCTCAATGTAGCAGCCGATGGCCTTGGTGGCGGGCACCTCGACCGGCTCGCCGGCGAGGACGGCGTCGAGCGCCAGCCGCAGATCTTCGCGGGTGGCCACCTGCCGGTATTGGCCCAGGCCTTTGTAGCGATCGTCGATGCGGCCGCGGTATTGCACGGCCCCGGCTGGATCGACCACCACCGCCTCGGGCGTTACCGTGGCGTGGACCTCGCGGGTCAGGGCGTAGTCGGCATCCTTCACCGCCGGCAGGCTGAAGTCATAGTCCTTCGTATGCTGCGCGATTTCCTCCAGCGTCGAGTAATCCCCGGCGTACACCCGAAAACTGGCCACGCCCTTCTCCGCGTATTCGTCTGCCAGTTCGCTGATTTTCGGGGCGTACTGATTGGCGACCGGGCAGGCGGTATCCACGAAATAGAGCACCGTCGCCTTGCGGGAATCGTAGTCGCGGGCCTCTTCCAGCGCGGCGAAGCCTTCAGGCAGGGCCGCCGCGGGCAGGGCCTCCACCACGACGGCACCGGTGTAAGTGCCGCGGGTTTCGCCCTTGCCGCCCACGCCCCGCAGCCAGTGGCCCTCGTCCCACGGCGCGATACCCAGCGAGGCCTTCACGTCCACCCGGCGCTGCGAAGAGAATTCCGCCGGCGTGATGATCAGGCTGTCCTTGGCGTCGTAGGTGCCGAACCAGTACTCGCCGTTCAGCAAACACGCGGTCTGGATGCCCATGTTGGTGTAGCCGCTCTCGATGTCTTCACGGCCGAGGAACCGGAAATCCTTGTCGTAGCGGTAGGCGTAGTTCTGTTCGTGCCCGCGCGGCAGCCCGCCGACCACCACGAACGCCCCGTCGTGCCAGGTAATGCCCCCGGCACCATGCACCAGCTCGGGCACAGAGTGCTTCTCCAGCAGCTCGAGCGAGTCGTCGTCGTAGACATACACCCACGAGTCTTCCTTGCCCGGCTCCTGGTTGAATGCGCCGAGATTGACCGCGACATAGACCTTGCCGTCCACCCAGGTCAGATCGCCGTGGTGGGTGGGCGCCTCGACTTCTTTCAGCAGCGTGCCCGAGGCATCGGTCTTGACCAGGGCCACGGTAAACGACCAGTAGATGTTGTGTTCCGCATCGGTGGCGATGCCTTGCAGGTGGCCGCCGTAGCTGCCGGGGCAGGCGATTTCGATGGCGGCGGACAGCAGAAACATCAGGGGCGCGGTGTACAACATGTGCGTCTCCTTTCGGCAGGACCCTCTCGGAGGTCAAGGGTAGCGCGATAGTAAGGCGCACGCAAGGCGCGGCGGGGTACTATGGCGTCATGTCCATCGCCTTCGAGCCCATCGGCGTCTTCCATTGCGCGGAGCGCCACCCCTACGACGCCGCCCGCCAGCCCGCCGCCGCGCAGGCCAACGACGGCCACATCGCGCTGCATCCCGGCCGGAACTACGAGCAGGCGCTGCAAGACCTCGCGGGCTTCGAGCGCATCTGGATTGTCTATGTGTTCGACCGAAACGCGAACTGGAAGCCACTGGTGCAGCCGCCGCGCGCGGACCGCAAGGTGGGGGTGTTCGCCTGCCGCGCGCCCTACCGCCCCAATCCCATCGGCCTGTCGTGCGTGGAACTGCGGGGCGTCCACGGGCTGCGGGTCGAGGTGGGCGCGCACGACCTGCTCGATGGCACCCCCGTGCTCGATATCAAGCCCTACGTGCCCTACGCCGACAGTTTTCCCGATGCCGCGTCCGGCTGGCTCGACACGCTTGAGACGGAGCGCTGGACGGTGGATTTCAGCGAGGCGGCCGGTCGCGCCGTCGACTGGCTGGAGGGCCACGGTGCCGGGTGTATCCGCGCGTTCCTGACGCAGCAGCTGGCCGAGCGCCCCTGCGATGCCAAGCGCAAGCGCGTGCGGCCGCTCGAAGGAAAACGCTGGGAGATTGCCTACCGCACCTGGCGCGCCGTGTTCACCCTGGATGAAACGGGGCGCCCCATTACGGTCGAGTCCATCGCCTCCGGCTATTCCGAGGCCGATTTGGCGCGGGCGGACGACCCTCACGGCGACAAGGCCCTGCACCGGCTCTTTCGGCAAGAATTCGATTAGACCGAGCCTGCTGCCGTTCCGTATAGTAAACCGTTCAAACGGCGTAAACATATCCGGTTGGGAGGTATACCGATGGCAGACGCAACCCCGCACCACGACGACGACAGCCTGACGCACGGCAAGACCTTTCCGCCGCCAGCGGATTTCCAGGCCCGCGCCCGCTGCGCCTCGATGGAAGACTACGATCGGATGTGGCACCGCTCGGTGCACGACACCGACGAGTTCTGGGGCGAGCGTGCCAAGGACCTCGTGTGGATCAAGCCGCCCACAAAGACGCTCGAGTACACCTGGGACAGCGAGGGCCGGACGATTGAGCACACCTGGTTCGCCGATGGCGTGCTGAACGTGTCGGCCAACTGCCTCGACCGGCACCTGGGCACGCCCAAGGCCGACAAGATCGCCTATCTCTGGCAGGGCGACGACGACGCGGAAGTGAAGACCCTCACGTATGCCGAACTGCACCGCGAGGTCTGCAAGTTCGCGAACGTGCTCAAGGGCCTCGGCATCCAGAAGGGCGACCGCGTCTGCATCTATATGCCGATGATCCTCGAACTGCCGATCGCCATGCTGGCATGCGCGCGCATCGGAGCGATTCACTCGGTCGTGTTCGGCGGATTCAGCGCTGACGCCATCAGCGGGCGCGTGCAGGATTCCTCGTGCAAGCTGCTCATCACGGCCAACGTGGGCCTGCGCGGCGGCAAGCACATCCACCTCAAAAACATCGCAGACGAGGCGCTGCGCGACACGCCCACCATCGAGAACGTGGTGGTGGTGAACCGCGCCGAGGAGGAATGCGGCTGGGTAGACGGGCGCGACCACTGGTATCACGAGCTGATGGCCGATGCCATCCCCGACTGCGAACCCGAGCCCATGAACGCCGAAGACCCGCTGTACATCCTGTACACCTCGGGCTCGACCGGCAAGCCCAAGGGCGTGGTGCATACGTCGGCGGGCTACTTGCTGCATGTGAAGCTGACGCACGAGTACACCTTCGACGTGCGCGACGATGACATCTATTGGTGCGGTGCCGACATCGGCTGGGTCACCGGGCATTCGTACATTGTCTACGGCCCGCTGGCCAACGGCACCACGAACCTGCTCTTCGAGGGCATCCCGACCTATCCGGACCCGGGACGCATGTGGCAGGTAATCGAGAAGCACAAGGCGACCATTCTCTACACGGCGCCCACAGCCATCCGCGCGCTCAACCGCAGCGGCGACGAGTGGCCGAAGAAGTACGACCTGAGTTCGCTGCGGCTGCTGGGCAGCGTGGGCGAGCCCATCAACCCCGAGGCGTGGCTCTGGTATCACGACAACATCGGCGGCGGGCGCTGCCCGATTGTCGATACGTGGTGGCAGACGGAAACCGGCGGCCACATGATTACCCCGCTGCCCGGCGCGCACACGCTCAAGCCCGGCAGCGCCTCGCGCCCCTTCTTCGGCGTGTACCCTGCGGTGCTGCGCGACGACGGCAGCGAATGCGCACGCGGCGAGAAGGGCAAGCTCTGCATCCGTAAGCCCTGGCCCGGCATGATGCGCACCACCTGGGGCGACCACGACCGCTTCATGGACGTGTACTTCACGGCCTTCAAGGATCTGTATTTTACGAGCGACGCTTGCCGTATCGACGAGGATGGCGACTACTGGCTGCTCGGCCGCGTGGACGACGTGGCGAATGTATCCGGCCACCTCATCGGCACGGCGGAAGTGGAGCACGCGCTGGTGGGCCATCCGGCCGTGGCCGAGGCCGCGGTAACCGACATCCACCACGACATCAAGGGCCGCTGCCTCTATGTGTTCGTGACGCTGGTGGACGGCGCCGAGGAGTCCGACACGCTCCGCGGTGAACTGCGCGAGGAAGTCAGCAAGCACGTGGGCCCCATCGCCAAGCCGGACCACATCCAATTCGCGCCCGGCCTGCCCAAGACCCGTTCGGGCAAGATCATGCGTCGCATCCTGCGCAAAATCGCCGAGGGCGAAGTGGGCTCGATTGGCGACACCACGACCCTGGCCGACCCCGCGGTGGTGGATCAGCTGGTGGCGAAGCGCGCCGAGATGAAGGGCCTTCCCGCGCCGCAGGGGGCCGCCGAAGGCTTCTGCAAAGACACGCCGAAGACCTCGTAAGCGATTACTCCGCTGCGGGGCAATAGCCGTCTTCGCCCTCGCCGGGGCAAGCGGTGTAGCCGCCGAGGCGGTAGAACTGGATGAGGCGGAGCAGTTCGCCCAGATCGATGCGCCAGTCCTGGGGACGATAGTCGGAATCATGCGGCGGGCAGTCGTGCCCGCCGCCCGTGCCAGGCGCGTAGCCGTCTTCCGTGTCGTCAGCGCATTGCAGGCCCGGCGCGTTGTAGAACTGCACGACGCGCAGCAGTTCCCCGATTTCGATGGCGCCGCTGCCATTGGTGTCGGCAGACTGATAGGCAATAGCACCCTCCGTGCTGCCTTCGCCGCCGCCTTCGATCAGGCCTTCCGCCGCCCCTTCGCCCTCGAGTACACCCTCGCCCTCCACGATGCCCTCGCCGCCCGGTGCGCCCTCGCCTTCGCTGGCACACAGGGCTGCGCCTTCTCCCTCGCCCTCGAGCGGATGCGCCAGCCAGTCCAGGTAGAAGGCGTTCAGGCAATGCCGGGCGACTATCACGTAGCCTTCGGCCGTGAGATGAATGGCATCGGCCGCCACCGAGGGCGTCACCGGCAGCTGCGGATCGCCGCCGGTCAGCGGATCGTAGTCCGGATAGCCGCCAGGAAAGGGCACGGACTCGGGTTCATGTACGCCGGGATACCCCAGCGTGTAGTGCATGAGACCCAGATTGTTGATGACGAAGCATCGCTCGCGCTCGGCGAAACGCTCGAGGACGAGGCTCGCCAGTAGCCCCACGGCGAGGTTGACCAATTCCGCCGACACGCCGGAGACCGCGCCCGCGCCGGGATAGTCGTAGCCGCACCACGCCACGCGGATACCGGGCGATGTCTGCGTGATCGCCGCCGCGACGGTATCGACGTCGTCGGCAATGGCATTGGCTGCGGCGAATATCGCAGGCAGCGACATGCTGGGCCGGAGCGCGCTGCGGAGATCGTTACCGCCCAGGTTCAGCTGGACGATATCGACGGCGGGAGCGGCCGCCAGGGCATCGTACACCAGGGCGAGCCGCGCGGCATCGGCCCAGTAGGCCGCCGTCGTGCCGCCGATGACCGTATCGTCGCCGAGTACCTCCACGCAGCCGAGACCGGCCTCGTCGAGCACGGCGGGATAGGCGCCGCCATCGAACATCCGCCGTGCCCAACTGTCGCCCACAAGCAGTATCCGGGGCTCGGCTGATGCCACTGCGCAGGCCAGCATGACCCCCGCCATGGCGACCACACTGCTGAGCCCGCGACTACGCATCCGCCAGGCTGCCATCCCGCCAGCACTGATGCAACACGCTGTCCTTGCCGTTCTTCTTCACGCGGTACATGAGGTCGTCCGCCAGCCGGATGGTTTCCTTGGTTTCGGGCGGCGTGTCCTCGAAAGTGACCAGCCCCACGCTGACCGCCACGGGCCAGCCCTGCTGCTGCATGCGCTCTGCGATGGAGCCGCGCAGCTTGGCGATCACGGCGGCGGCATCAGCGTGCTGGGTTTCGAGCAGCAGCAATGCGAACTCGTCGCCGCCGAGGCGCGCCACGTGGTCCGTCTTGCGCGTGGTCTCCCGGGCGATATCGGCCACGGCGCGCAGCAGATCGTCGCCGGTGGCGTGGCCGTATTCATCGTTCACATGCTTGAAGTTGTCCAGGTCGAGATAGGCCAGCGAAAACGGATGCTTGTATCGCGTGGAGCGGAGAATCTCTTCGCCGAGTCGGTCGTAAAAGCCGCGGGAATTCAGGGCGCCGGTCAGCGGGTCGGTATTGGCCGCCGCCACTTCGGCGTGCAGCCGCCGCCGGATGACCATGATGAGATATGCGACCACATAAAAGAAGGCGAGCCGGACGCCGCCGTTCCAGTAGGGCGCGATGGCGAGCGTATAGGGCCGGCCGGTGGTGGTATCGAGGTAGAGCCACACCGCCGCTGCCGACGCGCTGATGGCGATGCCCCAGCCGATCCGGGCATACCAGGACACCAGCCCGACGGGCACCAGGTAAAAGATGCTCACGGCGAGCTCGGGGCCCGTGGCGACGTCGAAGAAGCCGATGACGCCCAGCAGCAGGAAGCAACCCGCTACCAGCGCCGGCTCCGACACGGCGCTCAGCCGCCGATCAAGCTCACGCATACGGTCCTTTCAGCGCTTTCCGGGGCTACTGCAGCGTGGGGCAGAATCCGTCTTCGCCCGTGCCGGGGCACGCGGTGTAGCCCAGGCTGTTGTACAGCTGAATCAGCCGGAGCAATTCGCTGAGGCTGACCTTCCAGTCCGGCCCGCCGACGTAATCGCTCGCGTGCGGACAGCAATCGCGCTGCAACTCCGTGCCCGGCACAAAGCCGTCCTCGGTGGTGTCTGCCGGTACTGCGCAGTACAGCCCGTCGGCGTTGTAGAACTGAATCACGCGGATGACCTCGGACAGGTCGATGATGTTGTCGGGCGTACCCGTGTCGGCCGAGTGGAACGTCTTCACGCAGTTCTCGCCCTCGCCGTCGGGCGCGCCTTCCGTTGTGCCTTCCGTTGTGCCTTCGGTACTACCCTCGGTCGTGCCCTCAGTCGTGCCTTCCGTGGTGCCCTCGGTGCTGCCCTCGGTCACGCCTTCGGTTGAACCTTCCGTCGTGCCTTCTGTAGTTCCCTCGGGGGTACCTTCGGTAGTGCCTTCTACGGTGCCCTCGGTCGAGCCTTCCGTCGTGCCTTCTGTAGTTCCCTCGGTTGTGCCCTCGGTGGTACCTTCAACAGTACCTTCGGTGATCCCCTCGCCCTCTGGAAGGGGCACAATTCCGGGGTCGGTCACGGCACCGATATAGCCGTCCGGGCCGAATTCCTGCCATTCCTCCAGGTTGGTCGCGCCATCGCTGTCGAGATCGCCCAGCGCAGACAACTCGGGCAACACGACGATATCTTCCGGATCCACGGTGTCGTCCATGAGGCCGCCGGCGCCGAGCTTCTGAATGCCGCTGCTGAATAACTGGAACATGCCGTTGACGATGCCGTAGGGGCCGGTCGCCTCGAGGGTATTGTCCGTGATTTCGTCGACCTGACCATCGCCCATGATGATGCCGGCAGACACGACATTGAGAAATCCGGGCGCGAGATTGGCGACGGCCGGCCCGAGCGGCCCGATCTGGTTGTCCATGATCTGGTGCATGTTCTGCTGGAATGCGTCCGACACGTCCTGGCCGGTAATCCCGTTCTTGAGCATCTTCTTCGAGGGGTGCTCGATCATGTACTCGATCAGCGCGAGTTCCTGCACGTCGGGAATGCCGTTGCCGGTGAAGGAAACGCCGTCGACGAGGGCACCCTTGTCGGGATTGCTGCTCGGCAGCGCCGTCACCACCAGACTCACCGAGCCGTTGACGTCAGCTTCCGCGAGGTTGATGCTCAACAGCGTGGTCTTGAAGGGCTCGGGCAGGTACTTCGCGAAGGGATATTGGTTCAGCGTCGTCCAGTCCGACACGAGATCCAGGTTCAACGGCGGCTCGCCCTCGGTGCTGCCTTCGCCTTCGCCGCCGGGCAGCGGAAATCCGGCGCTGAAGGCCGACGTGCCCTGGCCGGTTACGGTTTGCATCGCGTGGACATTCAGGCCGGCGAAATTCGAGAAATCGAATTCGTCCAGCCAGTTGCCGTTGTCGTCGGCGGTGGTGCTCCCGATATAGTTGAAGCCTT
Source organism: Candidatus Hydrogenedens sp. (assembly GCA_016125095.1). GTDB lineage: Bacteria > Hydrogenedentota > Hydrogenedentia > Hydrogenedentales > JAEUWI01 > WGMK01. The sequence goes on along the minus strand of WGMK01000014.1, from coordinate 47,252 downwards.
CATCGTCGGCGTCGGCGTAGAGGTCGATCTCGGCGAAGGGCTCCGAAGTGCCCGCTATCGAGACGCCCTCCATACCGGTCACCGCGGGAGGCTGTATGCCGCCGTTCGCGTTGTCGTTCATCTGCACGCCGGGGCCATTGTGGCGCGAAATCGAGTTGGCCCGGAAAACCGTCTCGGTGGTGCCGTCCACCTGGATGCCGATCAGGTCGTTGTCGTAAATGAAATTGGCATAGCCCGTATCGTCGATACTGCCGATGGTGGTGAAGGCCGGTCCGTCTTCCACGTTAATGCCGGAAACGCGGTTCGGCACCGGCACGAACTCGAGCCCAGTGAAGGCCGTGCCGATGGTGTTGCCGTAGATGCCCGTGTTCTCGGTGCCCGGTCCATCGACCTTGACGCCGATGTTGTTGCCGCCGATCACATTGCCCGATTCCGTCACGAGTAGCGCCGCATCGGTCTTGCCGAGCGGTTCGTTCAGGCCCACCCGGGTGTTCTTCGGTCCCTGCCGGATGTGGATGCCTTCTTCTTCGTTCGGCAGCGGGTAAGTGCCGGTATGGTCCACGCCGATGAAGTTCCGGACAATCCACGTCTCGTCTGAGTCGAGGCCGAAGACCTTGACTCCGTACCAGTAGTTGCCCGAAATGACGTTGCCGGAATCCTCGAGATAGCCGCCGATCAGGCCGTAGCTGGCGCCGTTGGCAAAGAGGATACCGCCGCCGCGCGCGACGCCCTCGATGAGATCGACGCCCTCCTCGTTCACCATCTTGCTGGAATCGCGGTCGTCGCCGCTCTTGGTCGACTCACCCTCGAAGGTCGGGAGCGTCGTGAAAATGCCGCGCACGTCCTCGCTGCGCCAGCCATTGCCGATGCTGTACATGCCCGAGATATCCGTGCCGATGTAATTGCCGGAGATCGTGACGAAATTGGTGTCGGGGCCGAGCACGCGGATACCGTCGTATCCATTGCCGGAAATCACGTTGCCCTCGCCCAGAATCGTTTTGCCGCTGCCGTAACCGCCGATGGTGCAGCCCTGAACGCCATCGCGGATCAGGATGCCGTGGTGCTGGTTGGGCAGGCACGATGTGCCATCGGTGCCAATGCGGCAATTGAGCACGTAGACGCTGTAGATATTGCCCTCGATGACAATGCCGGAGCGATTGAAGTTCACGATGGTGAGGCCGCTGATGGTGACGTATCGGCTCTGCACCACCAGCCCGTTGCTATCGCCTGCCAACGAACCATCGAGCGTGATCGCGCTCATATCGGGCGATTTCTCGCTTCCCAGCGCCACGATGTCCACGGGCGCGGTGATGGCGGGCAGCTCGGATTCGAGGAAGATGACGCTCGAGTCCAGCCCGGTAAACACGATGGTGTTCGGCTCGGGAAAGAAGAAGCCCTCGGTGCTGCCTTCGCCCTCGGTTGCCGTGGCATTCGAAAGCTCGATGGCCTCGCGGAGCGTGCCCTCGCCGGAATCGGCGGTGCTGGTCACGTCGAACACCGTGGCATGACTGGCCGATGCCAAAAGACAAGCCGCCGCCAACGCACAGAATCTCATGGCACTGCTCCCTGTGGGGCAAGGCTGCCCGCTGTTCCCCGTTTTCTGGGATGGTAGGCGATATCGGACCTTGCGTCAAGCTTCGCAGCGGGGCGAAGCCGCAGCACTTCAATCGGTATACTGTTGATTCTCAACCAGTTAAGGAACCGAAACCATGCGATGGCTGAAGCGGATTGGATGCGGTGCGCTGTTGCTCGTGCTGCTGGCGGCGGGGACCGCGCTCATGGTGCGCTACGAGGGATTTCAATACCTGATGGCCTGGACCGGGGGCGGGTACGCGCATCCGCTGCCTGCGGCCGATGCCTACCCCACCGTGGCGACCGGGGGCGGCAATCCCTGCGCCAGCGGGCCGATAAAGGTCATCACTTACAACACATTCAACGGCTCGGCGTTGGTGGAAAATTTGGTGGAACGCTACGCCGACGGCGACCTGCAGGGCATGCCGCGCTGGTCGGAACGCCTTGCTGAAATTCGCGAGCGCATCGCGCACTACGCACCCGACCTGATCGGACTGCAGGAAATGGGGTGGGACCACGACATCCGCGATATCGTGCCGGAGGAAGACGGCTATACCCTGCAGTCGTACCACGCAGGCGCGTTCGAGTACGGCGACAGCGCCCTGCTTTACCGCACCCAGCGTTTCGAGGCGCTCGACGCCGGGCAACTCTGGCTCACGCCTAAGCCCGAGTTGCCCATGTCGTGGGGATTCCAGAAGCAGTCCATGCTGCGCTACGTGAATTGGGTGGTGCTGCGCGAGCGCGGAACCGGCTTCACCTTCCTCTATGCCAATACGCACTACGACAACAACGGCCCGAACAAGGAGGCGTCCTCGAAGCTCTACCGCGAGCGCATCACGGCGCTGGCCGCCGGCATGCCCGTGATCGCCACGGGCGACTTCAACAGCAACGGAACCACCGACCGCTATCCGCGGTTCACGGGGGCCGACCAGAGGCCGCCGCTGCTGCCGAACACCTGGGACACCGCCGGACCCGAGGAGCGGTATTACTGGCGTGACAGCCCCGAGCCTGAGCGGATACCGGCGGGCGACGACACCCTCGCCCCGGCGAACCGCATCGACCACATCCTTGCGGGCGGGCCCTGCCCGGTGTCGGTGCGCGGCTGGACGATTGACCTCCGCACCCTGCGCGATGGCCGGGATATCTCGGACCACGACCTGATCGCGGCGGAGATCCGGTTTGGAGAATCGGAGGCGGCGCCCGATCAGAGCAGCGCCAATACCACCGATTTGAGGTAGAAGCCCAGCGCCAGGGCGCCCGCGGATAGGGCGACCACACCGAAATCGAAGGCCGGGAACCACGCGCGGCGGGGGGCCACCATGGCCGCCAGCGCCGGGTAGTGCAGCGCATTGGCCGCCACGAAACCGATGATGATGCCCGTGGAGCCGTAGTAGTGGCCGCCCACGGCCATGCAGCCCACCAGACTCACCAGCTTCACGCCCTGCATGGTCATGTGGCCGAAGGAATTGCCCGAGGCCATCAGCACGGTCTCCATGGGTACGAACAGGCACTGGAGAATCGCGCCGACCCCGAGGAATTGCAGCATCCAGCCGGCCTGATCGTAGCGGTGGTCGTAAAGAACGCCGATGATTTCCGGGCCGAGGAGAATCAGGCCCCAGAGCGGCGGAAAGCTCACGGCCGACATGGCCATCCGGAAGCGGATGGTCTTACGACGCAGTTCCGCATCGCCCAGCTCGGCGCTGCGCGCGAACACGGGGAACAGCACCGTACGGCTGATTTGCCCCACCAGCTGCGCCATTACCTGCGAGAGCATAAATGCGATGGAATACATGCCCAGCTCGGCGAGCGGCAGGTATTTCGCCAGCACGATACGGTCGAGCTGGCCCGCGAAGAACGTGAGGATGCTGCTGAAAAAGATCCAGCGGCCGAACTTGTAGGTGAGCCGCATGACTTCGCGGTCCAGCTGGAAGCGCATGCCCTCGCCGCCCAGAATCGTGTGCGACAGCGCGGTCGCGGTCAGGCTGCCCACCAGCGAACCCACCACCAGCGGCCACACCGACTGCGAAACGAACGCGCCCGCAATCATCGCGACCACCGTGATGATGTAGGAGCCGAGGTTGATGATGGCGATGCGCCCCACCTCGAGATGCCGCTGCAGCACGCCCACCTGGGTGGAACAAAACGCATCGATGATGATGTTCAGCGCCACGACCGGCAGCACGTAGATGAGTTGCGTCTCATCGTACCAGTGCGCGATGGGCACGGTAAGCGCGAGCACGGCGATATAGAGCAGCACGCTGCGGATGATCTGCAGGGTCCAGGCTGTGCGCAGGAACACCGGCTCTTCGCCGCGCGGATTCTGGATAATGCTCGGCCCGATGCCCATGTCGGAAAACATGTGGATGCCCTGGATCACGACGTTTACGATGACCATGAGGCCGAAGGCCTCGGGGTGCAGCAGACGCGTGAGGATGAGGTTGCTCGCCAGGCGCAGGAACTGGCTGGCGCCATACGACCCGAAGGTGATGGCGGAGGCGCGCATGGCAGGCTGCCGCAGCGAGAGTTTCTCCCGCGCGTAGGCGGCCCATTCAGGCAGACGTTTCGACTGTGAGATCGGCTCGGACATTAACCTTCCGCGGATTGCCCCTCGAGTTGACCGACAGATTATGCCATGCCACCGCGTTTTTTGCGCGGGCTTGATCTGCGCGCTGCCGCACGCCAACATGGGTGCGCCCTACGGATCCTTTTTCATGACAGAAGTACAGAAACCACTTGTTCGAAGCGACGACGCTTTTCCCCTTACGCCGATGCAGCAGGGGATGCTCTACACCAGCATCAGCGCTGCCCCGGACTCCGGATACTATATCGAACAGGTGGTATCAGAAATCACCCATCCGCTGGACGGGAATCTCCTGCTTGATGCCTGGCGTGAGGTGTTTCGCCGGCACGACGTGTTTTCCACAGAATTCACTTGGAAGCGCCAGCGCGACGCCCGCCAACGCGTGCGGAACGGTATCGAGTTTCCGGTCGACTCGCGCGACTTGAGCCAGACACCAGCTGACGCGCGTGCTGAGAAGCTCGATGCGTTACTGGCAGAGGACCGTCGACGCGGGTTCACCCTCGACAAGCCGCCGCTGACCCGGGTGACGCTGGTCCGCTGGGCGCCGGATTACCACTCGTGTATCTGGACGGTCCACCACACCTTGGTCGACGGCCGCTCGATGGCGGTTGTAATAGGCGAAGTTTTCGCCCTGTACGATGCCCGGGTGGCCGACCGCGAGGCGCCGTTACCGGCGGGAGCCCCCTATCGCGCCTATGCCGAAGCCGTCTCGGAGGCACCTGCGGCGGACGCCGAGGCATTTTGGAAGGATTACCTGAAGGGCTACACCGAACCGGCCGAACTGCCCCTCGCGCCGCCGGCATCGCCAGCAGCAGAGACGGGCTATGACGCGGTGTACCTCTCGGAGGGCGCCGGTCCAGCCCTCGCCCGGCTGGCCCAGGAATCGGGGTGCACGGTCGGCACGATCGTACAGGCTGCCTGGGCCCTGGTGCTGAGCCGTTATACGCAGCGCAATGACCTTGTATTCGGCGTGACGAAATCCGTGCGGCATGTTCCGGGGATCTCCCCCGACGATGTCGGCCTGTTCATCAATACCTTGCCCATGCGGGTGACGGTGGACAACGACATGCGCGTGCGCGACTGGCTGCCCCGGGTGCGCGAGCAATGGACGGCCCTGCGCGCCCACGAACAAACCGCCATCAGCCAGGCACGGGCGTGGAGTTCGGTTCGCGGGAGCGCCTCGCTGTTCAACAGCGTTCTCATCTTCGAGTACGGCATTCTCGACCAGCTGATCCGATCGCGTGCGGGCAACTGGACCAATCGTCGTTTCCGGCTGCTGGAGAAGACCCCGGGCGCGCTTACGCTGGCGGTATACGCGGGCGAACGAATCGAGGTGGTGGCGGAATACGACGAGGCACTCTACCGCAGCGCCGATATCACGCGGCTCGTGCGGCACCTCGGAGTTGTTATCGAGGACATGGCGTCGTCCCCGGACAAAACCCTCGACGGCCTCCGGATGCTCTCGGAGGACGAGCGCCGCGCGCTGCTGGTCGAACGGCAGCCGCCGCCTTACGTAGCGCCGCCGGGGCGGACGATGGACTGGTTCGAGGCGGCTGCCCGCAAGGCGCCGGACCAGGTAGCGCTTTACCAGGCAGGCCGCACGCTGAGCTATGGAGAACTCGAGGCGCACACGGCCGCACTCGCCGCCGCACTTCGATCGCTCGGCGCGGGTCCCGGCGTATTTGTCGGCCTCAGTGCGCCCCGTTCTTTCGAGGCCATCGCGGGGATGCTCGGCATTCTCCGCGCGGGCGCGGCCTATGTGCCCATCGACCCCGCCTATCCCGACGAGCGTCTCGACTACCTGGCGCAGGACTCGGGCATCCGGGTGGTGGCGACGGTACGAGAACTGGAACCCCGCTGGAGGGGCCGCGTGGAGACCCTGATCTTCCTGGACGAACCGGAATCTTGGCCCGCCGCTAACGAAGCCGCCGAGGCATTACCCGCCGGGCCGCAGGATCCCGCCTACATGATCTACACCTCTGGCACCACCGGCTTGCCGAAGGGCGTGATGATCCACCATGCGGCCTTCGCGGCGTACATTCACGGCGCTTATGGCCTCTACCGCATCCGGCCGGACGACTGCTTCATCCAGTTCTCCTCGATCAGCTTCGACGCTGCAGTCGAAGAGATTTTCGTGCCCTTGTGCCACGGATTGAAACTGGTGCTGCGCACCGACGAAATGCTTGCCACGCCGTCGGCCTTCTATGAGGCCTGCGCCGAGGCCGGAGTCACGGTGCTCGACATGCCCACCGGCTACTGGAATATCCTCGCCAATGACATGGCGAACGTGCAGCCGCCGCCCTGCGTGCGCGCGCTGCTCACCGGCGGCGAGGCGATGCGCGCCGAGGAACTGGCGCGGTGGCGCGCGCATGTGCCGTCTGGGGTGCAGCTCATCAATACCTATGGCCCGACGGAAACAACGGTGGTGGCGACGGCCGCCTTCGTGGATGACGAACCCGGCGAGGCGCCCATCGGCCGCCCCGTGCCGGGCGCCACCGCCCTCGTGCTCGACCGCCGCATGTGCCTGGTTCCGGACGGCCTGCCGGGAGAGCTCTACGTCGGCGGACCGCAGGTGGCCCTCGGCTATCACAACCGGCCCGAGCTGACCGCCGAGCGCTTTCTCCCGAACCCCTTTGGCGAAGGACGCCTGTACAAGACCGGCGACCGCGTGCGCTACCGCGAAGACGGCCAGCTGCTTTACCTGGGTCGTCAGGACCGGCAGGTGAAGTACCGCGGATTCCGGGTCGAGCTCGACGAAGTCGAGGCCTTCTTGCGGACGTGCGACGGCGTGGCCGATGCCGCCGCCACGCTGCACGTGGGCGACGGCGGGATACAACGCCTTATCGCTTATGTGGTGCCGCCTGCAGGCCAGCCGCTAGACGGGCTTGAGACCGCATGCCGGGAAGAAGTGGGGGCGCGGATGCCCGATTATATGCGCCCGACGGCCGTCATGGCGCTCTCGGCGCTGCCGCTAAACACGAGTGGAAAGGTGGATTACAGGTCGCTGCCCGATCCGGAGCAAGCCGGAAACGCGGTCATCGACGACGATCAGCGGCCACAGGGCCCTACGGAATGGCGCATGGCGCGGCTTTGGTGCAAGGTGCTGGGCATCGGCCAGGTGGGGCGCAACGACAACTTCTTCGAGATCGGCGGTCACTCGCTGCAAGGCGTCATTCTGCTCAGCCACATCGAACGGCAGTTCGGCCGGCGCCTCTCGCCGCTCCGGCTCTACCAGGCGCCCACGGTTGCCCTGCTGGCACGCATCGTCGATGCCGAGGAAGAGAGTGCACCCGCACGCGTGGCGCTGCATCCCATTCAGCCCGAGGGCAGCTGCGTACCGCTATTCTTCGTCGGCTCCACCGACCTGCTACCGGCCATCAAGGATACGCTCGGCCCGGATCAGCCGGTGTATTCGCTCAACATCTTCGGCCTGCAGGAAGACGATGGCGGTTATGCCTTCCACAACGTGGCCGATGTGGCCGCAATGTTTATCGACGAGATTAAGAGCTGCCGCCCCGAGGGGCCCTACGCCCTGGGGGGCTATTGCCGCGACACGATGGTCGCGTATGAAATGGCACGGCAGCTGACTGCCGCAGGCGACGTGGTGCGCTTGGTGGCCATGGTGGACACCTTCTGGGACACGAAGCAGACGTACAGCAATTTCGAGCGGCATGCGCGCAACCTGCGCAAATTGGGCTGGCGCTACGCCGCCGCGAAGTGGAAAGAAAAGACAAAGGCCACGCAAGAGCGGCTCATGCGCTACCTGAGCCGCCGCGCACAGCGCCGCGCCGCCGCAGACCAGAAAGAATTGGCCCAGGCCCACCGGCATGCCTTGTTTATCGGGGCCTACTACGACGCCGTGGACGCCTATAGGCCAGAGCCATACGGCGGCGCGATCACGCTGTACATGGCCTCCGAATGGGGCCTGCGCGATACCCCCCGCTGGAAGGCGCTCTGCAAGGGTGGCGTCACCATGCGCGTAGTGGATGCGTGCCATTATGATATCTGGCACCGGCCCCAGGCCGACCAGCTCGGCGCCCTCATGCGGGAAGACCTGAAGGCGGTCAGCGGACAAGCAATAAGTGTTTGCGCGACGCGGGGATAGCGACGCATCACGTCCTTGTTTTCCGTGTTTTGTGGTATAACTCCTATTGGCGGCTTGACCGGAGACTCAAGTCTGCGCGAATATAGTCGATAGGAAAGAATGTAAAAATTGAAAAGACCGCGGGCATCGTGCTATGCAGTACGACCATATTGTCTGGCGGAATGTTAACGCATTTCTAGCACAGACTTTATGAAGCACCAATCGACTCTCGGGAGGGGAGCACGTTGCCCAATCGCGAACTGGCGGGACAGTTGATCCAGCGGTTGACCGATCGCGTCGTAGAGTCCCGTCGGCTCTGGATGGCCGTTGAAATGCGGCGATTGGACACGATGACCGAAATAAGCCAATCCTTCCCAGCGAATCCCGGCAGTGTTACTGCCGCTGCACAGCGGGCGTTGGACAGTCTCGACGACACGTCGTTCGCTTCGATCCGTGATCGCCTTGCGTGCGCCGCAGGTAAGCTGGCGTGGGTCGACGCGGAAATCCAACTGCTGGAAGACCCCAAGACCCGGGGCCGCTCGAAAGCCACGCGCAGCGCGGTAGAGAAGGTATTCAGCGAATTCGACACATACCTGGACGAGGCTGGTAAATTGATTGATCGTGCGCGGCCCTAGGTTCCCGCGCACTGGCGGCCCGACGGCGGAAGCGCGGCTTCCGGCCACGAGGAGAAGCAACATGGCGACAGAATCGATATCTGCCACGGTATGCGCCCTGGCGCAGGATGCGGAGGATCGCCGCTACCGCGAACACCGGGCGAAATCCGACGAGTGGTGCAATGAATGGTTGTCCCGTATTGCGTTCCATGTCGAGCTGCTGCTGCGCGAAAAAACGGGCAGCCCGGACTTGGATGGCCTGGCGCAGTATGACGTGTCCGCAGACGACATCGCCATCTTGAAGGCACGCAAGTTCAATGGCCGGTGCCTCAATATCGCCACGATCACGCAGCTCGCGAATGCCTTCACAGCGGGCTCGCCGGAAGATTTCCTGGATGGCGCGCTCGCCGCGTTCCCCATGAAGGCGGACGAGGTCGCCCGGCTCGAGACGTCGATCCGCGACGGTATCTCCGAAATCGACCGGGACATCGCGGCCCTTTACGAGAAGACCGGCGGCCAGTTGTAGGGCCTTCCCGGCGCTAACCACGCCGGATACGCGCCCTGCAGCCGCGCGTCGCGACCGCAGGGCAGAGGTCCGGTGGAAAGTTTCCGCCGAACCGCGTTACTGTGATTCCAGACCCCGATAACCTCAGCCGCTGGAATCCGTTCTCATGCTCGAACTACGCCTTTCCACCGTGCCGCCGGACGAACAACGCGGCTTCGATTTCCTGAATGAGGTGCCCATCGGGTGCTGTTGCGTGGGCGAGGATGCCGCGGTGCAGCTGGCCGACATGGCGGCTGCGCGCTGCGGCAAGAAGGCCTTCGTGCTAAGCGACCGCAATACGCGGGCGGCAGCAGGCGAAGCGCCCTACGAGGCGCTCGGACGCGCGGGCAAGAAAGTTACCGAGCATGTGTATCCGGCGGACCCCATCGACGCGAGCGACAAGCTGGCGGCGGACGTGGCGGTGAAGGGCATGGACGCGGATTTCTTCGTGGCCGTCGGGTCGGGCTCCATCTGCGATCTCGCGAAGTCCGCCGGTTCCAGCCTGGGCAAGCCGGTGCTGCTCTACGGCACCGCCGCCTCGATGAACGGCTACACCTCGAGCATCGTGGCGCTGAAGGTGCGCGGACTCAAGCGCACGCTGCCCTGCGCGCCGGCCTTGGGCGTCTTCGCCGATCCGCGTGTGCTGGCCACGGCGCCGCAGCGGATGACCGCCGCCGGCGTGGCGGACTTTCTTTCCAAGTGTTCCTCGACCACGGACTGGCACGCGGCGCACCACCTGCGCGGCGGCGACTACAGCGATCGGCCCCGGCGCATTGTCGATGGCATCCAGCAGCGCATCTTCGATCAGGCGAAGAACATCGGGCGCGGCACGCCCGAGGGCGCGGCCCTGGTGATGGAGGCGCTGCTGCTCTCCGGCTTCGGCATGGTGCTCGCGGGCTCGTCCGCCCCGGCCTCGGGCGGCGAACACCTCATCTCGCACTATGTGGACATGAAGCACGCGCTCTACGGCACGCCCAACGATCTCCACGGCACGCAGGTCGGCATCGGCACGCTTTACGCGCTGGAGCTCTGGGAGAAGCTGCTGGCCATGGATGCCGACGCCATCGACCCCGCTTCGCTGGCCGACAGGCATTTGTCGCAGGACGCGATTCACAAGAACGTGCTCAAGGACTGGGGCAAGAAGGTGGGCAAGGAAGTGTGGGAACAGTGGAGCGAGAAGGCGCTGGATCGGATGGGCCTGGTCCAGGAAATCGCGCTGTTCAAGGAGAAACTGCCGATGCTGCGCGAGGCGCTGGCCGATGACCTGCGTCCCGCCGCCGCCGTGGCGCAATGCATCGCCGATTCCGGCGGGCCGATCCGCGCGGAGGACACCTTGGCCGACCCGTTGGAGTTCGAGCGGGCCAAGCGCGGCGCACGGTATATCCGCAATCGTTTCACGGTGCTGGATCTCGCTGCGGAGGCGGGTATCGCGCCGTGAACGCGCTGCTTGCCCTGGCGTGTGCTTTGCTCGGGGCCGATACCGCATCCCTCGAACTACCGGTTGAATTGGCCCCCCATGCTGCGGGCTACATCGCCTGGCTGGAGGCGCACCCGCGCGAGCGCGCCGCCGAGACCGAGTGGCTTAAGCTTGCCGCGATTCCCGACTACTACCCCCTGGCCGTGCGGCTGGACGAATGGCTGGTAAAGGAACCGGACGCCGCGGACGCCATGGACGCCTACTACGAGGCGGTGGAACGCGACGACGCGCTCCGACAACGCGTCGAGCGCTTCGAGCGCGCCTCGCTCGATCAGCGCAAGCTGGGCGATGCGTGGTCCGACAACCAGTGGCTGTTGCGCGCCAACCCGGAGCTGGCGATGCGCCTGTTCTCGGGTGAGGTGAAACCCGGCGAATCGAACGACGCCCTCGAACCGCTGCTGCGCGACGGCCTGCAAGGCGCGCTGTCCTCGCTCTTCGGGGCCTTCGATGCGCTCAACGCCGATCCGCTGGCTCAGACCAAGGCCTTCCCGTGGTGGCGGCAGGCGCTGATCCTGGAACAGGAATCCGGCGGGCTGATGTCGGCGCTCTCGCGGCACTACGCCGCGCACCCCACGCGCTTCTGGGTGAACCACCGGCGCGAGCTGGCGCTGGCGGAAGAGGTACAGGCGCGCGACTGGATTCGTTGGTGGCACCGCACCCTGCGGCGCACCCCGGTGGATTATGCGGCCTACTTGAAGGCGCTATCCGGGCGCCGCTGGAAAGATGCCGCGGGAGGCGACGCGGCGGAATGGCCGCCCAAGACCGCCCCGCCGCCGATTCAGCCGATGTCGCTGGACCTCTTGCCGCCGCTGCCGGAACTGCGCAAGGGTATTCACCGGCCTACCGCCGACCGCCCGGAAGTATCGCGCCCGGAGATTCAACGCCCTACCCGGCCCGAGCGGCCCACACGCCCGGACCCGGTGCAACGGCCCGCGGCACCCGAGCGTCCCGAGGCCGCTAAGCCCTGACCCCAACAGGGGGTGGGTCGGGCAGAGTTGCGGCCGCGCTCGCGTCCACGTATAGTATACGTTACACGGGCGCGGGGCCCGGTGGGGATTGTCATGGTATCGGAGCAGGTCACCAACAAGATCCGCGTGAGCGTCCGCGCCACCTACATCCCGGAGCACTCGGATCCCGAGGAACCGCTGTACGTGTACGCGTACCGCATCCGCATCACCAATGAAGGCCAGCGCGCGGCCACGCTGCTGCGCCGCCACTGGATCATCACCGACGGCCTCGGCCAGGTGGAAGAGGTGAAGGGACGCGGCGTGGTGGGTCAGCAGCCCACGATTCCGCCGGGCGAGAGTTTCGAGTACACGAGCACCTGCCCGCTGATCACCCAATACGGCGTCATGCGCGGCACGTATCACATGGAAGACGAGAACGGCGCGCCCTTCGAGGTCGAGATCTCGCCCTTCAAGCTCTACATCCCCGCCTTGAGCAACTAGGCCCGATGTATTCCGCCGCGCCGCTCGAACAGGCGGCCGCGCTCCGGCGCGCGCTGTTGCACTGGTTTCAGGAAGCGGCCCGCGATCTGCCTTGGCGCCGCACCAGCGACCCCTACCGCATCTGGCTGTCCGAGGTGATTCTGCAGCAGACGCGGGTGGACCAAGGGCTGCCTTACTACGAGCGTTTCGTCGAGACTTTTCCCGACGCGCGCGCGCTGGCCGATGCCCCGCTCGACAAGGTGCTCAAGCTCTGGGAAGGGCTCGGCTATTACACCCGAGCCCGCAACCTGCACCGCGCCGCCCAGGTGGTGCGCGACGATTTCGGGGGCGCGCCGCCGAAGACCGCCGAGCTGCTTCAGATGCTGCCGGGCATCGGGCGGTATACCGCCGCGGCGATCGCCTCGATTGCCTATGGCGAGCCGGTGGCGGTGGTGGACGGCAATGTGAAGCGTGTGCTGTCGCGGCTGTTCAACGTGGAAACCAGCATCGACGACACGGCGACCGACAAGGAACTCTGGCGGCTGGCGAACCTGCTGCTTTCGCGCAAGCACCCGGGCGACTTTAACCAGGCGATGATGGAACTCGGCGCGCGCATCTGCACACCGCGCACGCCGGACTGCGCAGGCTGTCCGGTGGCTGACTTCTGCCAGGCACGCAAGCACGGCGTGGAGACCGAGCGCCCCATCCGCAGCGCGAAGAAGCCGCCCGGCCTGAAGGATCTCGTCGTGGCGGTCGTGCGGCGCGACGGCCAATACCTGTTGGTGAAGCGCCCGGAAGAAGGCCTGCTCGGCGGCCTGTGGGAGTTTCCTTCCTTCGAGACACGGCCCGGACAGTCGCACCAGCAGGTGCTCGAAGCCGGCTGCAAGACCGGGCTGAAGCTGCCCGTGAAGCCCGGCGGCATGGTCTCCGCCGTCAGCCACGCCTACACGCACTTCAAGGTGACAATGACGGTCTACCGATGCACCCCGCTAAACGGCAAGGACCCCAAGCCCAGCGAGCACACCGAGTTCACCTGGGCCGCCCGCAGCGAATTCGAGGCCTTCGCCTTCCCCAAGGCCGTCCACAAATTCATCGGGCTGCTGGATTAAGAAGCGCGCGGCAACACAACCACGGGCGATTCATGAACCGCTGCCGCGGTTCTCTTGCTACGGATTCTTTCCCAGGCTAGCCCCGCGAAGACGCGGCGCAACCCTGGGCTACGATAGTTCAACTGCTACCGCAGTTGGTCTGTGGCGATCGGCCCGATGTCGTTGCAAGTTCGTACTATTGGCGCGCCGAGACACCTATGATGACTCGGCCTGTGTAGGCGCAAGGCACGCACCATCGTCCGGGTACTGCGAAGATTCAACTGCTACCGCAGTTGGTTCATAGCGGCCAATCGGATGTCGTTGCAAGTTCGTCCCAACCTCGCGTTGTGGCGTCTCCGTAGCCCGGCCGGCAAGGTCATTCTTGTTGCAGGCGCGGGAAACGCGCCATGGCGTAGTGCTTGCAACCGTGCGACGGGTGTGCGCCGAGGCGGCACAACCACGGAAGTGGTTGCATCATCGTAGCCCCGGCGTTGCATCGCGTCTTCGCGATGCTACCCGGGGTTTGTGGATTCGTCTTCCCAACCGCGGCAGCGGTTGTTGAAAGTGTCTGGCAGCGCGGTTCCTTGTTGCACCATTTGCCGCAGGCGCGGCCCCTAGTCCCGTTTGTCGCCGCGGACGATTTCGCCGGGGAGGGTGTTGGTGTGCGGCCAGAGTTTCCGGCCGGGGTAGATGGAGGTGTGGATCCCGGTGTGCACGTGGTCGCCGATGATGGCGCCGAACTTCCGCCGCCCGGTGTCGACCAGCTCGCCCTTGTACTCCGAGCGGTGCGTCTTGCCGTCGTGGCGGAAATTGGCAACCACGGTGCCGCAGCCGAGATTGACGCCCTCGCCCAGCACGCTGTCGCCGACGTAGCTCAGGTGCGGCACCTTGGCGCCGTCCATAAGAATCGAGTTCTTCACCTCGCTGCCCTGGCCTACCTTGCAGCCGTTGCCTAGCGTGGTGCCGGGGCGCAGGTAGCAGTTGGGGCCCACTTCGCAGCGTTCGCCGATGAGCACCGGGCCCTCGATAACCGCGCCCGCCTTGATGACCGTGCCCTGGCCGATGCTGACTACGCCGTTGAGATCCGCCAACGGACTCACCGTGCCGTACGATTCGACATGCAGATGGTTCTCGAGGATGAACTGGTTGGCATCGAGCAGGTGCCAGGGATAGCCGATGGCGAGCCAATAGCCCTGCGCGCGCACGACCTTGAAACACCCGCGCTCGGCGAGGGTCTGTATGGCGCTGGTGATTTCGATCTCGCCGCGCTCCGAGGGCGGCGTATGTTCCAGCACGTCGAACACCTCGGGCGTGAACTTGTATACGCCGATGTTCGCGAGGTTGCTGAACACCTCCTTAGGTTTCTCGACCAGCCGCACCACGCAGTCGTTACGGTCTACTTCATAGATGCCGTAAAGGCGCGGATCGTCTACCACCTTCGCGAGCGCCGCCTGCTCCTCTGCCGCCACCGCCGCGAGGTCGGCCGGCTCCCACAGATCGTCGCCGTTCATCGCGAGGAACGGCTCGGCAATCAGGTCCTTGCACTGCAGCACCGCATGGCCCGTGCCCTTGCGCTCCTGCTGCACCACGTATTCGATACCGATGCCCGCATAGCGATCGCCCATGCGTTCGCGGATCATCTCGTGACGATAGCCCACGATGAGCACCACGCCGTCCACAATACCCACGAGGCTGTCGAGCTGGCGTTCGAGGATCGTCTTGTTGGCAATGGGCAGCAGGGCCTTCGGGCGCGTGACCGTCAGCGGAAAGGTCCGCGTCGATTCTCCCGCCGCCATGATGACTGCTTTCATGTGGAATTCGCTCCTCTGGTGCCGCGCAACGCGCCCATGATACGGACGCCGCAGGGGCAATGTCACCGCGCCGGCTTGGGGATGGAACGCCGGATTCTCGGGAAGACTTCTTTCTCGTACAGCGTATTGGCAATGGTCTCTGCGAGAATCTGGTTGCCGATCTCTTTCATGTGGCCGTCGTACCCGAAGAACGCGCTCCTGCCGCGCGGGTGTCTACGCAGGGTGTATCCCAGCGGAACGAAGTCGATGTTTTCCTGCTTGAAGAAGTCTTCCAGCACCGTCACATCGCGGTCACGGTCGTACTTTTGGCCGCTGGGTCCATCGGACAGTTCCTCCCCGAGCACATAGCCCCGGTCCGGCTGGGCGTACGCCAGATAGCGGATGCTCCGCGCTTCGCAGTCG
Organism: Candidatus Hydrogenedens sp.; assembly: GCA_016125095.1. GTDB lineage: Bacteria > Hydrogenedentota > Hydrogenedentia > Hydrogenedentales > JAEUWI01 > WGMK01. The sequence goes on along the minus strand of WGMK01000014.1, from coordinate 31,652 downwards.
GCCTTTGTTGCCAGGATGCTTTCCTCGATGAGCGCGAAACTCTGCAGCAAGAGCGCATTCGGCTCCACCAGGGCGTGCTCGAAATACGGTTCACGATCGGCAGGGGGCGTAAAGGACGGCGGAGCATACGCGCCGAGCATTCCGAGCGGAGACAGTGCGCGCATGAGCGGCAGCCGGGGACCGGTACGCCATAGATACTGTGCGTAAGCACGGGAGTGATCTTGCAGCCAGCCATCGAGCGCCACGTTCCAATGCTCGCGAAAGGCATGCCGGCGCCAGAAATAGTCTGCGAGTCGTTCGTAGGCCTCGAGCACTTGGTCCACACGGCGCATCTCGTCGTGCACATCGTTGGTGAGATATAGCTGATGCACCACAACATCGGGTTCCAGCGGCAGGCCGCGCTGCAGCAGGTTCAGCCGTTCTTGCCAGGGACCATGGCCCGGAGTTCCGGCGTTGATCACCACGATACGGCGTCCCGGCCACGCGCCCTTAAATTCCTGTTCCAGCAACCGGCTTGGCATGTGTTCCTCGTCCATACCCACCCCGGCAGTAAACGAATCGCCCAGCAGCAGGATGCGGAATTCGTCTTCGGCCTTGGGGCCGTACTCCCGATCCCGGAAACCCTGGCTCGAGACCGTGAAGCGGTAATCGCGCCCCGGCGGTTTCAGTTCGTCACGAAAATGCAGCATCACCGAGGCGCCGGGGTGCAGCGCGTAGCCCATCTCGGGATGTGTTTCAAAGTGCTCGCTCGAATCGGGGCGCGGGTACATGACCCGAGCACCAATTTCCGCGAACAGCACGAATGAAACCAGGAAGATTCCGAGAGCCGCGACGACGCCCAGGCAGGAGCGGGGCCGGAATTTCATGACGGGAACTCGCCGCCGCGCGGAAGGGATGAATGCGCCACGAAGCCATTCGTGGCCAATCGAGGAAAATAGGCACCCATGGCGCGGGAGCATAAGACCAGCAACGAGGCAATGTAAACCTTGCGTGCGGCACGGGGCGGGATGCAGTCCGATACGGAGAGCGTACCCTTCCCTTGGCTTTGACGGCGGCCAAATGGTATCGTCTTGGCACAACGCATCATGGACAGCCTGCGCATCGTTAATCCTCGGCTCCCGACCCCACGGAGACGCGCATGTCCCTTGACACCATTTATCAGTCCTGGTTCGAGCGCATCGACCAGGACATGGCCTACCTCGAGACCTGCTTCCGCGAAATGCTGACCGAGCTGGGCGAGCCGCGCCTGGCGGGCCTGCTGGCGGATTCGCCGCTCGAGGAGACGCTCATTCGCGCGGCCGCCGATCCGCCCCAAGGCGTCATCGACCGCGAACTGCAGGTGTATTCCATCTGGTTTCAGTTGCTGAACCTGGTGGAAGAGAGCGCGGCCATTCATGCGCGGCGCGAGCGCGTGGTGAACCTGGGCTACCTGGACGAGCCGGGGCTCTGGGCGCACACGCTGCGCTCGCTGCGCGATGCCGGCTTCACCGAGGCGCAGATTGCCGAGACGCTGCGCACGGTACGGGTCGAGGCCGTGCTGACCGCGCACCCCACCGAGGCCAAGCGCCCGGTGGTGCTGCGGCAGCACCGCGAAATCTTCGCCCTGCTAGAAGACCTGACCAACCCCATCTGGACGCCGCGCGAACAGCGGCTGCTGCGCGAGCAGTTCAAGGCCGCGCTCGAGCGGCTCTGGCGCACGGGCGAAATGTTCCTTAGCAAGCCCGACGTCGAGTCCGAGCTGGATTTCATTCTCGATTACTTCCGGCTGGCGCTGCCGCAGGCCGTGCCGCGCGTGGACCAGCGCCTGCGCGACGCCTGGCGCGAGGCTGGATTCGAGCCCGAAGCGCTCGATACTTCCGAGGCCCTGCCCTCGCTGCGCTTCGGCAACTGGGTGGGTGGCGACCGCGACGGGCACCCGCTGGTAACGGCGGACACCACCCGCACGGCGCTCGGACGCCTGCGCGACTCGGCGCTCCGCTCCATCCGCAGCGAATTGCTCCGCCTGCAACAGCGCCTGACCATGCTCGACTTGATCCATCCGGTGCCCGCGCACCTGGGCGAATTGCTGGCCGATGCTGATCCGGTATCGCCGGAGCTCGAGCGCAGCCTGGGGCGCAGCCGCAATGAGCCGTGGCAGCAATGGGTGAAGCTGCTGATAGCCAAGCTGCCGCAGCCCGGAGAAGCCGAGCCCAAGGGCGCACTCACGGTGGGCCAGCTGCGCGGCGAGCTCGAGCAGCTGCGCGATTCGCTTTCCGCCATCCAGGCGGCGCGCCTGGCCAAGGCCGACGTGACGCCCGTCATCCGCCAGCTCGATATCTTCGGCTTCCACACGGCCGCGCTCGACGTGCGCCAGAACAGCGACTTCCACGAGAAGGCCCTGGCCGAACTGCTCGAGGCGGCGGGTATCGACCCGGCCATCTACCTCGAGGCCGATGAGGCCGGGCGCCGCGCCTTCCTCAGCCGCGAACTCGAATCGCCGCGCCCGCTGGCACCCAAGGGCTACGCGCTGGGCGAACACGCGCGCGCCGTGCTCGAGTGCTACGGCGTGCTGGCCGACTACCTCGACACCCACGGCAGCGACGGCATCGGCTCGCTGATCGTCAGCATGACCCGCGAGGTCTCCGACCTACTGGTGGTGTATGTGCTCGCGCGCGAGGCCGGCATCGTGCGGCCCGGGCAGGGCGGCCTGATCTGCCGCATCGGCGTGGTGCCGCTGTTCGAGACCATCGACGACCTCCGCGGCAGCGCCCGCATCATGAAGGACTTCATCGCGCACCCGGTTACGCAGCGCAGCCTGGCGCTACAAGCGCAGACACCGCCCGTGCAGCAGGTGATGCTCGGCTACAGCGACAGCAACAAGGACAGCGGCCCCATGGCCAGCCAGTGGGAACTGCACCAGGCGCAAAAGGCGCTGGCCGCGCTGGCGCGCGAGGCCAACGTGCGGGTCGAGTTTTTCCACGGGCGCGGCGGCACCACCAGCCGCGGCGCCGGCCCCACGCACCGCTTCCTCGAGGCGCTGCCCCGCGGCTCGCTCATGGGTTCGTTCCGCCTTACCGAGCAGGGCGAAACCATTTCGCAGAAATACGCGAACCCGGTGACCGGCGCCTACAACCTCGAGTACCTGCTGGCCGGCGTGACCTCCGCCAAGCTGCACCACGATCAGCTCCGCGAGGAAAACGCGCCGCTGGTAGCGCTGGGCACCCGCCTGAGCGCCTGGAGCGCCGAGGCCTACAAGGCGCTGCTGGTCACGCCGGGGTTCCTGGCCTTTTGGGCGCAGGCTACGCCGATCGACGCGCTTGAGCAGAGCTTTATCGGGTCGCGCCCGAGCCGCCGCACCGGCCGCCGCTCGCTGGAGGATCTGCGCGCCATCCCCTGGGTGTTCAGTTGGAGCCAGGCCCGCTACTACCTGCCCGCCTGGTACGGCGTGGGCAGCGCCATCGAGCGCATCGAGGCCGAATCGCCGGAGGAATACGCGCTGCTGAAGTCCTCCATCACCGAGTGGCCCTTCCTGCGCAACGTGATTTACAACGTCGAGACCAGCCAGGTATCGGCCAGTAAGGATCTCATGTGGGAATACGCCTCGCTGGTGGACGACGAAGCCATCCGCGAAAGCGTGTACGGCGTGATCATCGCGGAGTGGGAGCGCTGCGAAAGCGCCATCGATCGCCTGTTCGGGCGCCCGCGCGCCGAGCGCCGCCCCCGCATGATGAAGACGCTCGCCATGCGCGACCGCGGGCTGCGGCACCTGCACCACCGGCAGATCGGGCTGCTGCGCCAGTGGCGCGCCGCCGTGGCTGCCGAGGATACCCAGCGCGCCGCCGCCTTCCTGCCATCCATCCTGCTGTCCATCAACGCCATCGCCAGCGGACTGCGCACGACAGGCTGAGGGGTCACTCGATCGCGTTGGACCCGAAATGGGAGAGAATCTTCACGGGCGCGATGTTGGCGTATTCTTCCCGTACCTCCCAATGGTCCGGAAACAGCGCCTCGTTCCGGCCGGCGACGTCCAGCTTTTTAAGGTAGGACGTGTCGGCGTACCCCATGGTCCAGTCGGGAAAAAGCCGCTTTTCCAACGTGCCGGAATCGATCACAAAGGGCGTGCGGTGCCGGGAGTCTAGCTGGATTCTCTCGTACAGGCGATCAATCGCCTCGCGCCGTCCCTCGATGTACTGGCAGAAGTAGTGTTTCTTGTACACCAGCAGCCCGGTGATGCCCTCCCGGGCATTGTTCTCGCGCGATTGACGGAGAATCTCGAGCAGATCGACGGCCTCTACTTCCAGGCTCGGCACGCTGATGTACACCAGGTAGGAAATCATCTCGCAAGGGTTCTCCCGTGGGGCGGCACCTGCCGTTACGCTATGCGGATTTCCTGCCGCAGTCAAGCGTGTTCGACGCTGCCTTGAATTGCGGCGTGTTTCCCGGGTCGCGTACAATCCGAAGCCACGCAACCCCGGGCTATTCCATCGCATGACGCACCAATCCCCGATGAATCCGCAGGCGGCCGCCCAACGGCTGGCGGCCGAGGTGTTGCGCGTGATCGAGGAAGCGCGCGGCAACCGCGACGGGCATGTCTGGCTCGAGCGGATCGAGGTGCCGGTAACCGATCTCAAGCCGCTGCGCTGGCTGCTGTCGCAGCGCCAGAGCGCCCGCTATTACTGGTCGGACCGTGCGGGACAGTTCGAAATGGCCGGTGCGGGCGACGCCGACGTGCTGATTCCTTCGGGGCCGCAGGATTTGCGGGCCCTGTTCGAGCTGGCGCGCGGCCGCCTCTCCATGAACCACCCGAGCCAGCGCTACTACGGCGGCTTCCGCTTTTACAACCGCCCCAACCGCGGGCACAAGTGGAAGAGCTTCTACCAGTACCGGTTCATTGTGCCGCTCGTCGAGGTGCTGCGCCGCAAGGGCGGCACGTTTCTCTGCTGCAACCTGAAGCTCGGCCACGCCAGCGGGCTGGATGACACGCGCAACCGCGCCATCGAGTGCATCGACAGCCTGGTGTGGAGCCAGTCGTCGCCGGGTCCGCTGCCGAATTTCGGCGATCGCGAGGACCTGCCCGACCACCGCGCATGGAACACGATGGTAGGCAAGGCGCTCGAGGCCTTCGCGGCGAACGAGCTGGAGAAGGTGGTGTTGGCGCGCGAGACCACTTTCAAGGCCGACGCCGAAATCGATCCGGTGCTGCTGGTGTCGCACCTGGCCGAGGAAACGGCCACCGCCTACGAGTTCTGTTTTCAGCCCGTGGCCGGACGCGCGTTTCTGGGGGCGAGCCCCGAGCGGCTCTACCGCCGCGAGAACTGCTACCTCCAGAGCGAGGCGCTCGCGGGCACGCGACCGCGCGGCGGCACGGACGAGGAAGACGAACGCCTCGCCGAAGATCTGCGGAACAGCGAGAAGGATCTGCGCGAGCACCAGTTCGTGGTGCGCAACGTGCGCGATAGCCTCTCGCGCTTTTGCACCGCGCTCAAGGTGGAAGAAGGCCCGGGTGTGATGCGGCTGCGCAATTGCCAGCACCTGCACACGCGCGTCGAGGGCGTGCTCAAGGCGAACGAGGCCGACGCGCCGCTCCTCGAGGAACTGCACCCGACGGCCGCGGTCGGCGGCTGGCCGCGCGACAAGGCGCTGGAATGGCTGACCGAGAACGAGCCCTTCGACCGCGGCGTATATGCCGCGCCCACGGGCTGGATCGGGTTCGATGCCGCCGAGTTCTGCGTGGCCATCCGGTCGGGCCTGGTGCGCAGCGATGAACTGACGCTGTACAGCGGCGCGGGCATCGTGCCGGGTTCCGACGCTGCCGAGGAGTGGGACGAGATCGAAAACAAGCTGGCAGGCTTCCTGCGGATACTGCCCCATGCCGGATGAATTCGCCCCGAACCTGAACCACGCCTGGAGCCGCCTGATCGTCGACGAGCTGGTGCGGCTGGGTGCGGGCTGCTTCGTGCTTTCGCCGGGCTCGCGTTCTACCCCGCTGACCACTGCGGTGGCGCAACACCCGCGCGCGCCGCACATCATGCATTTCGACGAGCGCGGCGCGGCGTTTTACGCGCTCGGCCGGGCCAAGGCCTCCGGCAAGCCTACCGTACTCATCTGCACCTCGGGCAGCGCCGGCGCGAACTACTGGCCCGCCGTCGTCGAGGCATCGCAAAGCCAAGTGCCGCTGATCATCTTGACTGCCGATCGTCCGCCGGAGCTGTTGCAGTGCGGCGCGAATCAGGCTATCGAACAGACGCGCCTTTTCGGCAGCTACGCGCGCGCCTTCCATGCGCTGCCCTGCCCCTCGCTGGCCCTGCCGGCCGCGGCCGTGCTGACTACTGTGGATGACGCGCACGCCGCCGCCACGGGTGCCCACGCCGGTCCGGTACACATCAATTGCGCGTTCCGCGAACCCCTGGCGCTTGAACCGGACGGCCTCGACCTGAAGCCGTACCTCGCGCCGGTAGATGCCTGGCTGGATTCAGATCGGCCGTACACGCGGCAGGCCTCGACACGCACCGTGCTGGATTCCGAAGGCGACCGCGATCTGCTGGAGCGCCTCGAGGATGTCGAAAAGGGCGTGCTGGTTATCGGCACCCTCCGCACTGCATTCGACCGCGCGATGGCCGCCAAACTCGCCGCGACGCTGGGCTGGCCCGTGCTGCCCGATTTCACCTCCGGGCTGCGGCTCGGCCTCGATGCGCCGCACGTGGTGCACCACTACGACCAGCTGCTGCTAAGCGAGAAATTCCGCATGGCTTTCCGTCCCGACTTTGTGATGCATCTCGGCGGGCGGCTGGTGTCGAAGCGCCTCGCGCAGCACCTGAAGGCCTGCCGCGCGGAATACCTGCACGTGGACGACGCCACCGGGCGGCTCGACCCCGACCACCAGGTGGCGCGCCGTGTGGTGCAAGATGCCGGCTCGTTCTGCGCGTGGCTGCTGCCCTACCTCGGCCGCGGCGCAACGCCCGCCTGGAGCATCGACGCGCCTGCCCTCTCGCGCGAAACCGCCCGCCTGCTCGACGAGCACTTGCCCGCCACCGGCCGCCTCTCGGAGATCGGCGTGGCGCACGTGCTCACCAAGGAACGCCCGGCCGGCAGCCTGCTCTTCGCGGGCAACAGCATGCCCGTGCGCGAGCTGGACATGTACGGCGCGGCCGATGCCCCGGCAGGCTTCGACGCTGCCAGCCGCGGCGCCAGCGGCATCGACGGCAACATCGCCACGGCGGTCGGCATGGCCGATGCGCTCAACGCGCCCGCCACGGCGCTCATCGGCGATTTGACGGCCCTGCACGATCTGAACAGCCTCGCGCTGCTGCGTGGCGTGCGGCGGCCCTTCGCGCTCGTCATCGTCAACAACGACGGCGGCGGCATCTTCCACTTCCTGCCCATCGCGAAAGAGGCGGCCGTGTTCGAGCCCTACTTCGGCACGCCCCACGGGCTGCGCTTCGAGCAGGCCGCCGCGATGTTCGACTTCGAGTACGCCCAGCCGCGCAACCTCGATTCCTTCCGCGACGAATACCGCCACGCGATGGAAGAGAATGCGCCGATGATCATCGAAGTGCGCACCGACCGTGCGCTGAACGCCGACGCCCACCGCGCCCTCCAGGCCCGCATCGCCGAGGCCATCGACGCCCGGATGGAATGACGAGGGATACCTTCTTGCCTTACACCGAATGCGGCATGTCCGCGAGCAAACACATCTTTTTCCGTCATTGCGAGCGAAGCGCGGCAACCTCCTTGGCGCATCGAGTCCGGTACGGAGAAGGAGGTTGCCGCGTCGCTCGAGGACTCGCTTCTCGCAATGACGAAGTTGGACGCGCTAGGGCATTTTCAACTCGATTTGCCTGGCCAAGCGATTCGGGGCGGCGTACATGAGCGGCTGGCCCTCGCTGCAATTCGGCGCGCCTGGCGCGCCGCCGGTGGTGATGCTGCACGGCTTTATCGGCCGAGGTGCGGATTGGCAAGCGGTGGCAGAAGCCCTGGCCGTGGACCACTTCGTGCTGTGCCCCGATCTGCCCGGCCATGGCACGCACACCTGTTCCGAAGACGCGGCCTTTGATTCCGTGGCGGAATCCCTGGCCGCGTGGCTGGTGGAAGCGCTTCCGCAGCCGCATGCCGTCGTCGGCTACAGCCTTGGCGGACGGCTGGCGCTGGCTTATGCCATGCGCCATCCGGAGCGCGTGAGCCGTCTCGTGCTCGAATCGGCCTCGCCCGGGCTGGACGACCTCCACGCCCGCGAAAGCCGCGCCCAGCATGACGACGCACTGGCCGCCGAACTCGAATCGCTCGAGGCGGGCAGCGCCGCGTTCCGCGCGTGGCTGGAGGCATGGTACGCGACCCCGCTGTGGGAATCGCTCGCGGACCGGCCCGACTTGCTGTGCGCCACGATTGACAGCCGCGCAGACGCCAATCCCCCGCAGCTGGCCCGGGCCCTCCGCGCGTTGAGCCTGGGCCGACAGCCCGATTTCCGTCCGGTGCTCCATGCGCTGCTGCCCGCCACGCTGCTGATAACCGGCGAGCGTGATCGGAAGTTCACGGGCCTCGCCGAAGAGATGGCGTCCGCCGGGCCGCGCATCGCCCACTCCGTCATGACCGGCTGCGGCCACAACGTGCACCTCGAGAATCCCGAGGGGTATACTACCGTCTTACGCAGTTTTCTAAAGCCCCGGGAGTAGAATCATGTCGGCAGTTGTGGATTGGCAGGAAGCGAAACAGTACACCGAAATCCTCTACCACAAGGCGGAAGGTATCGCGAAGATCACGATCAACCGTCCGCACGTGCACAACGCTTTCACACCCACCACGAACGACGAGATTCTGGACGCCCTGCACGATGCACGCTTCGACGACGAAGTCGGCGTCATCATTCTCACGGGCGCGGGCGAAAAGGCCTTCTGCTCCGGCGGCGACCAGAAAGTGCGCGGCACGGCGGGCTACGTCGATTCGAAATCCGGCGCGCACAAGCTGAACGTGCTCGACATCCACATTGCCATCCGCCGCTGCCCCAAGCCGGTGATCGCCATGGTGGCGGGCTGGGCCATCGGCGGCGGCTGCATCCTCGCCTACGTGTGCGACCTCACGATAGCGGCCGACAATGCGCGATTCGGGCAGACCGGCCCCAAGGTCGGTTCGTTCGACGCGGGCTACGGCTCGGCGCACCTGGCCCGCATGGTCGGCCAGAAGAAGGCGCGTGAAATCTGGTACCTCTGCCGCCAGTACGACGCCAAGCAGGCGCTCGACATGGGCATGGTGAACACCGTGGTGCCGCTGGCCGACCTCGAAAAAGAGACGGTGCAGTGGTGCCACGAGATTCTGGCGAACTCGCCCATGGCGATCCGCTGCATCAAGGCCGCCATCAACGCCGACGAAGACGGCCAGGCCGGCATGATGGAACTCGCGGGCTACGCCACCTCGCTCTTCTACATGAGCGAAGAAGGCCAGGAAGGCCGCAACGCCTTCAACGAAAAGCGCAAGCCCGACTTCGGCAAGTTCCGCCGCATTCCGTAGGGGGCGCCAAGGCCACTCGGGTTTGCCGCTTCAGTAAGCGCTACCGCGGTAGCGGTTCCTGAATCACGCCAAGACGCCGAAACCCTTGCCATATCCGGCTGAATCGGGTACAACGGGATCCTTGCCGCGTTGGGTTGGGAAGCGTTTCCGGGGAGGCTCGTTATTCATGCGCCGTTTTTTCTTTGTATTGGCGTTGTTGTTTGCTCGGTCGGCGCATGCTGATTTCGTGAATTTCGAGACGCCACAGGTCAGCCCGATTGCCATAAGCTTCGATGGCAGCACGCTCGCAGTGTGCAATACGGCCGACGCGCGCGTGGAGCTATTCAGCCTGGCCACCGGCAGCCCCGTGGCCTCCAATTCCATCCCGGTCGGTATCGACCCCGTGTCGTGCCGGTTCCGCACCAACACCGAACTCTGGGTGGTCAATCACATCTCGGATTCGGTGAGCATCATCGACCTCTCCCTCGGCACGGTGGTCGCAACGATCGCCACCGACGACGAACCCTGCGATGTCGTGTTTGCGGGCACCACACAGAAGGCGTTTATCTCGTGTTCGCAGGCCGACACCGTGCAGGTGGCGAACCCTGTGACGCGTGCCATTACGGCGAGCCTTCCGGTGGACGCGGAAGACCCCCGCGCCATGGCCGTGAGCAACGACGGCCTGAAGGTGTATGTCGCGGTGTTTGAATCGGGTAACGGCACCACGCTGCTGGCGGGCGGCGCGGACGAGAGCGAAGGTATCATCACCTTTCCGCCGAATGTGGTCGATGACGCCGGCACGCCGCACGGCGGCATGAATCCCCCGTTCAACGATACGGGTGCATTCAATCCCCCGGATGCCAACGGCGGCGCGCCGGAGGTAGGGCTCATCGTCCGGCGGAATGCCGGCGGCCAGTGGCTCGACGATACCGGCGCCGACTGGTCGGCTTGGGTCGACGGCGCGAACGCGGCCGACTCCGGGCGCTTCACCGGCTGGACCCTGCTGGATCATGACGTGGTCGTCATCGATGCCGACACCGAGGCGGTTTCCTACGTGGACAGCCTGATGAACGCGAACATGGCGCTGGCCGTGAATCCCGCATCGGGAATCGTTACCGTGGTCGGCACCGAGGCCACCAACGAGGTACGCTTCGAACCGGTCATCAACGGCACCTTTGTGCGCGTAATTGCCGCGAACACCGACAACACGTCGAAGCTGGCCTCGGCGGACATCAACGCAGACCACCTCACCTATGCCACGCCCAGCGTGGTGCAGGCCGAGCGCGACAAATCGATCGGCGACCCGCGCGGTATCGCGTGGAACGCCGCTGGCACCAAGGCCTACGTGACGGGCATGGGGTCGAACAACCTCATTGTGCTGGATGCGGGGCTCGCCCGCGCCGGGCTGGCCGACACCATCGAGGTGCGCGAGGGTCCCACCGGCATCGTGGCGGACGACAGCCGCGGCCAGCTCTACGTGCTCAACCGCTTCGATGGCTCGGTGTCCGTGGTCGACATGACAACCGAAACCGAAACGGCGAACGTGCCGCTCTACGACCCGACCCCAGCCGCCATTCGCGACGGCCGCAAGCACCTGTACGACACCCACAAGACCTCGGGCCTCGGACAGGCCTCGTGCGCTTCGTGCCATCTCGATGCCCGCATGGACCGCCTCGCGTGGGATCTCGGCGCGCCGGACGGCGCGGTAAAGAGTCTCGCGGGCCTGAACCTGGGCGGCAACATGACGGGCCTGACCTCGGGCTTTCAGCCCTTCCACCCCATGAAGGGCCCGATGACGACGCAGACCCTGCAGGACATCATCGGTAAGGAGCCCTTCCACTGGCGCGGCGACCGGCTGGGCCTCGAGGAGTTTAACCCAGCCTTCACCGGCCTGCTGGGCGACGACGTGCAATTGACCACGACCGAGATGCAGGAGTTCAAGGACTTCCTGGCGACGATTTACTTTCCGCCGAACCCCTACCGCAATCTGGACAATACGCTACCGACGAACCTGCCGCTGGATGGCCACTACGCTACGGGCCGGTTCTCGGGCAGTGGTGGTCTGAACCACGGCGATGCACTGCCGAATGGCGACGCCGTAGCGGGGCTGTCGCTCTACCGCAGCCAGGGACGCCGCCTCGACGCGGGTAATTTTTCGTGTGTGCAGTGCCACGCACTACCGCACGGGGGCGGTACCAACCAGACGTGGAACGGCTCGTCTTTCGAGACGATACCTGCCACGGCGAACAACCAGCACTCGATGCTGGTGAGTATCGACGGCTCGACCAACAAGGCCATCAAGGTGCCGCAGCTGCGCAACCTGTACGACAAGGCCGGACTTACGATGATTCCCGGCAAGGCCAGCCGCGCGGGCTTCGGCTTCCTGCACGACGGCAGCGTCGATACCATCGAGAGCTTCGTGGGCGGCAGCATCTTCGATGTCGCCAACGACCAGGAAATCGCCAACCTGACCGCCTTCATGCTGTCGTTTGCGGGGTCCGACTTCGGCATCACCTCGCCCGATCCGCAGTTCGAGCCGGCGGGCATCGCATCGAACGACGTACACGCCGCCGTGGGACAGCAGGCCACGCTGGACGGCGGATCGACCGCGCCGCTTGCCGCTCTCGAGTCTGTGGTCGACGCCTCGGCCCGCATCGAACTGATAGCGCGGGTGCGCGCCGACGGTCGCGAGCGCGGCTATCTTTATCAGGGCAGCGCCACATGGCAGTCCGACGAGAACACCGCGACGGTGAACGAGAGCGCCCTGCTCGCGCTGGCATCGGCCACCACGCCGATCACCTTTACTGTGGTGCCTGCGGGCACGGGCACGCGCGTGGTACTGGACCGCGACGAGGACGGCTATTTCGATCACACCGAGTTCCTGGATGGTTCGAACATTACCGACCCCGGCAGCTTCGGTCCGCAGGCGATGGAAGGCGAAGGCGACGGCATGACCGAGGGCGAGGGCGAAGGCGCCGCCGAGGGCGAAGGCGAAGGCAGCGGCGGCCCGGGTGTGGCCGTTTCGGGTGATGCTTCGGTGGAAGAAGGCGGCCGGCTCGAACTCTTCGCGCTGGTCTCGGGCTTTACCCCCACCAGCTATGCCTGGAGCAAGGACGGCAACCCCATTTCCGGCAGCGACCTTAATCCACTGGTGATTGACCCCGTCGCCCTGAGCGACGCCGGTGCTTACCGCGTGACCGCCTCGGACGAGAGCAAGACACTCGTCACCAGCGGCGTGTTCACGGTCACCGTGTATCCCGAGGGCGGATTGCCGGTGATGGGCGGAATCGGCATGGCCGGTCTGGGGGCGTGCATCATCGCCTTCGCCGTCTACCGGCGCACGAAATAGCCCGCAGTATGGACCTCTATTCGATTTTCGGCGCGCTCGAGCGTCAAAGCCCCGGCGACACGGCCTTTGCCGAGCGAATGCTGCGGCTGCTGCCGGCCCTGCCCGCACGGCCGCGCATCGCCGATATTGGCTGCGGCACCGGCACCGGAACGCTATTGCTGGCCGAGCACTTCCAAGCGTCCGTAATGGCTGTCGATACCAGCAGTGAATTTCTGCGCATCCTTGAGCAGCGCGCCGCCGAACGCGGTCTGGGCGGCCTCGTCGTTACAGGGCAAGCCGACATGGGCGCGCTCGGCTGGCCGGAGGGCTCGCTGGATTTGCTGTGGAGCGAAGGCGCAGCCTACCACCTCACTCTCGCGGGCGCGCTCGCCACATGGCGCCCCTTGCTCGCGCCCGGCGGAATTGCGGTGGTCTCCGAGCTGACCTGGTTCACCGAATTGCCGCCCGAGGAGGCGCGCGGCTACTGGGAATCCAATTACCCAGCCATGGGTACCGAGGCGGAAAACCTCGCGCGCGCCGCCGCCGCGGGCTACGAAGTGCTCGGCGCGCACCGCCTGCCCGAAATGGCCTGGCGCCGCAACTTCTACGGACCCATGCGGCAGCGCATCGCCGCGCTCCGCCCGGCCGCCACGGAGGAAGACCACGCGCTGCTCGACGAACTCGAAACCGAGGCGGCGCTGTTCGACCGAAGCGACGGCGCCTACGGATACACCTACTACCTGCTGCGCAAGACGTAGCCCGGCGCCTCAGGCGGACGCATTGAGACTGTCCAGCAAGGCATGCGCCTGTGCGTTCGCGGGATTCAACTGCACGGCGGATGAGGCATGGCGTCGGGCTTCCTCGAGTTGCCCTAGCCGCGCCAGCGCCAAGCCCGCGTAGCGGTGCAGTTCGCTGTCTTGCGGGAAGCATTCCAGATACCCTTCGGCCAGCGCCAGTCCGCCGGCCCAGTCGTGTACTTGAAGCGCCAGCACCACTCGGTTTCGGCACGGCTCGATACGATCCGGTTCCAGCCGGAGCGCGATATCCAGCGCCTGGGCAGCCGCTCGGTGCTCTCCCGCCAGCAGCAGCGCCGCGCCCAGCCCTGCCAGCATGCGGGCATCGTGTGGCGCCAGCGACACCGCCGTGCGATAGGCGCGCACTGCATCGACATGCCGCCCCAGCTCGATATACTGTTCGCCCAGCTCCGCGAAGGCCTTGGGGTTTTCCGGCTGCTGCTGCGCCTTCAATTCCCCCAAGCGAAGATACAGCGCCTGCTTCGACGCCTGCCGGTCGGCCTGCTGCTGCAACGGATAATGATGCACCGGGAAGTCCGCATCCCGCAGGGGTATGCCGAGCCGTTCGAGCGAAGGATTCACCAACTCGTGCACCGCGCCTTCGAAACATACCCCTTCGCGGCGCGGAAACAACCGCACCTTCGTGCTGGGAAACCAGCCCGCATGGCCCTGCGACCACGGATCGTCGGGAGCGCACGTCGTGAACCCCTCGTAATGCGTGGCATTGGAATAATTGCGGGTGACCACCCGCCACGCGGCCTCCGGGAGTTCGAGCAGCGATCGGAGCCGAGGCAGATCCTCTGGCGCCAGCCGCTCGTCCGCATCGATGACGAACACCCAATCGGTGGCGCACGCCGCAAGGGCAGCATTGCGCGCCGCTGCGAAATCGTCGGTCCAGGAAATGCGGATCACCCGCGCGCCAAGTCCGCTGGCGATCTCCCGCGTGCCATCGTCCGAGTCCGTATCCGCCACGACGATATCGTCGGCCGCAGGCGCAATGGAATCCAGACAGCCCGGCAGCATCCGCGCTTCGTTCTTTACGATGAGCGCGAACGCAAGCGTCGGCATGGGCGGATTACTCGGTCTTCGGCTTCGACTCGAGCGGAATCTGCGTTTCCGTGCGGCCGTCGGGCAGCACATTAAACTTCAGATCGCCCAGGCCCTGGTCCATGCGCTGCTTCACCGCCTCCGCCGCCACCTTCGCCTGCTGCTGCAGCTGCGGCTCGGGCGAACGCTCTGCCGCTTGCTGCAGCGCCTGGTATGCGCGCTCTTCCGAAGAGCCGCCCAGAATCGCGATGGCGCGTTGACGGACCGTCGGGTCCCAATCCACGCTTCCCACCGCTGTAATAAACATGTCGAGATTCGACGGCGCAGCCAGTTCCGGGATACGCCGCACGATCTCCTGCCGCTCCAGGTCCAGCGTGTCCGTGCTGTCCCAGAATTCCCGCACCCGCGCGACCGCGTCCGGCTGATCTTCCAGGTGCAGCAGCGCCAGCATCGCGCCCGTGGCTACCCGCGGGTCGGCGTCATCCATCAATTCCTTCACCCGCGCCTTGGCCGAATCCGTGCCCAGCGTGGACAGCAGCTCGATGGCCGAGCGGCGCGCCCGCGACGGCTTGTCCGGCTGCGTAATCTCCACCAGCTTCGCCTCATGCTGTTCATTCACCAGTGGGCGCAGCGCCACCATCGCCAAAAACATCGAAGTCTTCGAGGCATCCTCCTCCGCCATCCGGTCCAACAGCGGCAGCAGCTTGTCCGGGCCTACCTGCGCCAAGTTGTTCGCCACGCCGCGCGCCAGTTCCAGGTCTACGGTCTCCGGGGGCTGTGCAGAAAGCTGATCCCAGATTTCGTACAACTGCGCCTCCGTAGCTGGCTGCTTGTCCTCCGCCGGCGCCGCCGCCTGCTTCGAACCGCACCCCGCCAGCGCAGAAACCGCCAGCACTGCCGCCAAAGGATAGATCCACAATTTCATGATGCCGCCTCGCTTGGTCCATCAGCCCGTGAATCGGCGTATCCTACCACACGCGATATGGAGTGTCGACCCGCCCAGGTCCGGGAGATACCCTCTGCGCGCCACGCGCCGCCCGCCCCGGAAAAAAACTGGAACCCCCCGCCGCCGCTTGCTATACTTCCTCGCTGTCCGCGCTCTGCGGCACCCAGTGGCGGTGTAGCTCAGTTGGTTAGAGCAGTGGAATCATAATCCACGTGTCCGGGGTTCGAGTCCCTGCACCGCTACCATAGAACTTGTTACGGGAGAAGGGCTTACGTTTGCCCTTCTCCCGTTTTGTGCTTCTATTGTGCTCGATGGTGTCAACAACGCCATTGTGACGCGGCCCGCACGATCCGCAAGCACATGGTCATGCACCTTTGCGTAGACGTTCATGGTAAGCATGGGCGTGGAGTGCCGCGCCAGCGTTTGTACTTCCTTCACGCTCGCACCCGATGCGGCCATGTAGCTGATGAAGGCAACCCGTAGGCCGTGAAACGTCAGCTTGCCTTGCTCAGTCTCGTGAGGAATCTCTGCCGCGTCCAAGTCGCGCTTGAATCGTATGGACACGTTGCGCGGCACGTAGAGCAAGGGGTGCTTGGGAACGCGGTCACGGTCTCCGTGGTGTCGGTATCCCTTCGCGTAGAGTGCTTGTGTCACGCCAGATTCAATGAACGCGGAGAGTGAGAGCACAAGGGCGCGGGTAAGTGGTTGAAAGCCGCTCTTGCGGTTCTTGGTCCATTCCGCGTGGAGCACAACGCCGCAACGCTCCCGGTCCAGATCGTCCACGCTCAGGGAGCGTAGCTCGTTGACACGCAATCCGGTTGCCAGCGCCAGCATGTAGAGCATTTTACGGTCAAGCGGCGCAGCGGAAAGCAGGCGATCAATTTCTTCCTTGGTAACGAGACGCTTATTCGCCCTGGGCGTAGCGTCCAGCCGTCCAAGTTCGGTCAAGGGGTGCTCGGGAAGATACTTGCGCTTCACGCACCACGTAAAGAAGGAATGCAAAGCTTCAACCCGGTTGCGTTGACTCTTGCCCGCGTAGTCGTCACTCTCCAAGTTTGCAAGCACGCGCTCTACCTTGGGTAGGCAGTCCGGGCAATCGGACAGGCAGCTCAAACCTAGCTCTTTTTTCCACCAATCCAAGTGACGCCGCTTCACCGTGGCATGGTCAGACTGCCAGCCCGTGCCGTGTTTCCGTCCGCCGTAGCGTTTGCCCCACGTCATGTATTCGTCCAAGACTTCTTTGAGATCACGCGACCGGTTGAGCGCGTAGGTGCTTGGCGCTTCCGTGATACCGATACGGATCGCTCGTTCCTTTGCGCCGTGTTCCTCGGCAATGCGGACAGTTTCGCGCTTGCTGCTCGTGCCCGTGGCGGTGCGCTTCTTGCCGTAGCGGTCAACGTATTGATAGCGCCACTTCCGATGCGGCTTGCCATCCTTGTCCTTGGTCCGAAATACGTATGCCATAGGTCTAACCTTGCGGCCCCTTTCTCATTTTCTCTCGCCATAGCAACATGACGGCTTCGGAATTCGCCTCTACTCCGGCTTTCCGTGCGTAAGCCTGAATGAATGCTAACTCTCTGGCCGTCATGTGAACGCGGATGCACTCGCCCTTGGGTTCACTCTTGGGCGGGCGTCCGCGCCGTGGCTTGTTGGTCTCGTTGCTCATACTCAAAGCCTATGATTATGCGTTACGCATAATCAATCAAGATAGCGCTTGATTCGTGCAAGCTCTCGGGCTTGTTCCTTGCAGGCTTGATCGGCGCGATCCTGAAAGTGTGCTAGGAGTGTAGACACTAACCAAATGCGGTGTGCGCCCATTGGGAACGGGCGGGGCAAGTCGCCCTTGGAAACCCAACGGCGCACCGTGCGCGTAGAGACACCAAGAGCGCGGGAAAGCGCCAACTCATTGAGCAAGGCATCCGGGGAAAGATTCGCAAGGGAATCGATTACGAGAGGGCAGCCCGGTTTGTTCGGCAGGGCACCCGTGCCGCTTGGGTGCGGCACACCATTTTTATACATCTCCATAGTACAGCCACCTTAATACTAGCCTGCGGGGGTTATTTCGACATGACTTACCCAAAGCCTATAAGGCACATAGGGACACCCCTTCGGCTATGAGGGGCATCGTTTCGTCCTGTCTCCCGCGTCCGCAGGATAGTTCCCGAATGCCTGACTGTGCATACTGGAGACAAAGAAAGGCTACACCCTTGCGCGGCCCAAGTCAACTATGCCGTTTGGCTGGTCGGCACGTCGGCACCGATTAGGCGGTGGCCGGTAGCCCGTGTAGCGCACAATATCCGCCAAGAAATTGATCCCGTTTTTTGTGACTTTACTTTTCGCAAGACCGCCGTGCGCCTCGTAAGCACTTCCCCTTGGTAAAGGACTGTTCCCGGCCTAGTTCGCCTCGTGTCGGGCAACCTCGTAAGCCTACGGGCCGCTATCGCGGTATCCTACGCGGGCTGTCCCGAGTCACCAACCGATAGATTAATTTTAAATCTCTATTATATATTGTGAAATTTATTTAGCCTATCGATTTAATCACTCGTAAAATAAAATAGGTTGGTTGGTTGGTCAATCGTTGTGCTTGCGGGACAATTCTGGATGGAGCTGGAATAAAGTCACAAAAAGCAGGATCATTATCCCGCTCGTTTCTCTCTTTTCAAGGCAAGCGGCCCAGACTCGTCTTGTTTACATTTCCCGTTACGCTTTAATGCCGGAATCCCATGGCCTGAAAATCTCACGGATTCGGAATTCGCTTGATCGATTAATCAAAATCGAATTCAATAACGAATTACTGACTTTCGCCTAGGTGTTGTTGGTGGCGTTACATCCTTAATGTCCACAGAGACAGTGTGAACTGACCCATTAGGGAGCACCATTATTTCAACGTAATACCACTCAATCTTGCGACCGTCCCCTTTTGTGTCTACCTCTACGTCAAAACGATACGAGTTTGTGTCAGTTTGCGAAACGGAAAACTCACCAAAGCGCGTGTTGCTCGTTGATTCTCCCCTGTCTAACAACGTTCCAAGTATGGCGGCGCGAATATACTGCCTGTGTCGTTCCAAGAAGTTGGCGAGTACTCGCTGACGCTCCTGCTCATAAGCCCATTCAGCCTGCTGTCTCGCGTACTCTTCGGCTTCCTCGCGCTGCATTCGGTCATACTCGGCCTGGGCGGCATTTGCTTCCTGTTGAAGCCTTGCACGCTCCGCGCGTTCTGCCTGTACGTCCGTATCTCTCAGCTCAGGCGGCACCGGAGTGTAGCCTTTCTCCAAGGCGACACTCTCCCGATATGTGGGGCTGTCTTTCGTCAAGCCAAGACTAACCGCACGGGGGCAGAGATCGTAGAAGTAGTAGCGGTCCCCGCTCGTGAGGAATACACGGGGTTCCCGCTCTACATTTGATAGCACATACCACGCGGAAGCCAGACCCGCGAGTAGCAAAACCGCGATCAGAGCGATCAAGGAGTTTCGTTTGCCGGTCCCTTGGGCTGAAACGCTGTCGGGGGTGCGGGGCGGGGGCGTAGCCGCACGTGGCGCTATGTCATCTACCGTTATCCCCGTCACCATGCCGGGGTTTCCGGTGAAGACTTCCGCGTCTGGCGAGTCCGGCACGGTGAAACTCTGGCCGCAGTGCTTGCACTTGCCCGTGCGCCCTCGGTATTCCTCCCGCACGTTCAATTGCTCGCCGCAGTGGGGACAGTTCAACTCTATGTATCGCTTTTCCATGATGCACGCTCCCGGTTTCCCGTGGGCAGCACGCACCAAAGAAAAGAGGGAACGCCGCAAGCCCACGTTCCCCAAGGGGCTTCGAGACCCCACCAAGAGCGCAGTGCAAACGACGCTCCCAGATCGGGAGCGTCTGCACCTGCGCGATTCTTGGTTTTCCTTCCGTTGCCGGAAGGCTCGAAGTTTTTGGGGAATCGCCCAAGTTCAAACGCTGAAAAACAGCTATGTATTCAGTTCGCTACTTCGTATTCAGGCTCCTTGCTTCACTGCAAAGGAAATCGTAACCATTCGACACATGCAAGGCAAGCGCGTAGGCACTTTGATAACTTCGCGTGTCTCAAGATGCACTCGCCCGCGATCAAGTGTATCAGCGATTTCAGTCAAACTGCTTCGCCACATGCGAGTGACCGGCGGATTTCGCCAAGTCCGAGGCTGTCAGAGCATCACAGTTTCGGATTTCCATCTTTGCGCCGTGTGAAAGTAGGTATCGTACCACTTCGCCATGACCATGAATCGCTGCTCCCATTAAGGCCGTACAGCCTTTCTGTTCTTGTACGTTTGGATCTGATCCAAACTCAAGTAGGAGCTTGACATGATCAAGTTTCCCCGACACAGAAGCTGGCATGAGTGCCGTCATTCCTGACTTGTCGCGCAGATCGGGGTCTGCGCCGTGTTCCAGTAGGCATTTCGATATCCACGTAAAGGGAGTAGGGTAATCAATCCCTGAGCGCCGCATGGTGTCAGCGGCCTTAGCGTCACCGACCGACACCGCATACATTAATGCAGTAAGCCCGTCTACGTCTTGATAGTTAGGGTCTGCGCCTTTCTCCAAGAGAAGCTGAACCATAGGTCGTTCACCCTTCATTGCGGCAAACATCAGCACTGAGGGTCCGTCTCCGAAAGAAGCGCTTGGACTGGCACCATCGCCAAGCAACCTGCAAGCGGCATCCCAGTTCGCTTTGCGAACGGCAGATACCAGAGCGTCGTTGAGCCGTCGTATGGACTTTGCGCGGCGAGACTGTTGATCGCCTGTGGTACTCGAAGCCGTGCTTGACCTTGAAAGGTAGGCATACCAGATTAACCACCAAACCACCGAAAGGGCGAAAACAAATTGGGCCTCGATGGACATGGACTCACTACTGCCCAACGTCGTACATGAGAGGAAAGGCCAAGCGAGCCCCGCTGCCTTATGGGATAGGGAGAGTACAATATAACCCTTCACAAACCGAGTGGCATTGGCGGTTCTGTTGTACAGGGAAAGCCCACAGTAGAAACCGAATGCCCAGAGCAAGACGCTTACTGCCAGAACTAAGGCCGCAAAAGCGCTGGCTGTTGCGGCCAGATGTAAGTCTGACTCATTGGCAGAGTAAGCCTCGGTATACTTAGTTACTTCGCGGTATTTCTCTACCTGCATAATCAGGAGTAGCGAGTTAATGAGGAGAAGATGGACTATGAGCAAGGCCATAATGCCGTAAGACAGCGGCCCTTTCGTGTCGCCCGGTTTCTCAGCAGTTCCGTTGTTCGTCATCGGCACTCCCCGCCGGTTTCATGCTCGTGCTTCGACTCCACGTCATACAGTCAAGTCAGTCTTGCTACCGCGTCCACGAAGAGGGCGAGAGCTTAGGCACTATGATAACTCCGCAAGCCTCAAGATGCACTCACGCGCGGCCACAAGCGGCAATATCCAGAATCGCCCGCTTACTTTCCGGCGGCAAGCCGGGCCACGCGGCACACAAGGCCGTCAAGGCCGCGTAGTCATCGTCTACGCCGTCCAAGTCCATTGTGCTCTTATTGTGCTCGTTTCTTGTCCGGTGGGTGTCCGGTGCCTGTCCGGTGTCGTGCGTGGCGTGTGGGGCATCGTAGGGGGCTTGTAGGCTATTCGGTGCGTCGTTATTGGCTGATCGCGCGATCCTGTCCGCTGGCTCTCCACTCGCGGCAGAACCGGTAGGGTGTGCCTTGCGGGGTTCGAGTCCCTGCACCGCTACCATCTTTCCTTCCCTTTTTCCCTCGATATTGGCCGGCCGTCGGGACTTGGTGCGTCGTATGGTATGCTGCGTCGTGTCTGCTGCGGTTGGCAGTGCTGCGGCGTGGAGGGCGATCGATGCCGGTTAGCAAACCAAATACCAAGGTCGACGCATTTTTCGAGCTGGGCTGCGGGCGTTGTCCGCTTGGACCCACGCCCGAATGCAAGACAAAGCAGTGGCTGCCGGAACTCAAGGCCCTGCGCGCACTCCTGCTCGAGTCGGAACTGGTGGAAACGGTCAAATGGGGCAGCCCATGCTACACGCTGGACAACCGCAATGTCGTGATGCTGGGCGCATTCCGCGACTATTGCGTGATCAGTTTTCTCAAGGGCGTGCTGTTGAAGGATACCAAGCGCATCCTCGTGGCGCCGGGCGAGAATTCCCAGTCGGCCCGGGTGGTTCGATTCACGAGCGCCAAAGATGTGGCCGCGCTCGCGCCGGTGCTGCGGGCCTATGTGGCCGAAGCCGCCGCGCTGGAGCGGTCGGGCGCGAAGGTAGCCTTCAAGGCGCCCGACGAGCACGACGTGCCCGCGGAATTGCAGGCGCGGCTGGCGAAAGATCCGGAGCTGAAGGCCGCATTCGAAGCGCTCACCCCGGGACGTCAACGGGGCTACCTGATCCACATCGCCGGCGCGAAGCAAGCCGCCACCCGCGAATCACGCATCGATAAATGCCGCCCGATGATCCTCGCCGGCAAGGGCATGCACGACCGGTAGACCTGCCGGGGGCGAGAGACCGAAGCGCCACGCCCGTGTGTGTTCATTCCATTCGTCTTTACATCAATTGCACAAGTCAAGACGTCCCCCTAGGCAAACCGCTTCGGATCGGGTATCGTAGAGGTTTCCGGCGGGGCTGCCGGTGTCGAGTGGCGAAAACGAGGCCGCGGGCCTGAACCGAGGAGGATTTTTCCATGTGCGCTGTTGCTAGTGATTACGACCTGAGCCAAAGGACCTTGCAGTTTCTGTCGTCGCCGCGGCAGCAGCTGATTGGCGGGAAATGGGTAGACAGCGCCTCGGGACAGACTTTCGGGGTGGTGGACCCGGCGACTGGGGAGGAAGTGGTGCAGGTGGCGCGGGGCAATGCGGCGGATATTGACGCGGCGGTGGCGGCGGCGCGCAAGGCCTTCGAATCGGGTCCGTGGCATTCGATGACGCCGTCGGAGCGCGGCAAGCTGATCTGGAAGCTGGGCGACCTGATCGAATCGCACGCGCGCGAATTGGCAGAGCTGGAAACGCTGGACAACGGCAAGCCTTTCGCCATCGCGCAGGCGGCGGACGTGGCGCTGGCGGCGGACCAGTTCCGGTATTATGCGGGCTGGGCCACGAAGCTGCTGGGCGATTCGATTCCGATCAGCGTGGTGTACGCGCCGGGCACGGAATGGCAAGCCTACAGCCGCCGCGAGCCCATCGGCGTGGTGGGCCAGATTATCCCCTGGAACTTTCCGCTGCTGATGGCGGCGTGGAAGTTGGCGCCGGCGCTCACCTGCGGCTGTACGGTGGTGCTCAAGCCGGCCGAGCAGACGCCGCTCTCTGCCCTCTACCTGGGGCAGCTCATCTGCGAAGCCGGCTTCCCCGATGGCGTCGTGAACATCGTGAACGGCTTCGGCGAAGAAACCGGCGCGCCGTTGGCCTCGCACCCCGGGGTGGACAAGGTCGCGTTCACGGGCTCGACCGAGGTGGGCAAGCTGATTGTGCAGGCGGCGGCGGGCAATCTGAAAAAGGTGACACTCGAGCTGGGCGGCAAATCGCCCAACGTCGTGTTCTCCGATGCCGACCTGGCCAGCGCGGTGCCGGGCGCGGCCAGCGCGATCTTCTTCAACCACGGCCAGTGCTGCGCGGCGGGCTCTCGCCTGTTCATCGAACACAGCATCTTCGACGACGTGGTGAACGGCGTGGCGGGCGCGGCCAAGCAGATCAAGGTTGGCTCGGGATTCCAGGCCGACACCCAGATGGGGCCGCTGGTGTCGCAGGAACAGTTCGACCGCGTGACCGCCTTTATGGAAGCGGGGCTCGCGGCGGGCGCCGAGGCCCTGGCCGGCGGCGGACGCGTGGGCACGCGCGGCTACTTCGTCGAGCCGACCGTGTTCGTCAATACCAACCACGAAATGAAAATCGTGCGCGAAGAAATCTTCGGGCCGGTGGTGACCGCGATGCCGTTCAAGGACATCGACGAAATCGCGGCGGTGGCAAACAACACGAACTACGGCCTGGCTTCGGGCATCTGGACCAAGGATATCTCAAAGGCGCACAAGCTGGCCAAGCGCCTACGCGCAGGCACGGTGTGGATCAATTGCTACAACATCTTCGACGCCGCCCTGCCCTTCGGCGGCTACAAGGAATCCGGCTGGGGCCGCGAAATGGGCCACGAGGCGCTCAACAATTACCTCGAAACCAAGGCCGTCTGCATACAGCTTTAAGCGGCTTTCATGAAGAAAATCGCAGGGCGGGCCCAAAGCGGCCCGCCCTGTTTTTTTATGCTGCAGGGGCCTCGGGGGGCGCGGGCGGGCGCTGCATGCGTTCGCGGAGCAGCCTCCACGCGGCCGCGGCGGTATCCCCGCCGGCGAGCGCCATCATGTAGAACACGAGGATAAAGTACATCACCGTGTGGTAGTAGTACGTGGGGAAGCCCTGCTTCCAGCCCATGATGTAATTCATGTAGTAGCCGGGCCACGCGAACAGTAGAATGAGCAGCACGCCGATGGCGCGGCTCGGCCGGTCGATCTTCGGCGAGAAGAATAGCAGCGGCACCAGCATCAGGATGAAGTAGTAGTAGGTAGCGGACACGAGGAAGAGCACCACCACGAAGCCCCACGCCGTCGCTTCCCAATCCTTCAGCCCCGCGACGAGGAAGAAGCACAGCACCAGCGCCATGATCTCGATCAGCTTATAGGCCTCCTGATTGAGCGGGCTGGCGGTGAGGATGGCGCTGCGGATGCGCGGCTTGTTCGTTTCGAATTCCTTCCAGGCCGCCTCGGTCAGCGTCATGCCCGGGTGCAGCGTGGCCCGGTTCTTGATACGTTCGTAGCTGCCCGCCTGCATGGCCTCCGGGTCGGCCTGGTCGGCGTTCAGCTCGGTCCAGGTGTTCGAGGCGAAATGGGCGAGCCGCTTCGGCGTCGATACGCCGTTCTGCGTATCCGCCACCCAGGCGTCGTACACGTTCTGGAATCCGGCCCAGAAGGGATACGACTGCCCCTCGCCGATGAACCAGTATTTCAGGCCCACGCGCCACGGCGAGATATCTTCGTTGTGCTTGCCGATCTTCGCGGCGTACTCACCGTACACGATCAGCCCGCCATCGAAGCGCCGGGCGAAGGCGTCCCACGCGTCGTGCTTCCAAGTGCGCTCCGTGCCGAGCTTCTCCCACAGCCAGTTCACCAAGTCCGGATTCTCTCCCGCCGGGCGGGTATCATCCAGCGTGTACAGCGCCGGGCGGTGGTCCGGCTTGGCGGCCGTGTGATAGAGAAACGCCGCGGCATTCATTAGCACCACCGTCGCCGTCGCCGTGCTGAACAGCCACAGATACCGGCGCGGCAGCCGATTCGTGTACCAGCCCCAGAGGGCGGTCTTGGCGAGCAGCGCCGCGGCCAATACGGCCAGCGCCCCCGCTGCGATTTTCATCGAAGACACCTCGGACAGCGCGGATGGCAGGCCGATGCGCAATCCCGCCCACAGCACCAGCGTGACGGCGAGATAGCCGCAGGTGATGGCGGCCGCGAAACCGGCCAGCCCCTTCATGCGCTTCGCTACGTCTTTCACGAACGCCGGCACCAGCGGCACCGTGTGCCACACCAACTTGGCACCCGCGCCGAAGAAGAATACGGCGGGGAACACGCGGCTGAGGAAGGAATAGGCGACGAACATGCCGGCCCAGCCGTAGTGGTTTTTCTTCATCATGCAGATGCCGATGATGAGCGCCATGCAGAAATCGGTGCGGAGGTAGGCGCCCTTCATGTGCGAAAACTTCATCACATAGCTGGTGCCAAGCACGATGATCATCAGCAGCACGGCGCGCGGCCCAAAGGCCCAGCCCACCGCAATCAGCGCGGCGATGATCATCAGCTGGTCGATGAGCGCGAGGAAGAGCATGCCATTCGGTTCGCCGTCCGGTTCCGAGCGCAGGCCAGGATAGAGCGGCTTGTCCGGCGTGCCCGGCGGCTCGGCGAAGACCCAGTTCATGAAGCCGCGGTAGGCGTTCATGGGATACTCGATGAGTCCCGGTGCCGGGTCGGTGGTGCTGATGGCCTCGCTTAGGCCGCCGCCCACAATCATCGTCCACACGGGCGTCGCGTTGTAACCCTTGTCGCCGATCATGCCGCTGAAGCGCGAGGCGACCAGGTGGTCCTTGAACCAGCGGATGTCGGTCAGGAACTCCTGCCAGCGCTCGTCGCTGAACCAGCCCTTGATTTCCTCGCTGCGGGCGAGCGCCAGCTTCTCTGATTCCTTGCGGCCGTTGTGCAGGTTGCGGATGCCGCTGCCGTTAAAAATGCCCTTCGACGCGGGGTCCTGCTGGTCGGCGACGATCGTCGCCTCGTACATGCCGAAGTAGCCGACCTCGGGCGAATACTTCGCGCCGATGTAGTAGTGGTAAAACTCGTAGGCGTTCACATACGCGCCGTAGCGCCAGTTGCCCCAATCGAAGTAATTGCCGATGGAGAGAAACGACAGCGCCGACAGCAGCACCAGCACCCAGGCCTGCTGCACATAGTTCGTGTAGAACAGCTTGGGAAACCACTTGAAGGCCGTGTAGCTCAGGCAGGAAAGCCCGACCACCAGCATGGAAGCGGTCGGCACCACGAAGTGCAGCTTGGCCGCCCACATCGGATACCAGTAGCGGTAGGCGGCGAAGAAGAACGCGGCATAGCCCACCACCAGCATCGCGGCGAAGCAGCCCTGCAGGGCGGAGAAGAAATCGTTCAGCGGGTGGCGCTCGTCGCGCGGCTTCAATACGCCGGCGACCATGAGCCCGACGTGCAAGGCGATCAGCGTAACGGCGCCGTACCAATGGACGGGCTCGGACAGCAGCCGCGCGCGGATTGCGGCGTCCCACGCGGCGCCATTCACATGCGCCAGCGCGGCCAGCGACAGCGCGCCGAGGAAGAACACGAAGGCGCCCAGCAGGCCCTGAAACAGCCCCAGCCATTCCGTGCGCGGAAACACCAGCCGGAACACGATGGAGGCCGCGAGAATAAAGCCCAGGATCAGAAAGCCGTACGGCAGCGACTGATGCAGCTGGTACTGATCCACCCACTGATTAAAGAGCGTCAGGTCTACGGACACGGAAAAATCCCCACCGCACCGGCCCCAAAGCGTATCTCTGGGGCGTGAAACGGTCTAGCCTATCAACCCCTGCCGCCCAAAGTAAAAGGAGAAAGGCGGGGATCGGGCCGGCAGCGCCCTGATAAGTTGCATTCTCCAAACCCGGGCGGCAATACTTACTAGAGTAATCAGGATTAATGGACATTCAGGAGATGCCATGCGGATATCGGCGCGATGCGAATACGCCTGCCGGGCGATGCTCGAACTGGCCCTGCGATTTCAGTCGGGCGACCCCGTAAACAGCACGCTGATCGCCGAGCGGCGGGGCATCCCCGAAAAGTACCTGGTGCACATCCTGCTGCAGCTGAAGCGCTCCGGATTGGTGCAGAGTGTGCGCGGCGCGCAGGGCGGCTATCTGCTGGCGCAAGCGCCGAACACCGTGACGCTCTACGACATCGTGACCGCGATTGACGGCCCCATTGAAGACCAGCTGCCCCTGGGCGACGATGCCTCGGCCGAACTCCGCCCCGCCTGGAACCGCGTGGCTCAGGGCCTCAAGTCCTCAATGCAGAAGATCCTGCTGAACGAAATCGCCGAGAACGCCGACAAGCCCGACATGTACTACATCTGACGATTCGCGATGGTGCCGGCCGCCTTGGCGCCAGGAGATGGGCCGAGGCCCATCCTACGATTCCGGCTCTTCCCCGGCGTCGCGCGCGTCGAAGCGGGCAAGGCGTTCACGGAATTCCGCTTCTTTGCCGCGGTCGGTGGGGTGGTAGAAGGTGCCGCGCGGTACGCCGTAGTCCTGGGTGACGTAGCCTTCGGGGTGGTCGTGCGCGTAGGCATAGCCGATGCCGCGGCCCAGCTGTTTCGCGCCCTTGTAGTGGCCGTCCTGCAGGTGGGCGGGCACTTCGGCGGTCTTCTCTTCGCGCACGTGGGCCAGGGCCGCGTCGATGGCGGCGTAGGCGGCGTTGCTCTTGGGCGCGCAGGCCACATAGGTGAGCGCCTGCGCCAGCAGAATGCGCGCCTCGGGCATGCCGATGAATTCGCAGGCCTGCCAGGCGTTGTTCGCCACCACCAGCGCCATCGGGTCGGCATTGCCCACGTCTTCCGAGGCCGCAATGACGATGCGCCGCGCCACGAAGCGCGGGGTCTCGCCCGCCTCGAGCATGCGTGCCATCCAGTAGAGCGCCGCGTCGGGGTTGCTGCCGCGCATGCTCTTTATCATGGCGCTGGCCGCGTCGTAATGCTCGTCGCCGCTGCCGTCGTAATGCAGCATCTTCCGCTGAATCGATTCCTTCGCCACCTCCTCGGTGATGCGGATGACGCCGTCCTCGGGGGGCGTGGTGAGCAGGGCTACCTCGAGCGCGCCCATGGCCCGGCGCACATCGCCCTCGGCGTAGAGCGCGATGTGGCGCAGCGCGGCATCCTCGGCCTGCACGGCAAAGTCGAGGCCCAGTTCGGGATGCGCCAGCGCGCGCTCGAGCAGCTGCGTCAACTGGTCTTCGTCCAGCCGCTTGAACTCGAATATCTGCGACCGCGACAGCAGCGGCGCCACCACGCTGAAGAAGGGATTCTCGGTGGTCGCGCCGATTAGCACGATGTTGCCGTTCTCCACGTCGGGCAGCAAGGCATCCTGCTGGGCGCGGTTGAAGCGGTGGATCTCATCCACGAAGACAATCGTCTTGCGCTGTTCGTGGATGCGGCGCTGCTTCGCCTTTTCGATGAGCGCGCGCAGATCCTTCACGCCGCTGGTCACCGCGTTCAAAGGCTCGAAAGCCGACTTCGTCCGCATGGCGATGATGCGCGCCAAGGCCGTCTTGCCGCAGCCCGGCGGGCCATACAGAATCAGCGACGTGATGCGGTCGGCCTCGATGGCGCGCCGCAGAATCTTGCCCGGCCCCAGAATATGCCCCTGGCCCAGCAGATCGTCCAGCGTGCGCGGCGCCACCCGGCGCGCCAGCGGCGCTTCCCGGCGCAACCGCTCCTGCGCAGCATTCTCAAACAAATCTTCACCCATGCCGGAATCCTACCGGCGCGCCGGGGGTGTTTGCTATGCTGCCACATTCAAAACCAAAGGCCGCGCGGGGTGGTCCAATGGTGCATTGAACCGGGTTCCTTCTTACACGACGAAAGGCAGCATCATGGCGAAGAGCAAACCGACGCGGCGGGCGTTTCTGGGCAAGGCGGCGGCCATTGGCGCGGGGTTCATGATTGTTCCCCGGCATGTGCTGGGCGGCCCGGACCACACGGCCCCGAGCGACCGGCTGTATATTGCGGGCGTGGGCGGCGGTGGACAGGCCATGCACGACCTGGGCCAGGTGACGCGCGCGAAGGATCCGATTGTCGCGATTGCCGATGTGGACGCGAACCGCGCGGCGGACGCCTACAAGCGCTGGCCCGATGCCAAGCCCTACAAGGACTGGCGCGAGATGTTCGACAAGGAGGCGAAGAACTTCGACGCGGTGGTCATCGCCTGTCCGGATCATATCCATGCTTATGCCGCCACGGCAGCGATGCGCCTGGGCAAGCACGTGTATGTGGAAAAGCCGATGGCGCACGATATATCCGAGGTGCGCGCCATGCGCCGCGTGGCGAAGGAAACCGGCGTGGTCACACAGATGGGCAACCAGGGCCATTCGTTTCCGGGCGTACACCGCCTGCGCAAATGGGTCGAGCTGGGGGCCATCGGCGAGATTGCCGAGG
Organism: Candidatus Hydrogenedens sp.; assembly: GCA_016125095.1. Lineage (GTDB taxonomy): Bacteria > Hydrogenedentota > Hydrogenedentia > Hydrogenedentales > JAEUWI01 > WGMK01. The sequence continues at coordinate 2,365 of WGMK01000014.1, read as the reverse complement.
TGAACTGCTGGACCAACCGCCCCAGCTGGCCGCAGGGCGTGCCGCGCCCGTCCGACACGCCGCCCGTGCCGGAGACGCTCGACTGGGACCTGTGGCTGGGGCCGGCGCCCGAGCGTCCTTATAACCCCGCCTATTGCCCGCGCGACTGGCGCGGCTGGTGGGATTTCGGCACGGGGTCGCTGGGCGACATGGGCTGCCATATCCTCGATTCGCCGTACTACGGCCTGCAGCTGGGCGCGCCCTCGCGCGTGTCGGCCGAGACCTCGGAGCGCTTTCCGGAGACCGCGCCGAAGTCGTCGATTATCACTTATGAATTCCCCGCGCGGGGCGACGGCCTGCCCGCGGTCACGCTCAAGTGGCACGACGGCGGCAACCAATTCGAGTGGCCGGAAGAACTGCCGAAGGACAAGCCGCTGGGCGACAACGACGGCGGCTCGCTGTTCATCGGCACCAAGGGCAAGATCCTCGGCGGCACCTACAGCAACGGCATGAAGCTCATCCCCGAGTCGGCCATGGAGGCCTACGAGCACAAGGACATCGAGGTGGAGAGCGCCTCGAAGGGCCATCAGCTGCAGTGGGTGGCGGCGTGCAAGGGCGAGGGCGAGACCTGGTCGAACTTCGACTACGCCGCCGGCCTGACCGAGATGGTGCTGCTGGGTAACATCGCGCTGCGCACCGAGGGCCCCATCGAGTGGGACGGCGAGAACATGAAGATCACCAACAATGAAGCGGCGAACCAGTTCCTGCAGCGCGAGCCCCGCGCCGGCTGGTCGCTGGCCTAGGGCGCGCCATGAACGTGATGATTAACGGCGAAGCGCGGGACATCCCGGACGACGCGACGGTGGCGGCGGTGGTCGATTTGCTCGGCCTAAGCGAAGTGCCCGTGGTGGTGCAGCGCAATGATGACATCGTTGAGCGCGGCCGCTACGCCGACGTGACGCTGGCCGAGGGCGACGTGCTCGAGCTGGTGCGTTTCGTGGGAGGCGGATGAGCAATCTGCGCGCGGAACGCCTGGCCCGCTTCGATCGGCCGGGACTCTATGTCGTCATCACCTCCGCGTTCTGCGCGGGGCGGTCGCCGCTGGAGATTCTCGATGCCTGCCTCGCTGCGGGCGTACGCCATGTGCAGTGCCGCGAGAAGGATTTGCCCGACGCCGAATACCTCGCGTTGGCGAAGGAATTCCATGCGCGCACGCATGCCGCGGGCGCGTCGCTCATCATCGACGACCGCGTGGATATCGCGCTGGCCTGCGGGGCCGACGGCGTGCACCTGGGCCTGAGCGATCTGCCTCTGCCGGACGCCCGCCGCATCGCGCCCGATCTGCTGCTGGGCGCCAGCTCGCACAACCTCGACGAGGCGCTGCGCGCGCAGGATGCCGGGGCGGACTATGTGAACATCGGCCCCATCTATGCCACGCAGACGAAGGAGACCGGCTGCGACGCGCTCGGGCCGGATGCCATCGGCGCCATCGCGCCGTCGCTGCGGGTGCCCTTCACCTGCATGGGCGGCATCAAGCCCGGCAATATCGCGCCGCTGCTGGCCCGGGGCGCGCGCCGCTGCGCCGTGGTGACGGCCGTGACCGCCGCGCCCGACCCGCAGGCCGCGGCCGCCGAACTGCACCAGGCCATACTCGCCGCGGCGGACGCCCGGAAATAGCTGCGTCCCGGAGGGCCGCAACCCTCCGGGACCTGTGCAAGCTTCCCTGCGAATCTTCCTAGACGCTCTCGTCGAAGAGCAGTCCTTGAAGCTTTCTGAACCTCGCGGTGAACTGCAGTATCGCCTCGGGCGGAAACTGCTTAATCACCTCGTTGTTCTGATCAACCACTTGTGCAATCAGCCGGTTGCTGGCCTCGTCCACGCTGATGCGCGGCTTGGAGGACGGCGCCCGGGGGGCGCTTTCCGGCGCTCGCTCGGGGCGCCGCACCTGCTCCTCACTCGGCTTGACCGCCGCCGCTTCCTGCGGCGGACGTTCAACCGCTCGGGCGGTGCCAGGTTTTGGAGCATCCGCATCAGGCGGCGCGGCCGCAGCGCGGAGCTGCTGCACGGCTATGCCTTCTAGCTTCATACTCCGATTCCTCTTAGGCTAGCGCCGGGTTATCCCAGCAGCGTCAGTGCGGTCTGAGGAACGACGTTGGCCTGCGCGAGAACCGACGTGCCGGCGCTCACCAGAATCTGATTGCGGGTGAAACGGATCGTTTCGTAGGCGATATTCGCGTCGCGGATAGCGCTCTCCGAAGCCGAGCTGTTTTCTTCCTGAATCGCCAGCGTGTTGATGGTGAACTCGAGGCGGTTCTGAATCGCACCGAGGTTGCCGCGCAGCGTGTTCACGCTGGTCAGGGCGCGGTCGATGGTGCTGATGGTCGAT
>WGMK01000005.1 GCA_016125095.1 Candidatus Hydrogenedens sp. | reverse complement strand
GGTCGCCCCGACGACGCCGGGAGCAAGCTCCCTCCACGAAAGCGCAAGCAAGTCTTGCGCACTCCAAGGCAGCAAGCTGCACGAAGATGCTTGCAAGGTAGGGCGAGCGTACCCGCGAGCCTTCTTGACGCGAAGACGCCTCCGCGCCAAGAGCCGCTCTGGAGAGCAGCGCTCCCGGCGAGGCGATGGCTCCGCACCGGTGGGGCGAATGTCCCATGAGCCGAGGACGCCGGTCCGTCACCAAGATTCCACCGCGGCACCATCACCTCCGCGCCAAGATGTCGGGGTAGAACCCGCGACCTACAAGATCTCTAACCACTCCCCCCTCCGTCATTGCGAGGAGCGAGTCTTCGAGCGACGCGGCAACCTCCTTGGCGCGGGGGTAACTTGGAGTGGCAGCGCCTCGTTCAGTACGGACGATACCGACAGAGGGATTGCATGGTCTTGCGCCCGCCCGGTACCGCTGTCCTCGCGTCAAAGAGGTTGCCGCGCTTCGCTCGCAATGACGGAGGTGGGCTATCTTCGGTCCGAATTTCGCGGCCGTTAGGGCGAGCGTACCCGCGCGCCATCGTGGCGCGGGGGTGGTGGTGCCGGAGCGCATTCCTGACGACGGACCATCATCCTCGGCTCATGAGACATTCGCCCCACCGAATGCAGCAGCAAAACAAAACGCCCTCCGGCGGTGTGGCCGGAGGGCGGTGGGGGTGTCGTTTGCAGTGGCCTCAGCCGCCGTTGATGGTCCATTCCATGAACGGCTTGAGGTCGCGGGAGCGCGTGGGGTGGCGCATCTTGCGGAGGGCCTTCGCCTCGATTTGGCGCACGCGTTCGCGGGTGACGTTGAACACGCTGCCGACTTCCTCGAGTGTACGGGGGTAGCCGTCGCCGAGGCCGAAGCGCAGGCGCAGCACCTTTTCTTCGCGCTCGGTGAGCGTGCCCAGCACCTCGTCGAGGCGTTCCTGGAACACGGCGAAGGCGGTGCTGTTCGCGGGGTTCTCGGCGGACTTGTCTTCGATGAAATCGCCGAAGCTCGAATCGCCCTCGTCGCCCACGGGGGTTTCGAGGCTGATGGCTTCCTGCGCGATCTTGAGGATGCTGCGGACCTTGTCGGCGGACATCTCCATCTCTTCCGCGATTTCTTCCGGGCTGGGCTCGCGGCCGTATTCCTGCACCAGGCGGCGGCTCGTGCGCACCAGCTTGTTGATGCTTTCGATCATGTGCACAGGAATGCGGATGGTGCGGGCCTGGTCGGCAATCGAGCGCGTGATCGCCTGACGGATCCACCAGGTGGCGTAGGTGCTGAACTTGTAGCCGCGCTTGTACTCGAACTTGTCCACCGCCTTCATCAGGCCGATGTTGCCTTCCTGGATGAGATCGAGGAACGACATGCCGCGGTTCGTGTACTTCTTGCCGATGCTGACCACGAGGCGGAGGTTGGCTTCCACCAGCTCCATCTTCGCCTTGTAGATCTTCGTTTCCTTTTCCTTGATCTCGTTGATCAGCACGTTGATCTGGTCGGCGTTCAGCTGCGCATCCGCCTCGATCTGGTCGATCTTGCGCTGCGCCAGCTGCAGGCGGCGCTCGCCGTCGAGCATCAGGTCGCGCTCGACGCCCATGCGCTGGGCGGCCGCAGCGCTGCGGCGCACCTTCACCGCCGTGGCATGCAGCTGTTCGGCCTCCATGCCCACCTCGCGCTCGATGCGGTCGATCTCGTCCTTCGCCGTCTGGATGCGGCGCTTGAGGCCCTTGATCTTGCGGCCGATCTTCATCACTTCCTTGGTCTTGAGGCGGAAGCGGCGCACGATTTCAATCTGCTCGGCGCGGTGCTCGGCAATTTTCTCTTCGATATTCTCGCGGCTCTTCTTGCCCAGGCCGCGGCGGCGCGCGCGCTTCTCCTGCGATTCAATCAGCAGGTCGATTTCCACCATGCGTTCCATCAGGAAGGGCAGGTCTTTCACGAAGCGGTGCTGCGCGGGGATGTCTTCCTCGGCGGTGATCTGCGCGAAGCTGAGGCGCCCGGCCAGCAGGCGCGCCGCCACCATCTGAATCTCCTTCAGGGTGTAGGGCGTGCTCAGCAGCAGGTCGGTCAGTTCGTTCTCGGCCGCCTCGATGCGCTTGGCAATCGCGACTTCCTGGTCCTTGGTGAGCAGCGGCACGCGGCCCATTTCGCGCAGGTACATGCGCACCGGGTCGTCGGCGCGTTCCATGCGGCTGTGCGCGGCTTCGCGCTTCAGTTCCGCCTTGCGCTGCACCGCCGCCTTGCGCTCGTCGCTTTCCTTCTTCTCGGAGTCGATCTTGTAGTTATCGACCACCTCGACCTCGGTGTCGCTGAGCGTCATCATCACCTCGTCGATTTCTTCCGACGAGGCGTCCTCGGGCAGGATGGAGGCCATCTGGTCGACCGACATCTTGCCGCTCTTCTTGACCTCCTCCAGCAGTTCCTGGGCCTTCTTCTTGTCGTGCTTGTTCTTCGGAGACACCGCCATATTTCACCTTTATCCGCTCGCCCGGCGAGGTTGTACCGCCCGTACTACACTAAATCCCTGCGGCCCGGAAGCCGTTTCATTCTTTTTTATGCCGCACCCAGCCGCTCTATCCGCTGGCCGATGCGCACCAGCTCCACCATCAGTTCGCTCAGCGCCGCCGGGTCGGTCTTTTCCACCCGGCGTATCTTGTCCTGCATGCGGGCGCGCTCGTTTTCGAGCGCCGCGCGGCGCATGCGGTTCATCCGCTTCTCCACCAGCCCCTTCGCCTGCTCCTCGTCCACCGGCTCCTGGCCGGCCGCCGCGGTAAACAACCGCGCTGCGTCGCCGCCCAGGCCGTGTACATCCACACTCGTGCCCTGCTCCAGCAGCGCCTCCAGCACCTCCGCCAGCGCGGGGTCGTCCGCCTGCATCGCCTCCTCGGCTTCGCGCACCTGGGCCAAGAGCGAAGGCTCCTGCAGGAGCGCCGCCACGAAGACGATTTCGTCCTTTGGAATCCGCCGTTTCGGCTCGTCCTGCGCCTCGTTCAGATTAGGCCTTGGACGCGCCTCGCCACGCCGAAGTTTCTCGTATTCCTTCCGGCAGGCCCAGTCGCTGAGACCCAGCGCCTTGCCGATCGCTTTCAAATGGGCGTCCGCGCGGAGCTCGTCGTTCATGCCCCGCACGATTTCGAACAGTTCATGCGCCACCGCCGTGCGGCCTTCAATGGTCGTCAGGCGCGCCTCGCTCATCGTGGCGTAGAACGTCACGAAGTCGGGCGCTTCTTCCAGCACCTGCCGCATCGCTTCCGCGCCTTCGGCCTTCACAAAGTCGTCCGGGTCCTGGCCGCCCGGCAGCGCCGCCGCGCGCACCGTCAGCCCCGCCGCCGCCAGCAGGCGCGTGCCCTTCAGGGCCGCCTTGATGCCCGCCGCGTCTCCGTCGTACACCAGCACCACCTCGCCCGCGTACCGCCGCACCAGGTTCGCCTGCTCTTCGGTCAGCGCCGTGCCGCAAGTGGCCACCACATTCTCGATGCCCGCGTCGAAACAGCGGAGCAGGTCGAAGTAGCCTTCCACCAGCACGGCGAAGCCCGCCTTCCGGATGGCCTCGCGCGCGTCGTGCAGTCCGTACAGCACCCGCGCCTTCTTGTATAACGCCGTCTCGGGCGAATTGATGTACTTCGCGGGGCTATCACCCAGATCGCGCCCGCCGAACGCCACCACATTGCCCGAGATATCCTTAATCGGAAACGTGATGCGGTTGCGGAAAAAGTCGTACTGCCGCCCGCGCTCGCTTTCCTTAAACAGACCCGACGCGTCCAGCACGTCACGGCTCCAGCCCTTGTCAGCAGCCGCGTCGAGCATCGTCGAGAAGCTGTCCGGCGCGAAGCCCAGCCCGAAGCGCTGCATCGTCTGCGGCTTCAGTGCCCGGCCTTCCAGGTATTTCCGCGCCGCGCTGCCCTTCAGGGGCTCTTCCAGCAGCCTGCGGTACAACCCGGCCGCGAAGGCGTTGAATTCCGCCAGCTGACTGCGCAGGCTGTCGGCCTTTTCTTCGCCCCGGCTCGCCGCCGGCAGCTGGATACCCGCGCGCTCGGCCAGCTTGCGCAGCGCCTCGGCAAAGGTCAATCCTTCAACTTTCATCAAAAAGGACAAGGCATCGCCGCCCTGGTCGGTGCTGAAGCAGTGGAAGGTCTGCCGGTCCTGGCTCACCAAAAAGCTCGGAGTTTTCTCCTGGCTGAATGGGCTGAGTGCCTTCCACCGCCGCCCGCCGGACGGCTTGAGGTCGAGATAGGCCCCGATGACCTCGACGATGTCGTTGGCCGCTACGACCTCTCGGATGATTTCACGTGAGTATCGAGCCAAGCGCCGCCTTCGACCGTTGTACGAGGTTTTCCTCGGAAGTCCCTGCTATATAATCGCTTAACAGAGGTGCCAGGCTTGCGCTTCCCGGCGATTTCCGCCAACAGGGTACAAAATGCCCGCTGGCAGTCTGTCAAGACCGGTGAAATCTATCAGATCGCAGGGGGGAAGTCAACCCGAGAGTGGCGGATCTTTGTGCCCCGGCGATATCATAGCGGCCGCTTTTTGCGAGGGAGTTTCACCATGCATCGTATTGCCGTGCTTGTGCTGTTCGTCTTGTCCGGATCCATCCACGCCGCCCACGCCCAGGATATTCCCCGTCCCGAGCATCCGCGGCCGGATATGTACCGCGCGGAGTGGGCGAACCTGAATGGCACGTGGGAATTCGGCGAGACGAATGAGGACGAGGCTGAACGCTTTCTGGGCGCGGAGCCTTACCCCGACCAGATCGTGGTGCCGTTCTGCCGGGAGAGCAAACTGTCCGGGCTGGAGCGGCGCGAGTTCGTGAAAAATGTCTGGTACCGCCGTTCGTTCTCGGTGCCGCAGGACTGGACGAGCCCTCGTGTGCGGCTGCACATCGGCGCGTGCGACTGGCGCACGGAGGTGTGGGTGAACGGCACGCGGATGGGCGAGCATGTGGGCGGCAATGCGCCGTTCTGGTTCGACGTGACGGAGGTCGTCGATCGCGCCGGCGAGAACACGGTGGTAGTGCATGCCTTCGACGACACGGCCAGCGGTATGCAGCCGCTCGGCAAGCAGTCCATCTCCGGCAAGAGCGAGAGCATTTTCTATACCCCGACCACCGGCATCTGGCAGACGGTCTGGCTGGAGGGCGTGGGGGAAAGCTACGTGCGGGGCGTCCACATTGAGCCGCACGTGGACAGCGGAGTGGCGCTGCTGACGGTCGATATCGAGGGGCCTGCGCACGGGCTGATTCTGCAGGCCGACGTGCACACCCCGGACCAGCTGGCGGCGCGGTCCATGGCGCGCGCCCAGTGGCGCGACAACAAGATGCTGATTTCCATCCCCGAGCCGCACCTGTGGACGCTCGAGGACCCGTTTCTCTACAACGTGAAGCTGGACCTCAAGCGCGGGGAAGAGGTCGTCGATTCGGTGGGTACGTACTTCGGCATGCGCAGCGTGAGCATCGATGGCAACGCGATTCTGCTGAACGGCAAGCCGGTGTTCCAGCGGCTGGTGCTGGACCAGGGCTTCTACCCGGAGGGCGTGTGGACGGCCCCGAGCCTGGACGCGCTGCGGCGCGACATCGAGTTGTCGAAGGCGGCGGGCTTCAACGGCGCGCGCCTGCACCAGAAGGTCTTCGAGCCCGTCTTCCTGAATCTGGCCGACACGATGGGCTACCTGGTCTGGGGCGAATACCCGAGCTACGGCGCGCGCTACGACAATCCGGCGGTCGATACGAACATCGTGCGGGAGTGGGGCGAGGTGATGGCGCGCGACCGCAACCACCCGGCCCTGATCGGTTGGTGTCCCTTCAATGAGACCCCGGCCGCGGCGGGCAACCTGCAGCGCGCGGTGCTCGAACTCACGCGGCTCATCGACCCGGCGCGGCCGGTGATCGAATCGAGCGGCTGGGTACACACCGCCGCGCATCCGGAAGTGCTGGACGCGCACGACTACGACCAGGAGCCGCATTCCTTCCGCGAGCGCTGGACCGGCGGCTTCTCGTGGAGCTCGCCCGTCGCCCTGCCCGAGCGCTATGGCATCGGTCGGCCGGAGGTGCCGTTTATGGTGAGCGAATACGGCGGCATCGGCTGGAGCCTGGACGAGAGCGCCTGGGGCTACGGCAACGCGCCGGAGAGCATCGAGGCCTTCTACGAGCGGTTCGCGGGGCTGACCAATGCGCTTCTCGACAGTCGTTATCACTTCGGCCTGTGCTACACGCAGCTCACCGATGTCGAGCAGGAGCAGAACGGGCTCTATCAATTCGACCGTACGCCTAAGTTCGATGTGGAGAAACTGCATGCCGTGCTTTCACGCACGGCGGCGTATGAAGAGAATCCGCCCACGGCGGCGAGCCTGGCCGAGACCAGCAAGCCGGGCGCATGGTCGGTGCTCGTCGGCTCGGTGCACGATGCACCGAATGCGGCGCCGTGGCGGTACACCACCGACGAGCCCGCCGATGGCTGGCAGGGCGAGGGCTTCGACGACGGCGCGTGGAAAACGGGCGCGGCGCCATTCGGTTTGATTGGCGGCGACTACGGCCGCAGCATCGAGACCAAGTGGCGGTGCGATGATCTCTGGCTACGGCAGGAATTCGAGTGCAGCGATGCCGAATTCCTCAGCGCGGTGCTGGTCATTTTTCATGATGACGACACGGACCTCTACCTGAACGGGAAGCCGCTCTGGAGCCGGGACAAGTGGTGCGTGCGCTATGAATCCTTCGACGTGACCGAGGCCGTACGCGCCGCCCTTACGCCCGGCACAAACACCCTCGCAGCGCATGTCCACCAGGACGCCGGTGGCCAGTTCTTCGACATGGCCTTGCTGCTCGCGAAGTAGGGGGAGTTTTTTTGACAGGATAACTGGATGACTGGAATGAAGAGGGATCAAGACTTTTTGACAGGATTAACAGGATTTACAGGATTGGGAAAAATCAATAGGCAGGCATCAAGACCGTCAATCCTTCCCGTCTTCCAATCATGTTAATCTTGTAAATCCTGTCCAAACTCTTGTCTTCGTCCCTCTTCAATCCAGTCATCCAGTTATCCTGTCAAAAGAAAGCGCATCCTGCCAGCCGTCGGCCAGCAGGCCGCGGTTTTCGATCTCGATGCTGCGCAGGTCGGCGCCGGCGTGTTCGAGTCGGATTTCGATGCGCTGCTCGGGCAGGAGCCGTCCGGCGCGCTCGGCCCATTCGATGGCGCAGAGTCCCTGGTCGAAAAGATCCTCGATGCCCAGCTCTGCCAGTTCGTCCAGCGAGTCGAGCCGGTAGAGGTCGAGGTGGTAGAGCGGCGGGGCGTCGCCGTATTGGTTGATGAGCGTAAAGGTGGGGCTATTCACCGCGCCCTCGAATCCCAGCGCCCGCGCGAGCCCGCGCACCAGGGCCGTCTTGCCCGCGGCCAGATCGCCGTGCAGCGCGATGACGGCAGGGCGGGGCAGCAGCGCGGCCAGCGCGGCGCCGAGCGCCTCGGTTTCGGATTCTTCCGAAGTCGTCAATGAATGCAGGTGCGGTTGCTGCATGGCGGACTTCTCAGGCGGCTGCAGCTTGCCGGATGGCATCGCGGTAAAGTAGTTCGTACGCCGCGCTGCTGCGCGTCCAGGAGAAGTCCTGCGCCATGCCGCGCTGTTGCAGCGCCGAGAACGCGGGCGCGTCGGCATAGAGTTTCGTCGCGCGCACCATCGCGCGTTCCACGGCCTGCACCGTTTTCGGCACGAAGGAGATGCCGTTCGCCCGGCCGTATTTCTCATTCACCGGATTGAGGTCGTGAATGCTGTCGGCCAGCCCGCCGGTGCGCCGCACAATCGGCAGCGCGCCGTAGGCGAGACTATACATCTGGCTCAGGCCGCAGGGCTCGTAGCGCGAGGGCATCAGGAAGAAATCGGCACCCGCCTGGATCAGGTGGGCCAGCACGGCGTCATACTTCAGCGATACGGAGACCTTGCTCGGGAAACGTTCGGCGAGATCGCTTACGCGTCCCTCCATGTCAGCGTCGCCCGCGCCGAGGATGGCCAGTTGGAACGGCAGGTCTTCGAGTTTGTGCACGGCCTCGGCAAGCAGGTCGACGCCTTTCTGCCAATAGAGCCGGCTTACCATGCCGAACATCGGCACGGGCGCGTCGGGCAGGCCGCAGTGGTCGCGCAGCGCGCGCTTGCACACGGCCTTGCCGCGGAGGTCCGAGGCGTCGTAGCGCTCGGGGATGAAGGTGTCGTTGGCCGGATGCCAGACGCCGTAGTCGACGCCATTGAGGATACCGCTGAGATCTTTCGCTCGGCTCCGCAGCGCGCCGTCGAGTCCCTCGCCATACTCCGGCGTCTGGATTTCCTCGGCGTAGCGCTGGCTCACGGTGGAAATCCGGTCTGCCAACAGCAGCGCGCCCTTCATCAGGTTCAGGTCGCCGTGATATTCCACCGTGCCGTTGTGCAGCAATTCCTCTGGCAACCCCGTGCTGCCCGCTTTGTCGAGGCCGTAGCGTCCCTGAAAGGCGATGTTGTGGATGGTGAACAGGGAAGGCACGCCGCGCCAGTGCGGGTGCTGTGCAAAGCGGGTCTTGAGGAAAATGGGGGCCGCCGCGCCGTGCCAGTCGTGGCAATGCACCAAGTCCGGCTTCCAGCCGGTCTGCGGCAAGCCGTCGAGCACGGCAAGATTAAAGAAGCAAAAGCGCTCGGCATTGTCCCCGAACTCGTGCTCCTTGCTTCCGTAGGGCGTCGCCCGCTGGAAGAAACCATCGTGCTGCACGGTGTAGAGCGGAAGGTCGGTGCCGGGAATCCGGCCTTCCCACAGAGCGCCGTATTGCGTGTGATCGCCCATTTCCGCGATGCAGGTGGCCACCTTGCTGCCGCGGATTTCCGCCGAAACCGAGGGCCACTGGGGGATAGCAACGCGCACATCGTGCCCTTGCGCCTTGAGCGCGCGGGGCAGGGCAGCGGCTACTTCGGCCAAACCGCCCGTGCTCATCAGTGGGCTCAGCTCGGCGCTGATAAACAGTATGCGGAGGGACTCGTTCATCCTTGCGGTGCGCCCTGCGCGCGCATATTGCGCCACCGCATCGCGTAGGCCAGTGCCGTGATGCCCAGCAGCGCCAGCATCTGGAACACGAAACCGGCAAAAAACGCGCGCATGGCGCGCCCGGCCGGATTCGGAATAATGGCGAGGTTGGCGGTCTCCCCATCAGCATCGATAGCGAGTTCCGTCGTCAGACGCCAGGTGCCGCCGCGCGGCAGCACGAATTCGTTGATAGGCTCGCCAATGGTGCGTTGCAGCTTGTACTGCCCGTTCTTGTCGGCAGGCTCCATCTCCACGCGGTCGCCATCCGGCACGGCCTGCATATTCGGCACGATCTGATCGATGATGCCCGGCCGCATGTGGCCTTGGCTGTCGGGCGTCAGGGTGTATTCGCAATACAGCACATACCGCCCCGCCGCCGGCAGGTCCAGGTCGATTACGCCGGGCGCCTTGAAGCGGATGAAGTGCTCCCGGTCCGCCGCGATGCCCCACACCACGATGAAGATGAAGAGCAATGTACTGCCGAACGTGAGGGCGGCGAGCACGGCCCAGTTGCCGGGCGTAAGCGGGGTTTCGGGACCAGTCGACATGCAAGGGTACTTTCTACGGCTGAAGCTGAAAAGGATCGGACTCGAGCCAGGGCGTGGTCTTGAGTCCTTTCAGTTGAGATTTGAGATATTCGGCGATCCCTGGGACGATAGGCAACTCCGTCGGCACGTGCCCGGCGTCGAAGACATGCAGCCCTCGGGCGCGGGCCAGGTCGGCGTCGTGGTATTTTACGTCGCCGGTCACGTACGCGTCGACATCGTGGGGCATACGCGCGATATCGCCGCCGCCCGAGCCGCCGAGCACCGCCACGCGCTGGATGGTTTTTTTTCGTCCCGCCACCCACCGCAGGCTGTCGGCGCCCAGGGCCTCGCGAATCCGCGCCGCGAAGTCCTTGGGCGAGAGGGGGTCCTCCAGTTCGCCGCGCACGCCGAGGCCGAGCCGGGCGTCGGAATTCTTCAACATCACCAGGTCGTAGGCGGGTTCTTCGTAGGGATGCACGCTACGCATGGCCTTGAGCACCGGGCGCAGCAGGGCCTCGGGCACCAGCGTCTCGAAACGGCGCTCGCGCTCCACGTTCACCTCGCCGACCTTGCCGAGAAAAGGCGTCGCCCCGTCGCCCGGCAGAAAGGTGCCGCGCCCCGGACTGCTGTAGGTGCAGTGGGTGTAATCGCCGATGATGCCCGCGCCCGCCTGGGATACCGCATCGCGCAGTACGTTCAGGTGCGATTCCGGCACGAAGACCACCAGCTTGAGTAGCGGCACGTGATCCGCCGGAAACAGGGGGCGGCATTCGGAGACGCCCAGCTTCTCCGCGAGTACGTGGCTCACACCGGCCGGCACGATATCGAGATTCGTATGGGCGCAGAAGCAGCCTACGCCCGCTGCCGCGAAATCGAGGCAGAGCCGGGCCTGCGGGCTGTTGAATCGAAGGTGTTTCAGCGGCTTGAAGATAAGCGGATGATGCGCGACCACCAGTTCCGCCTTCGCCTTGCGGGCGGCCTTGAGTGCTTCCTCGCCCGGGGTGAGGCAGGTTAGTACCCGTGTTACGGGCGCATCGGGATCGCCCACGTGCAGCCCCACGCTGTCCCAGCCGTAGGCATAGGCGGACGGAGCCCATCGCTCCATGGCCGCGCAGACGTCTTGTACCCGGATACGGCTCACGGAGTCGTGTCCCCCGGATACTCCATACTCAGCGCGGCATAGCCAACGACGCGCTCGATCATGCCGGTCACGTCGCCGCTGGTACGGTAGTCGAGCAGGTGCCACTGCGTCGCACCGCGCGCAGTGGCGCAGGCCATGCCCGCTACCACCGCCGTGGCGCCGCACATCTTCACGGCATCGGACTCAACGCCGTGTTCGTAGGAATCGATGTCTCCGGAGAGCAGTGCACCGAGCGATCGCTCGTCGGCGTCGTGCGCCTGGTCGTTCGAGAGGTAGTGGGAGAGGTCCGTGGAAACGAGTACCAGGTCCTGCGGTTCGAGGCGCGCGGCGAGACTGCGGCCGAACGCTACATGCCACGCGCCTGGCTCGCAGCCGAACAGGATGGGCACCACGGGCACCTCGCCAAAGAGCACCTGCAGGAACGGAAGCTCGACTTCCAGCGCGTGCTCGGGGCCGTGGGCCTTGGCGGATTCCGTCTCGACCTCGCGGGCCAGCTTGCGTGCGAAGTCCTCGTCCACGGGGAGATGGCCCAGCGGGGTTTGCAGGGCGCCGGAAGTTATGATGCTCGCGCCATGAAAGCCGTAATGGTGAGATCGTCCCAGCAAGACCACGCGGCCGGGACGCTTGCCCTGCACGCGCTTGAAGCCGTAGGCCGCCACCGGCCCCGAAAACGGATAGCCCGCGTGGGGCACGACGATCCCGGCCGTTTCATCCGGCGCAGGCACAACGAGGGCGTCGCCGAGATACCGTGCGATCTCGGCGGAAAGCTCGGCCGGGGTATCCGGGTAAAACCGTCCGGCCGCGATGGGGGGACGCAGGAGCATCGGAGCCTCCGCAGCGTTGGTCCGATTCAGTTCGCTGTTCACAGTATAGCAAGCATCCGCGGCGCAGATCACGGGGTCTGCGGAAAAAAGGAAAGCGCGGCCTGCCTCGTAGGCAGGCCGCGCTTATGCTTAACTCTGGCGGGATTAGATTTCCAGGCCGCCCGTGCCGGTGCCGGTGCCCGTACCCGTGTCGGTACCGTCCGTGGGGCCGGTCGCCTTCCAGGGGGCCTGCCGGTCGACCAGAAGCAGACGATCGATGATAGCCGTCGTGCCTTCCAGCTTAATCTGCAGGTTGCTCTGCGCCTTTTCGGGCTTACGCGTAATCAGACGCAGGTGGTTCGAGGACTGCATCGGTCGTGCTCCTTAGTCGGTGAGAATGAAGATGAATTCGATGATCTGATCTGTCAGGTTGATCAAGAATTCCTTCAGAACTTGAAAGTTGCTGACCTGGGCAACCGTCGGTTTCCGCGTAATCGGCTTCGTGTGCTTCATGTCTCTCCCGATCTCCTTCGGCCTAGGCCACCCATGTTGCACGCCTGTGATACCAAATGGCAGGCGATTTGTCAACTATTTATTACTGAAACGCCGAAACGTTACAGGTTTCGGCTAGCCGACCGAGGCTTCGATTCGCGGCCCGTGCTGTTCCAGGCGCATGCCTTCTTCGGTGTCCGTGAATTTCTTAAAATTCTTAACAAACATGGCGGCGAGTTTGTGCTTGGCCTGATCGTAGGCTTCTGCATCGTCCCAAGCTTCGCGCGGGTTCAGCACGCCGGAGTCGACGCCCGGCAGCGATTTCGGAATCTGGAGTTCGAAGACGGGCAAGGTCTCGAATTCCTGCTCGAGGATGGAGCCGTCGAGGATCGCGTCGATGATAGCGCGCGTGCCCTTGATGGACATGCGGCGCCCGACGCCGTAGGCGCCGCCGACCCAGCCGGTATTGACGAGGTAGGCGCGCGAGCCGTGCTCTTCCATCTTCTTGCCGAGGATGTCCGCGTAGCGCGTCGGGTGAACGCTCAGGAATGCCGCGCCGTAGCAGGCCGAGAAGGTGGCGGAGGGCTCATCGACGCCCAGCTCCGTCCCGGCGATCTTGGCGGTGTAGCCGCTGAGATACTGATACTTCGCCTGGTCGGCCGTGAGGATGGAAACGGGGGGGAGGACGCCGAAGGCATCTGCCGTGAGGAAGATAATGTTCTTCGGGTGGCCGCCCACCGAGATCGGCTTTACGATGTTCTCGATGTGATAGAGGGGATACGAGACGCGCGTGTTCTGGGTCTTCGCGTCGCTGTTGAAGTCCACCTTGCCGTGCTCGTCCACCACCAGGTTCTCGAGCAGCGCGTCGCGCTTGATGGCGTGGAAGATCTCGGGCTCGCTTTCCTCGGCCAGGTTCAGGCACTTGGCGTAGCAGCCGCCCTCGAAATTGAAGATGCCGGCATCGTCCCAGCCGTGCTCGTCATCGCCGATGAGCCCGCGGTGGGGGTCGGTCGAGAGGGTTGTCTTGCCCGTGCCGGAGAGGCCGAAGAAGAGGGCCGTGTCGCCCTCCTTGCCCATGTTGGCCGAGCAATGGAACGCGCCAATCCCGCGTAGCGGCAGGAAGTAATTCATGATGCTGAAGATGCCCTTCTTCATCTCGCCACCGTACCAGGTGCCGCCGATGAGGGTCATCCGCTTTTCGAGATTGAACGCCACGAAGACCTCGGAGCGCAGGCCGAGTTCCTTGAAGTTTTCGCACACCGCGCCGCAGGCGTTCAGGATGGTCCAGTCCGGCGTGAAGCCGGCCAGTTCTTCCTCGCTGGGGCGGATGAACATGTTCTTGCAGAAGTGCGCCTGCCAGGCCACCTCGGTGACCGTGCGTACGCTGAGACGGGTGTCGGGGTTTGCGCCGGCGAAGCCGTCCTGCACGTAGAGCTTCTTGCCGTTCAGGTGATTGCTGGCGATCGCAAACAGCGCGTCCCAGGTCTCCTGCGAAATCGGCCGGTTGTCGGATACTTGCCGCACCGGATCGTGCCACCAGATTTCCTGCTCGGAATCAGGATGGACCACGAAGTACTTATCCTTCGGCGAGCGGCCGGTGAACCGGCCGGTGTCGACATTCAGCGCGCCGAATTCGGTTTCCTGGCAGCGGGCGAGCCCTTCAAGCGCGGGGTCGGTTTCGTGCTGGTACAGTGAATTGTAGGACAGATTGTGGTAGAGCGCCTTGTGCGACGTGATGCCGAGCGGCGACAGATCGAGAGTAGACACGGTAAACACCTCCAGGGCGGACATCAGGCGGGACGGTAGGTCGGCGCTTCCTGCTCCAACTTCAAGCGGGGCCGCATGTTGCGCGCCCGAGTGCCCTTGCGGGATTTATACACCAAAACGCCCGGCCCGTTCCAGCTAACGCCCCGTGAACACGCGGCGTAAAGCGCCGAATCCCGCTCAGGTAGCGAGGGATTCCCATGCCTCGTAGGTCTCGTGTAGTTCGGCTTTGATAGCCTCGTATTCTGCCGTCATTTTATTCAGCTTGGTGAAGTCGGTGGGGTCCGCCTCGAGGAACTTCTGGTCGTACTCGGCGACCATGCCCTCGAGCCGCTCGATGCGGGCCTCCATTTCTTCTTGCTGCTTCTGCAGCTGGCGCGCGGCCTTGGTGGTATTGCCGCTGTCCTTCGCTGCCGGCTTGTTCGGCTCGATTTTCCTGCGGATCTTCAGCACGTCCTCGCTGCGCTTCTCGTCTTCGGCTTCGCCTTCGAGGATACGCTTGCGCTCGCGGTACTCGGAGTAGTTGCCGCGGAACATCTGCGCCTTGCCGTCCTCGAGAATGATAAGCTTGTCGACCAGGTTGTCCAGCAACTGTCGGTCGTGGCTGACCATGATGAGGGTGCCGGGAAATTCCGAGAGCGCCTGCTCGAGCGCCTCGCGCGAGACGATGTCGAGGTGGTTCGTGGGCTCGTCGAGCAGCAGCAGGTTGGTCTCGCTGAGGATGAGGCGGGCCATGGCCACGCGGCTCAGCTCGCCGCCGCTCAGGGTGCTGACCTTCTTGAACACGTCGTCGCCGGTAAAGAGGAAGCGGCCCAGGAACGAGCGCACCTGCTCGGGACGCCACAGCGGGCGCGCCGCGTGGACCTCGCTGAGGATGTCGCCGTCGGGGTTCAGGTCTTCGTGGTTCTGGTCGTAGTAGCCCAGCTTGACCTTGTTGCCCAGCTTCACCTCGCCGCCGGTGCCGTCGTGGCGCGCGGCGATCTGCTTGAGCAGCGTGCTTTTGCCCGCGCCGTTCGGGCCGATGATGCCGAGGCGTTCGCCGCGCGTGACCTGGAAGCTGACTTTGCTGTAGAGCTTGAGGGCGCCGTAGCCCATGCTGAGCTTGTCGGCGTCGAGCACCACCTGGCCGCTGCGCTCCACCTCGCCGAGGCCGAAGCTCACCGCGGCCCGCTCGGTCTCAGGCGCCTCGAGCAGATCGATCTTCTCGATGCGCTTGATGCGGCTCTGCACCGCGCGCGCCTTGGTCGCCTTGTAGCGGAATCGGTCTATGTAGACCTGCTCCTTGCGGAGGTACTCCTGCTGGTTCTCGAAGGCCTTCATCTGCTGCTCGCGCAGCAGGGCCTTGTCTTTCACGTAGCGATCATAGTTGCCGGTGAAGCTGCGGATCTCGCCGCGCTCGAGTTCGAGAATGCGGGTCGATACGGCGTTAAGTGTGCGGCGGTCGTGGGAGATGACGAACACGCTCGCGCGGCATTCCTGCAGGTAGCTCTCCAGCCACTCGCGGGCCTCGAGGTCGAGGTGGTTTTCCGGCTCGTCCAGCAGCAGCAGGTCGGCATCGCGCAGTAGCACGAGCGCCAGCATGAGCCGCGTGCGCTGCCCGCCCGAAAGCGCCTTGAAGGGCAAGTCGAAGTCGTCGGCACGGAAGCCGAGGCCGTGCAGCACCTGCTTGATGCGCGTGCGGAAATCGTAGCCGCCGCGCACCATGAACTCTTCCTGCAGGTGACCGTACTCGGTCAGCACGTCCATGTCGCCGTCGGTCATCTTCTGCTCGAGTTCGGCGAGCTGTGCCTCCATCTGGAGGATCTCGTCGAAGGAGTGCAGCACTACCTCGAAGATCGTGGTCTCCGGATCGAGGCGGGGTATCTGCGCCAGCGAAGCGATGCGGACCTTTTTCATCCGCTCCACCAGCCCGTGGTCAGGCTCCATTTCTCCGGTGATAATGCGGAAAATGGTGGACTTGCCGGTGCCATTGCGGCCGACCATGCCGATGCGCTCGCCCTGCTCGATACGCAGGTCGACGTTTTCCAGCACAGGCTGGCCCGTGAAGGCCTTGGAGACTTTTTCGAGACGGACGAGACTCATGGCGATACTGCAAATAAAGGGGAATGGTTAGGGCAGGGAGTATAGCACTCCCGCCCTGCGCGGCGCGAATCGGGGCCGATGACGCTAGGGTCTAGTTGTGCCCCTGCTCGGCGCTGAGGTCGCGCGCGGCCACGCGCTTGGCGTGTACTTCGGCCAGCAGCAGCTGCTGCAGCGCGGCCCCGAACATCTTGTCGCCGGGCAGCGTGGAGCCGTTGCGGCAGGTGACTACGCCAAAGCGCAGGCGGGCCTGCACCGGCTGGGTCGGGCAGGCGTACGTGAGGCCCTCGAGCTCGTCGCCGAGTTTGTTGGCGTAATTCACGGCGTCTTCCACGGTGGCATGGGGCAGCACGGCGGCGAAGCGCTCGCCGTCGCAGCGGGCGAGAATGTCGTAGTTGCGTGAGGCATTGCGCAGCGCGAGCGCGACCTCGACCAGGAGATCGTTCCACTCGGGCGAACCGGTCTCCTGTTCCAGCGGCATGACTTCGTCTACGTTCAGCACCACGCAGGACACCGGGTGGCCGTAGCGATGCGCCTTTTCCACCTCTTCCTGCAGGCGTTCAAGCAGAAACCGGTGGTTCCGCAGCCCGGTGAGGGTGTCGGTATAAATGCGATCCTGGAAGAAGCGCGGATTGAGGCTGTTGATCTCGGCATGGTCGCGGCTGGCCATGGCGGTGCCGACGCGCATCATCACCATCGGGAGGTTGTAGGGCTTGGCGATATAGTCCACGGCACCCAATTCGTAGCCATGGCTTACGTCGTCCGCGGCGCCCTTCGCCGTGACGAAGATGATCGGCAGGTCGCGGGTCGCAGGGCTCAGTTTGAGCCGATCGCAGACCTCGTAGCCATCGATATCCGGCAGGCCGACGTCGAGCAGCATCAGGTTCAAATCGCCCTGCGCGGCCCGCTCGAGGGCCTCGCGGCCGGTGTGGACCATCACGGTCTCGTAGCCGTGCAGCTTCAAGCCTTCGCAGAGCAAAGTCGCCTCATCGACGCAATCATCGACCACGCAAACCTTGAATGATTCCACTGTTACAATCCCCGCTGTGACGGACCCGTGGGGCCCGACTTCCCAAAGTCATTTGCCGGATTTTACCCCAGAATTTCCAGATACGCAAACGGAGGGCATAGATTTGCCAAGGGCTTACGCGGAACCGTAGGCTAAGTCCCTCCGTTCCGGGAGCGCCC
Source organism: Candidatus Hydrogenedens sp. (assembly GCA_016125095.1). Lineage (GTDB taxonomy): Bacteria > Hydrogenedentota > Hydrogenedentia > Hydrogenedentales > JAEUWI01 > WGMK01. The sequence goes on along the minus strand of WGMK01000005.1, from coordinate 269,994 downwards.
GGCAGTGTTAATGGTACCTTACATTCAGGAGCAACGCCCGTATGGACGGCGCCTTTGGACGGCCCAAAGCCAAGCGGTTTCCGGTGATCAACATCACGCCCTTGATCGACGTGATGTTTCTCCTTCTTATCTTCTTCATGGTTTCCAGCACTTTTCGCGAGCGTCTGGGACTCGACGTCGCCCTGCCGCAATCGGAAGCGGCCACGGAGCAGGAGATCAGCCGCTTCGAAATCGCCGTTTCGGAAACGGGCGATTTCAGTTACGGAGAAGCCGAGGGATTGACGGCCGAGCAGCTGGAATCGATGGTCCGGAAGGACTTGGAGCAAGATCCTGAGCGCGTTATCGACTTGCGTGGCGACAAGGGCGCGCGCTATGAGGCCTACATCGAAGCCCTTGGGGTTCTGAAGAAGGTCGGTGCGGAGCGCGTGAACCTCGTCACCAGGCCCGCGGAGCCCGGAGCCGCATCGGCCTCGCCCTAAGCCTGCTCCTCGTCCGCGTCGCGCATGGGGTCGAGGGTGAAACGCTGGCCGGGCTTGGGGGACGGCTCGTCGTCTGGCGTCTCCAATGGCTCGGAGAGTTCCTCGAGCGCCTGCAGGTCGCTGTGGGATACCGGCTTCTCCTGGGCAACAGGGTCCGGGTCGGGGGCTGGCTCAGGCTCGGGCGTAAGCAGCTGCTCGCCCAGCGGCGCGAGGGCCGCCTTCTTCTTTTTCGTCGAGGGTTTTGGCTGGGGGAGTTCCGGCATCGCGGCCGCCTCGGTCTCCTCCGCCGGATGGTCCTGCATGGACTCCAGCCCGCCGCCGGGCGCGGCATCCTTGCGAACCTGCCCCACGCGCTTCATGCGTTCCGTCAGGCGCGGGGCATCCTCGTGGGCCGGGTGCCGCTCGATAAAGTTTCGCAGCGCGGCGATGGCCCGATCGGCATCGTCCAGCTTGTGCTCGGCCACCTCCGCCAGCTGCACCGCCATCATCGCGTGATCATCCGGACCATCGGCCCGGGCGATGGCGCGGTCGAGCCAGTCCGCCGCCTCGGCGTGCCGCTCCAGGTGCGAGCAGCAGCGCGCCAGCCGCAGCTTGAGCATCGTCTCGTTGGGATACATGCGTGCCAGCACCAGGTATTCGGCGTAGGCGCCCTCGTAATCCCGCACGCGCTCGAGCGATTCCGCCGGACCCAGCCGGGGCGAGGTCGCGATCCCGTCGTCGGGCGTCATCACGAGATCGACCAGAAACCGCGAGACCAGATTAATCATCATGTGGCCGTAGAGCGCGAAGCTGCTGACGAATAAGCCGAGTCCGGCGAAGACCAGCAGTCCGGGATTGGTGATCAGGTAGGGGCGCAGCAGCGGGAGGGTGATGGCGTAGAACAGGATGAGGCCCGCCATGGTGGCGATTTCGATGGCGAGGGGCCAATCTTCGTGCAGCAGGAACTTGCGATGTAGAGAAAAAACGCCCCAGCCGAAATACGGCACGAGCAGGATGAGCGAGATTTCCATCATGCCGGAGCGCTGTCCCTCGGTTTCCGTACCATGCCACCCCCGGTATGTAACGGTTTATTGCCTGCCGAATTCAAGAAACGGTGCGCCGCGGGGTGTTAGCCCGGGGTTAGGAGCCACCGGAAAAGACGCCCATTTTTGACTTGGCGCGGTGGGACGACGTATGATCCGGCCTTGGATTCCGGCGGTATCCGGACGCGATGCGGAGCGCTCCGGAGCGACTTGGTTCACCGGCGTGTGGCGCGCGCGGCAACCCTTTTCGGAGAGGTGAAAATCCCCTATGAAACTGGCCGTAATCGGCGGCGGCAGCTCCTACACCCCTGAATTGCTCGACGGCCTGTTTTCGCGCCTCGAGGCCATTCCGGTCACCGAAGTCTGGCTGATGGATCCCGACGCGGAGCGTCTCGGCATCAACGCCGGGTTCGCGCGCCGCATGGCCGAGCGCCACGGCAATCCGTTCACGGTACACGACACGCAGGACCTGCGCGAGGCCGTGCGCGGCGCGAAGTATGTGGTCACCCAGATCCGCGTGGGGCAGATGCCCGCGCGCATCGCGGACGAAAAGCTCGGGCGGCGCCACGGCATCATCGGCCAGGAGACCACCGGCGTCGGCGGATTCGCCTGCGCTCTTCGCACCATTCCCCGCATTCTCGACATCGCCCGCGCGATGGAAGAACTCGCGCCGGAAGGCTACCTGCTGAACTTCACGAATCCGGCCGGCATCGTGACCGAGGCGATTCTCAAGCACAGCAGCATCAAGAGCGTGGGCCTGTGCAACGTGCCGATCGGCATGATTATGGACACGGTAAAGCACTTCGGCGGCGAGCCGCAGGACATCGAGCTGGATTACGTCGGGCTCAATCACCTGTCGTGGGTGCGCGGCTTCAAGCAGGGCGGCAAGGACATCACCGAGGCCGCGCTCGCCAAGTTCTGCGAGCACGCGCGCGACGAGTGGGAGGAAGCGCCCACACGCGAGAACATGATCGCGGCCATGCAAAGCCTCGGCATGTTCTGCAATTACTACCTGCAATATTTCTACTCGACGCCCACCGTGCTGGCCACGCAGGCCGGCAAGGAAAGGACGCGCGGCGAGGAAGTGGTGGCCATCGAGCAGGCGCTATTCGCCAAGTACGCCGACCCGAATACCACCGAGAAGCCCGAGGAACTGGGCAAGCGCGGCGGCGCGCATTATTCTACCGCAGCCTTCCACTTGGTGGACGCCATCGAGAACGACCGTCGTAACCGCCAAATCGTGTGCTGCCGTAACAACGGCGCCGTGCCCACTTTCGACGACGACGTGAGCCTCGAGGTTCCCGCCATTGTCGGCGCGCATGGCGCTCAGGCGATCCAGCAGGAAGCGCCCGAGCCGCCCATCCGCGGGCTGATGCAGCTTATCAAGGCCTACGAGAGCATGACGGTACAAGCGGCGGTGACCGGGGATCGCGAGGCGGCCTTCCAGGCGCTGCTGCTGAATCCGCTGACGCCCGACGCGAACGGCTGCCGGGCGCTGCTCGACGATCTGCTCGAAGTGAATCGCCCGCACCTGCAAGGCACGTTTTTCTAATGGGCGCCGGCGCGCTGCTGGAAACCCATATCCCGGGGCGCGAACCGGACGCCCGCGGCAAGGTGCGCGATCTCTACGACCTCGGCGATACGATGCTCATCGTCGCGACGGATCGCCTGTCGGCCTTCGACTGGGTGAATCCCGTAGGCATTCCGGACAAGGGCGTGATTCTCACGCAGATCGCACTGTATTGGTTCGATCAGGTCGCGGATATCATGCCCGACCATCTGATTAGCGCCGACGTGAAGGACTTCCCGGCTCCGTTTACGGGCCATGCCGACCAGCTCGCGGGACGCAGCATGCTGGTGCGCAAGTGCGAGATGCTGCCTATCGAATTCGTGGTTCGAGGCTTCCTGGCGGGCAGCGGCTGGAAGGAATACCGGGAGCGGGGGACCGTGTGCGAGATCGCGCTGCCGCCCGGCCTGACCGAATCGGCCCAGCTTCCCGAGCCGATTTACACCCCGGCCACCAAGGCCGAGAGCGGGCACGACATCAACATCCACCCCGACGAGGCGGGCCGCATCATCGGCGAGGCGCTGAATGCCGAGGGCGCGGCGGCGGCCATCGCGCTCTACGAGCGCGGCCGGTCCAAGGCGGCCGAGTGCGGCATGATTCTCTGCGACACCAAGTTCGAGTTCGGCCTGTACAACGGCAAGTTGATGCTCTGCGACGAAATTCTCACGCCCGATTCCTCGCGCTACTGGCCGGCCGACGGCTACGCGCCCGGTGGGCCGCAGCCCAGTTTTGACAAACAGTTCGTCCGGGACTACCTTGAGACGACGGGCTGGGACAAAAATTCGCCCCAGCCGCCCTTGCCGGATGAAATCGTGGATAAAACGCGTTCCCGCTATATGGAAGCCTTTACACGCCTGACCGGCAGAAGGGACTTGTGATCATGGACGCCGCCGCCCTCCGTCGATTGATCCACAATCCGCCGCCCCCCGTGCTCCCGCGCAAGCTGAAGGAGCAGGACGACGACTTCATCAAGGAAGAATGCGGGGTGTTCGGGGTCTACGGACACCCGGAAGCCGCGAACCTCATCTATCTGGGCCTGTACGCGCTGCAGCACCGTGGCCAGGAAGGCGCGGGCATCTGCTGTTCCAACGAGGACGCGCTCACCACGCACCGCGGCGTGGGGCTGGTATCCGACGTGTTCAAGCCGCACAAGCTGGCGCGCGTGAAGGGCCACCTCGGCATCGGGCATGTGCGCTATTCCACCTTCGGCAAGAACAACCTGAAGAATGTGCAGCCGCTGGTGGCCGACTACGCCAAGGGCTCGATGGCCGTGGCGCACAACGGCAACCTGGTGAATGCCGGGGCGCTGCGCGAGGAACTGGAGGAGCAGGGCGCCATCTTCCACTCCACCACCGACAGCGAAGTGCTGGTGCACCTGATTTCCCGTTCGCGCGGGACGACCTTCGCCGACACGGTCATCGAGGCCCTGTCGCGCGTCGAGGGCGCCTACAGCTGCGTCATCATGAACACCGACGAAATCGTGGCGGCGCGCGACCCGCGCGGCTTCCGTCCGCTGTGGCTGGGCAAGCTCGACAATGCGTACGTGGTATGCAGCGAGACCTGCGCGCTCGACATCATCGACGCCGAGTGGGTACGCGAGATCGAGCCGGGCGAAGTGCTCGTCATCAACAAGTCCGGCGTGCACAGCATCCGTCCTTTCGAGCAAAAGCAGCACCAGCGCTGCATCTTCGAATTCGTCTACATCGCCCGCCCGGACAGCGACGTGTTCGGCGGCAGCGTGGACGAGGTGCGCAAGAACCTCGGTCGCGAACTGGCGGCCATCGAGCCGGTCGAGGCCGACGTGGTGATGGCCGTGCCGGACTCGTCGAACCCGGCCGCGCTGGGCTATTCGCACGCCTCGGGCATACCCTTCGACATGGGCTTTATCCGCAACCACTACGTGGGGCGCACCTTCATCGAGCCGGAGCAGGGCATCCGCGATTTCGGCGTGAAGATCAAGCTGAACCCGGCGCGCAGCGCGGTGGAAGGCAAGCGGATCGTGCTGGTGGACGACAGCATCGTGCGCGGCACCACCGCGCGGAAGATCATCAAGATGCTCAAGCGCTGCGGCGCGAAGGAAATCCACTTCCGCATCTCGTCGCCCGAGATCATCAATTCCTGCTTTTACGGCATCGACACGCCGAACCCGGAGCGGCTGATCGCGCACAACATGAACCGCAATGAAATCCGTGATTTCCTGGGGGTGACGACGCTCGCGTTCCTGAGCATCGAGGGGCTGGTGCGCGCCACCGGCATGGAGAGCGACAGCTTCTGCCTGGCATGCTTCAACAACAAGTACCCGACGCCGACGCCGAAGGACTACGTTTTGACGAACCACCGTACGCGGCATATCGACCACAGCACCGACTTGACGCTGCCCGGGGTGGAAGTATAGACGCCGGGCGTGAATAATCGGCTCCGCAAAGGTGTATAGAGGGCGCGGTTTGCTGTTTTTCGGGAGTATCGTATGCGGTTCTTGAAGCGTCTGATGAACGGGGTGCACCTGCTCGCGCGTAGTATGCGGATTATCTGGAACGACAAGACGCTCATGGCGTTCCCCTTGGCGTCCACGCTGTGCACGCTCACGGTGCTCTGGCTTATCTACATTTCCGTCGGGCCGGACAAGGTGCGCCTGTTCATCAATACCCGTCCCGACGAGATCGGCGTGCAGCACTTCAACTATGGCTGGTACGTCATGCTGGCGCTGGCGTATCTCGCGCTGTCGTTTCTCACCGTGTTTTTCAATACCGCCGTCGTGGGCTGTACCTACATTTCCATGACCCAGCGCGATTCGAAGTTCATGGAAGGCGTGCTGCTCTCGCTCAAGAACCTGCTGTCTATCCTGCTGTGGTCGATCTTTGCGTCCACCTTCGGGCTGCTGCTTTCGGTGCTCGACTGGTTCAAGTACACCTCGCGCTACACGCGCAAGGTGCTGGGCTCCGAATGGAGCATGATGACCTACTTTGTGCTGCCCGTCATCGAAATCGAGAATGTGACCATCTTCTCCGCCATGGGCCGCTCGACCCGCATCATGAGCGACACCTGGGGCGAGCATGCCACCGCGCGCTTCGGCATGGGGTTGTTCTTTTCCATCCTCAGTCTGCCCGCCCTCGCGCTGTTGCTCTTCGCGTACTTCTACTGGGGGCAGGTGTCGTACTTCATCGACGCGCTCGCGCTCAGCTGGGTGCTGTTCAGCCTTGTGCTGGCGCAGGCCGCCCAGAGCGTCCTGGCCGTGGTGCTGTACCTCTACGCCACCAGCGGCACCCCGCCTGAAGGCTGGACCGGCGAACTCCTCGCCAAGGCCTTCGGCAAGCCGGTGGAAGAGGAAGCGGGCGAGGCGGCTTAAGGCACCGCAGACTTCCGCCGCTAGTCGGCAAACATCTCCAGCAGGAGCGTGGTAACGGCCTTCCCCGCGGGCGCGCCGATGCGGCCGAGACGCTTCACCAACCGGGTTTTGTCGATCGTGCGGATCTGGTCCAGCACGATGAGCCCGTCCTTACCAGCGAACTTGCAGGCAATTCGCGTCGGGTAATGCCGCCCTTGGGTCGTCATAGGCGCGACGATGACCGTGTTGATATTCCGGTTCATTTCGTCGGGCGACACCACGAGGCAGGCTCGGGTCTTACGGATTTCGCTACCGAGCGTGGGGTCCAGTTCGACCAGGTACACCTCGTGCCGCCGGACTACCATTCCCACTCTTTGCGATCCCATTCGGTCGGCACGGAGGCGTCCAGAAGAGCGTCGTCACCCGCCGCAGCCATTGCAGCAAAGGCCTCGTCCCAGCCCTGCCGGCATCGCGAGGCGGACTGGATGACGAGCCGCCCGTGCTCGATGGCCATCTCCATCTCCACATCCTCATCGAGAGCCAGCTGCTCGATTATCGCCTTGGGAATCCGGATGCCCCGGGAATTCCCGACTCGGATGAGTTTGGTTCTCACCGTGTTCATGCATGCGCCTCCGGTCAATGTGATTACATTGTAATCTCAATGTGTGAGGGCGTCAAGAATGGCGAATGGGCGAAACGGTAAGGGCCGCGACGAAATCCGGCCTACCGCCCCTTCGCAGCGTCGGCGAGGGGCTTGGCGAAGTCGTGCACCTGCCGGGCCAAATCGGCGTCGCTGCCGTGGGCGCCGATGAACCGGACGAGGGCCGAACCCACCACGACGCCATCGGCGATGCCTGCGACATGGCGGGCGTGCTCGGGGGTGGAGATGCCGAAGCCGACGGCGACGGGCTTGGCGGTCAGGCGCTTGATGCGCGAGACCTGCTGCTCGAGGTCGGCCACCACGGATGCGCGTTCGCCGGTCACGCCCATCTGCGACACGTAGTACACGAACCCGGTGCAACGCTCCGACACCACAGCAAGGCGCGCGTCGGTGGTCGTGGGCGCCGTGAGGAACACGGTGCAGAGGCCGTGCGCGTCGAGCGCAGCCTTGTATTCCGCGCCCTCTTCCGGGGGCAGGTCCACGCAGAGCAGGCCATCGGCGCCAGCGTCCGCCATGTCGGCCGCCAGCTGTTCCACGCCGTACGCGAGAATCGGGTTGTAGTAGCTGAAGAGCAGGATTGGCACGTCGGACTGTTCGCGCACGCGCTTGACGCTGCCGAGCACGTCCTTCAGCGTGATGCCGTGCTTCAGGGCACGCATCGAGGCCTCCTGGATCACCGGGCCGTCGCCGACGGGATCGGAGAACGGCACGCCGAACTCGATGACATCGGCGCCCGCCTCGGCCAGCGCGAGCACCACTTGCTCGGAAGCCGCCAGATCCGGATCGCCCGCCGTGATAAACGGAATGAACGCGGTCTCGCCGCGCTGCTTCAATTGTTCGAATCGGGCTTCAATGCGGTTCATAGAAGTCTTGGTGCTCCGTTCGTGTTTCGAAAGGATTGGTTGATTTGGTGCAGTAGGACGTACATCGGGTTAGATGAATCGTATTTGAATCATCGGTTCGGTGGCATTCGCGATCCTTTGGAAGTCGCGGTCCAACGTTACCAAAGTAAATCCGAATGATCGTGCGATGCTCAATTGCATCGTGTCGTCAAAGTCCAGGCCAGTTGATTCCGAAAGGGTTTGTAGATTGCCAAACTCTGAATCAGGAAGCCTTACGATCCCGGTAATAGGCAGCATGTCATTGAGAAAATCTTGGAATAAGTTAGGTTTTCTTTGGCGAAATAAGACCACACCCAGTGAAAATAACGAACAGTCTGACAGGAAGACTTGATCGGCATGTTGCGCGACCCATTGTTGGCAATCGGCAGATTTACTTTGCCTAAGTAGAATCTCAAGAATAATATTGGTGTCAAGCAAGTACAAAGGTTAGAACCACTCTCTAGCTTTTTGTTGTAACTCTACCGAAGTGTATTTATCCCGCAATTCTTCCAATCCGCCTGCCCAGCTAAAAGTCGGTGCGGGCTTAGGACTCTCCGCTTGGCGGCGGCTCATTAGAAACTCGATATACAACAACGCATCGCGCCGGACGTCAGGCGGCAAGTCGTTCAGTGAGATGTCTTTCATTACAGGTCCAACTCCGATTGTCAATTGACCTTCATTTTATGCTCGACGGGATGAATACGGAGCATAGCACGATTCTCTACGGAATCATGTCGGGCATGAGGAACTTGGCGGCCTGCTGCACGTCCTTGTCGCCGCGGCCGCTCATGTTCATCACGATGATCTGGTCCTTGTCCATCTTCGGGGCGCGCTTGAGCACCTCGGCGATGGCATGGCTGCTTTCCAGCGCCGGGATGATGCCCTCGAGGCGGGCGCATTGCTGGAAGCCGTCGAGCGCTTCGCCGTCGCTGGCGTAGGTATAGGTCACGCGGCCGGTGTCGTGGAAATAGGCGTGTTCCGGTCCCACCGAGGCGTAGTCCAGGCCGGCGGACACCGAGTGGGTCGAGCCGATCTGGCCGTTCTCGTCCTGCAGCACGTAGCTCATGGCGCCCTGCAGCATGCCGCGCTTGCCGCCCGAGAAGCGTGCCGCATGCATGCCGGGGGTGATCTCCGTGCCGCCCGCCTCGACGCCGATCATCTCGATTTGCTCGTCGCCGATGAAGTCGAAGAAGAGACCGATGGCGTTCGAGCCGCCGCCCACGCAGGCCACCAGGGTATCGGGCAGCCGCCCTTCCGCTTCCATGATCTGGCAGCGCACCTCGCGGCCGATGATGCTCTGAAAATCGCGGCAGATGAGCGGGAAGGGGTGGGGGCCATGCACCGTGCCGAGCACGTAGTGGGTCGTGTTCACGTTCGCCACCCAGTCGCGCAGCGCCTCGTTGATCGCGTCCTTGAGCGTCTTCGAGCCGGAGTCGACGGAGACCACGGTGGCGCCCAGCAGGCGCATGCGGAACACGTTGAGCTTCTGGCGCTCCACGTCTTCCGAGCCCATGTACACGATGCACTCCAGGCCCAGCAGCGCGCAGGCCGTGGCCGTAGCGACGCCGTGCTGGCCCGCGCCAGTCTCGGCGATGATGCGGTGCTTGCCCATTTCCTTCGCCAGTAGGCACTGGCCCAGCGCGTTGTTAATCTTATGCGCGCCCGTGTGGGCCAGGTCCTCGCGCTTGAAGTACACCTTCGCGCCGCCCAGGCGCTCGGTCATGCGCTCGGCGAAATAGAGCGGGGTCGCCCGGCCCACATAGTGCTGGTTCAGCCATGCGAGACGCTTCTGAAAGGCCTCGTCGGTCTTGCTCTTCGCATAGGCTTCCTCGAGCTGCTCGAGCGCGTAGGACAGCGTCTCGGGCACATACTTGCCGCCGTAGTCGCCGTAGCGCCCGCGGGCGTCAGGCCACGGGTGTTTCTCGAGCGTTGAGGATGAATTCGCGGACTCGCTCATGATCTTTCTTTCCTGGTTCCGATTCCACGCCGCCGGATACATCGACGCCGTAGGGTTTAACGCGGAAGATGGCCTCGGTCACGTTGTCGGGCGTCAGGCCGCCGGCCAGAATCATCGGCCGTCCCAGCCTTGCCGCCACCGCCGCCGTTTCCCAATCGCACACGGTGCCGGTGCCGCCGCGCTGATCGGGCACGAAGGCGTCCAGCAGCCAGGCCCGGGTCTTGTGATCGTCCATGTCGCTCAGCTTGAACTGCGGTCCCACGCGGAAGGCCTTGATGGCCAGGTGCCCCATAGGCAGGTGGTAGGGCGGTTCTTCGCCATGCAGCTGCACGAGGTCGACGATGGACAGGTATTGTGCGAGGCGCTGCATGGGTTCGTTCACAGTGACCGCCACCGTGGTGACGAAGGGGGGCAGCTGTTCGATGATTTCCAGCGCCTTCTCCGGCTCGATATAGCGATTGCGGGCCTTGGCTTCCTCGGCGAATACGAAGCCCAGCGCGTCGGCGCCCGCCTCGCAGCAGGCCAGCGCGTCCTCGAGGTTCGTAATTCCGCAGATTTTAATCTTCACCACGGCCCAGCAGCTCCTGAATCTTCTCGGCGATGTTCTTGCTGGTCAGCAGCGATTCGCCCACGAGCATCGCGTCGACGCCGCCCTCTTCCAGCATACGCACATGGTCGCGCGTGTAGATCCCGCTCTCGCTCACCAGCGTGTGGCCGCCCGGCACCAGGCGTTTCAGGCGCATCGTCGTCATCACGTCCATGGTGAGGGTGTCGAGATCGCGGTTATTGATCCCGATGATATGCGCACCGCACTCGATGGCCCGGGCGATTTCGTGCTCGTCGTGCGTTTCCACCAGCACGCCCATGCCCAGCGAGCGCGCCAGTTGGTGAAAGGCCTTGATTTGCGCATCGTCCAGAATGCGGACGATCAGCAGGATGGCGTCGGCCTGGGCCGCGCGCGCCTCGTAAATCTGGTATTCGTCGATGATGAATTCCTTGCGCAGGCAGGGAATCGACACGTGTGTGCGCGCGGCGGTGAGGTCCTCGATCTTGCCCTTGAAGAACTTGGTGTCCGTCAGGATGGACAGCGCCCGGGCGCCCTGCTGTTCGTAGAGCGAGGCCAGTTCGACGGCTTCTACGCCCGGCAGCATGTCGCCCTTCGACGGCGAGGCGCGCTTAATCTCGGCGATGAGCGAAATGCCCTCGGTCTTCAGCGCGGCGCGGAAATCGCGCGGCGGCCCCACCTGGGTGATACGTTCTTCGAGATCGGCCTGGGGCACGCGCGCCTTGGCCTCGGCCACTTCGGTCCGTTTGTGATCGACAATCTTGTCCAGCACCATGGGGTCAGTTTCCGTGGCTCAACGTTTTCAAGGCTTCCAGTTTTTCCAGGGCGGCACCGCTGTCGATGGCGCGCGCGGCCAGGCCGAAGCCCTCGCGCAGGTCATGCGCCACGCCGGCCGCCGCGAGGGCCGCCGCCGCGTTCATCAGCACGATATCGCGCCGCGGTCCGGTCTGGCCTTCCAGCACTTTCACCAAGATGCCCGCATTCTCTGAGGCATCGCCGCCCAGCACAGCCTCTTTCGGCGCGGATTCGCAGCCGAAATGCTCCGGATTAATCTCGTACGTACGGACCGCGCCATCGCGGGCCTCGGCCACATGGGTGGATGCCGACAGCGTGATCTCGTCCAGTCCGTCGGCGCCGGCCACCACATAGGCATGGCGCACGCCGAGGCGCACCAGCACCTCCGCAATGGGCTCCAGCAGCGCGGCGTCGAACACGCCCATCACCTGAGCATCTGCGCCGGCCGGGTTGGTCAGCGGTCCGAGGATATTGAACACCGTGCGCACGCCGAGTTCCGCGCGGATAGGGCCGACATGCTTCATCGCGCCATGCAGACTCCGCGCAAACAGGAAGCCGATGCCGATTTCATCGAGGCATTTCCCCACGGTCTCGGGACTGGCATCGATATTCACGCCCAGATGCTCGAGCACGTCCGCGCTGCCGCACTTGCTGGTGGCGCTGCGGTTGCCGTGCTTGGCCACGGCCGCGCCCGCGCCTGCCGCCACAAAGGCCGCCGTCGTGCTGATGTTGAATGTGCCCGACCGGTCACCGCCCGTGCCGCAGGTGTCCACCAGCGGCGTGCGGCGGGTGATCACGCGCGTGGCGAAAGCGCGCATAGTCTCGGCGAATCCCGCGATTTCGTCCACCGTTTCGCCCTTGGTGCGAAGGGCCGCCAGCAGCGCGCCGGTCTGTGCGGGCGTCGCCTCGCCGGACATGATGATGCGCAGCACCGCCGCGGCATCGGCCTGGGTGAGGTCGTGCCGGCGGGTCAGTTGGTCGAGGGCGTCTCGTAGCGTCATGCGCGCGCTCCGTGCCAAGGGTTCCGGGAAAGGCGGAAGTCTAGCATACGCAGGCGGCCCGGCTCATGGCGTGTCACAGCAGGCCCGAGGCGACTGCGAGGGTCGCGAGGCTCAGCACAATCAGCAGGCCGCACATGTCGGACAGGGTGGTGAGAATGGGCGGCGCGCCCAGGGCGGCATCAAGCTGCATGCGCTTGAGCGCCAGCGGTATGAGTCCGCCGAGGCTGACCGACACGAGCGAATTGACGAAGAAGGCCGTGCCCACGACGAGGCCCAGCAAGGCGGGGGTGTGCCACACAAAGAAACTCAGGCCCGTGGCGGTGACGCCGATGAGCGTACCAATGGCCAGGCCGTTAATGGCGCCCACCGCGAGTTCCTGACGCCAGACCGTCATGAAATCCGCCGGTTGAATGAGCCCAAGGGCGAGCTCACGAATACTGACCGCCACCGCCTGGTTGCCCGTGCAGCCCGACATGTTGCAGATGACCGGCATGAAGAAGACCACGGCGAAGAGCTTGCCGATGGTACCCTCGAATAAGAGGATGACGCTTGCGGCCACGATGCTGAGGATGGCATTGAGACTCAGCCAGGCCATGCGGCGGCTTACGCGGCTTGCCAGCGGCAGGCTGCGGATTTCTTCACCGCCGATAATGCCGCCGAAGCTGAGCAGGTTGCGCTCGTGCTGCTCCGAAAGGGCTTCCTCGATGTCGGCACGCCGCACGACGCCCAGCAACTTGCCGTCGTCGTCTACCACGGGCAGGCTCCAGAAGGGGTACCGCTCGAAGCTGTCGTCCAGATCTTCCAGCGTGGCCGTGGCGAACACCGTAATCGGATTGGCGATCATCACCCGCTCGAGCGGGGTGTCGGGCTGGGCGAGAATGAGATCGCGCATGCGGACCACGCCCACCAGTCTGCCCTGGTGCGAATGCACATAGCCGTAGTGCAGACTGGTCTCGTAGAAGGTCTCGGCGTGCCGCCGCAGGTCTTCCACCACCTCCGCTACGCGCATGGTCTGGGGATACTGGAGGAACTCGGTGGCCATCAGACCGCCCGCCGTATCCTCGTCGTACTCCATCAGCTGGCGGGCGTCTTCGGCCTCCTCGGCATCCATCGCCTGCAAGACCTGCTCGACATAATCGTCCGGCAGTTCGGCCAGCACGTCGGCGCGGTGGTGGCTCTCCATCTCGTCCACGATGCGCGCGGCGTCGCGGGGCTCGAGATCGGTGAGCACATCGGCCGCATGGATATCGGCGAGGTTCTGGAGCAGCTCGGCCGCGCGGTCGGGCTCCAGCGCTGCCAGCATCGTCGCGCGGGATTCGTCGTCCAGGCGCGTCAGAAGACGGCCGACTTCGCCCTGCGGCACGGATTCCATAAAAGCGCGAATAGCCGACTCGTCCCGCGATTCAAGAATCGCGAGCAGATCCGTGCGGAGATCGGCGGGCGCTGAGATGGGGCCCTGTTCGTCTTTGTAAGTCATTGGAAAGAAAAGGCATGGATCCGTCGCGCAGCAACCATGCGCGTAACGAATCGGAACGCGATTGTAACAAATAAAGGCCGCGGGCTGCGAGGCGGTTGTCTCAACGCGATTCGGAGCGTTATTTAGGAATTGCGGAGTCCATAATGATATACTCCGCATGTTTAACTGGAAGGAACCTTTTCGCCGCTTATGGGATTGAACCTTGGGGATTGTCTGCGCCTGCAGGCTGCCAGTCGACCGGACGCCGTGTGTGTCCGGTTCGGGGCGGTGCGGATGACCTATGGGGAGGTGGATGCCGCCGCCCGCAGGGTGGCCCGGATGCTCGCCGATGGCGGCATGCAGCCCCGGACCCGCGTGGCCCTCATGCTGCCCAATGTTCCCCAGTTCGTCGTGGCCTACTACGGCGCCCTCTATGCCGGGGCGACGGTGGTTACGCTCAATCCTTTGCTGCGTCCGCGTGAACTGCGGCACGTCATCAAAGACGCTCAAGTGGAAGTCTTGTTCGCTTTTGCGGATTTCGCGGGTACGGCTGCGGGCATGTTGGAAGATTGTCCGCCGCTGAAGCGCCTGTTGGTGGTGGAAGCGGCGATGACGCCCGAGACGCCTGCCTACGGCGAATCGTTCATGGCGGCGATGCTGCAGGCGCAGCCGGATTTCGAGCCGCTGCAGATGCGGCCCGAGGATCTGGCCGGGATTTTGTACACCGCGGCGCAGGACGGTACGCCGCGCGGCGCGATGCTGAGTCATTTTAATCTGTTTCAGAACGCGCTCACCATCAGCACGTTCAGCCTGCGGTATTTTCCGGAGGACGTGTTTCTGACGGTGCTGCCGCTGTTCCACGGCTTCGGCCTGACGACAATGCTGAACGGGCCGCTGCTGCAGGGCTCGTCGATCGTGTTGCTGCCGCGCTTCGATGCGACTTCGCTGCTTGACACGATGGAACGGGAGCGGGTGACCCTGACGGCCATGGTGCCGACGATGTTCACGTTCCTGCTGCAAACCCCGGCAGACAAGACCTACGACCTGAGCGCGCTGCGGTGCGCGGTGGCCGGGGGTTCGAAGATGGATCTGGATGTGGCGGCGGCCTTTACCGAGCGGTTCAAGGTGCCGGTCTTCGAAGGCTATGGCCTCACCGAGACCAGCCCGGTCGTGAGCTTCAATTATCCCGAGGACGAGAGCCGGCCCGGTTCGGTCGGGCGTCCCATCTGGGGCTGTGAATATCTGGTGGTGGACGAGGATGACAACCCGCTGCCGCCCGGGCAGGAGGGCGAGGTCTGCCTGCGGGGACACAATGTGTTTCAGGGCTACCTGAACGATCCCGAGAGCAGCGCCAAGGTGCTGCGAAACGGCTGGCTGCATACCGGGGATCTCGGTTATCTGGACGAGGACGGCTTCCTCTACCTGACCGGCCTGAAGAAGGTCATGCTGCTGCGCGCGGGGATGAACGTATATCCGCGCGAGGTGGAGAAGGTGCTGGAAGACCATCCGCTGGTGCGCGAAGCTGCGGTGGTGGGCGTGGCGGATATGCTGCGCGGGCAGGATGTGAAGGGCTTCGTGGCGCTCGAGCCGGGTGCCGTGCTCGCCGCGAAGGAACTCCTGGCCTGGTGCCGGGATCAATTGTCGAGCTACAAGTGCCCGCGCCGCATCGAGTTTGTCGATGCGCTGCCGCACGCGGCCGACGGCGGAATCGACCGCGCGGCGCTGCTGAGCCAAGCCGCCGAGGCGGTCTCGTAGGGAATCGAAACTTCTAAATTGGTTGTTGCGGGGAAGGCGGGAACCGCATCCGCGACCTGGTATTTTCAACGGTCAATCCAAGAATCTGAATGGTGGATAGCAATGTCGCTTTTGAGTGGGGTGAATAGCCCGGACGATCTGAAAAAGCTCTCGATTGAGGAAATCGAGACGCTTGCCGGGGAATTGCGCGAAGACTTGATCGAGGTGGTGAACCGCAACGGCGGACACCTGGCCTCGCCGCTGGGCGTGGTCGAGCTGACGCTCGCGCTGCATTACGTCTACGAGGTCGGCCCCGGCAAGGACCAGCTGATCTGGGACGTGGGCCACCAGTGCTACGCGCACAAGCTGCTCACCGGGCGGCGCGATATCTTTCCGCAGTTGCGCAAGAAGAACGGCATCAGCGGGTATCCGAAGATTTCCGAGAGCGAGTACGACTGCTTCGGCACGGGCCACAGTTCGACGAGTATCTCGGCGGCGGCCGGCATGGCCGCGGCCTGGAAGCAGCAGGGGCTGGACAACCATGTGGTGGCGGTGATTGGCGACGGCGCGATGACGGCGGGCATGGCCTTCGAGGCGATGAGCCACGCCGGGCATCTCGGGCTCGACATGCTCGTGATTCTCAACGACAACGAGATGAGCATCTCGCCGAACGTGGGCGCGCTTTCCAACTACTTCAGCCGCCTGATTACGGCGTCGCCCTACAAGCGGGCGAAGGAAGACGTGGGCAGCTTCGTGAAGAAGCTTATCGGCGAGGAAATGACCCGGCACGTGCAGCACATCGAGCGGCAGGTGAAGGGCATGATCACCCCCGGCACACTCTTCCAGGAACTCGGATTCAACTACATCGGGCCGGTGGACGGACACGATCTGCCGCTGATGATTGAATGCCTGACCAACCTGCGCAGCATGCACGGACCGCTGCTGCTGCACTGCGTGACCGAGAAGGGCAAGGGCCTGAAGGCGGCGGAGGAAGATCCGCTCAAGTACCACGGCGTGTCGCCCGCGGCGGTGAAGGCGATTGACGAAGAAGGCGATGCGCTGCCCAGCAAGGAAGAGCAGAAGCAGAAGCCGAAGGCCAAGTCTTTTACCGATGCCTTCGTCGAGGGCATGATCGAGGCGGCCGAGCGCGACGAGCGCGTGGTGGGCATTACCGCGGCCATGCCGACCGGTACGGGACTCTCCAAGCTGGAAGAGGTCTACCCCGAGCGCTTTTTCGATGTGGGCATTTGCGAGCAGCACGCGGTGACCTTTGCTGCGGGCCTGGCTACGCAAGGCCTGAAGCCCGTGGCCGCGATTTACAGCACCTTCCTGCAGCGCGGCTACGACCAGCTGATCCACGACGTCGCGATTCAAAAGCTGCCCGTGGTGTTCGCCATCGACCGCGCCGGCCTGGTGGGCGAAGACAGCCCCACGCAGAACGGCACCTTCGACATTTCTTTCCTGCGCTGCGTGCCCGATTTGGTGGTCACCGCGCCTCGCGACGACGTCGACACGAAGCTGATGCTGCACTGGGCGCTGCAGCAGGACGGCCCGGTGGCTTTCCGCTACGCCCGCGGCAGCGCGCCGACCATCGGCGCGGAGGACAACCGCGACGTGACGCGCGGCGAAATGCTGCGCGAGGGCGACGACGCCACCTTCCTGTGCGTCGGCCCGGTGGCGGCCGCGGCGCTCGAGGCGGCTGAGGCGCTGGCGGCCGAGGGGCTTTCGGTGGGTGTGGCCGATGCCCGCTTCATCAAGCCGCTCGACGGCGCGCTGCTCGACAAGCTCATCGACCGGCCCATCATCACGGTGGAAGAAAACACCCTCGATGGCGGCTTCGGCTCGGCGGTGATCGAGTATTTCCAGCTGCGCGATCGCCTGCGCGATCTGCGTATCCACCGCGTGGGCGTGCCCGACGTGTTCAGTGAGCAGGCCACGCGCGGCGAACAGCTGGCAGAACACGACCTGCACGCCGAGGGCCTCGCCCGGCGCGCCAAGGCGTTTTTGCTCGCGGGTTCCGAAGCGGCGCAAGTCTGATACCGCCATGTCCGATCCGGTGTATCTCGCGCTGGAGATTGGCGGCACCAAGCTGCAGGCCGCGCTCGGCACGGGCGAGGGGCTCCTCCTCGAACGCCGCCGCGCCCGCGTGAACCCCGCCGAGGGCGTCCCCGGCATTCTGGCGTGGTGCAATCAGGCGGTGTCGGAACTCTACGGGCTCGCGGCGGAATCGTCGCGCGAACCCCAAGGCATGGGCATCGGCTTCGGCGGGCCCGTGGACACCGCTGCGGGCGAGGTCATCGTGTCGCATCAGGTCGAGGGATGGAACGGCATCGACCTGCGCGAGGCCTGCTCCTTGCCCAACCGCGCTCCGGTCGTCGTTGCGAACGACGCCAATGCCGCAGGCTGGGGCGAGTATCGCCTCGGCGCCGGTCGAGGCACGCGCAACTTCGTCTACATGAATATCGGCAGCGGCATCGGCGGCGCGCTCGTCGTGGACGGCAAACTCTACGACGGCCAGGGACGCGGCGCCTGCGAGATCGGCCATACCTACATCAGCGATTGGCTGGCCGAGACGCCGGGAGCGATTGCCAAGCTCGAGGACCGCTGTTCGGGCTGGTCCATCGAAAGGCGCATCCGCGCTTGGGAATCAATCGAAGCCGGTACGCCGCTGCAAGCCCTGTGCGGCGGCGATGCCGCTCAACTTACCTGCGCCCTCTTGGGTCAGGCGGCTACACAAGGCGACGCGCGCGCCACGGCGGAACTCCAACAGGTCGCCACGGCTGTGGCTCAGGCGCTCGCCAATGTGCTCGCCCTGTTTCACCCCGAGGTCATCGCGCTCGGCGGCGGAGTATCCCTGCTGGGTGATGTGCTGCTCGATCCCATCCGCGACGCCCTCGACGCGCTCGCCTTCGAACCCTATCGCGGCCGCTACCAACTCGTACCCTGTGCGCTCGAGGAGGACGTCGTGCTCCAAGGCGCGCTGCTGCTCGCGGCCGAGGCTGCGCGATAATATCGCGCCTATGCGGCTTTGCCGCCTTGGACTGCGGGAGCAAGCTCCCGCTTTCCGTAGGGAGCGAATAGCTCCCGTCGCAGTGGTGTAGAACCAAATCCACTGTCCAAGCGCCGGGAGCAAGCTTCCTCCGCGAAAGCGCAAGCAAGCCTTGCGCACTCCACAGCGGCCGCGCCGCAGCGTGTTACTCCGCCAGTCCGCTCAACCGTAGAGATTCCGCAATCACTTTCGCCGCCGCGGCGTTGCCTTCGGCGGTGGCGTGGACGAAGTCGAAGTAGGGGGACTCCGGCAGGGCCTTGAAGGTGGGCATCAGGTCGACGCAGCGCACGCCGGGTTGGCAGCAGTGTTCGAGCAGCAGGTCGGGGTAGCCGCCGGAGGGTGCCTGATCGCGCTCGACTTCGCGCTGGGTGGGCCAGCGGATCCAGACGAGCGGTATGCCGCGCTCCGCGAAATACGCCTCGGCCGCCTCGAGCGTTTCGACATAATCTTCGCGCGAAATCCGTGGCGGCTGATCCTCCGGGGCCTTGGGCTGCGCGCCCGCCACGGCATCGGCCACGAGCGCGAGGAAGGCGCTGGCCGGGCGGTCGGCGTCGGCGTCGGCCTGGGCCGCGCGCTTCAGGTCGGGCAGTTCGCCCGGCGGTGTCTGTGCAGGGTCGTTGAAACCGGCGCAAATCACGACGACGTCGGGCCGGGGCTCGGCACCGTGCATCTCCGCCATGCGCACGCTTTGAAACGAAGTAAACCCGGGCACGCCGGCATTCACCACTTCGCTGCCTTCGGGCAAGAGCGCCTCCAGCTGCGCGGGCCAGGTCTCGTCGTCATTCACGCCCACCCCGAAAGTGGTGGAATCGCCCGCCGCAAATACCCGCAGCGGGACACCCGCGTGATCGTCGCCCGTGCGCCGGAAACCGTGCGCGTCCGTATTGAGCACGAAGTCGCGCTGGGTCCAGGGAATCGCGATGTGGTAGTCGTGCAGGTCCGGCTTCACCCGCCACCAGGTCCAGTCGTCCAGGATGTGGATGGAATTCAGATCGCCATCGACGGCTTGCGGCGGGGCCTCGCCCACGGGCGCGAAGGTAATGGGGGCCTCGGTATGGGCGGGCGCCTCGACCGACCGGATCCAGCGCGAACCGGCTTCGAGCAGCAGCGCGGCGACCGCCAGCCCGAGCGCCAGCGCCGCGAGATTCCTACCCACACCCTTGTCCCGCAAAGCGCCTACTCCGCCGCCTGCGCGGACTTCGCCCCGGCGCCGCCCGCGCGGATGGTCGCCAGCAGCTGCTGCAGTGCCTCGACGCGCTCCGGTTGTTCGGCGAAGTGGTTGTGCTGCTCGGGCAGGTCGTCCTTCAGGTTAAACAGCGCGCCCGGTAGCGGATTTTTCGAGTAGCCCATCTGCTTCTCGTACCACTCCGGCACCTTGCTTACGTCACCCGTGGGCTTGTCTATCAGCAGCCAGTCGCCCAGCCGCATCGCCCAGCCATCGGCGAAGGTATTGTGCACATGCGCGCGGCGTACGAAGGGCTGATCGCCCCGCAACACCGGCAGCTGGTTGATGCTGTCCTCCGCCGCGCCCGGGGGCAGTTCCGCCCCGGCAATCGCGGCAATCGTCGCCATCAGGTCGATCTGCCCGATGAGCGCGTCGTTCACGCTGCCCGCCTCGATATGTCCGGGCCAGCGCACCACGAAGGGCACCCGATGGCCGCCTTCCCAGATATCGCGCTTGAGCCCGCGGAGCGGTCCCATGCTGCGGTGGTCGAATTTCCGCACGCGCTCGTAGGCATAGTGTTCCGGCCCGTTGTCCGCCGTGAATACGACGAGGGTGTTCTCGCGGAAGCCATGCGCCTCGAGCGCCGCCAACACGGTCCCGGCGTGCGCGTCGCTCTGGTGCACATAGTCGCCGAAGCCGCCCGCCTTCGTGCTGCCGATCCATTCCTTCGCCGGCACGATGGGCGCGTGCGGCGAGGTCCAGGGGAAGTAGAGGAAGAAGGGCTGCTCCTGGCCCTCGCGCGCCGCAATCCAGTCCACCACCTGCTTCGTCAGCGTCGGCATCACGGCGTCCTGCTTCCAGCCTTCCACCATCGGGCCGGGGCGACCCTCGGGACTACCTTCCTCCGGCCGCGGGTCAGGGGCATAGGGCACCGTCGGTGCCGCCAGCACACGGTCGTTCTCAATCCAGGTATACGGCGGGAAATTCGGCACGTCGTCGCCGAAGTAGTAATCGAACCCGCGCGCCAGCGGCCCGCCCGGAATCGGCTTGCTCCAGTCGAAGTCGGTCGATAGATAGCTCGCCGCCTTGTCTTCGCCATGCTTCTCGGGCTTTGCAGCGGGGTTTTTAATCGCATCCCAATCCCAGCCCAGATGCCACTTGCCGATGCAGGCCGTCGCGTAGCCCTGCGCCTTCAGCACCGAGGCCAGCGTCGGCTCGGCGTCGAATACGGGTGGGTCGAAGGAATTCACGATGTCGTGGAACTTGCGCCAATGGTAGCGCCCGGTGAGCAGGGCATAGCGGCTGGGCGTACAGATGCCCGACGAACTGTGCGCATCCGTGAACCGCATGCCCTCGCGCGCCAGCTGGTCCAAGTGCGGCGTGGGTATCTTCGAGTCCGGGTTCTGAATCCCCAGATCGCCGTAGCCCATGTCGTCGGCGTACAGAATCACGATGTTCGGCGGCGCGGCGGCCGCGGACAGCGCAGAGGTCAGCGCGGCCAGTCCCAGTATCCAGCGCAGCATGGCGTCCTCCCGGGTTGGTTTCGGCCAGTATACCCATCGTGGCGGCGCGAATGCGTGCCGTGGACACCGCCGCGCCCGCCCCGTAGAATGCGCGCCATGAACGCGCCCCGACTCCAGGTATCCGAACGGCTGCAGGCGATGATGACCTACCCCAAGTTCGCGGGGGAATCGCCGCGGATTCTCATTCTGGAAAGCCGGTATTGGCTGGACGATGCCTGCATGCACGCCTGCGACCGGATGGGGTGGTCCTACGCGCGCGTGGGGATCAATGCGGAAGGCGTGATGCCGCGCGAGCAGCTGGGCGAACTGCTGATGGCGGTGACGGAGTTCCGGCCGGATTTCATCTTCACGGTGAATGCCGCAGGCATGGACGAGGATGGCATGCTCGCGGCGCTCTTCGCCGATCTGCACATTCCGATGGTCACGTGGTATGTCGACGATCCCCGCACGATTCTGCTCGGGCGCGATTGCTACGGATCGGCCTATTCGATTGCGGTCACGTGGGACGAGGCCTACGAGGACTACCTGCGCGCCCGCGGCTATGCGGATGCGTGGACCCTGCCGCTGGCGGCGGATACGACCGTGTTCGACGCGGAGCCTGCGCAAGACTCGCCGTTGCCGCCGGCCTTTGTGGCGAATTCCATGGAGCACTTCGTGGCGCGAGAGCGGGCGTGGCTGGCGGAGCATCCTCCCGTGTTGGCCGCCATCGATGCAGCATTCGGCGCGGGCCGGGTGCATCGCGATACCTTCGGCGCGGGTCTCGGCGCGATGGCAGGGGAGGGGGCCATGGAATCGTGGGACGAGCACGAGCGGCGGCATGCGGAACTCTATTGCTTTATCGAGGGCACGCGCCGGCTGCGGCGGGCCTTGGTGGAGCATCTCGCGCCGCACGGCATGGTCGTGCGCGGCGATGAGGCGTGGGGGACCATCACTGGAAACTGGGGGCCCTACATCAACTACGAGCAGGATATGCCGGCGTTCTACCGCCAATGCGCGGTGAATGTGAACAGCACGAGCATCCAGATGCCGAACGCGGTGAACCAGCGCGTGCTCGATTGCCCGGCGGCGGGCGGCTTCCTGCTGACCGACAACCAGCCGGCGCTGCGCCGGATGTTCGATGTGGACACGGAAACAGTGGTGTACTCCACACTGGAAGAAGCCGCCGAAAAAATGCAGTATTACCAGACGCACCCGCAGGCGCGGCTGGAGATTGTCCGGCGCGCGCGTGCCCGGGTGCTGGGCGAACACACGTACGAGCACCGTCTGCGGGACCTGACCGCGCGGCTCAAGGCTTTTTTCGGAAACGGCTGAACCTTACACCGAGGAGGAATTTTCATGAAACGCCGCGACTTCATCAAGGCCGGTCTGGCCGCCACGGCCGCCGCCACGCTTGCCCCGCGCATCGTCCGCGCCGAAGTGCCGCAATACGGCGGCTTCCGCATGGGCGCCCAGAGCTACTGCTTCCGGCAGTTCGACTACAAGGGAACGCTCGAGGGCTTGCAGAAGCTCGGCCTCAAGAACGTCGAGTTCTGCTCCGTGCACTTTCCGCCCGCCAAGGGCAGCGACGTGTTCGAGCAGGTGAAGGCCGACATCGCGGCGTCGGGCATCACCCCCGTCTCGTTCGGCGTGGAAGGCTTCACCAAGGACGACGAAAGCAGCCGCGTGAAGTTCGATTTCGCCAAGGCGCTCGGCCTCGAAGTGCTGACCGCGAACCCCATGCGCAACGCCTTCGAGTCGCTCGGTACGCTTTGCGACGAGTACGACATCAAGATCGCGATTCACAACCACGGCCCGGGCGCGCTGTACGACAAGGTGCAGGACACGGCCAAGGCGGTCGAAGGCCTCACGCCTCGCATCGGTGCGTGCGTCGACACCGGCCACGTCATCCGCTCCGGCGAAAAGCCCCACGAGGTCATCCGCGAACTGGGCGACCGCGTGATTTCGCTCCACCTGAAAGACTGGATCCACGACGGCGAAGAACAGATTCTGGGCGAGGGCGACATCGACCTCAAGGAAGTGGCGAAGGCGCTCCGCGACATCAAGTTCACCGGACCCGTCATGCTCGAGTTCGAGCTTTTCCCGGAAGACCCGGTGCCCGGCATGGCCAAGGGTCTCGAGAATTGGGACGCCGCCTGCAAAGAAGCCCTCGCGTAGAATCAGCAGACATCACCCAACGCCCGCGCCGCAAAACCAACGCGGCGCGGGCGTGTTAATTTTGGGTCGCCCCTGCCGGGGCTTCGATGGATTCCTTGCGAGCTTACCCGGGGTTCCGCTTCGCTCCACCCCGGGCTAAGAACGGTCGCGCCGCTGGCGCTGCGTGGAAGTAGATGGTTTCTCGACGGGCTAGGGTATCTAGATGGTTGGTGCGAACGCCGTTTGGCGAAACGAAGACGGAACGACCCGGTGGCAAATTTTTCCAGTTTCGCCCCTGCCGGGGCTTCGATGGATTCCTTGCGAGCTTACCTGGGGTTCCGCTTCGCTCCACCCCGGGCTAAGAACGGTCGCGCCTCTGGCGCTGCCCATTAGACGGTTCCCACGATGGCCTCATTTGATAGCAATCGCAGGATTCTCTGCCAGATCTCCCTTTGAAATCGACCGAGAAGCAATGTATCGGAGTGCTCACATGGTACGTCGTTTCACATACGGTCATGGGAGGGAAATGACGGGCCATTGTTTTCTGTGCGTCATGTCGCGGAATTGCCTTATTACGTGTGTGACGATATCTGTGCTATGGTATTGATGGATCACGCAAGAGGAGAATTGATTCGAAACTTGTAGCGCCAGAGGCGCGACCGTTCTTAGCCCGGGGTGGAGCGAAGCGGAACCCCGGGACAGGCCCGCACCAATAAAAGCCCCGGCAGGGGCGAGGCATGGAGCATATGCAATGTCTTCCACCCATACCTGTTTGCTGTACCACGTGGTATTCGCCACAAAAGAACGGCGTCCGTGGCTTGATGCGACCATCCGGCCGCGTGTGCATGGTTACCTGAATTCGATGGTGCAACAAAACAACGCCATTGCGCTTGCCGTCGGCGGTGTGGAGGATCATGTGCATCTCCTGCTGCACCTGCACCAGAGCCATGCGCTGGCTTCCTTCGTGCGCGACCTCAAGGCCGGGTCTTCCCGCTGGATACACGAAAGCCTTGGCTTGCCGCTGTTCGGCTGGCAAGCGGGATACGGCGCGTTTACGGTAAGCGCCTCGCAGAAGGACCGCGTTGCACGTTATATCGAAAACCAGGCGGAGCATCATGCAAAGCACTCGTTCCGCCAGGAACTCGAGGCGCTCCTGCACGCGCATGGAATCGAGTACGATCCGCAATATCTCGATTGATTAAATGTCGCCCCAGATCGACAACCGATGTACCCGGAGCCAGGCGGCGCGGCGCAAGAGTTCTTCTTCGTCGGGGTAGAGGTACTGGAGCCCGGGGCCGTGCTCTACGGCTTCGAGCGATGGGCGGGCGGTGCTGTAGGCCGCCCAATGTTCGGTCCAGCGATAGGCGCCGTGGAGCGAGGCCGCTGCGGCAAAAAGGGCGATGACCACCAGCACTGGCCACGTCCTGCGCTTGGCGTGCGCGGCGTTCAACACGGCCACGCTTACCCAGAGCAGCATGCCGATGGTGGTGTAGCGGCTGCTGAGGGCCTGGGCGATGCCGTAGTCGTGGCGGGCGACGGCGGAGAGCGCGGCCGTGCCGAGGGCGTAGAGCGCCAGCGCATACCAGAAGGCGTCCGGGCCGTTGGCCCATTGTGTCAGGGTGGCTCGCGGGTACGCTCGCCCTTCCAATGTCGTCGTAGCGGTAGGGCGAGCGTACCCGCGAGCCACCATCGCCAGCCTTGCGACGCCTGCCGCGCCCAACGCAATTGCCAGCGGTATCCAAAAGGCCAGCGGCGCGCCGAGGTAGGCGAAAGCGTAACCCGCGAACGCGAGTAGTCTTATGCCGCCGGGTGCGTCTTCCTGCGACGCGGGGATCGAGAAGTCCCAAAAGTAGGCCGTGCAGAGTACGACCCCGGTGGCCGTCCACAACGCTGCGTACTTTCGCCGCTCGCGCCACGCCGGCCAACAGCGCCCCAGCAGCACCACCAGTCCAAGCGGCCAGACGAGCAAGGCATTGGCGAAGGCGTAGGTATTAAGCACGGCGAGCAGCAGCGCATAGGTAAAACGCCTCCGCGTCAGTTCGGCGTGTGTCAGCGCGTGCAACGTCAGCACGGCCAGCAACACGCTCAGCACCAGCTGAAGCTGCCATCCCAGAAACCAATTGCGCCACGCGGCCAGGCTGAATACCAGGGTTGAGATGACCAACGCGACTGCATGCCGCCTGGGTGCCGAAGCGTAGGCCAGGCGCGCACGGGCCTGCGCCGCGAGCACGCCGAATAGCGCCAGCCCCAGCAGCAGCGTAAGGTTGGTCTCGGCGCGCACGTCCCACTGCGTGACCCGGGCCAACGCCAGCATGAGGAGCCGCGGCACGGCCGGCCGGTGTTCGTTGTGCTGGGCGAACAGGGCGGCAGCGTCCAGCGTGCCATCGTGCCAACGTTGCAGCAGCAGCGGCAGTTCCCACTGGTCGAGCATGGGGAAATCGAGCGTGAAGCCCCATCGCATCGCCGCGAGGAACGCGAGGGGAACGACCCACGCGAAGCGCAGCAGGAATCGGGCTATGGCGGCAGACGACATGCCGCGCATGATACCCGGAGCGCAGGGCGGTCCAGCAATTGCGTCCGGATACAAAAAGAGCGGGGCGGGCCTTGGCTGTAGCCCGCCCCGCGGGAGGAAACGTGCAGGGGAGGGGGAGGAGGGTACCCTACACGAAAAGCTGGTTCACGTAATCTTCCAGCAGAAACTTGCGCAGGTCTTCGGACAATCCGTCGATGACCGTGTTGACCATCGAGAAATCCTCGGGCATGTCGTCGTCCATGCCGGCCAACTGCTGCAGGCGCTCTTTCGCTTCGTCCTCGCTGAGGCCGGCGATGAGCCCGTTAATCTGCTCTTTGACCATGCCGAAGTCCAGATGGTTTCCCGAGGCCTTCAGGTCCTCGAACGCGCCGCGCAGGTCGGCCAGGAACGCTTCTTCGTTGCCCAGTACCGGCGGAATGACCGAGATGTGCAGGTTCGGCGGCGACAGCGGCGTGCTGAACTGCGGCTGGATATACCACCCGCGCTTCTTCACCTCGTACTGCAGCTGGAACACATTCACTTCGTCACTGCTAAACGAGAACATGCACATATCCGGCTGGCCCAGCACCCGCAACCCGGGTATGGCGTTGATGCCGTCCACGAGAATCTTCGTCGTATCCATCAGGCGGCGGATGAGATTTTGATACCCCGCCTCGCCCATGTACTTCAGCGTGGCCCACGAACCCGCCACGGGGCCGCCCGATTTCGAGCTGAGCATGGTCGGGTTCACCAGGGCATACGTCGTCGTCAGGCCGCAGGCGAAAATCTGGAAGCGGCGGATGCTCTTGTCGCGATACAGGATGATGGAAGCATTCTTGGGGGCGTAGCCGTACTTGTGCATGTCGGCCGAAATCGACGTGACGCCCTCGACGGTAAAATCGAAATCGGGCAGCGCGTAGCCCATGCGCCGCATGAAGGAGAAGTGGATGCCGCCCACGCAGCCGTCCACGTGGCAGAGCAGCCCTTTTTCCTTCGCCAACGCGCCGATTTCGACAATGGGATCAATCACGCCCTGCGCATAGCCGCAGGCCGAGCCGACCAGCATGATCGTGTTCGGCGTAATGGCTGCACGCATTTCGGCGACATCCGCCTTGTACGTCGTCGTGTCGAACCCGATCACCACCGGCTTGATGTTGAAGTACGCGCAGGCCTTGTGGAACGCCGGGTGCGCGGTGCGCGGCAGAATCACCTCCGGCTCGGTGATCTCCGGGCGGTGGTGGCGGGTGTAGTCGCGCGCCGTCTTCAGCGCCAGCAGGATGCTCTCCGTGCCGCCCGAGGTCATGTTGCCCACCACGCTCTCGTCGCCGCGCAACAGGTTGGCGATCATCCGCACCACCTCGCGCTCCAGCACCATCACGCTCGGGTACGAGGTGATGTCCAGCGCGTTCTCCTTCAGGAACATCATGTACGCCTCGCGCGCGACCGCCTCGGTCTCGCCGCCCGGGCTGTAGGTGTAGCCGTACACGCGCGCCAGATCGGTCAGGTCGTTCGCCTTCTTCTCCTTCAGCGCCTCGATAATTGCTTCCCGGTCCATACCGGTCTCCGGCACCACGCCGTAGGCCGCCGCTTCCAGTGTCGCTTCGCTCATTCCCTGCTTCCTTCTGTTGGGTTCGCCGGCGCCTCGGGGGCCTCCGGCAGTTCCAGCATCCGGCACAGGTACTGCCTCAAAAAGCACCGGAAGCGTTCTAGGTTTCTTGCGTCGTACGGGTCGTCGCGCCATTGCCGCTCGCCCGTGGGGCCTGTCGCGAAATAGCCCAGCACCAGCCAATCGAAACTGCGTACCAGCAGCGCTGGGTCCGCCGTCGCGGGCATCAGGCCCAGCGTACGGCCGCGCGCCAGGATGCGTTCGAGCAAATCCTGCAGTTCCCGGCCATGCGCCGCGCTCAGATCGTCGTGCTCCTCGTCGTCCGCCGCCAGCCATCGCCGCACATACAACCGCGCACGCGAGGTGTTGGAGACCATCAAGTCCAGCATCTCGTCGAGCAGACCGAATAACGCATCGCGAAGGGCCTCCGCGCTCGCGATAGGCTCGGAGTCCAGCTTTCCGGCGAAGGCCCGAAAAATGGCCGCCTCTTCAGCGTACATCCGTTCGAGAATCTTGCGATACAACGCCGATTTCGCGCCGACATGGTGATGTACGGTCGAGATGTTCAGCCCGGCTGCCGCGGCAACCTGTCGAGTCGTGACCCCGTTGAATCCATGCTCGGCAAATAACGGGGTCGCCACGTCCAGAATCTGGCAGACGCTGTTCGAGTAGTCCGGTTGTCCCGATAGGGTCGCGGGGGGCTTCATGCTACACTCTCAATCAATCGCTTGATTGAGAGTGTAGCAGCCAACGCGCGCTGCGTCAAGTGCGGGCGGGAGGTTGGCGGTACGCGACTTGACGCCTCCGCGGGCGAAGGCGTACAACCGGCGGATTGAATGGGCAACGCAGGAGAATCCAGACATGTTGGTAACACGAATCATGGCGGGGCTGATGGTGCCCGCCCTGTTGTTGAGCATCGGGGTGCAGTACAACGACCCCGACGGCCCGCTCTGGATGGCGATTTACGCCTTCCCTCTGGCGCTGGCCATCCTGGCGCTGGTCAAGCGCGTGAACGTGTTCGCTCCCCTCGGCGCGGCGGCGTATGGCCTTGCCTTCGCCGTGTGGATGCCGTGGGGGTACCTGTCACACGTGCCCGAATATGTCAGCACCGTGCACATGACCTCGCAAGAGAGCGAATGGGCGCGCGAGGCCATCGGTCTGCTCATCTGTGCGGTCTGGATGGTGTTTCCCGCAGTAACCTGGTGGCGCCAGCGGCGTGCGTCAGCGATGGCGTCGGAATAAGAACGCCCCCTACTCCGGCTGTCCCAAATCGCTTTCGCTCACGACATACGGCAGGGAACCGCCGTTTAATCTCGCCTCATCCAGATAGACGCAGACGCGAGCGATGTGGTGACCGACCCGGTTGTGCCAGCGCAGCCAGTCGAGGATCTCCAGGGCGCGCTCGGGCATCCATCGGCCTTCGGCGGTCTGTTCGATAATCTCCGCGCGCTGGGCCTGGCGTTCCGCCTCGAGCGTGTCGGCGCGCGCCTGAAGCAGCTCGGCCCATCCTGTGGCGCTCCGGCCTGCCAGGCCATCGGCCGCCGCATGCAGTTGCTCCACGGTGCTCGCGGCCGCCGCCTGCAAGGGGGCGTGGGCATGGGCGTCGGCGGCGTGCGGGGGCGTATCCAGCCGCTCCCGCATCCGCATCAGGTGGTCAAGTGCGTGTACCAGCGCGGTGCGCCGCTGCGAAAGTACCCGGTCGGCCGTGTCGGCCGGCACCTGTGCGATAAATCCCTCAATGGCTTCAAGCGCCTGCTGAATCTGGATGCGGCCGAGATAGTCGATTTTGGCGCGCGGAATGGACAGGCTGGCGCGCAGGGCCTCGAAGAGGGCGCAGGCGGTTTCGATGAGCGCGCCGCGGACGGCTTCGAGCGCCACAGCCGGGTGCTGCAGCAGGGCGCGGTCGAGCTTACGGGTGAGCGCCGGTCCGCGCTCGGGCACCATCCACACCAGCAGTTCGGCGAAGGGACGCACCAGCGGCAGAAACACAAGCACGCCCAGCAGCGTGAAGCGCGTGTGAAACGCGGCAATACTAATGGCGCCGGCACCAAGCCCGGCGTGCTCTTGCCCCCAGGCGATGGCCTGCAGGAATTGCGGCAGCAGGAGAAAGGCGATAACGCCGGTGACGAGGTTGAAGAGCACGTGGGCGAGGGCGGTGCGCTTGGCGGCAGGGCTGCCCCCGATGGCCGCGATGACGCCCGTGACGGTGGTGCCGATGGAAGCGCCGATGGCCACCGCGGCGGCCTGTTCGAACTGGATGGCGCCCGCGTGCAGCGCCGTGAGCGTGGTCGCAATCGCCGCGCTCGAAGATTGCATGACCAGGGTCATCGCGAACCCGATGCCCGCGGCGAATGCCGTGCCCGCAATGCTGTCGGAAGGCAGGGCCGCGAGGTCGAACAGCGGAGCAAAGCCTTCCATGCCGCGTTGCAGCGATTCGATGCCCACAAAGATGAGGCCGAAGCCCGCGAGCGCGAGACCCAACTGGCGGGCGCGGCCCCGGGCCAGCAATTGGATGAACGCGCCGATGGCAATCAGCGGCAGGGCATAGAGTCCAAGGCTGATCTTGAGTCCGAGCACCGCCACCATCCAGCCGGTGGCGGTGGTGCCCAGGCTGGCGCCCAGCACGACCCCGAGCGCCTGCGCAAAGGTGAGGATGCCCGCGCTCACGAAGCCGATGGCGGTGACCGTTGTGGCGCTGGAGGACTGGATGAGTGCCGTGATGAACACGCCCGAAAGGAATGCGCGCAGGGGCGTGCCGGTGAAGCGGATCATGGCTTGCCGGAGCGACTTGCCGGCGTAGGCGCGCAGGCCGTCGGTGAGCAGCGACATGCCCAACAGGAACAGCCCGATGCCGCCCGCCAACTGAAAGGGGTACGGGGTCATGGCCGGGGGGGCGTGCGGGGAATGCCGTGTTCGTCGAGGAAGTCCAGCATGTCCACGAAGATCTCGCGGCGTTCGTCGGGGAACATGAAGTCGAAGCCGTGGTTGCGGTTCTCATAGAGCGTCAGTTCGCTCGGCACACCGGCTTCCTGCAGGCGCTGGTAGAAATGCTTCGACTGCTCGGTCGCGACCAGTGCGTCGCGTGTGCCGTGCGACAGGTGGACCGGCGGCATGCCGGGGTGCACATAGGTGACGGGAGAGGCCCACTCATAGGCGTCCGTCTGGTCGCGCTTGGGGTTCTTTTTGAACTCGCGCCCGGCGAACTCGCCCACGAAACGGATGCCCGCCTTGCCGGCCGCGCCATCGCGGTACGACGTCAAATCCACTGCGCCGTAGAGAATGACGGCGGCCTCTACCGCCGACGATGCGCCGGGGTTGGTGTCACCCTCGAAGCCGTCATCGGGCCGCGTGGCCGCCAGCATGCCCGCGATGTGCCCGCCCGCCGACGCGCCGAAGGCGACGATGTGCTCGGGGTCGATCTGGTATTCGTCCGCGTGCAGGCGCAGCCAGCGGACCGCCGCCTTCGCATCTTCCACGCAGGCCGGGAAGGCGTGGTGGGGCATCATGCGGTAATCACAGGCCAGCACGACATAACCCGCGCGTGCGAATTCGCGGGCGTACCAGGCCTGTTGCGTACGCCGCCCGGCCACCCAGCCGCCGCCGTGTATCAGCACCATGCCCGGACGGAGCCCGGTTGCGTCTCCTTCGGGCTGATACAGGTTCATCCGCAGCGTCGCGCCTTCCGGCTCCGCGAACACGCTGCCGCGCTCCACATGCAGCCCCCGCGCACACGCCCCCAGCATCAGCGCCACGGACGCCACCAGCAACAATCGTGTCATTCGCATCGCAAGATCTCCCGGGAGAAACTATAGCATGCGGCTCTTCTGCGGCTTCGCCGCCATGGAGTGCGGGAGCAAGCTCCCGCCATAATCAGGGAGCGGGCAGCTCCCGTTATGGTAAGGCCGGCTTTGAGCCGAGGTGCAAGTGACGGAAGCTCGCTTCCTCAGCAAGGCGGCAGCCCGCTGCCGCACTCCAAGGCAGCGAAGCTGCATCTATGATGGCGATAAGTTCCTCCGCTCAGTTGGGCAGGTTGGAAAACGTCCCTACGAAAACTCCTTCGCCAGCCGGGTGAGGATATCGATGCCCTTGTGCAGGGTCTCGTTCTTCGCGGCGAAGGATATGCGGAAGTTGGTTTTTCTTTTGCTGAACACCGAGCCGGGAATGATGAGCAAGTTATTGCGGATAGCCTCGGCCACAAAGGCATCGCCGTCTCCGCCGGGAGCTTCGGGGAAGATGTAGAACGCGCCGCCGGGACGGGTCGAGATATGGAAGGTGTCCTTGAGGCCGTTGTAAATGATGTCGCGCTTTTCGCGGTAGTCGGCCAGGTGCTTCTCGATGTCTTGTCCGAGCGCGGTGACCGAGGCCTTCTGCGCCGGGGCGGGCGCACACACGAAGGAATACTGCTGCAGGGTGTTCATAGCCTGGATAATGTCTTCCGGGCCGGCAGCGAAGCCCACGCGCCAGCCGGTCATCCCGGCGCTTTTGGACAGGCCATTCAGCAGCATAACGTTGTCGTACATGCCGACCATCGTCGCGGGGGCGTCGTCGTAAAGCAGCGCCTCGTAGATTTCGTCGGTAAGCACCAGCAGGTTGTGCTTCCGCGCCAGGTCGGCAATCGCGCGCAACTCGTCCGCGTTCAGGGTCACACCGGTCGGGTTTGACGGCGCATTGACGATGATCATCTTCGTCTTCGGGGTGATGTGCGGCTCGATGCGTTCGGGCGTCAGTTTGAAATCGGGATAGGTATCCACCGGGACGCCCTTGCCGCCGAGCAGGTTTACGAGGTGTGGATACATCACGAAGTATGGGTCGGCGAAAATCGCCTCGTCTCCGGGATTAATCGTGGCCATGAGCGCCAGGAAAAGCCCGCCCGTGACGCCCGAGGTGATCATGATATTCTGCGGCGTCACATCGAATCGGCGCTGGTAATAGCCGATAACGGCGTCGCGCAGATCCTGGTTGCCCCAGGTTTGCGTATACGTATTGTGCCCTGAGCGGATGGCGCTGATCGCCGTTTCCTTCACCGCCTCATCAACGTCGTAGTCGGGCTGGCCGATGCTGAGATTGACGGGGTCTTTCATTTGCGCGGCAAGCGCGAAGACCTTGCGGATTCCGCTGGCGTCGATGCAGCCCATGCGGCTGGCGAGATAGCTCATACCCGGCTCCTGTGGCTATACGGCTGAAAGCGCAGGATTCTAGCCGCGCGCCGCACTGCCGGGCAAGGCGGAGCCTTACACGCCCTTCTCGATAAACTGCTGGAAGCGATCCTGGATAATGCTGGCGGTCTGGTCGATGTTACTGCTGATGTTATCGTCCAGCGCCTGCAGCGACCCCAGAATGCCGCGGGCCTCGTCGATGCCCTTGGTCACCGCCGCACCGATGAAATCCACGAACTGCTTGCGTCCGGCTTCGTCGTTTGCCAGGCCGTTGTTCTCGGCATACTTGCTGAAGTACCCCAGCGCGAAGTCGGCGATTCGGTTGGCCGTGGCGTCGGGGGAGGTATCGATTTCGGCGCCTTCCGGCAGGCCGAGCGCCGCGCGGGCGTCGTCCACCACCGCGCGCAGCTTTTCATAGGCGCGCTCGGTGACGATGTTCAGCGCTTGTCCCGAAGACACCTTGCCGCCTTGTCCCAGCGAAAGGATATCGTTCTTGCGCTCCGGCACCCGCAGGTCCTTCGGCAGAATCTTGCGCGTCAGGTCGATACGGCCCGCGTCGGCCGCGCCGCTCGTGGCGGCATTGATTCCATCTACCATGGCTCGTCCCTCTCACTCGTCCGTGAGTGTTCAAAATCCGTCGTACTCGGTATATCGGCAGGATTCCACAGTAACTTTAGCTATAATGCGAAAAATATGTTATTGGGTGTCTAAGTGGTTGATATTGTGTGGGTTGTGTCGGGCCTTGCGGTGGCCGATGCCCGGGGGATATGGTGATTCCCGCGAAACGAACGCCAAGAGGAGACTCCGTCATGAAGCATTTCCGTTCGCTGGTTCCGTTTGCCGTCCTGCTCTGCGCGCTCCCTGCGGCCGCGAAAGACGACCTGCCCGCGGAACGCCTGAAGAGCGCCGAGCAGATTGCCTGGACCCTCGATTCCGAGCGCACGGAAATGACCATTTCGGTATCGCCCGCGCGGCAGACGCTGCAGATCGCGGGGTCGGCAGGTCTGCTCATCGGCAGCAGCATCTCCGCCATCCAGAACGAGAAATATCGCAAGGCGATCGAGGAGGTGCTGGTCGATTACGACTGCTCGCAGGTCTTCCGGGACAAGCTGGCGGGCCGACTCGACGAGGTGCTGGAGAGCAAGCTGGTGGCCGCGAACCCGATGGGCTCCACGGCCGGATACAACAACGTGCAGGACGCGAAGAAGGATCGCTACAAGGGACTCCGCGCGGATGGCAGCGATATCCTGATCGATTTCAAGATGGACTACGGCCTCTACGGTTACGAGGGCCTACTGGTGACCAAGCTCGAGGCGCGGGTGTATTCGCTGGCGAAGGGCCGCCTGGAGTGGAAGGAAACGGTGGTGGCGTCGGCGCAGGACGTGCTCGCCAATGACAAGCTTTCCGACCCGACCAACAGCATGATGCCGAGCTTCAGCACGCGGTTGTCGGCATCGGAGGATGCCATTTCGCAATGGACCGGCGATGGCGGGGTGCTGTTCCGCGGCCGCTACGAGGCTGCCGTCGATGGATGTATCTCGGCCATGCTGAACGCCATGGGCCTGACGAATGAGCCGCTGGGCGACCGCTACCTCGGCATGCTTTACCTGATGCAGAAAGACTTTGACGACGCCACGGCCGCCTTCCAGCGCGTGCTCGCGGCGGAACCCGAAAATATTTCGGCCATGAACGGTCTCAGCGTAGTCTACGGTCACGACAAGAAAGTGGATGAAGCCATCGCGCTCGCCACGAAGATCACCGAAATGGCGCCAGACTTCGGGCCTGCCGAGTTCAACCTGGCGTGGTGGTATGCCGACGAGAAGGAAGACGGCGCATTGGCCAAGCCGCATTACGAAAAGGCGCTCGCGCTGGGCATGCCCGAAGACAAGAAGATTCAGAAGGCTATCGGGGAGTAGCGCTTAGCTGTTCCGGCTGCGGCGGGCGCGGATGCCTGCGACCGCTATCGCCACGAGCGTGAAGCACGATATCCAGAGTCCGTATTTGAACGAGGTGGGCTCGTAGCGAAATTCGACCGTGTGCTCGCCTTCGCCGAGTTCGACGCCGCGGAACACGGCGTCGATGGGCAGCACGTTCATGAGGACGTCGCCCACGTAGGCGCGCCAGCCCGGGTACCAAGTGTCGGCCAGCACGAGAATGCCGGGCTGCGTGTCGGGCACTTGTACCGTAAGCGCGATGGGGGACAGCTCGGTTACGTTGGCCTCGAGCACTTCCGTGGGTCCGTCTTCCGGCAGGGTCGCCCCCTCGATGAACGACGGGGTCGAGGCCGAGATCGTCTGCAGGTCGTCCCACGTCGCTCGCTTGCCCTGAAAGATCACGCGGGCGCGGGCGCGCAATTCCGTGTCGCGGAACAGCACCGCGCCCTGCGAAAAGACCTCCTCGATGCGGAGCAAGGGACGCAACGGCGCCATGGGGCCCTGAATGTCTTCCTTCGAGAGGAGCAAGGCCTCGGCACCGGTGTCACGCACAAGCATCGGGTCTTGGCTGAGGCGCTCTTCATACAGGGCCACGCGCGTGAGATCGGCTGCGTTGGGCGACGGCAGCTGATTCAGCCCATAGATGGACAGCGGCCAACGCGCCAGGGTGCCGCTGCCCGAGACGCGTTCCTGCACGCTCCGTTGCAGCGCTTCGGAATACTCCGTGGCAGGAAACACTTTGTCGCTCGCCGTGCGCGGCTGGAGCGGTCCCAAGGAGAGTACAAGCGTGACCATGGTCAACGCGGCCGTGCCGTAACCAAGCAACGTCGCGTTGGGCTTGAGCAGCGTGTAACCGAAGAGCAGGAATAGCGCGGCGATGGTCCCAAAGGCCACCAGAAGCGCGCGCGCCATGAGGGGCGTATCCTGAAAGGAGAACACGATGGTCAGCAGCAGCCAACCGCCCCACCAGATCATGAGGTTCACCCGCAGCCGCCGAATGACCTCGCGGATTTCGTCGGCGCTGAGCAGCAGCCATTCTTCCGATACCGCCGCCACCAGATAGCCGAGCGCGAAGGGCGTGATCAGGCAGAGCGCCATCGGGCTTACCCACTGCGGGGCGTACGAGGCGGGCAGCACCAGCGTGGACACCAAGGTCAGCGCGGTCGCGAGACCGGCCCCGGCGGCGAGCGCATCGGTGCGGCTGCGCAGC
Source organism: Candidatus Hydrogenedens sp. (assembly GCA_016125095.1). Lineage (GTDB taxonomy): Bacteria > Hydrogenedentota > Hydrogenedentia > Hydrogenedentales > JAEUWI01 > WGMK01. The sequence goes on along the minus strand of WGMK01000005.1, from coordinate 234,263 downwards.
GGCGGCTCCATGTAGCCGCGGATGACGTACCACACCGGGAGCAGCAGGAAGGCGCAGGGCCCCAAGAACAACAGCCCGGCCCATAGCCCGGCACTGGGCGCAGCGCCCGCAGGCAGCAGCGGCGAAATCAGGCCCTGCCAGGCATAGCGCGGGGCGGCATCGGCGAATGCGCCGGTTTCGGCCGACTGGCCCAGGTATTCGAAGTACGGCCAGATCTGCACCGCGAGCAGGCCTGCGCTTGCGGCGACAGCCAGCGCGGACAACAAGCCCAGGTGGACCAGGCCGGACCCGGCACCGGAAATCCAGCGGCGCAGGAGCAGGTAGCCCAGATAAGTGGCGACCGCTCCCGCGAGTACGGGCGGATTACCGCCCAGTCCCATCAGCGCGAGTGTCACCGCCGCCAGCGGCCAGGTGTTCGGCTGGCCCAGCGCGGCGCGTTCGGCGGAGAGCAGCAGGAGGGGGAACCAAGGCGCGGCGTCGCCTAGCGGCTCGGAGGACCACAGGTACACGGGCGCGCTGAAGGCATAGGCCGCGCCGACCACGGCCGCCATGTTTGGCACCAGGCCAAAGCGGCGCGCGGTGTAGTAGGCGGTAATCGCAGCGACCGCAAGTTTCAGCCAGAGCGACCAGGCCCAGGCGGTCTCGAGCGGCATGAGGTAAAACGGCACGGTGAACGGCGACAGCGCGCGGGTACGCCAGCGCGCCAGCACCGGGGCGCCCAGTCCGTCGTCCTCGTTCCAGAGCATGTGCGCAACCTTACCGCCTTCGCCGCTCAGGTGCTGAAAAGTGGGGTAGGTTTCGTAGGTATGCAGCCGCGAGAGCGCGCCGGCGTCGGGGGCATCGCCGGCCGCCGACCAGGGCTCGAGGGTTTGCGCGTAAGACAAATCAACTGGCACGGCACCGCCGCCCCAGTAGGGACCGAGCGTGAGGGCGGCGGCCAGCCCGAGGGCAGCAAGGCAAATCAGGTCTTGCAGGCGGAAAGGAAACATGGGCCGAAGGTCCTTCGTTATGTTTCGCTCAAACGGGCATGGTAATGCATCGGAAAGCAGAGGGACAACGCCGGAATCACGCGCCGACCGAGGTCATGCCGAGTTGTTCCAGCAGGGCCGCGTCGCGGTCCTCGCCCGGGTTCGGGGTCGTCAGTAGCTTGTCTCCCGCGAAAATGGAATTCGCGCCCGCCATGAAGCACAGTGCCTGCGCCTCGTCGCTCATTTCGGTGCGGCCCGCGCTCAGGCGTACCCGCGCGCGCGGCATGGCAATGCGCGCCGTCGCGATTACCCGCGCCATTTCGATACCGGGCACCGGCGGGCGGTCTTCCAGTGGCGTGCCTTCCACCGGCACCAGGGCGTTCACCGGCACGCTCTCGGGGTGCGGGTTGCGCGTGGCGAGCGTGTGCAGCAGCCCGATTCGGTCGTCGATGCCTTCGCCCAGCCCGAGGATGCCGCCGCAGCAGACCCCGATGCCCGCCTGCTGCACGCGCGAAATGGTGCGCAGACGGTCCTCGTAGGTGCGGGTCGAGATAATGTCGCCGTAGAATTCCTCGCTGGTATCGAGGTTATGGTTGTAGGCCGTCAGCCCCGCCTCGGCCAGGCGGTCGGCCTGGTCCTGCGTGAGCATGCCCAGCGTGCAGCAGGCCTCCATGCCCAGCGCCCGCACGCCGCGCACCATGTCGAGCACGCTGTCAAACTGCTCGCCGTCGCGGACTTCGCGCCAGGCGGCGCCCATGCAGAAGCGCGTCGAACCGGATTCGCTGGCGCGCTTCGCCGCCTCGAGCACAGCCTCCACATCCATCAGCTTCTCTTTCTCGAGGCCGGTGTCATGGTGGGCGCTCTGCGGACAATACGCGCAGTCTTCCGGGCAGGCTCCGGTCTTGATGCTCAGCAGCGTGCAGCGCTGCACATAGGCCGGGTCGTGGTATTCGCGGTGCACCGACTGCGCGCGGAACAACAGTTCCGTCAGGGGCAGGTCGTGCAGGGCGCGCAACTCGGCGCGGGTCCAATCGTGGCGGATTTCGGCAGACATGAGACTATCCTCGGAATCGGAAAAGGGGAATTCTACCGTTTGCGGACGGTTATTGCATGCTCTTGACGATGGCGGCCTCGAGGCGGTCCAGCATCAGGCCCAGCTCTTCCTCCGTAACTGTAAGCGGGGGCCAGAGATAGAGCGTGGTGCCGAGCGGCCGGGTGAACAGTCCCAGCTCGCGTGCGATGAGGGCGGCGCGCTTGGCGCGGGCCGCGCCGCCGGAGGCTTCGTCCAGCGCGCACATGCCAATCATGCCCAGGGTCTTGTGATACGCGACTCCCGGAAGCTGCGCGATGGCGGCGAAACGCTCGGCCAGCATGGCCTCGCGCGGCGCGCAGGAGCGGGGGATGTCCAGCTTTTCGTAGGCGTCGAGCGTCGCGAGCCCGGCGGCGCAGGTAATCGGGTTGCCGCAGAAGGTGTGGCCGTCCCAGAATACGCGCGGTACGCCGTCGGTCGAGCGGAAGGCCTCGTAGACGGCATCGGTCGCGATGGTCGCGCTCAGGGGCAGGTAGCCCGCCGTGAGCGCCTTGCCCAGGCACATGATGTCGGGCACGATGCCGGCGCGATCGCAGGCGAACATCGCGCCCGTGCGGCCGAGTCCGGTGGCGATTTCGTCCGCAATCAGCAGAATGCCGTAGTCGTCGCAGAGGTTCCGCAGGCTTTGCAGATATTCCTCGGGATAAATCCAGATGCCGGCCGAACCCTGCACGAGAGGCTCGACAATGACGGCCGCGAGTTCGTCGGCGTGTTCATCCACGATCGCCTGCAGTTTTTTGAAGGCGGCATGGGCCGCGCGGAGGCAGGTCTCCTCGTCGCCCGAGGGCGTATGCGGCGTGGGCGCGGCGATGGCCGGCTTCACCAGATCGGCGAAGGGCTTTTGAAACCAGTCGATGTAGCCCGCCGAAATCGCGCCGAGCGTGTCGCCGTGGTAGGCCTGCTCGAGGCTGATGAATCGCGTGCGCTGTGGCTCGCCCCGGAATTGCCAGTGCTGCACAGCCATCTTCATGGCGGCCTCGACCGCGCTGCTGCCGTCCGCCGCGAAATACACGCGGTTCAGATCGCCGGGGGCAAGCGCCGCCAGGCGCTGCGCCAGTTCGATGGCCGGGGGATGCGCGAGACTGCCGAGGATGCAGTGCTGCAATTGGCCCGCCTGTTCGCGGATGGCGTCGATAACCGGGGCGTAGCCGTGCCCGAGGGCGATGCACCACCACGAGGCGATGCCATCGAGCAGCGCGGTGCCGTCGGCTTCGTAGAGGTAGCTGCCCTCGCCGCGCACGACGCAATGGAACGGCGCCTTCTCGTGCGTGGCGATGTCGGTGTAGGGATGCCAGAGGTGGCGGTAGTCGAGTTCGCGGAGGCTGTCGAGGTCGCGGGTCATGATACTCCCAAATGCTTCAAAATCGATTCGAGTCCAGTGATGCGTTCCGCCCAGGCTGCCCAGTCGGGCGGAGCCTGATAGGGTAACACGCCCAGCGCCGGAATGCCGCTCATGCGCCCGATCATGTCCGGGTTGTCCGCCTCGATGGCGGTGTCGGCGGGGGGGAGGGTCTGGCAATACAGCACGCCGCACACCGGGATGGCGGCCTGCTGCAGCGATTCGAGCGTCAGCAGGGTGTGGTTGATGGTGCCCAGCCCCGTCGTCGCCACGACCAGCGCCGGGCAATCGAGATACGTAATGAGATCGCGTGTCGTGCGTCGGTCGTCAAACGGCACCAGCAAGCCGCCCGCGCCCTCGATGAGCAGCACTTCGTAAGACTCCAGCAGCCGTTGCGCGGCATCGCGGACGTCCTCGAACGCGATGTAGCGGCCGGTTTCCCTCGCAGCCAAGTGGGGCGAACAGGCGTGCTCGAAGAGGTAGGGCGCCATGTCAGCGTGGTGTTCCTCGGGCGGGGTCCAACCCGCCGCCGCCCAATGCACGGCCAGGTCGGGCGCGCCGCTGCCATCGGTCCCCGTCTGCACAGGCTTCATGGTGGCGGCGTTGATGCCGCGCGCGCGCAGGGCGCGCAACAGCGTGCCGGTCGCTATGGTTTTGCCGACGTCCGTGCCCGTGCCGGTGATAAAGACCGCGCCCCGCATGGCCTCAGGCGGGATCGGGCAATGCGTGGATGCACTCGCCAATCAGCTTCGCCGCATGTTCCAGCGTGGCTTCATCATGCGCCAGCGTGACCGACAGGCGCAGGCGCGCGGTGCCTTCGGGCACCGTGGGGGGCCGGATACCGGTCACCATCAGCCCGCGTTCCCGCAGGCGCTGCGCATAGTCCATGGCGGCGGCGTTCTCGCCAATCATGATGGGAATGATCTGGCTGCCGCCCTCTACCAGGTCGTGTCCGCCCGCAGTGAGGGCGTCGCGGAAGGCCTGCGCGCGGGAGAGCAGGCGCCGGCCCCACGACGGATGCTGCCGCACCAGCCGGATGGAAGCTAGCGCCGAGGCGGCTGCGGGGGGATTCAAGGCTGTGGAGAAAATGAAAGCGCGCGCGCGGTTGATCAGCAGGTCGCGCACAATACGCGAGGTGGCGGCGAAGCCCCCGGCCGCACCGAGCGCCTTGCTCATGGTGCCGAGCGTCACGTCGGGCTGCACGTTCAGGTCGCGGCAGAGTCCGCCGCCTTCGCCGAACACGCCCAGCGCATGCGCCTCGTCCACAACCAGAAACGCGCCATGGGAACGGCACAGGCTGTTGATCTCCAGCAGCGGGGCGATGTCGCCGTCCATGCTGAACAGCGACTCGGTGACGACGAACACGCGCGTGTAGCGGCCCGCCGCGGCGGCAAGTTTCTTGGAGAGGTGCAGTTCGTCGGCGTGGCTGTAGACCTGCACCTCCGCCTTCGACAGCCGCATGCCGTCGATCAAGCTGGCATGGTTCAGCGCGTCGGAGAGTATGAGGTCGCCTTGGCCGGTGATCGACGACAGAACGGCGACGTTGCCCTGGAAGCCGCTGGGAAACACGAGGGCGGTTTCTTGCCCCAGCAGTTCGGCGAGCGCTTGTTCGAGTGCCTCGTGCAGGGCGAAGTTGCCCGACATCAACCGCGACGCGCCCGCACCCGCGCCGAATTCGTCCGCGGCCTCGCGCGCGGCCTCGCACACCTCGGCGTGGCCGGCGAGATCGAGGTAGTCGTTCGAGGAGAAATTGACGCGCGGCGCGCCGTTCTCGGTCAGCAGACCACCGGCCCGCTGCGTTTCGCGCAGCGTGCGCCAGCGTCCCTGCTGCTGAATGCGGGACAAGTCGTCCAGGAAGGTCTCGTGATTCATCACGCCGCTTACCCCGCGCAGGGCGCGTAGGCGCGCTCGAGCAGGGCATGCATCGGCGCGTCGGGGGGCAGCGTGCCGAATTCCATGCCGCCTTCGCCGCCGAGCCGCGCCCGGCAGAAGGTTTCCGATACGGCCGAGGGCGCGTGTTGCAGCAACTGGCAGGCCTGCAGCAGCAGGGCCATTTGTTCCACCAGGCGGCGCGCCCGGGTCTGCAGGTCGTTCATGTCGGTCAGTTCGTCCTGCAGGCGCTGGAGCGCGCGGTCGTAGTGTTTGTCTGCCCCGGCGGCCTTCATCAGCTCGGTCTTCAGCGCGGGGATCGTCTCCGGCTCACGGGCCATGGCGCGCAGCACGTCGAGGCACATCACGTTGCCGCTGCCTTCCCAGATGGAGGCGAGGGGAATTTCGCGGTAGACCCGCGGCAGGATGCCTTCCTCTACATAGCCTGCGCCGCCGAGGCATTCGAGGGCCTCGTACACCGCGCCCGGACCCCGCTTGCACACCCAGTACTTCGATACGGCGGTCAGAATACGCGTGGTGGACCGGACCGATTCATCGGCCGCGGCCTCGTCGTACAGCTGCGCGAGACGCATCATCAGCGTCGTGGCGGCCTCGGACTCGAGCGCGAGATCCGCCAGCACGTTCTGCATCAGCGGCTGATCTTTCAGCAGCTTGCCGAAGGCTGAGCGGTAGGTGGCGTGGTGGAGCGCCTGGGTCACCGCCTGGCGCATGAGTGCCGACGAGCCAATCACGCAGTCGAGCCGCGTGTGGTTCACCATCTCGATGATCGTCGGCACGCCGCGGCCTTCTTCGCCCACCATGCGCGCCCAGGTCTGCTGGTATTCGATCTCGCTCGAGGCGTTCGCATGGTTGCCCAGCTTGTCCTTGAGCCGCTGAATGGCGAAACGGTTGCGCGTGCCGTCGGGCAGCCAGCGCGGCACGATGAAGCAGCTCAGGCCGCTCTCGGTCTGTGCCAGCGTGAGAAAGGCATCGCACATGGGGGCGGAGCAGAACCACTTGTGGCCGGTGAGAAAGTATTCCTGGCCCGGCCCGCCCGCGCCGATTGCCACGGCCTGAGTCGTATTTGCGCGTACGTCCGAGCCGCCCTGCTTCTCGGTCATCGCCATGCCCATCATGCAGCCGGCCTTTTCGGGGGCGGGGCGCATGCGCGGGTCGTATTGGCGGCTCGTCACGCGCGGCACCCATTCGTCGGCTACGTCGGGCTGGAGCCGGAGCGCCGGCACGACTGCGAAGGTCATGGTGATGGGGCAGCCGACACCGGCCTCGACCTGATCGAGCAGGTAGTGGATGGCCGCGCGCGCGACGTGGGCGCCCGGGCGCGGCTCGTTCCACGGCAGCGAGTGCATGCCCGCCTCGACGCCCAGGCGCATCAGTTCATGATACGCCGGGTGGAACGCCACCTCGTCGATGCGGTGCCCGAAGCGATCGTGCGTTTTCAGTTCCGGGCGGTTCTTGTTCGCTAGAAACCCAAGCTCGATGACATCCGGACGGCCCGTCGTCTCGCCGAAGGCGGTCAAGGCGTCCTCATGCCATTGGCCATTGCCGCGCGCCACGCCCTCGCGCAGCGCGGGGTCGAGCAGATACGGATTGTGGTTCTGCAGCGGCACGGCCTGGTTGAAGACTTCGTGCGTGGTGAAGGGGGAGTGCCCCGATTCTACGGCCATGGTTCCGGTCCTCCGTGCGCCTATACTACCGCAAATCCTTCAGCAAGGACGAGGCGCGGTCGCGGATTGCCTGCGATTTCGTCTGGTTTACCACGCGTTCGAGCGCCTCGGCCACCGCCTTGCGGGCCGCATCGTCGCGCTTCGCGAGCTCCGGCGCGATGTTCATCAGCGCCGACGCGGCTTCATTGGCGACCTCTTCGTCGTCGAGATCCTTGCTGAGGGCCGCCAGCGCCGCGGGATCGGGCAAGGTGCCCCAGGCCGCGAGGATCATCCAGCGTTCCTGCTTCGTTTGCGCAAGTGCCGATGCCTCGCTCAGGGCTGCCACCTTCTGGCCGGCGTCGGGTTCGGCGCGCGCCAGCCGCACGAAGCCCTTGAGCGCATCCTCGCGCGCGTCGCCGCCCGCCTTCGCCAGCGCGAGCAACTGCGGACGCGCTTCCTGGCCCGGCCACTCCGCCAGCGTCGCGAGTGCGGCATCAGACACTTCGGCATGTTCCGAATCAATCGCGGGCGTCAGCGCGGCGAGCGCATCGGGCGTGCCGATACGGCCAAGGTTGCGCACCAGGACGGCCGCCACCGCGGGAGAAGCCGAAGTCAGGGCGTCCTTAATCGGGGCCAGCGCGGCGTCGCCTTCGCGGGCGCAAATGCGGCCGAGCGCCTTGGCGGCTACTTCGCTTGCACCCGTGTCGCTGTCATCCAGCAGGCCAATGGCGGAGGGCGCCTGTTCGGCCGTGCCGAGTTGCGATACAGTCTCGAGGGCCGCCACACGCACCACGGCGGCGTCCGAATCCAGCGCGTCAATCGCGACCGTCAAGGCCTGTGGCGCGCCGCGCTCGGCCAGGATGCCGAGGAGTCCCGCCTCTACCACCGCGCTGCTGCCTTCGATAGCGCCCGCAAGCGCCTCGTCGATGCCGTCGACGCGCAGGGTGGTCAGGCTCTTGCGGGCGTAGTCGGCGGTATCCGCATCGCCCTCGAGGTTCTTGGCGAGCAGCGGCACATCCTCCGGCGTACCGATGCTGCCGAGCGCCTGCATCGCCGCCAGCTTCACCGGTGCGCTGCCCTTGCGCAGTTGCGCCAGCACGGCCCGGCGCGCCTCGGCATCGCCGCGGTTGGCCAGCCCGCGCAGCAGCGCCAGCTTGCCCTCGTCGGGCAGTTCCGCCAGCAGCTTCGCGTAGCGCTTGGTCAGCTTGGGTCCTCCGACCTCGGCCACCAGCTGCGCGGCGAAATCGCGCAGGTGCACGTTGCTGCCGGTCAGCGCGGCCTGGATGTGTTTGGGCGACTGGCCGGGCTTCGCATGAGCCAGCGCGCGGAACGCTCCGAGCCGAATGGCCTCAGGCCAGCTCTCGTCCATCAGTTGCTCGAATAGCGGCGCATGGTCGTCCTCCGAGCGCGTTGCGGCATCGAGCAGCGCGGCGCCGGTAGCCATCGGATGCTTCCGGTCCGCCTCGCCGCTCATGCCGAGCAGCGCGGCGATGGCGTCGGTGCCGCCGATGCGTCCGAGCGCGGCTAACGCAGCCTCGGCCACGGCGGTGTCGTCGCTCTGGGCCAGCGCGGCGATCTGCGTTACGGCCGCCGTATCGCGCTGCACGCCGAGCGTCGTCATGATGCCGATTTTGTGCGCGTCGGACACGGAGTCCAGCGCGGCGCGCAGGGCTTCGCCCGCTTCCGGCGCGTCGAGCGGCTCGAGGGCGTAGCGCGCCATATGCGACAGGTGTTCGTCGTCCAGCAGCGCGGCGAGCGCCGGCACCGACGCGGCCGTGCCCATGCGGCGCAGGTTGTAGCAGGCCTGGTACTTCGCCTCCCAGCCCGCGTTCGCGCCGTTGAGCACGGCGATCAATTCGTTCTCCGGCGGCCCGGAATCATCCGCGCGAAGCGCGGGCGCGAAGGCCGCGGCACACAGCAGTATCAATAGCGTATTGCGCAGTAGTGTGTTCATGGTCGTTCTCCCTACAGGCGCCACGGTTCGCGGTAGGCGCGGCTGAGCAGGCGGTTGGCTTCGGGGTCGTGCGGACAGGTCTCCGTCACCGGGTCCCACTCGATTTCACGGCCGAGCCGCTTGACCAGATTGGCGATGTGGCATGCGCTGATGGAGCGGTGCGCATGCTCGGCGCGCGCGATGGGCTCCTCGCGCGTGTACACGCAATCGAGGAAAGCGCGCACGTGGTTGTCCGGCGGATAGCCGCCCTCGAACAGGCGGTCGCCCAGCAGCGACTTCGGATACGCGTCGATTTCGCCCGAGTCTCCCGTCTCCACCCAGCCTTCCTCGCCGACGATCTTGACCGGGCACGAGCCAAACCGCAGCCCCGTGCGGATGATCAGCTTCGCGCCGTTCTCGTATTCGCCCATGTACCAGTCGCCTTCTTTCCAGAAGCGCACCGGACCCGTGTTGTCGGCCGAGTTGGCCCATTGACAGATGTCCACCGTGTGGCTTCCCCATTCGGTGATCGAACCGCCGCTGAAATCCACGTGTCCGCTCCAGTAGCCGCGGGTCGGGTATTCGGCGTTGTAGGGCCGCCATTGCGCCGGCCCGAGCCACATGTCCCAGTCGAATTCCTCGCGCGGCGGCAGGGGCTGCTCGGGCAGCACGTCGTAGTTGAGTACCTGGAACGCGCCCGCCTCTTCCGCGTGCAGTTCGGTTAGCTTGCCGAGCTTGCCCGTCTGCGCGAGGCGCACGGCGAAGCGGAAGTGGCTGATGCTGCGGCGCTGCGTACCGCACTGATAGACGCGGCCGAGGCGCGTCATGGTGTCGGAGACCGCGCGCGATTCCGCCAGCGTCACGCTCATCGGCTTCTCGCAATAGATGTCCTTGCCCGCATGCGCCGCGCAGATGGACACGCCTGAGTGCCAGTTGTCGCCCGTGGCGATGAGCACGATGTCGATGTCGTCGCGCCCGAGCACTTCCCGGAAATCGATGTACGGCTTGCAATCGTCGTCGTGGTAGGCGGTGTGCACGGCCTCCAGGCCCTGGCCCCGCCGGTCGCCCTTCACATCGCACACCGCGCGCACCTGCACGTCGGGCTGCGCCATGAAGGCATGCATCACCTGCGTGCCGCGTCCGCCCAGGCCAATCACGCCCAGCGCCAGCCGGCTGTTGGCCGCTGTCCGCTTCGCGTTGCCCAGGGTTTCCGCCCGCACAATGTTGGGAAACAAGGCCGCGCCGGCCGCCGTGGCCGCCGCCCCGCGCAGGAATCCGCGCCGCGTCGTCTTCTTCGCCATGAGAACCTCCATGGAACCGTGGCGCCCGCGGGCGCGGTCCCTGACGCCATTCTGCCCATGCGGCATGGTCCGCGCAAGCCGCCGCAGGCTTGCGATCCGGCGGCCTGCTTGCTACCGTGGAAACTTTCGGGAGGACACGCGCCATGGGCCAACGAACGATCACCGGCGGGCTGAACCGCCGCGGATTTCTCAAGCGCACCGCCGGCGTTGCGGCGGCCGCGGCAGGTTTTCCATACATCGTGCCGGGCTCGGCGCTGGGGCTCGATGGCGCGGTCGCCCCGAGCAATCGGCTGACGCTCGGCTTCATCGGCATGGGCAAGATGGCTCAAGGCCACCTCGGCAGTTTCCTCGGCGACGAGGATGTGCAGGTGGTGTCGATTTGCGATGTGGAGCGGGGCCGACGCGAATCGCAGGCGAAGATGGCCGAGGAGCGCTACGCGAAGCGGCACGGCGAGCCCGGCTACAAGGGCGTGGATACCTGCGGCGATTTCCGCGAACTCTGCGCGCGTCAGGACATCGATGCGGTCGTCATCGCGACGCCGAATCATTGGCACGCGCTTGCGGCCGTGGAAGCCGCGCGCTCCGGGAAGGACATCTACCTCGAGAAGCCGCTGGCGCGGACCATCGGCGAGGGGCAGGCCATCGTCATGGAGGTCCGCCAGTACGGGCGCGTGCTGCAGGTGGGCAGCCAACAGCGCAGCGACACCGCCTTCCGCTTTGCATGCGAACTGGTGCGCAACGGCCGCATCGGCAATGTGCAGCGGGTGCATGTGAACGTGGGGCCGCCGCCGCAGGAGGGCTACAACCTGCCGGCCGAGCAGCAGCCCGAAGGCCTCGACTGGGACCTATGGCTCGGTCCGGCGCCGTGGCGCGCGTACAATTCGACCGTGTGCCCGCCGGCAAGTTTCGACGGCTGGGCCCAGTGGCGCGACTATCGCGATTACGCGGGCGGCGGCATGACGGATTTCGGCGCGCATCACTACGACATCGCCCAGTGGGGGCTCGGGCGCGACGGCTCGGCGCCCGTGGAAGTCATTCCGCCGGAGGGCGACGCCACGACCGGCCTCCGCTATGTCTACGACGACGGTATCGAAATGATTCACGGCGGCGGGGGCGGGCAGGCGGCCGTGGAATGGATCGGCGCCGATGGCTGGGTGCGCGTGAACCGAGGACAATACCTGGAGACCAATCCCGGCTGGCTGCAGTACGAAACCTTTGGCGCCAACGAGACGCATCTCTACCGCAGCGACAACCACAAGCGGGACTGGCTCGACTGCATCAAGACGCGCCGCGACCCGATATGTCCGGTGGAAATCGGACACAGCACCGCTATCGTCTGTCACATCGGCAATATCGCGTATTGGCTGCGGCGGCCGCTGAAATGGAATCCCGAGGCGCAGCAGTTTGTGGACGACCCCGAGGCGAACCGCCTCCTCATGCGCTCGTTCCGCGAGCCGTGGCGGCTGGTATGAGAGGGGGATACACCATGAAGAACACGCTCCTTACGCTGCTGCTCCTGCTCGCGCCGCTGGCTGCCCATGCGCAGCTCAGCACCGACGACGCCTTCGAGTTCCTGCCGATGTTCCACTACGGCCAGAACGACGAGGCGCTATCCGTGATCCACCGGGCGGTGATCGCAGCGCAGGGCGACCGGCCCGCCTGCACGGCGTTGAATGAAAAGCTGTTGGCCGTACTGCCGCTGCCGGACGCCGAGACGGATGCGAAGATTTTCGCGTGCAAGATGCTGATGATCATCGGCGACGACGAATGCGTGCCGGGGCTTGCGGCGCTGCTGCTCGATCCCGCGCTGGGTCATGCCGCGCGGTACGCGCTCGAGAATCTGCCCGGCACCGCTGCGGACCTCGCCCTGTACGATGCCTTGTTCAACGCGGAGGACGACGTGAAGGTTGGCCTTATCAATTCGCTGGCGATGCGCCGCACCGAAATCGCCCTGCCGATGATTACCGATCTCGCCGAGTCTGCGGAACGCCGCGACGTGCGCGAGGCCGCCATCGCTGCGCTCGGGCGCCTGGGCGAGGACCTGGGCGGTGCGCTGAACGCGCTCAATAAACTGTGGGCTGGCAACGATCCGGCGTGGGAGACGGCGGTGGGCCGCGCGCTGGTCCAGGCGGCCTCCGCGCGCGCCGATCAGAAGAATGGCATCGTCGCGCTGAAGTCCGTGCTGAAACAGGCCACGCAAGAGCCCCTGCAGGTCGCCGCCGCCGAGGGCCTGCTCTCAGAGGATGGCGCGGCTGTTTCGCGTCAAGTGCTGGCGTGGATGCAGGACGGCAGTACCATGCAATTCCAGTTCGCGCTCGACGGCATTCGGCGCATCGGTGACGAGGAGTTCCTGCACGCGGTGGAGAAGCAATACGCCGTGCTCGACGTCGACCGCCGCTGCGCGGTGCTGGGGGCGCTCGCGGCACGCGAGGTGTTCTTGTCGTCCGATGTGGTGCTGACCGCGCTGGACAGCGAAAGCGCGGCCGAGCGGCGGGCGGCGATGGCGGCTGCGGCAGTGTTGCGGAGTGACCAAGGGCTTGTTCTTGGGAAACTGCTGGATTTCGCCGAGACCGACGAGCGGAGCGCCGCGGTCGCTGCCATGGCCAGCATGCCGGGCGACATGGCGGACGATTTGTTGATGGGAATGGGGCCCGGCCTGAACACGGATCCCGCGAAGCTGGCGATGCTCATTGAAGTCCTCGGCGCGCGCAGGACAGCGGGGGCATTCACGATGCTTCGGGATGCGGTGTCGGCTCCCTTCCCCGAGGTGGCGGACGCGGCCATCGATGCGATGGGGCAAATTGCCACGCCAGAACAGGCGGAATTTCTGGTGTCCGCGTTGCTCGAGGCGCCCGACGCCGCGCGTGCGGAGAAAGTCGGCGCGGCGCTCACGACCCTGCTGCGCCGCTCGCCGGAGGACCTGCGGGCAAAGCCGATATTGGACGCCTTGGACTATGCCGAGCAGAACGGTGGCCTTGGCACGCTGCTCCGGGTGGCGGGTGCGATTGGCCATCCTGACTTGCTGCCAGCAGTCACCCGCTATGCCGCTACACCGGGCCTGTCCCAGCTGACGGCCATTGGCGCACTCGCGCAGTGGCCGACGGCAGAGCCGCTCGATTCGCTGAACTCCGTGGCGAAGGAGTCGGAAGGCGACGTTCGCCTTGCCGCGCTTCGGGGCTATCTGCGGCAGCTCCGTGCCTCGGATCTCGACGATACAGTGAAATTCGCCCGGTATGCCGATGCGATGAACCTGACTGACGATACCGATATTCAGCGAACCATCATCGCCGGTCTTGGCGAGTTGAAGGACAAACAGGCGCTCGACTTCGTGGAGCAGTACCTCGATTCGCCGGGCCTCAAGCGCGAGAGCCGCGTGGCCGCCGAGCGTATCCGCAGCAATTTCTATGAACTCACGGCCTCGGACCGTCAGGGCGACGCCGGCAAGGCGCTCGACGGCGACATCAATACCCGCTGGACCACGGGGCGTACCCAGGCGCCGGGCATGTGGTTCCAGCTCGACATGGGCAGCAGCGCCTCCATCGGCGGCATCGTGCTCGATGCATCGCGCTCGCCCACGGATACACCCGTGCGCTACGCCGTGTACGTATTCGACGATCCGGCCGAGAAGGGCGCCCCCGTGGCCGAGGGCGACGGGGATAAGCCGGTGCTCGACATACGCTTCGACCCAAAGCCGGGGCGCTACGTCCGGATCGAGCAATCGGGTACCTCGGACAGTTATTATTGGTCCATCCACGAGTTGCGCGTGGTGCCGCGGTAAGGGAAGCAGAGGAAGACCACCATGCCAATGTCTATTCGCCTGTTCGTGTACGGTTCGCTCCTCCGGGGCAGCGCGGAACACGAGGAGTATTGTAGCGGAGCGGCCGCGTACGCCGAGGCGAGCGTCGAGGCGCGTCTTTACGACTTGCCCGAAGGCTACCCTTCGATCGTCGTGCCCGAGCCTTCGATATTGGCCATTGCAACCTTCGACCCGCTCGAGGATGCCCGCCTGCAGCTTACGGTCGCGCCGGCACCGCCTGCACCGGCCTGGGGCGATTGGGACACCGTTCATGGTGCCTTAATCACCTTGTCTGACGCGGCCACACTCCTTCCGCGTATTGACGAATATGAAGGGTGCAATGCAGACAGCGACGCCCTGTACCGCCGCGTGCTGATTACCGTCGAAACGGCCGATGGATTACAGACGGCCTGGACTTATGCGCAGTCGAGTGTAGACCATGGCCGCCGCATTCTCTCCGGCCGCTGGCTACCCATTTCGCGCCCGGCCTGATCAGTCAATCGCGTCGAGGGTTTCGCGGTCGCGCACGCCGATGAGGTAGAGGATGCCGTCCAGTCCGGCGACGCTGAGGGCATTGCCCGCGCGCTCGCGCACGATGGGCTTGGCGCGGAACGCGATGCCCAGCCCCGCCACGCGCAGCATGGGCAGGTCGTTGGCGCCGTCGCCCACGGCGATCACCTGGCGCAGGTCGATGCCTTCCTGCGCGGCGATCTCCTGCAGGAACTCTGCCTTGCGTTCCGCATCCACGATGCGCCCCTGTACTTCGCCGGTCACCTTGCCATCCACGACTTCGAGCTGGTTCGCGCATACGTAGTCCACGCCCAGCTTGGCCTTCAGGTAATTGCCGAAATACTGAAATCCGCCAGAGATGATGGCCGTCTTGAAGCCCAGCGCGTTGAGCACTTTGAATAGCCGTTCGGCGCCCTCGGTGAGTGGCAGTTCCTCGGCAATCTTTTCCAGCACGGACGCATCGAGCCCCTTCAGCAGCCCGAGGCGCTCGCGGAAGCTCGCCGCGAAATCCAGCTCGCCGCGCATGGCCCGCTCGGTAATTGATGCCACTTTGTCGCCCACCCCTGCGGCGGCGGCCAGTTGGTCGATCACCTCCACCTGGATAAGCGTGGAGTCCATGTCGAAGGCGACGAGGCGCCGGTTGCGCCGGTAGATGTCGTCGCGCTGGAACGACACGTCGACCCCGAGGGTCGAAGTCAGCTCCAGGAAAGTGCTCCGCATGCCGTCCGGGTCGCTCGGCTCGCCGCGCACCATGAACTCCACGCAGGAATACGTGACGGCATCCGGCTTGTCCAGCGGCACGCGGCCCGAAAGCCGCACGATATCGTCGATGTTCATGCCCTGTTCAGCGATGGCATGAGTCACCTTGGCGAGCGCATTCGAGCCCAGGCGGCGGCCCAGCATGGTGATGATGTAGCGCGGCTTGCCCTGCCGGCTCACCCAGTCGCTGTATTCTTCCGGCTTAACCGGCTTAAAGCGCACCTTCACGCCCAGTTCGTGGCCCGCGTAAAGCAGGTCGCGGAACAACGGCCCGGCGTCTACGTCATAGCCGATGAGAATGCCGAGCGAGAGCATGCGGTGGATGACCGCCTGACCGATGTCGAGAATCGTGATGTCGTAGCGCGCCAGCACATCGGTGAGTGCCGCCGTGATGCCGGGCTTATCGCGGCCCGCCACCTTGATCATGACCAGTTCTTTCAAAGGGGGAATGCTCCGTGGAAGGCGTGCTTACCACACGCCGAATTGCTTGAGGTGATGCTTGAAGTGCGCGGCGTGGAACTGCTGCCATTCCGGACCGGACAACTCGCCGAAGAAGGGATGCATGCGCCGCTGGAGGTCGCCCGTTTTCGACGCAGCCACGAAGGCGCGGATGGTGCCGGCGAGCTCTTCCATGGTCGCCTCCGGGGGCGGGGGCGGCGTCTTCATGCCCTTCGGCGCCGGCAGTTTCACGCCCTTCGGAATCGAGACCATCCCGCTCAGAATGAGCGGACGGAAGAGCATGCGGCTTTTCCAGTTGCCCTTGAACGGCATGTCGGGCCCTTTGCCCATGCAATAGAGCAGGGTCACATTCAGGTGGCCGTACAACTGCGCGCGGTTCATCTTGCCCCACAGGGGCTTCACGTCTTCCGGCAAACTTTCGAGTCCGGCAATCGCGCGGTCGGCAAGCGTCTGGTCGAGTCGGGGCATGGCGCCACCCTCCGGTTGTAACGCCGCGAGCCTAGCAAAACCCAAGCCCTCCGCGCGAGACAGACGACAGCAGGCGCTGCTTCCAATACAGACGAAAAAGGTTTACGCCTCCGCGTGCTTCCTGCTAGGATGCTCGGTGCGGAGTCCGGGGTTTCATATACCGAGGGACGGACGTATACTGTCCGGACCGTTCGCCGCCGCCCGGACACATTAAGATAGCGGGTGTAAAACAGGGCGTTACAATTTACAGTTGGGCATTGGCCCGGTGCGGCCTCGCGCGCGGCGCGGGGTACGCGGGAGTTCGAGATGATCGATCAGAAATTCGTCAGCCGTATAGCGAAGGAATGCAGCGCGTCGGAACAGCACACGGCCGCAGCCCTGGAGTTGTTCGACCGCGGCGCCACCGTCGCCTACGTCGCGCGGTTCCACAAGGACGAAACGGGCGGGCTTGACGAATTCCGCCTCGAGAAGATCTTCGACCGGAACGTGCGGTTCACCGCCGTCACCAACCGGCGCGACGCGATCATCGAGAACCTGCAATCGCGCGAACTGCTGAACGACGAACTCCGCGCGCGCCTCGAGGCCGCTGAAGACGCGACGGAACTCGAGGACCTGTATACGCCCTTCAAGAAGCCCAAGCGCACGAAGGGCGCGATGGCGTCGTCGCACGGTCTCGAGCCGCTCGCCGACCTCATGCTGCTGCAGGCGCCGCTCGACAAGAGCATCGAGGCCATCGCGGACGAGTACGTCAGTTCCGCGAAGCACATCTCGTCGCCGGAGGCCGCGCTGGATGGCGCGTGCCAGATTCTGGCCGAGCGATTCGCCGCCGACACCGAAATTCGTATGGGGCTGCGCACCACCATGCGCGAGCACGGCATCCTCGTGGGGAAGTCGACCAAGCTCGCCGAGGAAGACGCGCGCGCGGGCCGCTATTTCAAGCCGTATTTCGACTTCCACGAACCGCTCAAGGCCGTAAAGCCCGAGCAGCTCGTGGCGATTCTGCGCGGCGGGCGGCAGGGGTTCCTGCGTACCGACCTGCTCATCGATGACGACGCCGAAATCGCGCGCATTGTCCAGCGCTTCCTGAAGGCGGCCGGCTCGCCTTATGCGGCCTACATCCAGCATGTCGCTGGCGATGCCTACCGCCGTCTGCTGCGTCCGGCCCTCGAGAGCGAGGTACTGAGCGAGGCCCGCGAGAAGGCCGAGGATGTGCTCATCGAGACCCTGCGCGACAATCTCCGTCATCTGCTGCTCACGCCGCCTGCGGGCAACGTCCGCGTGCTCGGCGTGTCGGAGGAAGAGGACGGCTCGTTCCGTCTCGCCGTAGTGCATCCCGATGGTACGCCCGCGGAAACCGGCGTCCTTCGCCTGGGAGAATCGCAGGAAGAACAACTGGCCGCGAAGGATATCGCCAAGCAGTTCCTTTCCAAGAATCCGGTCGACGCGATCGCGGTGGCCAACAGCGCCAATTCGCGCAAGGCGAGCCGCTTCCTAGACGAGCAGCGCCGGCGCATCGCGTCCTTGCGCGCTTATATTGTCTTCGTAAACGAAGCCGGCCTCTCGGCCTATGCGGCATCGAAGGCCGGCCGCGATGAGCTGCCCGAACTCGATGCTGGCGCGCGTGCTGCCGTGGCCGTGGCGCGACGCTTTCAGGATCCCCTGCGCGAATACGTCAAGCTCGAGCCGCGCACCCTCGGCCTGGGCCAGCACGCCCACGACGTCAGCCAGAAGCGCCTGCGCGACGAGCTGCACCGCGTGCTCGAACTGGTGGTCAGCCACACCGGCGTCGATTTAAACACCGCGCCCGCCGAATTGCTGCGCTACGTCAGCGGCATTCAGTTGGGCACCGCGCAGAACATTGTGGCTTACCGCACCGAGCATGGTCCCTTCACGCGCCGCGAGACGCTGGCCGAGGTCTCCGGTATCGGCGAGCGCACGCTGGAACTTTGTGCGGGCTTCCTGCGCATCGCCCGCGGCGAAGAACCGCTCGACGCGACCAGCATCCATCCCAAGCAATATGAACTCGTCCGCCGCATGGCGGCCGATGCAGGCCTGGAAGTGAAGGCGCTGATGGGCAACGAGCAGGCGCTGCGGTCCTTGCCGAATGACAAGTATTTCGGCGATGGCGTGGGCGAGTTGCTGATGAACGACATCAAGCGCGAGCTGCAGTATGTAGGCCGCGACGGCCGCCGCCGCTTCCGCATTCCGCGCTTCGACGACAATGTGCGCTCCATCGAGCAGTTGGAAGAAGGCATGGTGCTCGAGGGTATCGTCACCAATGTGACGGACTTCGGGGCTTTCGTCGATATCGGCATCCACCAGGACGGCCTTATCCACCTCTCGGAGCTGGTCAACCGCTACGTGCGCAATCCGCGCTCGGTGGTGCATCTGGGCGAACTGGTCCGCGTGAAGGTCATCAAGATCGACAAGGACAAGAGCCGCGTGTCGCTCTCTCGCAAGGCGGTCTCGCAGGATTTCCGCAAGGGCGCGGCGCCGCGTCCGGGCGGGCGCGCCGAGGCGGCGGGCGAAGGCGAGCAGCGTGGGGGCGAGGCGCGGGGCGGACAGCCCGGCGGCCGCGCGAAGTTCGAGCAGCGCTACGCCCGCGGCCCGAAGGATGGCGGCCAGGGGGGCGGCGATCGCCCGCAGCGGGGCCAGTCGCAGCGTCGCGATGGCGGCGGCCCGCGCAAGGGCCAAGGACCCAAGAGCGTGACCGTCGGGGGCGACGAGACTATCGGCACGAGCTTGGCCGACCAGTTGGCCGCCCTGCGCGATAAGTTCAACAACGGCTAATACTTATCGTCCTAATCTGATGCTGCGGCGCCAGCAATCCTGACGTAGACTTCCGAGGCGTTGCATTCCCCGCCGCCCTGTGGTATTTTCTACCGCTTCCCGCGGGCAAGGCGGCGGCGTTTTCACACTACGCTGCGCTTGGCGCGCCGACTCGATTCCGGTCGGGCTCCCCGGGGTTCCGGCTGTTTTCGGAAAGGATAGACAAGCATGACGAAGCGCGAGATGAAAAAGTTCGAGAACCTTCTGCTGGATGAGCGCGAAAAGCTGCTCCGTAGCATTCGGAATATCGAAGACACCTCGAGGAACGAATCTGGACGGGACCACGGCGGCGACCTTTCGAGCTACGCCGAATCCGGTACGGACAATTTCAATCTCGAGACCGCGCTCAACATCGCCAGCGCCGAGTCGGACCGTCTGGCCGAAATCGAAGACGCGCTGCGCCGTATCGAGAACGGCACCTATGGCACCTGCGAAGGCAGTGGCAAGCCGATTCCCATGAAGCGCCTCGAGGTCTTCCCGGCGGCGCGCTACTGCGTCGAGTACCAGGAAGAACTGGAGCGTCAGGCCAAGTATTAATCGCCGGGGCGTGCGCCCCGTTGCATGCCCCGAGCCCCTGTGTTATCGTAGCTTTCACGAGGGCATGCGACGTTGAAGTGGCGTTTCGTTCAAGTTTCAGATCCCCATCTCGCCAGTTCCTACGATGGCGAGTGGAATCATAAGGTCATCTGCACCATGATGCCCGGCGTCATGGAGTGCCTTCGGAGCGATCTGTCCGAGTTGGCGCCCGACTTTATCCTCGCCACCGGCGATATCGCCAGCCAGCAGACGCGCGCCGCGATGCTCAAGGCGCGGGATCTCATGGATTCCCTCGGCGTCCCGTACTATCCCATGGGCGGCAACCACGATTTCGTGCTGGAGGATTCGCGCGCCTGGTTTCTTGAAGCCTTCGCCAGCCGCCTGCCGGCCCCGCGCACCTTCTATTCCTTCGACCACAAGGGCCTGCATTTCGTGGTGCTCGATCCGTGGTGGATGTGGACGGACGATTCGCTCAATCCTGTGAGCGAGGCCGCCGTGGCGGAGAAGCTGGACAAGGATATTTCCGGCGCGCGCTGGGCCCTGCCGCCCGATCAGTTCGTCTGGCTCGAGAACGACCTCAAGCACCACGCCTCGACGCCGACTATCATCGCGGTCCACTATCCGCCCATCCCCGTGCCCGTGCGGCTCAAGTTTCCCGGCTTCAAGGACAGCGGCTACCTCAACAACGGCGCGCTGCTGATGGAGCGCCTGTCCGCCTACCCGCAGGTCAAGGCCGTGTTCTGCGGACATGCGCACGTGAACTACGTCGAGTACAGCCACGGCATTCCCCAGATTACCACGGGCGCACTACCGGAATACCCGAGCGAGTACCGCGAGATTCAGGTGTTCGAGGATCGCCTCGAGGTCTACACCCGCAGCCTGTCCAATCCGGAATTCGCGGAGCGTTCCAAGGTGCCGAGCCGGGTCGTCACCCGCGGCGAAGAATCCGACCGCCGCGTCACCATCTCGCTGCTATAAGCGGTTCACAGGATGTTGGCGTAGTCGAGATCGACGCGCTGCAGGTCGAGCCGGTTGATGAAGTTCGCATAACACATCCAGGCGATTAGCGCCTTCATGTCGGCGAATTGGGGCGGCAGGAACCGCGGCGGCTCTACGATACCCTCCTGCACCAGCTGGTGCAGCGTGCGCATGTCCTCGAGCGTGGTCTTGCCGCAGAACAGCAGGGGAATCCGGTCGAGCATGCCCTGCACCACTGCCAGCCGGATGTAGTTGTACACGAGGATGAAGCCCTTGTTGTACGACAAGTCCTTCGTAAAGGGGCCGCCATCGGGCACGCTGCCGCGGAATACCCGCATGGCGTTCTGATAGCTCACCTCCTCGTTGTAGCCGTGTTCCTGGAAGAAGCGGTAGACCTGAATGAAGTCGGCGCCTTCCTCGGCCATGTGCACTGCGCGGATGCGGTTGGTCGTCTTGCGGAGCCGCGCCGGGTAGGAGGCAAAGGTGATCAGCTCCATCAGCACCGCCAGCCCCTCCTGCGTCACCGTACTCGACGGCGGGCCCTTGCTGAGGAAGGTGCAGATGGGCTGCTTCGACCCGTTGATGGTCGTGCCGATGTGCACCCAGCCCTCGTGGATTTCCAGCAGGCGCAGGTCGCGCATGTTGAACATGGCGTCGGCTCGCAGCTTCACATAGCCCGAGCCCGCCGCAGCGTCCGCCACGATACCGTCGCTCACCATCACGCGGACCGTCTCGTCGTGGATGGAAAACGCGGAATCGAGCCGCTCCTGCAGGATTTGCACGGCTTCCTGCGCCGCAATTTCGCGCGGGTCGTCTTCCACAAGCGGACTGTTGTCGACGTTCTTGAGCGCTTCGGCCATCATTTCGCCGAAGTCGAGCAGCGTGGCTTCTCCGGCATGGAAGGCATCGGTCGAGGCACCATAGAGTTCCTCGGAAATCGAATTGAATTCCGGTAGCCCGCGCGCCTCGAGCATCCGCACCACCATCCGGTATTCGCGGCACACCCGGCTCATAATCTGGCCGACCGGGTTGAACTTGCCCAGCTGCCGCACCACGTCGCGCTCGATGTCGTGCAGTTCTTCCTTCACGGCGGATGGATCGAACTCCAGCGGGCGCTGCTCGTAGTAGGCGCGGTCGACGCGCGGCAGTTCTTTTGCGCCGTCGGCGAAGAATTGCAGCTGGATGTCATTGTCCCACTTGATCGCATCGAGAATGCGGATGGGCGCCTGCGCCGTCACAATCCGATCGGATAGCGAGCGGATCGTGTTGCGGTAGTTCGCTTCCGGGTTCGCAGCCATAGTCTGGTCTCCTAACGCGGCGCTAGCATAGCGTGTTTCCGGACGCAAAAAGTAGGGCGGTTTTTCAGGGGGTTGCGCCGGTGGTGTCCGCCTCGAACAAAACCCGGCCCGAAGCATCCCTGCCTTCGACCTTGTAAGCCTCCGGCTTGCTGTCGAGCGCCTGAGCCTGAGCCGTGTCCACCGTGAAGTGCGCCTCGATGGTGGGGGGGAGGGAAATCGGAGGACGGCCGACGATGGGCCGGTTCTCGTATTCCCAGGCGCCCGGCTTCGGGGGCAGCGCGCGGAAGGGCGCGTCCGACGTTTCCCGTGCGAACAGCAATAGCTGTACATAGTCCAATTCTTCCGGTCCAGAAGGGGGGACCACATGCAGCTTCCAGCCGTACTCGCCCTCGTTGCGCACCGAGAGGTAGAGCCGGGCATCGGCGCCGAGGTTCAGCGCACCGGACAACCCGGACGGCTGCGGCATCGAGGTGTAGTACAGGATGAACGCACAGGCGGCCACCACCGCAATCGCAGAGATCACCGAGATGCGGTTCCAATCGAGCACAGCCTTGGGCTTGGCCTCGGGTATGACGCCCAGGCGCCGCGGATACTCCTCGATCGGGTGCTGCGCGAATCCGCCCAGTTCTTCCGAGGACGCCGCGCGGAGAATGGCGTTCAGTTCGCCGATCTCGTTGCGCAGCCTTTCGACTCGCTCGTCGAGTTCGCGCCGCACATGTTCCGCGTCGGAAGGCGAAATACGTCCCGAATGCTGACGCTGTTCCAGCGTCTCGCCCTGCGCCAGCATCTCGCGCAAGCGATGCCCCAGGTTTACGATGTGCCCCTGTTCGCCATCGCGCGTGCGGCGGATGTAGTACTCCGCCTCGCGCGCCAGCGCCGCATAGTAGGCGCGCGGCGCCAGCTTCTTGCCCGTCGCGCGCGACAGGCGGCGCGCTTCCTCGCGCCACGAATACAGCAGCCGCAGCCGCTCGCGCAGCCGTGCGTTAGAGTGCGCCACGCTTGCGCTCCAGCGCGTGCTTCACGAACGCCGTGAACAGCGGTTGCGGGTGCAGGGGTTTGCTCTTGAATTCCGGGTGGAACTGCGATGCGCAGTACCAGGGATGATTCTTCAGTTCGACAATCTCGACCAACCGGTGGCCGCCCTTGGGGTGCGTGCCGCTCACCACCAGGCCGGCCTGTTCCAGCGCCTCGAGGTAGTCGTTGTTGAACTCGTAGCGGTGGCGGTGGCGCTCGTACACGACGTCTTCGCCGTAGGCCTCGCGCGCCTTGGTGCCGGGCTCGAGTTCGCAGCGGTACGCGCCCAGCCGCATCGTGCCGCCCAGGTCCTGCACGCCGCGCTGCTCGGACAGCAGCGAAATTACGGGCGCCGGGGTCTGCGGGTCGATCTCCGTGCTGTGCGCATCGGCGATGCCCGCCACGTGCCGCGCGAATTCGATGACCGCGATCTGCATGCCGAGGCAGATGCCGAAGTACGGTACGTTATTCGTTCGCGCGTATTTCGCCGCGCGAATCTTGCCCTCGATGCCGCGTGTACCGAAGCCGGGTCCAACGAGAATGCCGTCGAATTCGCCCAGCATCGCGGCGGCATCGGCGTCCGACGAAATCTTTTCGGAGTCCACCCAGGTGATCTTCGCCTTGCACTCGTTGCGGATGCCCGCATGCACGAAGGCCTCATTGATGCTCTTATACGCGTCGTCGTGCTCGATGTATTTGCCCACCGCGGCGATGCGCACGGTGTCCTTTGGGTTCTTCAGCCGCTCGACCATCGCCTCCCAGGCCGAGGTGTCGCTCGGCGGCGGCGTGATGCCCAGCAGCTGCAGGATCGTCAGGTCGATGTCCTGCTCCTTCAGGTGCATCGGCACGGCATACAGCGGCGATACGTCCTCGGCGCAGATGATGCAGTTCTCCGGCACGTCGCAGAAGAGGCCCACCTTGCGCCGCTGATCCTGCGCCAGTGTGTGCGGACCCGTGCGGCAGACGATGATGTGCGGCTGAATGCCGATATCGCGCAGGGCGCGCACGCTGTGCTGCGTGGGCTTGGTCTTTAGCTCGCCCGCCGCTTCGATGTACGGCACCAGCGTCACATGGATGAAGCAGCAGTTCGGGGGCCCCACATCCAGCCGGAACTGGCGCAGCGCCTCGAGGAAGGGCAGGCTCTCGATGTCGCCCACCGTGCCGCCGATCTCGATGATCGCGATGTCGATCGGCTCTTCCGATTCCGCCGTCAACATCCGGATGCGCGACTTGATCTCATCGGTAATGTGGGGGATGACCTGCACGGTCTTGCCGAGGTATTCGCCGCGGCGCTCTTTTTGAATCACCGCGTTGTAAATGCCGCCGGTGGTGATGTTGCTCTTCTGCGAAAGGTAGGACTGCGTGAAGCGCTCGTAGTGCCCCAGGTCCAGGTCGGTCTCCGCGCCGTCGTCGGTCACGAATACCTCGCCGTGCTCAAAGGGGTTCATCGTGCCCGGGTCCACGTTGATATACGGGTCGAGCTTCATGATCGCGATCTTCAGCCCGCGCGCCTCCAGCAGCAGCCCCGTGCTCGCCGCCACCACACCCTTGCCGATAGACGACACCACGCCGCCGGTCACGAATACATACTTGGTCGCGCGTGCGCCGCTCGAGTGCGCCTCACTCATCTACGCTCCCCCTTCCACGGTAGAGACTTGCATTACGTTCTGTCGGGATCCCCAGCGGCGGCCTTCCAGCGGAATGTAAGCAATCCATTCCATCATTGCGGCACGCCATCGGTACGCCGTCACCCTACTGCAGGCTCCTCAAGAAATTGCGGACACCCGCTGCAATACGCAGGCAGGGTTAGAGGGGGGAAGGTCCCGTTTGCTCCAACGGGATCGCAGAGTACCACAGCCGACGCCGGGCGCGCAACGGACTTCTAATGGAAGCTAAGATTAACCGCAGCAGGAGCTTACGCGGCGTGTCTGGAGGGTTGGAGCATCGCACGCGAATTTCAAACGTCTTGCGCCGGGTCCAAGGCATCCGTGCAGACTTCGCGCAGGCAGGCGCGCAGCCACCGGTGTCCGGGGTCGGAATCCATCCGCGGATGCCAAATCGCCGAGACCGTTATTCCCGGGGTTTTCACCGGCAAGGGAAAGCTCAACATGCCTGTGCGCAGGTTGCCGGTGTGGCGCTCGGGCACGCTCGCCACCAGATCGGTGGTCCGCGCCAGCGAGAGCGCGGTAGCGAATCCGCCCACGATCGTAGCAATGTTCCGCTCCAGCCCCAGCGCGTGCAGTCCATCGTCCACCGGACCCCGATAGTGCTGATTCCGCGACACGACGACATGGTGTGCGGCTGCGTAGCGCTTCGGCGAGATCTTGCCGGAGGCCAGGGCATGACCCGCGCGGACCACGCCCACGAAGCGATCGCGGAACAAGGCCTGCACCCGCAGTTCTGGTGCGTTGTTGGTGCCCACGACGCCGGTCTCCAGGTCGACAAGCCCCTCGCGAAGGGGGGCACTGTCCTTGTCGGCCTTCTGAACAAACCGCAAGCGGACGCCGGGCGCCTCGGCCGCCACACGAGCCAGCAGGGCGGGACCGAAGTTCTCCACGAATCCGTCGCTGCTTCGCAGCGTGAAGGTGCGCTCCATGCGCTCGAGGTCCGGCTTCTCGGCAGGACGGAGGACGGCCTCGGTTTCCTGAACCAGCCGGCTCACCTGATCGCGCAGTTCAAGGGCGCGCGGCGTGGGAACCAGCCCGCGCCCCGCGCGCACCAGTAGCGGATCGCCCGTGGTCTCGCGCAAGCGGGACAACGCGCGGCTCATGGCCGACGGACTCAGCCGCAGCCGGCGGGCAGCACGAACCACGCTGCCCTCTACGAGCAGCACTTCCAGCGTGGCCAGGAGATTGAAGTCGGGCTTTGTCATAGCGAAACGCTAGCAAGTTTCCATATATGGCGTCAAACGCAATGATTAACTGTAATTGCTGCGTCTTGTGCATTGTCAAAGCCCGTGCTACGCTTCGTGCGAATAGAACGCGAAAGGAACGAATCATGTCTACGGCACCGAAAAATGCAGGCGAAACCGCCCTCAAGGAGCGGGAAATGCCCGAGCGTTGGGTCTTGGCGAGTCTGTCCACCTGCATGCTGCTCTCGTCTCTGGGAACCAGCATCGCCAATGTGGGCCTGCCCACCTTTGCCGAGGCTTTCGGCGCTTCGTTTCAGGCGGTCCAGTGGATCGTTCTGGCGTACTTGCTTGCCATTACCGCGATGATCGTCACCGTGGGGCGGCTCGGCGACCTGACCGGCCGCAAGCGCTTGTTGGTCTCGGGCATCGTGTTGTTCACCGCGGCTTCGGTTGCCTGCGGCGCGGCACCGTCGCTCGCGTTTCTAGTGGCCGCGCGGGCCGTGCAGGGACTCGGCGCGGCCATCATGATGGCGCTGTCTATCGCGTTTGTGGGCGACACGGTGCCGAAGGAACGCATGGGGCGCGCCATGGGCATTCTGGGCACGATGTCGGCCGTCGGCACCGCGCTGGCCCCGTCGCTCGGCGGCATCCTGATATCCGCGCTCGGCTGGCCTGCCCTCTTCCTGTTTAACGCGCCCCTCGGCGTGGCGGCGTATGGGTTCGCCCGGCGGTATCTTCCAGCGGACGCCCGTCGCCAGGAAGGCGCACGGCCGCGCTTCGATACCGCCGGCACGGTATGGCTCGCGTTGACGCTCGGGGCCTATGCCTTCGCCATGACGACCGGCCGTGGCTCCTTCGGCGCGGTCAATGCCGCGTGCCTTGCCGCAGCGGCCGTCGGTGCCGTGTTGTTCGTGCTCGCCGAAAGGCGCGCGGAGTCGCCCCTCGTGCGGTTCGCCATGTTCCGCGATGCGGTATTGCGCTCGGGGCTTGCCACGAGCGCCCTCGTATCGACGGTCATGATGGCGACCCTGGTCGTCGGGCCGTTTTATCTTTCACGGGCCCTTGGACTCGGCACGGCCTCGGTCGGGCTGGCCCTGTCGGTCGGACCGATCATGGTTGCCTTCACGGGGGTGCCGGCCGGACGCTTCTCCGACCGGTTCGGCGCGGCGCGCATGACCGTGGCAGGACTAGGCCTCATGGTGGCCGGCGCCGCGATGCTGGCCCTCGTGCCCTTGGCCTCCGGTATCGCTGGCTATCTGTGCGCCGTTGTGGTCATCACCGTCGGCTATGGTCTTTTTCAGACGGCCAACAACACGGCCGTGATGGCCGACGTCCGTTCGGAACAGCGCGGGGTCGTGTCCGGCATGCTCAACCTCGCCCGGAATCTGGGACTCGTTACCGGGGCGTCGGTGATGGGAGCGGTCTTCGCCTACGCATCGGCCGCGCCCGACCTGACCACCGCCCAGCCGGAAGCGATTGCCCGGGGATTGCACGCGACCTTCGCAGTGGCGGCCGTCTTGATGGTGGTCGCGCTTAGCGTGGCTGCGGGCAGCAGGCCGAAGGCGGTGGCGGCGCCGATGGCGCAGGAAGCCGCGTAAGGGGAAACGTCAGCCGTGAAGCTGGGGATCGGGGACGCCGCTCAGGCGGCGTCTTCGATCTTGTCCACCAGATCCTTGCGCACGGGATAGGTGCGGGTGCCGTAGTGGATGTACCAGAACGGGTCTTTGTCCTCGACCCGGTCGGCGGGCTGACTGAGGCCGCTGTTGAAATACACCACGAAGCGCCCGCTGTACTGCGGCGTGTTCACCGGCGCGGCATCGGCCGTGCGGATGTGGTCGATCTCGCTGTACTTGATGTTCGTGCCGCCCTTGGAGAAGGCCTGCTTGAAGCGCAGCACCCGGCGCACGTATTCCTGCGTCTCCTTGAAGGGGGGAATGCCGTTGTACTTCTTCACGTTCTCCGGCCCGGCGTTGTAACCCGCCAGCGCCAGCCGCACGTCGCCATTGAACAGGCCCAGCATCTTGCTCAGGTATTGCGTACCCCCGGCGATATTCTGCGCAGGGTCGAAGATGTTCTTCACGCCCATGTCCGCCGCCGTGCCCGGCATCAGCTGCATCAGCCCGCAGGCCCCCGCAGGCGACACCGCCGAAGGCTGGAAATTGCTCTCTGCCTTAATCACCGCATACACCAGATCCGTATCCACCCGGTAATGCTTGGCGTATTGATTGATCAGGTCCGACACCGCGCCGTTGGTGTACTGGCTCGGGTTCAGCGTCACGCGGTATTTCGCCGGCACCGAAATCGGCTCGAAATTCAGGGTGATCGGCGTATAGGCCGGGTCGCGCTTGTACTTGTCCGGGCGGTTCGTAAACGTGACCGAACCGTCCTTTTCCTGGAACTGATGCAGGTTGCTCTCGGCATAGCGCTTCGTCAGCTGGTTGCGCTTCTCGATGCTGCGCTGGTGCGCCGGACTCAGCGAAGACGTCTGCTTCGCCTTTATCTGCGCTGCCACATCCACCTCGGCTTCCGGGTGCGCCACGCCGCCGCAAAACAGCAGCGCCGCCACGCACGCACTGGGCCACACTCTCCGCATGCACATACTCCCGTGAACACTACCCGGTCCAGTTGTCAAGAGTATATAGCAGTTTGCCCCAGAGGGCAAGGCCTGTCTGCCCCGAATCCCGCCCAAATTTCAGCAGAATTGCACCCCGAACGGCGGGGCCTGTGCATAGCCTTAAGACACGCCCCGCCATCCCCTCGGGTAGGGCAAGCGTACCGCGCGCCATCTTGACGCATGAATCGACCACCGCACCAAGATGGCGCGCGGTACGCTTGCCCTACCGATCCTGATTGCTGGATTCTCAGCGTTGTGGATCTTGTTAGTTGCGATTCCCGCGAAACGGGTTAGGTGCTACTATGTCAACATGGACTCCGACCCATATCTTTATCACTATGGTGAAGCGCGTGCGTGCCAAAGAGTGGCAAGACACTCTGGCGACCTAGAACGTAATTGATTCAGACCCTATGCCTTACCCGTGAGGACCACGTATGCTTGAACTTGAGGTAGCGCTAAGATGATTTCCGGAAAGTGGCGCAATACCTTAATGGGTGCTGTCTTGCTCGGGTGCACCGGAGCCTTCCTATATTGTGCTGTTCTCGATGCGCAGCAATCCGCAATAGCCCCTCCCAAGCATCCGATTTCGCGCACGCAGGCCGTCGGGACCGAGAACAAGCCAGAGTGGAAGAGTCAGCCACTAACCCGCTCCGATTACATTCAGACCTATTTTTGGAGCGACGATAATTTGTGCAGTAAGGAGCGCGATCAGCGAGATGATACGAGTGCGGAAGTGGGTACCATTGAGGAGGTGCTCGTTGACTTCTGCCCTGAGTTCAAGAGGACGCGTCTACTCGATATTCTGGGCGTTGAAACCGATGTGATCGTCAAGTGTACCGAGGTGAGGAAACGCGTGATTGGAACCGAAGGGGCCGAGCGGGAAACGCTCGAATTTCATTCCCACGGAATGGTTATGGAGTTTGATGCGACGAACGGCAGCTTGTTCAGGTTCGCGAAGACTGACTCTGCCATCGTCAGTGAGCGCGACCTAGGAATTACCGACGTTGCTAAAATTATTGAATCGGTACTTGACGAGGTTACGTTGAGCAACGTTGCAATGCTTTGGAGCATCGAGGAATTGGGCTTTCCCTACGAGAAAGAAATCCGGTACTTAGCACGAGAAAAGGAATCTTCCAATAGGCTCTTGGTCGACTTGCACATTAACAAGTACTCTGGACGGGTCGTTCATTTTTACGTGATGCCGGATCTGAAGGACTCGCAGGAATGACCGGTGGGGCATTTGCGTTGGGCTGAAAGTCCACATTTGCCGAGAATGGCGGGACCCCGGCATAGCTTTTTCGACACGCCCGCCATCTCCTCCGGTAGGGCAAGTGTACCCGCGCGCCATCTCGTCGCATGTATCGAGCGCCCGCACCAAGATGGCGCGCGGGTACGCTTGCCCTACCCAATCCCCGATCCCGTTATCCTGTCAAAAAACAAAAGAGACGGCAGGCCCGCGCCTGCCGTCCCGTGTGATTCTGTCCGCGGCGGTTACTTTATCCGCACCATCCGCTCGCCTTCGAGGTAGAGTTCGTTGCCGACGATGTCGGCGTAGAAGTCTTCGCCCATGTTCATGACGACGCGGCTGCCGTCGATTTTCCAGGTGCCCTTGTACCAGGCGATTTTCAGCTCGCCGCCCTTGTTGAAGCGCAGCGGTCGGTCTTCGCCGATGTCCCATTCGGTGCCGGTCATCGTGGCTTCGGTGATGGGCTCGTTGTACTGCCTCTCCACCGGCTGCGGCACGAAGGCGGCGGCGTCGTAGGGCTGAGACACGGCCATATAGCCGATGAACATCTCGTCGAAGGACTGCTCGCCGAACTCGACTTCCTTGCTCGGATCGGGGTTCGTCGGGTTGTACTTCGAATTGTCGAACGCGCCATCGCAGTGCAGCGTCGTGCCGGCGGGGTAATCCTTCGGCGCGTCGTACCAATACATCGGCTGCCAGTCGAACTGATACCACGGCACATTCAGCAGCACCTCGGGCGCCTGTCCCGGCACATCGAAGGTGTAGCGGAAGTGCTGGCCGCGGTAGTGCATGTGCGGCAGCACTCCCCACAGCCGCATCGGCTCTTCGGTCTTGTAGCTGACCGATACCGGCTGGTCCGCCAGGCCGGGCTTAATCACGAAGTCGGTCGTCGTGATGGCCCGTACCTGCAGCACCTCAGCCGGGGGCGCGTCGGCAAAGTGGAGGCCCAGCTCCGTCTGGTCCGTCTCGGGCTTGCCGGTGGGGCTGTAGTGCATCTGGAAGACGAACGTGCTGCCGGCCGGCAGGAACTGCGCCGTGCCCTGCGGAAAGGGCAGCGGCTCCGCACCTGGCAGGAAACTGGCGAAGAAGCCGCCCAGGCCGCGATACGCATGGGGCTGCAGGTGCGCGTATTCGGGCGGATACATGGCGAAGATGAGCGCATGGTGCACCACCTTCGGATTGCCCGCGCGCACCTCGACCCCGCTCAGCCATTGGTCCTCGGTCAGCCCGGCGGACACATAGAAGTACTTGTAGTCGATCACGTCGTTGGCGGGCAGTTCCACCGGCTCCGGCATCCGCACCACGTGGTCCGGGGTGCCCAGCAACCAGCCCGCATCGTGCGGCTTGGCCTGCTCGGCCAAGGGGTCCGGCTCGTCGTCGGCCTTCGGCGCGCCCGCGCGCAACCAGGCCATCAGCGTCGCCTCCTCCTCTGGCGCCATCGCAATGGAATTCTTGAAGTGCTGATACTCGGGGTCCGCGTGCCATGGCGGCATGCGCTTGGTCAGCACGACTTCCTGCATCATGGCCGACCAGCCCGCGACCTTCTTATGGCTGTTCATGGCGAAGGGCCCGATGCCGCCTTCCGTGTGGCAATTGACGCAGCGCGCCATCAGAATCGGCGCGATATCGCGGCTGTAGGAAATCGCGGCCGGGGCGGCAGCCGCGTCTGCTGCAGGCGTCGCCAGCGCCGCCGGGGTCAGCATCGCCTCGCGCGCTGCCTCCGCCGAAGCCGGCATTCCCGCTGCGGCCTGCGTGTGCCCGACGATTTTCCACCCCGCCGCCGGGTCTATCCACACCACATCGCCCGGCTGCCGCAGCCCCAGCGCCGCCGACACGCTGCCCGCCGTATCCAGCAGGATAGGATTCGTCGCCTTCGCCTTGGCGTGCAGCGCCGCAATCGACTCCCGCGTCACCGGCGGCTCCTTCGTAATCAGCGCCACCGACAAGTCGTTCTTGTTCTTCGACTTGCGCCGATGCTTCTGTCCGCCAGCCTGCTCCAGCAAGGCCGCGTCCGTGCCATCAAACGCCACCAGCGCCACCAGCGCCGCCTCGTCCTGGCGGTACAGCTCATAGATACCGCCATCCTGATCAATCAAACGGAAATTGGGCGCGGTATCCTCCGCCCCCGCCACAGCGGCACACCCCGCCACGGCCAAACATCCCAGAAAAAACCGGAACAACACGCTACACACCCTTTGCTGTTGGCGGCCGGCTCCCCCCGGCCGCATCAAAGTCGAACTGTGCGTAGGATGCCCGGCGCGTGTGAAGGGTTTATGTGGGGGGGGAGGGGGCGCTAACGAACGGCGGGGTCGATCCAATCACGGAACTCGGGGTTCGGGTCTTCGAAGCATTGCTGACGTGCCCGCTCTTCATCCCATTGGTACACGCGCCGGTCGATCGTGTCTACCAAGTAAAGATCGCGGCCGTCCCCGACCATGATAGGGGCCTTCAATTCGTCCATGAATGAAACCGGCGCGGCAAAGGGCAGGGGTTCCCACGATGCTCCGTCGCGCGTCCGCCACCAGTGCAGCAATGCCGTCCGGCGTTCCTGGCCCTGCTGCTGCCGATTGAGTGTTCCTCCCGTTAGCCACATGTATTCATTCGTGCACACCAAATGCTTGTCGACATACGGTCCGAACGGCGGCTCCATCTTGTACTGCTCCCACTGTGCACCATCCTGCGTGCGCCAGATAGCGTGCGTGTAATTGTAATCCGGATTCAGCCATAGCCACCCGTCGAATACGCGGGGGTTGTAGTCAAAGCCGACGTGGTCCCCGGTCTCCACCGGCAATTGACCTGCAAGCGTCCAATGGTCCCCATCGCTTGTGGAATAGATGGCAGTCTCGCGCTGCCAGCCCAACCCATCAGGCCGCGGAGTATGCCCGCCGAAAACCCAGACCTTGTCCTGAAAACCGACTACGTTCGGCTCTTCAATTTCCGACCACGGCGGAATTTCTGTGGACGGGGTCCACGCGGCGCCATCGTCCGAGCGCCACACGTAGGGGAAGGGCGGGTATTGGCTCACTCCCCGGGAACGGACAATCCAGAGCGCCTCGCCGGTGGCGACTACCTGGCCCTTGGCGGACTTCAGCGGTTCGGCCGCATCGGTAATGAGTTGCCATTCAATCCAGTCTTCTGTGCGCCATACATCGGCCAGCGCCCGGCCATAGCCAAACTCTTCCGGGGTGGACCCGCCGATCAGCCACCAGGCGTCTTTGAATTTCCTGATGACGGGAGCGACGCGCGGACGCCATGGCAACTCGTTGCCGGGTGCCCGCCAATGTTTGCCTTCGCTGGTGAAGCTGGTAAGGCCCTCGCCCCGGCGATCCGAAAACAACCACAATTGATTCTTGAATACCGTAGCCGAGGCAGGCGGAAAGGGAACGGGGATACCCTCTGGAAGCGGCACAATTCGCTTCCAGTCCATGCCGTCGGGAGAATTCCAAAGATCGGGAATCGCGGTGCCGAATCGCTTTTTGCCGAGCAGCCAGAGGTGATCACGATAGGACACCAGACCAGCGTTTGCACATCGGTCGAATTGCGCGTCGTCCTGGATTTGTTCCCAGTGCGTACCGTCCGCACTGCGCCAGACATCACCGCTTCCTTCTTTCCGATCATCTTGCTCCGTACGTCCGCCTACCACATAGAGATGCCCCGAGTGCGACGCTACCGCGTATCCGTACCTCGGTGCCCAGTCTACATTCCCCTCGACCCTTGCGAACCCGCCTTCTTCTCCAAGACGACAGACGGAACTCGCGTCCATCAGGAAAAGGGAGTCGTCATGTTCCACAAAGCGGGCGTCGCCTTGCAGCGAAGGTAGCGACGATGACTCGTCTCTCCAGCGGCGTCCGTCTGCCGTCGACCATAAGGTGTACTCGATTTTCTTGCAGAGAACCCAAAGCCGATTCGAATCGATGGCGGTTTGAATCTCGCACTCGATCGCTTGGGCATCGTCGACAAACGGAGGTGTCATTCCGACAGGAAACCAATCGGCGCCGTTCGGGCTGAATTCCAAGTGTCCGAATGAAGAAAATGCCCACAGTGTTTCCTTCCATTCGATAGCGCCGAAGCTCCATTTCGACGCGCCCGCCCGGAGCGGAGCGATTTCCTGCCACCCATTGACCGATCGCGGGACCACAGGCGCCAGCTTTCGCCGGAGTTTCCAACTCAGTTCTTCGGGAGCCCAAGGCAGCACCGAGAGCTCAGTGAAGGAGGCCCTCTGTGTATTCTCAAGATTGCGAGCGCTGTCGGCCAACTGCTCCGATTGCAATTGGCTGACCGCCCCGGCATCTCGTCCCTCATTCAGCGAAGCTACGGCCAGGATGCGATCACCAAGCGTCATGTAGGTTTCGGCTTGTACGCTGTTCCGGAAGGAATGCCACTCTTTTCCATCGCTGCTGACCCAGACCGTATCGTTCGTGACGCAGAAAAGCATGCCGTGCAGACTGGCCAAAAGCTTCGGCTTGGTGTTGCCCCATGGCGGAATTTCACATTCCGCATTCCAAGTCACGCCATCGGGCGAGGACCACACGGCGTCTACCTGGTCGGCGGGACCGGTAATCCACAGGCGGTCGTCATGCACGCAACAAAGCGCTTCTTGTGAAACGAGACAAGGCAATTGCCTGGTGGCGAGAATCCATTGTTCCCCGTCTTCGGTGTACCAGGCATCGCCGAGTTCGCCCTGTTTGCCTTGCCCACCGATAATCCAGAGCTTGTCATGGAAGGCGATTGCCTTTGCATACATACGGCCTGCCCAAGGCGGCAGGTGTGCCAGAGAGACTTCGTCCCACTGGTTCCCATCCGTAGAGCAGAGGACCGATTGGTCGGGCGCATTCTCGCGCTTCGACCCGTCGGGCCAGGTCGCTCGGCCCATATACCTTCCGCCGATAAGCCAGAGCTTTTCTCTAAATGACGCTGCACTGAAGGCGTACTGGAAATGCCACCAACCCTCCGTGGTGCTTGTATTCCAGTGGATTCCATCCGTCGAAATTCGAATTCCTTGAGCATCCGGTCCCGTGAATGCGCTGCTGATGGCGACAAGGCCGCCACGATGTTCCACAAACTGTTGCCGGTCGGGAACAGGAAGATTCAACGGCGCACCCACCGGTGCCCATATTGCCTCGACTTCTTCCGCCACGACCGTTGACGTAAGTGTCAGCGCGAGCAGTAGCGCGGCCAGCTTCATGTGCGTTCCCCGGTTGCCATGATGGTTGTATATCTCAATGCGACGAAGCGGTTCCACAGCGCCGCAGGCGCAACGCTACGTAGCCCGGGGTGGAGCAACGCGGAACCCCGGGTAGAGGAAGACCTCACTTGAGCCCCGGACGGGGTGTCACAAACCAGCACGCTGTGCCGCCCCGTCCGGGGCTTGGATCATGGGGCAGGTACCCGGGGTTCCGCGTTGCTCCACCCCGGGCTACGAACGGTCGCACCGCTGGTGCGGCGTGCAGGATTGCGGCCTCCATGGTGTTCATAGCTGGGATGCCTCCGTCGAGCAGAACGGCGGAAGTGCCGGGCACCTTGCGCGCCGGTTTCGCCCCGTTGGCCGTACCTGTGTTAAAATCCCGCTTCAAACCCACAGGAATTTTGTAGCAGCACCATGAAGATTGGAAGTATCGATATCGACCGGCCGGTGTGCCTGGCGCCGATGGAGGATGTGTCGGACCTGCCGTTCCGCATTTTGTGCAAGGAGCAGGGCGCGGACCTCGTGTATACGGAGTTCACGAATTGCGAGGCGCTCATCCGCAATGTGAAGGACGCGCAGCGCAAGCTGGAGCTGTCCGACCTGGAGCGTCCGGTGGCGGTGCAGATTTACGGCAGCGCCGAGGACAGCATGGAGCAGGCCTCGCGCATGGCGACGGAGGCGGGCGCGGATTTTATCGACATCAATTGCGGCTGCTGGGTGAAAAAGGTGGCGGGCCGGGGCGATGGCGCCGGGCTGCTGCGCGATTTGAACAAGTTCCGCGCGGTGGTGGAATCGGTGGTGCGGGGCACGCATCTGCCGGTGACCGTGAAGACGCGCCTGGGCTGGGACGAGGACAACATCGTCATACTGGACGTGGTGAAGATGCTCGAGGACATGGGCATCCCGACGCTGACGGTGCATTGCCGCACGCGCCGGCAGGGCTACACCGGCCAGGCGGACTGGACGTGGCTGCCGCGCATCAAGGAAGCGAGCGGCATCCAGCTGATCGCCAACGGCGACATCACCACCGAAGACCATGCGAAGGAATGCTTCGACCTCGGTTGCGACGGCATCATGATTGGCCGGGGTGCCATCCACAGCCCGTGGATTTTCGGGCACATGAAGCACTACCTGCGCACGGGCGAAAAGCTGCCGGACCTGACGCTGGACGAGCGGGTAGACATGTGCCTGCGCCACTTGGCCGACACGGCGGAATACCGAGGCGAGCGGCGCGGCGTCATGAGTTTCCGCAAGCACTATTCCGGCTACCTCAAGGGTTTCCACAACATCGCCAACCTCCGCCGGGATCTCATGCAGCACGAGACCGTGGACGAGGTGCGCGAGCGGCTGCTGCGCTTCCTCGAGGAATACCGCGAACGCGCCGCGGAAGAAGCGGCCGAAGCCGCGGCGTGACGCAGGCATGGGGGAGAGCGCGCGTCCGTGGTCCCGTCGGCTGCTCCGCATCGTGTGGCTCGGCCTGCTGGCCTATGCGGGGGCCGTTGTGCTGCTGACCTTCCTGCAGGATAAACTCCTCTTTCCAGCCACCAAGGCGCTCTATCGCGACCCGAGCTATTACGACTGGACGTACGAAGACGTCTTGCTTGATGCGGGCGAGGGCGAACAGACGCACGCCTGGTGGATTCCCGCCCCCGACGCCCGCGGGGTGTGCCTCTTCTCGCACGGCAATGCGGGCAACATCGCCGACCGGCTCGAGTCCGTGGGTTCGCTGCGCGCGCTGGGGCTGTCGGTGCTGGCCTACGATTACGGCGGCTACGGCAAGAGCAGCGGCAAGCCCTCCGAGCAGCGCATTTACCGCGATATCCGCGCGGCTTGGCGCTACCTGATCGAAGAGCGGGGGATTGCCCCGCGCGAAATCGTCTTGTTCGGGCGCTCCATGGGCGGCGGCGCCACGGCCGATCTCGCGCCCGAGGCCGATTGCGCGGGCGTGGTACTCGAAAGCACCTTCACCTCCGTGCCCGCCGTGGCGCAAGAGGCCATGCCCTTCCTGCCCGCCCGCTGGCTGGTGCGGCACCGCTTCGACAACCTCGCCAAGGTTTCCCGTATTCAGCGTCCGTTGCTGGTCATCCATTCGCCCGACGACACACTGATTCCCTACCACCACGGGCAGGAACTCTTAGCTGCGGCGAACGAACCCAAGACCTTCGTCGAAATCCACGGCGACCACAACGCGGGGTTCGTACAGTCCGCCGAGGTCTACCGCGCCAGCTGGGAGCGGTTCCTGGATGCGGTACTTCCGGATGGGGACCTCACGCAAAGCCGCGAAGGCACAGAGGGAGCATAAGAGGAAGATGCTTGTCCGCTGATTCCGATGATTTTCGCCGAAGGAAATGCAAATACCATAACATGGAAATGCGTTCTCTTCCGGCCTTGATTTTATTCTTTGAGACTTTGCGCCTTAGCGTGAGATCTCTTCCTTAATCGGCGAAAATCATCCCAATCAGCGGACAAATCTCTTACTTCTCTTCTCCCTCGGCGTTGCCTGTGCCGTGTGCCAGCACCACGCGGTTGCGGCCGCCTTCCTTGGCCTCGTAGAGGGCGTCGTCGGCGATGCGGAGCAGGTCTTTGACCTCACTGGCGTGCTTCGGAAACATCGAGATGCCCATCGACGCGGTGATGCTGCCGAGCTGATGGCCGTTCTCCTCGATGACGAGACCGGCGATCGCGTTGCGCAGGTCCTCGCAGCGGCGGCGGGCCTCTTCGGGTTCGGTGTTCGAGAGCACCAGCGTGAACTCCTCGCCGCCATAGCGGCAGGCCACGTCCGACGAGCGCACGCCTTGCTGAAGCATATGCGCCACGTTGCGCAGCACGGCATCGCCCGCGCTGTGACCGTAGGTATCGTTGAACTGCTTGAAGTGATCGACATCCAGCATGACCACCGCCACCTCGGATTCGCTGCGGATGGCGCGCTGGATCTCCAGTTCGAGTATCTCTTCCATGTAGCGCCGGTTGAACAACTGGGTCAAGCCGTCGCGGATGGATTGATTGTGCAGCTTCTCGCGCAGCCGCAGGTTGGCCAGCGCGATCGCAGCGTCGTCCGCCATGTTCGCCGCCACCCGCGCGATACGCTGTTCGCGCGCTTCCTGCTCCTCCTCGTTGCCCGCGCGCATTGCGGCAATGTTCAGCACGCCGATGGCATCGCCCTGCGCGTTCAGCGGCACACACCAGTACTGCTCGTTCTCGCGCGCCTCGGTGTGCTGGCACGTGATGGCAGGGTGGCCGGCGCCGCTGGCATAGGGTGCCCCGCGCCGCAGCGCCCAGCAATCGTTGGGCGAGAACACCTTGTTGAGGTGGGCGGCATCGCCCCACGAGGCCGCCACCTGCACCAGGTTGCGCGAAGGCGCAATGACGCACAGCGCCCCGGTCGTCCCCGGGCACATGCGCTGCGCGAACTCGGCAAACACCCCGTAGGCCTCTTCGGGCGTCGCGCAGGATTGCAGCATGTCCGACATCTCGCCCAGCAGCGTCTGGTCGCGGATGTTGGACTCGAGCTGGCTGATGATGCGGACCAGCTGGTTGTTCGCGGCTTCCAGTTCCACGGTCTTCTCGCGCACGCGCTCGCGCAGGGTGAACCGCGTCTGGCGCAGGCGCGATTCCATGTTTTTCAGTTCGCGGATGTTGTGCTCGAAGCGGCGCAGCAGCGAGATGTACAACAGCGGCACCACGAAGGCCACGAGGATGAGCGACCCGATGAGCATCTCCGCCCAGAAAGACATGGGGGGGAGGGTCTTGATGATCACGTAGCTCGCAGCGTCGATGAACACAAGCCCGAAAAGCACCGACACCCCGCGGCTCCAGGTCATGTGGAACGCGGTAATCGCCTCGTGGCTGTCGTCGGAGAAATCTTCGTGTTCGCTGTCGGAATAACTCATGTGGCAGCCGTTACCTGAACTGGTCGTGTCCCGCCGATACTACCAAGCGGGAGCCCCATGCAGCGCGCCGGCGCGAACACGGCGGCACCCTGCATCCGAATAGTACCAGAACATGCGTCCGGGGGCGTCCATTGGCCATAATACCGGCCTCGTTCGATAAGGAACTTGTAGTAACCATGGTCCAAGATCTCTCCAAGATATCCGATGGCGCGGTCGTCAAGCCCGCCGTCTGGTTCTTGATGACCGGCGCGGCCGCGGCCGCAGTTATCGTTTGTATCCTCTGGCTGGACGCCCCGGCCGCGCTTTACGTCGAGACCTGGCACGATACGCCCGTGCGCGGCGTGGCGAAGAAGCTGTCCGAGCTGGGCAATTCCGCCTACTACCTGATTCCCGCCGGGCTCGCGGCGCTCACGCTGCTGCGCAGGCCGAGCGCCTGGGCGCGCAAGGCGCAGTTCCTGTTCTGGGCCGTGGCCGCGACCGGCATCGCGAGCGCCCTGCTCAAGATCATCATCGGCCGCCCGCGCCCGGGCGTGTTCATCGAAACCGGCGACTGGACGCCCCGCTTTTTTCAATTGGCCTCCGAATACGGATCGTTTCCCTCCGGGCACACCACCACCGTCTTCACCGCCGCCACCGTGGGCATATTGCTTTGGCCCCGATGGGCAGCGCTGTTCCTGTCCATGGCCGTCCTCGGCGGTCTCGCCCGCATTGGCGCAGGCGCCCATTTCCCGAGCGACGTCGTCGCCGGCGCCGGGTTGGGCGTCCTGGGGACGCTCTTGCTCTGGCCGCGCTTCCGGGGGCGCCTGCACCAGGAGCCGCCGCATGCCGGATAAGACGCTCCAATGGCTTGCCGCCTTGACGGTGCTGGTGTCGTTTTGCGCGGGGCTGGGACTGGCCCCCCTGTTCGACAAGGACGAGGGCGCCTTCGCCGAGGCCACGCGCGAGATGGTGGTTTCCGGCGACTACCTGATGACCTACCTGAACGGCGCTCCCCGCTACGATAAGCCCATCCTCATCTATTGGCTACAGGCGCTCTGCGTGCACCTCTTCGGCCTGAGCGAATTCTCCGTGCGCTTGCCTTCGGGTATCGCTGCGGTGGTGTGGGCCTGGCTGCTCTGGCGCTTCGTGCGCGAGCGCGACGGCACCCGGACGGCCGCATGGGCGGTGTTCATTCTGGCCACGGCGATTCAGGTGACCCTCATCGCCAAGGCCGCCATCGCCGATGCCCTGCTGAACGCCTGCATCGCGGGCACCATGTTCGGCTTCTGGAAATACCACGAGACCGCGAGCAAGAAGGCGCTCTATGGGGCCTTCACCGCCATGGCGCTCGGTGCGCTCACCAAGGGCCCCATCGCCCTCTATGTGCCCTTCGCCACCCTGTTGGTATTCGGCTGGCGGCGGGGATGCTTCCGCGCTTCCGCCAAGACGCTGTTCCATCCCGGCGGCTGGGCCCTGTTTCTGGCCATCACGCTGCCGTGGCCGATACTCGCCTATCTCGACCAGGGCTGGCCCCTGATACAGGCATGGATATTCGACCAGACCATACGGCGCGTGGGGGGGCCGCTCGAGGGCCACGGCGGCAACATCTTCTACTACCTGCCCGTGATTCTCCTCGGCCTGATGCCCTGGACCCCGCTCTTCCTCAAACAGCTCCGTCGCATCCGCCCCGCCT
Source organism: Candidatus Hydrogenedens sp. (assembly GCA_016125095.1). GTDB lineage: Bacteria > Hydrogenedentota > Hydrogenedentia > Hydrogenedentales > JAEUWI01 > WGMK01. The sequence continues at coordinate 193,993 of WGMK01000005.1, read as the reverse complement.
GCGAGAATGAACTGAATCAGTATCTTTGGATCTGGCTTTTGTCGGTATTTATTCTCTTTTCACTTATGGGTACCAAGCTACCGCATTACATGATTTACGGCTATACGCCGGTTTGCATCTTGATGGCGCGCCTCTTGTCGGAGCAGCAATCGGTGCGCCCCATGCTACTTGCCGGGGCAGTCCTTTGCGTGTTGTTCCTGACGGTACCGTTACTGATTCCGGTCGCCGTGCCGATGAGCAAGAGCGAGTTCGCCGTCCGGCTCATCGATGAATCGATGGCATTATTCGACTGGCGCTACTCCCTGCCCTTTGCCGGCGGGCTGCTGATATTCGCCGCACTGCTGGCCTTGCCGCGGTTGCGGTCGGACTACAAGGCCATCGCGCTGGGCTGGGTGTTTTTGGCGCTGGTGAATTTCCACATCATGCCCTTCGCGGGGAAGATCACCCAGGAGCCGATCCGCGAGGCCGCCCTGCTGGCGAAGCGCGAGAACCTGCCGGTGGTGAAGTGGAAACTCAACATGCCGAGCTTCTACTTCTACCGCGAAAGCCTCATCGAAGAGCGGCTGGCCGCGCCCGGCGAAATCATCTTCACGCGCATAGATGAACTCGAGTCGATCTACGAGCAGTACGACGTGCTCTATTACGACAAGGGCGTTGTGCTCGCGAAGGTGCTGAAGGTGCGGGGCCTCTAGGCACTCTTCCGTTTCCAGCGCGGCTCTTCCTTGCGCTTGGGCTCGGGCGGACGATGGGTGGGGAAGCCCTCGCCATTCGTAAACCACACGCTGTCTTCGCCCAGGATTTCCTCGATGGAATACCGCAGGGCGCGTCCCGGCTTCACCATGCAGGCCGAACTCGCATGCACCACCGTATCGCCGCCGCCCGGCACGGTGCAGTGCAAGTAAACGTCGCAAGGACCGCGGCTCTCGCCGAGGAGCACCGCCAGCTGCTCGAGCTTGGGGCGGGTCGCGCTGCCGGGCAGCACGCGCACATGCAACGCACGGGCGAATTGCTTCTCGGCCTCCTCGACCGGATAGATTTCCTCCGCCACCAGCCCGGCCTCGCCCTTGCGCACGCTGACGCGCGCGCGCGCGATGACAATCATGTCCTGCTGCAGCAGGCCCGATTTCTCGCGGTAGGTGTCGCTGAACACGGTCAACTCGACCGGGCCCTCCAGCGTGTCGATGCTGAGGAAGGCCATCTTGTCGCCCTTGCTGGTCATGTGAATCTTGACCTGCGCGACGATACCGCCGATGACCTTTTCGCTGCCCTCGTCCTCCGCGTTCAATTCGCCCAGGCCGGGCGAGCAGAAATTACGCAGTGCGCCTTCATGGTTGCTCAGCGGGTGCGTGCTCACATACAGCCCGAGCATGTCCTTCTCCCACTGGAGAATCTCGAACTCCGGCCATTCCACCAGGTCCGGCTTGGGCGTCTGCGCCGCACCGGCGTCCTCCATGCCCTCGAGATCAAAGAGTGAACTCTGGCCAGCATCGCGATCGCGCTGCACCGCCTGTCCCTGGCTCAGCGCGTCGTCGAGCACGGCCTCAATCTGCCGCCGGTTCCAGCCCGTGCTGACGAAGGCGCCCGCCTTGTTCAGGCTTTCCAGCAGCTTGCGGCTCGCGGAGCGGCTGTCTACGCGCGCGCAGAGATCGAAGATATCAACGAAGGGGCCGTTCTCCTTCCGCTCCTTCACGATAGCGTCGGTGGCATCGCGGCCCACGTTCTTGATGGCGCTGAGCCCGAAACGTATTGCGCCGAGCTTGGTGCCGTCCGGGGCGTCCTCCACCGAGAAGAAGGTCTCGCTGCGGTTGATGTCCGGCGGTAGCACGGGCACGCCGATGCGCTTGCACTCGCCTGCGTACAGCGCCGTCTTGTCCAGGTTGCCCGCTTCCGAAGTGAGCAGCGCGCACATGAACTCGACGGGGAAGTTCGCCTTCAGGTAGGCCGTCTGATAGGCCACGAAGGCGTAGCACATGGAGTGCGACTTGTTGAAGCCGTAGCCCGCGAAGGTCTCAATCTTGTCAAAGAGTGTCCCCGCCAGGCTCGCATCGATGTCGTTCTTCGCGCAGCCGTCCACGAACTTCTGGCGCTGCTCGGCCATCAGGTCGGCCTTCTTCTTGCCCATCGCGCGGCGCAGGATGTCGGCCTCGCCGAGGCTGAACCCGGCCACCGCCTGCACAATCTGCATCACCTGTTCCTGATAGATGGCGATGCCGTAGGTTTCTCTCAGGATCGGCTTCAGCAGGGGATGGTCGTAGACCACCTTTTCCTGGTTGAACTTGCCCTCGATATAGTCCGGAATGAACTGCATGGGGCCCGGACGGTAGAGCGCCACCAAGGCGCAGATCTCTTCCAGGCTTTCCAGGCCGATGCGCTTGGAAAGGTCGCGCATGCCGGAACTTTCCAGCTGGAAGATGCCCGTGGTCATGCCCGAACGGAGCAGCGCGTAGGTCGGGTCGTCGTTGGTGGGCAACTCGTCGGGGTCGATGACCACGCCGCGGCCTTCTTTCACCAGTCGCGCGGCCTCGTGCACCACGGTCAGGGTGCGCAGTCCGAGGAAGTCCATCTTCAGCAGGCCGACTTCCTCGACGCCGCTCATCTCCACCTGCGTCGCCACAGTCTCGCTGTTGTCGGCCTTGAACAACGCCACGTGGTCCGTGAGCGCGTGGTCGCAGATCACCACGCCGGCCGCGTGCGTGCCGCAGTTGCCGATGGTGCCCTCGAGGCGCATCGCCAAGTCCCACATCTTGCCGACTTCGCTGTCCTCGGCCACCAGCTTCTTCAGCTCGGGCTCCTTCTCCAGCGCGTCTTTCAGCGTGATCTTCAGTTCGTCGGGCACCAGCTTCGCGATGCGATCCACCTCGAGGTAGGGCATGCCCATCACGCGGCCGACGTTGCGCACGACGTTCTTCGCCAGCATGCGGCCGAAGGTGATGATCTGGCTCACGTTCTCCTTGCCGTAGGTGGCGTAGGAGTACTCGATCATTTTCTCGCGCTTGTTGAAGCAGAAGTCGATATCGAAGTCCGGCATCGAGATGCGCTCGGGATTCAGGAAGCGCTCGAAGAGCAGCTGGTAGCGCATGGGGTCAATGTTCGTGATACGCAGCGCGTAGGCCACGATACTGCCCGCGCCCGAGCCGCGGCCCGGTCCCACGGGGATGTCGTTCTGACGCGCGAAATTGATCAGGTCCCACACCACGAGGAAGTAGTCCACGAACTTCATGCGCTCGATTACGGACAACTCGAACTCGGCGCGGTCGATATATTCCGGGGGCGTGGGATTGTAACGCTCCGCCACGCCCTCCATCACCAGCTTCCGCAGGTATTCCGAGGGCGTGTATTCCTCCGGCTGCGCAAAGGCGGGAATCAGGTTCTGGCCCAGCGGTATCTGCGCGTTGCAGCGGTCGGCGATCACGCGCGTGTTGTCGATGGCTTCCGGGAAATCCGGCAGCGCGGCGCGCATCTCGTCCTCGCTCTTCAGGTAAAACGTGCTGTTCGGCAGCCGGTCGCGCTTCTCGTTGTCCAGCTTCTCGTTGTCGCGCACACAGAGCAGCGCGTCATGCGCGCCCGCGTCTTCCTGCTTCAGGTAGTAGCACTGATTCGTCGCCACCAGCCCGACGCCGGCCGCTGCGCCGAGTTCCTTGAATGCTGCGTTCAACTCGGCGTCCTGCGGCGTGCCGTGGTTCGACACCTCGAGAAAGAATCCCTCCGCGCCGAAGATCTCCACATAGTCCGCCAGGCGCTCGGCGGCCTGCTCCATCTTGCCGTTCAGCACCGCGCGGCCGATCGCGCCGCGCTCGCGCGAGGACAGCGCGATAAGCCCCGCGCGGTTCTGTCGCAGGTCCTCGAGGTCCACACGCGGTTTCAGGTGGTAGCCCTCGAGATAGCCCAGCGTGCTGAGCCGGCACAGGCTGTGGTAGCCATCGGTGGTTACCGCCAGCAGCACCAGCGCCTCGTACACCTCCTCCGGCCGTCGTCCCTGCCGCGCCGACTTGGGGCCCTTGGCCACGTAGGTCTCCATGCCGATGATGGCCTTCACCCCGGCGCCGCGGGCGGACTTATAGAAATCGACCGCGCCGAAGAGATTGCCCTCATCGGTCAGCGCCACCGCGTCCATGCCCAGCTCCGCCACGCGCGGCAGCAGCTTCTTCACCTTGCACAGGCCGCCCAGCACGGAGTAATCGCTATACACATTCAGATGGACGAAACCCGCCATCAGTCCAGTACCTCCTTCAACAGGTCGAATGCAGCGGCCACCGTCTGCGCGCGTACGGAATCGCGGTCGCCATCAAACAGGCAGCGCCGCACAACCGATCGCGCGGGGCCTTCTGCGCCGATGTACACCAACCCCACGGGCTTCTCCGCCGTGCCGCCGCCGGGCCCGGCAATGCCGGTCACCGAAATGGCGTAGTCCGCGCGGAACGCCCGACGGGCGCCCGATGCCATCGCCGCTGCGGTCTCTTCGCTCACGGCACCGTGCGCTTCCAGTATCGATTCGGGGACGCCGAGCAGGGCGATCTTCGCCGTGTTCGCATAGGCCGTCACGCCGCCGAGGAATACGTTCGATGCGCCCGCTACGCTGGTAATGGCCGCCGAAACCAGGCCGCCGGTACACGACTCTGCCGTGCACAACGTGGCGTGCCGCTGCTGCAACGCGGCGACAATCTCAGCGGCACTGGACATGAGGGGCGGTACTCCCGGAAGGAACGCAACAGAGGTCGGCGGCGCCTGGCGGCAACCCTTGGCGTGAGCGTATCACCCCGCCGCAAGGCGCGACAATACGCCGCCTTGCGAGCGCGAAAAAACTTTTGGGAACACAGTTGACATTCCCGTTTCGCGTTTGTTAAATTAAGCGCCCCTGAGCGGGAGTAACTCAGTGGTAGAGTGCAACCTTGCCAAGGTTGACGTCGCGGGTTCAAGTCCCGTCTCCCGCTCCATTTTTTCTTTTCTGGGGTCGTTAGCTCAGTTGGTAGAGCAGGAGACTCTTAATCTCTTGGTCGAAGGTTCGAGTCCTTCACGACCCACCATCATACAGCCTTCCAAGCCAGTCCCTCGGGACTGGCTTTTCTGTTTTAAGCGCACCGTTCGAGTAGTAAATACCGCATGGGTCCGGCGAACGCCAGCGGCGTTCCCTAGATCTAGCCCCGTGTTGGGCCGCGCGTCTTCGCGCGGGCCTACGCGGGGTATGGCAGGCCGTGACGCAGCTACCCCGTAGGGGGTGCCTACAATCGCATACCGCCGCGGTTTAGGCAACCCCTACGGGGTAGTTACTTTGGACCGGCAAAGTCCCCGCGTTGGCCCGCGAAGCGCGGTCCAGCACGGGGCTATCCTAGGCAACCGCTCTGCGGTTGTGGGGGGGCAGTGCCACTCTGTTGTGGGCAGGTCTCCTCTTGGGGCCGACAACGGCGCATCCATGCTTGGTCACCTTGCGGTCGCGCCGGTGGTGGTCCCCGCGTGTGCGAGGACCGGGTTGAGTGTCCCCGCCACAACGAGAGCGGCCGGTCACAGCCCCGGTTCCGCTCAGCCTCGGTGCAGCGTTTTCATCAGCCGCTCATGGCGGCGCTTCCAAGCGGTGCATTTCTCGAGTTCATTCTTCGCCCAAACGGCTATCCGTGTATCCTGCGGAGCGAGTCGTAATATGTCATGGAGCATTGACGGTATGAAATCCCGATGACTCCATAAAATTGGCAGTAACACGCTTCTGCCGTCCGCGCACCTCAACTCAAAGTAGCAATAGGCCGGCCGCGAAAAAGCGCGGAAGATCTCAGCAAGAGTCGGGATGCCGTCCCATAGCCTTACGTCGCAGTGGACCTCGTCTATCGCTTCCCAATTCATATCTTCGCAAGATGGCGGTATCGAGGAAACGATGCGAAGCCGGTCGGAGTTCAGCATGAGCTGGGTACAGGTGTTCTTGAGCCGCTTCAAGTCTCGTACGAACACGAAGCATTGCAGTACCGCAGTCGTCAAGATCGCGAGTGCCCCACCAAGGAGAATGGTGTTCGAATACTCTTTTAGCGGTAACAATCGAGCTGTGGCCACAACGAATACAAGCAAAGTGACGTCAATCCACACGATTCTACTTAGCGCAATTCTGATGCTCCGGGATTTTTGCATTTGATCTGAGAACGTGATGGTCACGGCTTCACCTGAGCGGCCTTTATCGGCAGACACGGGACATTCCATTATTCCCAAGAATTCCGACCCTGCAACAGCAGTGCCGCGTCACGTCTTGGCCTTAAGCATAGCTACCAGTTCTGGCTTTCCGGAATCTGCAGCAAGAGCGATTGCGGAGGTGCCATCATCGTCTTCGATAGTGGGATCGGCACCCGCTTTCAACAGGAGATTGATAATCTCGGTCGACTCCGCAGGGACCGCGAAGTGCAGCGGCGTCCAGCCTCCGTAGCGCATGCGGGCGTTTACATCGCTGCCGTGTTCTACCAGAATGCGGCACATTTCCGGGTAGCCAGCTGCGACCGCCAGGTGGATGGGTAGGTACTGAAAACTATCTTCCTCTGAAACGATTGTCGGGTCGCTCTGGAGCAACCGCAAAATCGCGTTTGTGTCATTGGCCAAGACGAGCGTTCGCCATACTGGCTCGACTCTCTCGTCGTGTCCGCACGCGCTCAGACCACTCAAAGCGAGGACGAGTAACAGTACAGAAACCTTGTCTTGAATCATGATAAACATCCCTTGCGGAGGGGGGCAGGCTCGCCAGTAAAACCCATCCTGCCAGCAGGATAGCACTAGTGTTGCGAGGTCGCAAGGGTGTGGAGACTTTATGGTCGCGCCAGTGTCGGTCCCCGCGTGCGCGAGGACCAGGTTGGGAGACCCCGCCACATCAGGGATTATGCACGACGGCCCCGAACGCCTGCGGCGTTCCCTAGATCTAGCCCCGTGTTGGGCCGTGCGTCTTCGCGCGGGCCTACGCGGGGTATGGCAGGCCGAGACGCGGCTACCCCGTAGGGGTTGCCCACAATCGCATACCGCCGCAGTTTAGGCAACCCATACGGGGTAGTTACTTTGGACCGGCGTAGTCCCCGCGTTGGCCCGCGCGGACGCGGTCCAGCACGGGTCTACCTTAGGTAACCGCTACTCGGCTTTTCTGTTTTCCGCTTGGCGGTTCCCAAACTGGGTGCTCTCGTCATTCCGGATTGCCAGACTGTTTACGCATCGGGCCCGCGCTTGCGCGCTCCGCGCCCGATTCCGTACCCTGCACCCGAAACCCTTTGCCTTTCGGGAGATTCGTCATGCGCAAGCGTCTGTTGCTGGCCGCGTCGGCCGTGCTGGTGTCTGTCGTGTTCACGGCCTGCGGTTCCGGTTCGCCGGCGCCGGGGGACGCCGCCAAGCCGGTCATCGGCGCGGCGCTGCTCACCCAGACCCACATTTTCTATCAGGATATGGTGGCCGCCATGCAGCAAGAGGCCGAGGCGCAGGGCTTTCAACTGCGCCTGCAATACGCCGAATTCGACTCGCGGCGTCAGCACGACCAGATCGAAACCTTCATCGCCCAAGGCGTTGACGCGCTCATCGTCGCGCCGAACGATTCCAGCGGCATGGTACCCGTGATTGCCGAGGCCCGCGCCGCCGGCATACCGGTATTCACCGCCGATATCGCCGCGCACGACGCCGATGCCGTCTCGCACATCGCCTCGGACAACGTGCAGGGCGGGCGTATCCTCGCGGAGTACCTGGCGAAGGAACTCGGCGGCAAGGGCAAGATCGCGATTGTCGATCACCCCATCGTGGCCTCGGTGCAGGATCGCACCCGCGGCTTCGTCGAGGTGATCGACCAATACCCCGACCTGACCATCGTGCAGCGCGTGCCCAGCGAGGGCCAGCGCGACAAGGCGCTCCGCGTGACGCAGGACCTCTTGCAGGCGCATCCGGATCTCGACGCGATCTTCGGCATCAACGACGACTCGGCGCTGGGCGCGCTCGCCGCAGTGGAAGCCGCCGGCCTGCAGGACAAGATCATCATCGTCGGCTTCGACGGCACTCCCGAGGCGCGCGACGCCATCCGGCAGGGCAAGGCGCTCAAGGCCGACACCGTGCAGTTCCCCGACAAGATCGGCGCCACCACCATTCAGGTGATCGCGAAGCAGCTGAAGGGCGAGGAAGTACCGCCCATCGTTCCGGTGGAGGTCGCGCTGATCACCCAGGAATCCCTGGCAGCGGAACAGCAGTAGCCCGATGTCCATGCTTTCCCCAGGCGCGCAGTCGCTCCGCCGCGGCCTGCTCACCTATGGCCCGCTGCTCACCGCGCTTGTGGTCGAAATCATCGCGTTCGAGCTGATTGGCCGGCGCCAGGGCAACCCCGGCTTTGCCTCGTTCAACATCATGATGCTCGTGCTGAACCAGTCCGCCATCTACGGCGTCATGGCCGTCGGCATGACCTTCATTATCATTACCGGCGGCATCGACCTGTCCGTGGGGTCGCTCGTCGCGCTCTGCGGCGTGCTCAGCGCGCTTGCGGTGAAGTGGGGGGGAGACCCCGTCGCCCTCTGGATCGTCGTGGGCTGGGGCATCGCGCTGATTGCGGGCACCGCGTCGGGTGCCATCGCCGGGCTCTTCATCACCCGCCTCGCGATTCCGCCGTTCATCGTCACGCTCGCGCTCATGTCGTCCCTGCGCGGCCTGGGCAACCTGATGACCGACGGCAAGCCGGTCTCGCCCCTGCCCGATGCCTATGCCTGGCTCGGGAGGTATCAGCTGGGCGGCACCATTCCGGTCACGGTGCTCATCTTTGTGGTCGTGCTGGTGGTCGGCATCGTGCTGCTGCACTACACCCGCTTCGGGCGTAACGTGCTCGCGATCGGGGGCAACGAAGAAGTCGCGCGCCTCAGCGGCATTCCCATCGCCCGGGTGAAACTCTGGGTCTACATGTTCGGCGGCTTTCTCACGGGCATCGCCGGCATTATGCTGGCGTCAAAACTCGGCTCGGGCAGTCCCAAGGTGGGTGTGGCCGACGAACTCGCCGTCATCGCGGCGGTCGTCATCGGCGGCACCAGCCTCTCCGGCGGACGCGGCTCGATCCTCGGCACCTTCGTCGGACTCATTGTCGTCAGCGTGCTCAACAGCGGCCTTACCTGGATTGGCGTCGAGACCTTCGGGCAACAGGTAACGCTCGGGCTGGTAATTCTCGCCGCCGTGTTGCTCGACCGCTTGAAGGAACTCGCGTAGGCAAAGCATCAACGAGGGAGGTATTCGGCATGAAACGACTCTTGGCGGCCCTGTTCGCGGGCCTGGCCTGCATCGCGTCAGGCGCGCAGGAGACCCGCCGCCCCCCGAATGTCATCCTCGTCATGTCGGACGACCAGGGCTACGGCGAGCTTTCCTGCCACGGCAACCCGATACTGAAGACGCCGCACCTCGATGCGCTGCACGAGGAGAGCGTCCGGCTGACCGATTTCCACGTGGACCCGACCTGCTCGCCCACGCGCTCGGCCCTGCTCACCGGGCGCTATTCGATCCGCACGGGGGTGTGGCACACCATCATGGGCCGCTCGATTCTTCGGCGCGACGAAACCACCATGGCGCAGGTCTTCCAGGCGAACGGCTACCGCACGGGCATGTGGGGTAAGTGGCACCTGGGCGACAACTATCCCTATCGCCCACAGGATCGCGGCTTCGAGGAGACGCTCATCCACGGCGGCGGCGGCGTGGGGCAGGCGCCGGATTTCTGGGGCAACGACTACGCGGGCGATACATACATGCACAACGGCGCGCCCGAGGCGCACACGGGCTACTGCACCGATGTCTGGTTCGACGCCGCGCTGCGGTTCATCGAGAAAAACGCCGACCGGCCCTTTTTCGCGTATCTGCCCACCAACGCGCCGCACGCGCCCTACATCGTGCCCGAGCAATACGCCGCGCCCTACCGGCAGGACGGCGTGGTGCAGCCCGAATTCTACGGCATGATCGCCAACTTCGACGAGAACATGGGGAAGCTCCTGCAGCGCATCGACGAACTCGGTCTGCGCGAGAACACCATCGTCATCTACATGACCGACAACGGCAGCGCCGCCGGGGCGAACGTGGACAAGGACGGCTTCGTCCGCGCAGGCTACAACGCCGGCATGCGCGGCAAGAAGGGCATGCCTTACGAGGGCGGCCACAGGGTGCCCTTCTTCATCCGCTGGCCCGGGGGCGGCCTGGAAGGCGGACGCGATATCGACCGCCTTACCGCGCATATCGACCTGCTGCCGACGCTGATTGAACTCTGCGGCCTTAAGTTGGACGAGACGCCCGGCTTCGACGGACGCAGCATGCGCGGTCTGCTTACCGGCACCGACACCGCCTGGCCCGAGCGGACCCTGTGCAACGACCAGCAGCGTATCGAGCATCCGGAGAAGGGGCGCAACGGCGTGGCCATGACGCAGCAATGGCGGCTCGTCAACGGAAAGCAGCTCTTCGACGTGGAGTCCGACCCCGGGCAGCAGCACGACGTATCGGGCGAACATCCCGACGTGGTCGCGCGCCTGCAATCCGACTTCGACCAGTGGTGGGATTCCGTGTCGCAGCGCTTCGGCGAATACAACCCCATCACCATCGGCGGCCCGGAGAATCCCACCCGCCTCGGTTCGATGTACATCCACGGCGACCCCATCTGGGATCAGGATCAGGTGCTCGCGGGGCGTCCCGCCAACGGCTTCTGGGCGATTGACGTGGCCCGGCCCGGCACCTACCGCTTCGCGCTGCGCCGATGGCCCGCCGAATCCGGCGGCACCCTCCAAGGCGCCGTGCCCGGCGGCAAGGCCATCCCCTTCACCACCGCCAAAATCCGCGTGGGAGAGACCGAACAAACCATCGCCATCACCCCCGACAACACCGCCGTCCTCCTTGAACTCCCCCTCGAGCCCGGAGAAACCCGCCTCCAAACCTGGCTCGAAACCCAGGACGGCCAAAGCCAAAGCGCCTATTACGTCTACGCCGAGCGCGTGGGGGAGTAGCCGCAGATGGACCGCTACAACCGAATCGCTGCCGCTCCGCTGTGGGCCGGTTTCCCGACCCACCCGCTCTTATGACCGACAGGTCTCCATTCCCATCCTGCTGTGGCGGGGTCTCCCGACCCCGCCACCGGCGCGACCGAAAGGTCTCCCGGAATTGACGCGCGGATGCTGGACCGGAGAGGAGACCATACGGTCGGGCGCGTGGGCGGGTCAGGAGACCTGCCCACAGCGGAAAACTGATTCTGCTGCCTCCACAACCGCAGAGCGGTTGCCTATTATAGCCCCGTGTTGGACCGCGTCCGCGCGGGCCAACGCGGGGACAGCGCCCCCACAAGATGCCAACCCCGTAGGGGTTGCCTAAACTGCTGCGATGCGGAATTTTAGGCAACCTCTACGGGGTAGTCGCGTCTTGTCCCGCCATACCCCGCGTAGGCCCGCGAAGCGCGGCCCAACACGGGGCTAGCTTAGGGAACGCCTCCGGCGTTCGGGGAGGCCAGCCCACAACGCTGCGGCGGGGCCTGCCCGCCTCCATCCGCCCCCGCTTTGCCCGTCGCGCGGGCGGCGGGGGCTTTGCTATACTCGCGGCTTCCCCCCTGCATCCGCGCGGTGCGCATGATCTCCGGGACGTGATAAAGGATTGGCTCCGATGGAATTACCGAAGCGATACGAGCATGACGACGTGGAAGGCCGCTGGCAGTCCGCCTGGGCCGACACGGGCGTATACCAGTGGGACCCGAGCAAGGGCCGCGACGAGACTTTCGTGGTGGATACGCCGCCGCCGACGGTGAGCGGTTCGCTGCATGTGGGCCACTTGTTCAGCTATTCGCACCAGGATTTTATCGTGCGCTATCAGCGCATGCGCGGCAAGAACATCTTTTTCCCCATCGGCTGGGACGACAACGGCCTGCCCACCGAGCGCCGCGTGCAGAACATGATGAACGTGAAGTGCGAGGCCCACGTGCCCTACGACCCCGCCTTTCAGCCCGACCGAGGCGGCAAGGGCGCGCCCACGCCCATCAGCCGCAAGAACTTCGTCGAGCTTTGCGACGAGGTGGTGGTGGAGGACGAAAAGGCCTTTAAGCGCCTCTGGTCGCGCCTCGGCCTCAGCTACGACTGGGACCAGGAATACGCCACCATCAACGAGCACTGCCGCCGTATTTCGCAGTACAGCTTCCTCGACCTGCTGGAAAAGGGCGAGGCCTACCAGGCCGAGCGTCCGGTCATGTGGGACGTCGATTTCCAGACGGCCATCGCCCAGGCGGAACTGGTGGACAAGGAACTGCCCAGCCAGTACAACTTCCTGCGCTTCGGCATCGAAGGCGAAGACGGCCACCTCGTCATTGCCACCACGCGCCCCGAACTGCTCGCCGCCTGCGTGGCCGTGCTGGTGCATCCCGACGACGCGCGCTATCAGGCCTACCTCGGCAAGAACGCCGTCACGCCGCTGTTCTCGGTGCCCGTGCCGATTATGACCGACGAAAAGGCCGACCCCGAAAAGGGGACCGGCGTGGTCATGGTCTGCACCTTCGGCGACCAGACGGACGTGGAGTGGCAGCGCAAGTATAACTTGCGTATTCGTCAGATCATAGGGCGCGATGGCCACCTGATGCCGGCGACCTTTGTGGCCGTAGGCGCAGGGGCCGAAGGCGAGCGCACCATCGAAAGCCTGAACCCCGATAAGGCGAACGAGGCTTATGGCAGCCTCGCGGGTGCCTATGTGAAGAAGGCCCAGAAGCTCACCATCGAGCTGGCCGAGGCCACCGAAGGAGTGCTCGACCGTCCTTCCGAGGCCATCACGCACGCCGTGAAGTTTTTCGAGAAAGGCGACCGTCCCCTCGAATTCGTGCCCACGCGACAGTGGTACACGAAGATCATGGACAAGAAAGAGGCGCTGCTGCAGCAGGGCCAGAAGATCGCCTGGCACCCGGAACACATGCGCAAGCGCTACGACCACTGGGTGGAAGGCCTGAATCAGGACTGGTGTCTCAGCCGCCAGCGCTACTTCGGCGTCCCAATTCCCGTGTGGTACGCCATCGATGGCGCGGGCGTGGTGGACTACGACCAGCGCATCATTCCCAATTACGAAGACCTGCCCATCGATCCGCTCTCCGACTGCCCGCCCGGCTACGTCGAGGCGAAGCGCGACCAGCCCGGCGGTTTCACCGGTGACCCGGACGTGATGGACACTTGGGCCACCAGCTCACTCACGCCGCAAATTGCGTCGCATTGGTACACCAATGCCGACCGCCACGCCAAGCTATTCCCCATGGACATGCGCCCGCAGGCGCACGAGATCATCCGCACGTGGGCGTTCTACACCATCGTGAAGGCCTATCTGCACGAGGGCGAAGTGCCCTGGCACAACATCGTGCTGAGCGGCTGGATTCTCGATCCCGACCGCAAGAAGATGTCCAAGAGCCAGGGCAATGTGGTCACTCCCGAGCCGCTGGTCGAACAGCACGGCGCGGACAGCGTGCGCTACTGGGCCGCCCGCGCCCGGCTCGGCGTCGATACCGCCTACGACGAACAGGTCTTCAAGGTCGGCCGCAAGCTGGTGAACAAGATCTTCAACGCCAGCAAGTTCGCGATAGGTCGTTTTGACGGCATCGACCCCGCGCTGCTCACGCCCGACAAGATCACCGAGCCGGTCGATCAGGCCGTGGTGGCCGAGCTGCGCCCGCTCATCGAGCGCGCCACGAAGGCCTTCGACCAGTTCGACTACGCGCAGTCCATGTCGCTCACCGAGGATTTCTTCTGGCGCGTGTTCTGCGACAACTACCTCGAGCTGGCCAAGCAGCGCACCTACGACGAGGAACTGACGCCCGGGCGGCTGTCCGCCTGCGCCACGCTGCGCCTCGTGCACCGCGCGCTCATCCGTCTCTTCGCGCCCTTCGTGCCCTACATCGCCGAAGAAGTGTGGAGCTGGGTCTATTCGAACGATGCCGGCATGCACAGCAGCGTGCACCGCAGCCCCTGGCCGACGCTTGCAGAAGCCGCCGCCGTGCCCGCGCCGCAGCACGAAAAGCTCTACGACGCCACCATCGCCGTACTTGAAGAGATCCGCAAGGCGAAGGCCGAGGCCAACATCAGCATGGCCGCGCCGGTAGAGCGCGCCGTGGTGACTGCGGCAGCTCCGGTGCTCGAAGCCGTGCGCCTCGCTGCCTCCGACATTGCCCTCATGCTGAAGGTTGAGTCCATCGACTACGCCGAAGGCAAAGTCGAGGTCGGCCTCGTCTCCGTCGAAACCATTCTGGGCGCGCCCGCGGCCGACTAGGCTGGCGGCGCCCCTATCCGCGTGCTACACTGCGCGGCGTTCGGTGCTTGGCCGGACGCCGCGTTTCAGTTTCCGGGGGATCACATGACCCTGAAGTCAGCGCTACTCGACCTGCTCTCGCCCGATGCAATCCGCAAGGGCATTCTCGGGCCGCGCCATCCCGCCTTCGAAATCGCCTCGCGCCGCAGCCAGCTCTTGCGGCTGCGCGTCGTCATCGGACTCTGCTTCACGTTCATCGCCATGGTGCTGACCCGCCGTATGCTGGTCGAAACACCCAGCGGATTCCGCGAAATGTTCTCGCTCGTGCTCGCCGCCACCGTCTATGAAATCGTGGTGTATATCTTCGCGCGCCGCGCCGAAGCCCGCGATGAATCGCTGCCCCTGTGGTTCTGGAAACTGAACGCCGTGGTGGAATCGGTGCTTCCGACCATTGCGATGATCCTGCTGTCCGGCTCCGGCGAAATGCCGCCGCAACGCACGCTTGTCAGTCCCGTGTTGATGCTGTACCCCTTTTTCATCGTGACCGGTATCCTCAGCCTGCGTCCGTCGATTCCGTTCACCAATGGCCTCGCAAGCGCCTGCGGGTATGCGCTCCTGCTCGCCTATTCCCGCTCCACCTTCAACGCTCCGCCCGACGATCCGCTGCCGTTCAGCGTCCAAGTGGTGATTGTCCCGCTGTTGTTTCTGCTCGGCCTTGCGGGGGCCTGGGTGGCGGCGCGCATCCGCGGCTATGCCCTCGCCGAGATTCAGGAGACCGCCCGGCGCGAGAATGCCGAGCATGGCATCCGCGTGGCCGGCAAGATTCAGGAAGGCCTGCTGCCGCGAGAAGCACCGGAATCGAAAACCTTTCAGGTGGCTGGGTGGAACCGCCCGGCGGAGATGGCCGGGGGCGACTATTACGATTGGATACCCCTGCCCGGCGGCCGCCTTGCTGCGGTGCTGGCCGATGTCAGTGGGCATGGCCTGGGGCCCGCGCTGGTGGCGGCCCTTTGCCGGTCGTACCTGAGGGCCGTGCTCCGGCAGTCGGGCATGCTCGCCGAGGCCTTGGGACTGGTCAATACGCTGCTCCGCGACGACCTGCCGCCGGGCTGGTTCGTGACCCTGGCCGTTGCCATCGCCCACGAAGACAGCGGCCGAGTTGAGTTGTTCTCGGCGGGCCATGGCCCGAACTACGTTTACCGCTCCCGGGACCGTTCCATCGAGTCTTTCGCCGCCGACACCCCGCCGCTCGGGGTACTCGATACGCTCGGGGGGCAGGGGATTGAACTGACGCTCGAGCCGGGCGACTTTCTCGTGCTGGCCAGCGATGGATTCCACGAATGGCCGCGCGACGACGGCGCCCGATTCGGCATCGAGCGCTACCGCGAGACGGTGCTCGAGCAGGCAGGCCACGAACCCGCCGCGCTGATTGCCGGGATTCTCGCCACGGTCGAGCAATTCGCCGAGGGGAGCGCTCAGCCGGACGACATGAGCATGGTGGTGCTGCAGCGGGGATAATGCGCCGCCGTTCGTGCGCTGCTGTGGATATTTCCCCTTAAATGCATTATCATGCCCGGCCACGTTCGCCGGGCGCGGCAGGCGCCGAGTCTGGCGGGCCAGCAAGGAGCCGCCGCCATGAGCAAAATCCAGCGCGCCGTATTGAGCTGCTACGACAAGACCGGCATCGTCGAGCTGGCGCAGGTCCTGCGCGAGTACGATGTCGAGATCATCTCGACGTCGGGCACCCTCCGCGAACTGCAACAAGCCGGTATCGAGGCCATCAGCGTGGCCGAGTTTACCGGTGTGCCCGAAATGCTCGACGGGCGCGTCAAGTCCCTCGACACCAAGGTGCACGCAGGCCTGCTCGGCATTCGCGACGACAAGGTGCACTGCGAGCAGATGCAGGCGCAGGGCCTGCAATGGGTCGACATGTTCGTGGGCAATCCCCGCCCGGTGCACGATGTCATCGGCCGGCCCGGCGTGAAGGTCGACGAGGTCATGGCGCAGATCGACATTGGCGGCATCGCCATGCTGCGGAGCGCGGCGAAGAACTTCCGCTATGTCACGGTCGCTTCCAACCCCGAGAAGTATCCCACGCTCATCCACGACCTCCGCGCCCACGAGGGCGAGGTCAGTTTCGCCATGCGCTACGTGCTCGCGCAGGAGGCCTTCGCCTCGATCGCGCAGTACGACACCGCGCTGGCCGAGTTTCTGGCGTCGCACGCGCCGGAAGAGCAGTAACCCCCGCACCCCATCCCTTTCTGATTCGGAGAGATTCCATGAACATCCTGGTCATCGGCAGCGGCGGCCGCGAGCACGCGCTCGCCTGGAAGCTGGCGCAAAGCCCCCGCGCGGAACGCATTTTCTGCGCCCCCGGCAATCCCGGCACAGCGTCGGTGTCGAAGGCGGAGAACGTCGCGCTGGACGTGAAGGACTTCGAGGCCATCGCCCAGTTCTGCGCTCAGCAGGACATTCAGCTTGTCGCGGTGGGTCCGGAAGATCCCTTATGCGCCGGTATCGCCGATGCGCTGAAAGCCCACGGCCTCCGCGTGTTCGGTCCGGCCAAGGCGGCCGCGCGCATCGAGGGCAGCAAGGAATTCGCCAAGGATTTCATGCAGCGTTGCAGCATACCCACGGCGGCCTACGCCAGCTTCACCGAAGTCGGCGCCGCTGAGGACTACATCCGCAAGCAGGGCGCGCCGATTGTGGTGAAGGCCGACGGACTCGCGGCCGGTAAGGGCGTGACGGTGGCCCTGGATGTGGACGCCGCCATCGGCGCAGTGCACGAGGCCATGCTCGACAAGGCTTTCGGCGATGCAGGCGGCACCGTCGTCATCGAGGAATTCATGGCGGGGGAGGAGGCGTCCATCCTCGCCTTCTGCGATGGCACGACCTTCCGGGTCATGGCCTCCAGCCAGGATCACAAGGCCGTGTTCGATGGCGACAAGGGACCCAACACCGGCGGCATGGGGGCCTACTCGCCCGCGCCGGTGGTCACCCCGGAACTGCAGGAACGCATCGACCGCGAGATTCTCGCGCCTTTCGTGCAGGGCATGCGCGATGCAGGCAGCCCCTATGTCGGCATCATCTACGCCGGCCTGATGATTACCGAGACCGGCCCGCGCGTAGTCGAGTTCAACTGCCGCTTCGGCGATCCGGAAACACAGGTGGTGCTGCCGCGGTTGCAGGGCGACCTCGTGGAAATCATGGAAGCCTGCATCGACGGTACGCTGGATCAGGTCGAGCTCGCGTTCGACGCGGGGGCCTGCGTGGCGGTCGTCATGGCAAGCGAAGGTTATCCCGGCGGCTACCCCAAGGGGCGCGCCATTACGGGTATCGAGGCGGCCGAGGCCAACGACGGCATCGCAGTTTTCCACGCCGGTACGGCCCTGACCGACGGCCAGCTGGTCACCAGCGGCGGGCGTGTGCTTGCCGTGACTGCGTCAGGCGGCGCTTTGCCCGATACCATCCGCCGCGCCTACGAGGCTGTGGCCGAGGTGCACTTCGAGGGCGCGCACTACCGCACCGACATTGGCCAGAAGGCGCTGAAACGGCTCTAGCCCCGTTCAGCGTGTGGCCGTCGCGGTATCCTTGGCCGTGTCGGCCGATGCAAGCGAAGGCAGCGACACCGCCGGCTCGGTCAGCCACTTGCGGTAGAGTACGTCGATGCAGTGCTTCGCCAGCACATGATAGCCCTCGGAACTCAGGTGGATATTGTCCAGCATCGCCTCGGGCGGATTGCCGTAGTCTTTCAGACCCCCGGGGAAGGGCTCGAAGTCCGGCGCCTGTCCCGGCAGCGGCACTTCACCCGGCTTGGCCACGCCCGGAATGCCGAAGTGGTTCTGCATCAGGCCGTAGTTCTGGATGTACTCGACGTTGTCCATGCGCTTCGCAAGGTCGCGCTTCAGGCCCGCCAGCACCATCCCGGCCTGGTTCAACTCGGGGACGGTCGACTTGCGCGACGCATTCACATAGTCGTAGTTGCAGATGGCCACGCGGATGCCCGGCCGCACGCTCTGCACGGCTTTGATCATCGTTTCGATGTTGTTGATGATCTGGCCGTACAGCTTGTCGCGCTCGGCATCCGGCATGCCGCCATGCCACCCGCGCAGGAAGCCATTGCCCCCGATGCTCAGGTGGACGATGTCGACCGTCGGGTGCGCCTCGAGTTCCTTGCGCGCCTGCTCCAGCCACTTCTCGTCCACCCATTGGAACGACGTGCTGCCCGGAATCGCGGTGAAGTTGCCGATCTCCTCGAATTCGCCCAGGCCCTCTTCCTGCAACGCCTGCTGGAACGACCGGTTCAGCCACATGTACCACGCCCAGCTATCGCCCATCAGCATGATACGCGGCGTGCCAGCCGACGCGAGGCCGGGCAGCGCAATGAGAACGGCGATAAGCAGGGGGGCCATCCATCGCAGGCGGGTAGAGATTTCGTAGGTCATCAGCTTGAATCCTTGTCATTGTCCGGATTTATCCACGGAATTATACGGGTGTACGGCGCACGGAAAAAGCATGCTGCTGTTCAGTTTTCCGCAATCTGCTTGGCTGCGACAGTCACACAAAGAGGGCGGTGGTCGGATCCGATGCCGACGCCTGTAGCGCAGGCAAGTACGGAAATCTCAGGACTTACAAGTACGTGGTCGAGTGGCGTACGCAACGGGCCCAGGAAGGACGGCCAGGTGCCAAGCACGCCACGACCTTGCCGTGCGTTCGTTAGCTTGCCTAGAGACATCAGTACACGGTACTCGTCGGACCAAATCGTCGCATTGAGGTCGCCCGCTATAACGAGCGGCGTATCGCATCGCTGAACATAAGTGGCGAGCGCGGCCATCTGCTGGCGATAGCGGCTCGCGCGGCTGGGCGAGAAAGGTGCCGCCGTGTGAATGTTCAAGAATTCTACCGGCATGCCGTCCAACTGCAGGCTCAGGGAAATGGCCGGCAGCCCGTCGTCCGAAAGCAGTTCCGGCGGCTTAAGGGTGTCGCCGCGCCAATAGACCGCAAGGTCCGGCTTGCCACCGGGCGAACGAGGTAGAACCGCATGATGCGGATACGACGACTCGAGTGGAGCCAGGCGCGTCGCCCAGTCCGGATCGACTTCTTGCAGTAGGACAAGGTCGGGATTCTCGCGGGAAATCTCGTTCAATACCTTCGACGGATCGTGGTTCATGATGTATACGTTGGCGACGTAGAGCCGAAGGCTCGCGGCTTCCGTCCGTGGCGGCACGGTCACCGGGCTGCCGTAAATGGGCAGTGTCACGGCGATGCAGATTCCCGAAATGACCGCCGCTATCGTTCCGTTCTGCCGGGGACGATGCAGGCAGAGCATCAGTCCGATGGCCGCCAGCAGGGGGTAGGCAGGTACGGCGTACGATGCGAGACTCAGGTACCAGGGCATGCCGCCCACGGCGATGCAGGCAGTACCGGTCGCAGCCAATCCCAGACACATATAGCCGAGCGTCCGCCGGACCCGGGTTCCCGGCGATATCGTGGAAGGCTTTTCTTCTGATGCATGTGGAGCGTTGGCCATGGTGTCCTCGCCGCCGGTAGACCGGACGGGATGACTTAGACTCTGCAGACGCCTGCAGGTTTCATGTGGCTCACTCCCCCGCGTGCCAAACGAATTTTGAGACGACCGGCAGGTGGTCCGAAGGATACCGGCCGTTGTCGTTCTTGGTGATGATCTCCGCCTCGGCGCAGTCCAGCGGGCCTTTGAAGAGAATCCAGTCGATGCGGCGCTGGCGGTCGGGCGAGGGGCCGGTGAAGCCGGACCAGGTGTTGTCCGGGCCGGTCTTCTTGGCGGCGCTCACCCAGGAATCGTACAGGCCCGAATCGATCAGGGCCTTCCACGGCGCGCTGTCTTCGGCGATGGCGTTGAAGTCGCCGGTGATAATGACCGGCCCCGCGATATCGGCGACGCGCTTCGCAATCAATTTGGCGCTTTCCTCGCGCGCTTCTTCGCCACGGTGATCGAAATGCGTGTTCACGTAGTAGAGGAATCGGCCGGATTCCGGATGGTGGAAGCGCGCCCACGTCGCGATACGCGGCAGGCTGCTGTCCCACGATTTCGAGCCGGGCTGGTCGGGCTTCTCGCTCAGCCAGAAATTTCCCGACTCGATGGGCACCAGCGCGCGCTCGCGATAAAACACCGCAGTCATCTCGCCATCGCCGTTGAATTCGCGTCCGATGCCGAGCCAGCGGTAGCCCCGCAGGTTCTCCTGAATGTACTCGGCCTGGAACGGCAGGCATTCCTGCACGCCCAGCACATCGGGGTCCTGTTCCTTGATGGTTTCCACGAGCAGCTCGCGCCGCTTGGGCCAGGCGTTCTCGCCGTCGTTCGCCGTGCCATAGCGCACGTTGAACGTCATCACCTTCAATTCCACATCCTCGGCGGTGGCGCCCAGCGCCAGCCCCAGCAGCAATACAGCGGTCCATCGAATAATCACGGGGTGCTCCTTCGTTACCTGCCCCGAGGCGGCCCTGCCCGGGGGAGTCCCGATGGTCTATAATCCGCCTTCCCAAACGCAAGGAAGCCCCGAGTTCAATGTCCAAGCCTTTTCATGTCGCCGCGCTTAT
The DNA here is from genome assembly GCA_016125095.1 of Candidatus Hydrogenedens sp. Classification (GTDB taxonomy): domain Bacteria; phylum Hydrogenedentota; class Hydrogenedentia; order Hydrogenedentales; family JAEUWI01; genus WGMK01. The sequence goes on along the minus strand of WGMK01000005.1, from coordinate 173,218 downwards.
TGGCAGCCTCCGTCCCGATGGTTACAGCCGCAAGGCCCTCGCCGTCGCGCTGGATCCGCTCGTCGCCAGCGGCGAGGTAACCATCGACGAAATCCTGCCCGAGACCCTCGACCTCGCCTTTCCGGGCCAGCCCGAGTGGGAACGCCTGCAGGCCCAGTTGGTGCCGCGGGTGGCGAAGGCGGACGGCGTCCTTATCGCCACGCCGGAATACAACGGCAGCTACAGCAGCACCCTCAAGGTGCAGATCGACGGCCTCGGCTATCCTTCGGCGCTGCAGGACAAGCCGGTCGCGATGATTGGCGTCGCCAGCGGCCGCGCCGGCGCCATCCGCGCGCTAGAGCATGTGCGCAGCGTCTGCGGCCACTTGGGTGCGCTGCTGCTGCCGCCCGGCGTATCGGTGCCGTCGGTCGAGCGCATCTTCAGCCCCGACGGGGAATGCCTGGACGAACAGGTCGAGCGGCTCCTGCGCCAGACCGGCCAGCGCCTGCTCAATCATATGCGGACGGGGGACGCAACGCGCCGCGGTTGATCCGTCGCTTCCGCGCTTTCTATCATTCAGCAGGTAACTGGGAAGCAACTGTGGAGGCTCGTAAGCCCATGCTGCGTAAAATCGTACTCGCCGCCGTGACCATCACCTGCGCACTCGGACTGCTCGCCGGCTGCAACACCGTCAAGGGCGTCGGCAAAGACATCGAGCGCGGCGGTCAGCGCCTGCAGGACGTTTCCGAGCGCTAGCCCGCGGGCGCATAGAGCAGGGGGAAGAAGTGTCCCCCGAGCGGCGATCCCGGCGGAATGGGGGGGACGCCTTCCAGCAGCGCCTCGTCGGTATCCGAACATACGCCGTCCCGCATGACGTTGATGACGGCCGCCCGTCGCGGGCGCTCCGAGGTGTTGCCGTAGGATCCGTGCACCAGCAGTGGATGGTGGAACGCCGCCTCGCCGCGCTTCAGTTCGATGGCCACCGGCTTGAAGGCGGCCTGCTGTTCCGGGGTAAGCACCGTCTGAATCGCCTCCATGTCGCCCGCCAGCCCGGTAATGGGCAACAGCGGCCAACGATGGCTGCCCGGCACGTATTGCAGGCAGCCGTTCTCTTGCGTGGCATCGTCCAGCCCGATCCAACAGGTCAGGTGCTGCATGGGCGTTGTGCGCGTCCAGTAGGAAAAATCCTGGTGCCACGCCACGACCCCGCCGTGCCCGGCAGGTTTGCAGAAAAGCTGATCGTGCCACATGCGCACCGCCTCGCCCAGCAACTGCGAGGCAGGCACCAGAAACGCCGGATTCCAGAGTAGGTCGTGAAAGCCGGCCGCGGCACGCCAGGCTCCCAGCGCATGGAACAGCACGGTCGACGGGTCCGCGGATTCGTTCGAGTGGTACTCGTGGAACAGGTGATGGTTGGGATGGTCGGTCGAGGCGAGCCCCGCCAGTTCCTCGCAGAGTGCATCGCACTGCGCGTCGTTCAGCAGTCGTATCCCTGCCACGAAGCCATCGCGTTCGTATTGCTCCAGCTGCTCCGGGCTCAGCGCGAAGGACGCCGGGTCGGCTTCCTGCTGCGGCTTGAAGAGGTCACTGACGGGCGCGTGTGAAGTGGCGAGGTCCATGCAACAAGTCTCCCCTGAGGTTGCCCCCATTGTCTAAATGGCGTCTCCCGGAATCAATCTCCGGGAATAGCGGCTCCCTGTCGATGCGTTCTTGCTATAGCTTGGAGAGGGATTGTTTATGTTTATCAAGAAAAATTATGGACGATTGGTGTCAATTGCTATCGTGGGACTGCTAGGCGGAGCATCGGTTCTAGCCGGTAGCGGGAGTGTGGCAGCCTTGGCTCGGGAAGAAGTGGAACAGCCCAAATACGCCGTCGTCCATACCGGCGACGGCTACGAGATCCGCGAGTATGCTCCGCAAATTGCCGCCCGAGTGAAGGTGCAGGGAGACGAAGGGGGGGCCATGAACGCCGGATTTCGACCGCTGGCGGACTTTATCTTCGGCAACAATACCACCCAGGCCGACATCGCGATGACCTCGCCCGTCACCCAGACCGAGGCCGGGTCGCAGGAGATCGCCATGACGTCGCCGGTGACCCAAACCGAAGCGGGCGAGGGCGAGGAGGGTCAGTGGGTCATGTTTATCATGCCCGGTGAATACACCTTGGATACCCTGCCCAAGCCCAACAACGAGCGCGTGGAGCTGGTGGAAATTCCCGCGCGCGCGATGGCCGTGATTACTTTCTCCGGCTGGGGAGGCAGCAACATGATGCAGAAGAAGCGCGAGGAACTCGAAACCGCGCTCGCGGCGGAGGGCTTTGAGATTAATGGCAAGCCTACCTACGCCCGCTACGACCCGCCGTGGACGATGCCATGGCGCAGGCAGAATGAGGTTATGCTGCCCGTCGTGTGGCCTAAACCATAGTCAAATAACACCTTGAGATGAAGCCTGCGGGCCGCGCTACTGGGCGCGGCCCGTTTGTTTTGTTTGTTCAACTTTCTGATTGCACAGTATGGCGGAAGTTTGCTAACATGAACTCTACTTCGCCTAGGTAGGCAAAGTGAACGCCATGCAAAACGCGCAATCGAAGGAGTCGAAGCATGTCTCGGAAGGGGTTTACATTGATTGAACTGCTGGTGGTGATCGCCATCATCGGCATCTTGGCAGCCATTCTACTGCCCGCGCTGGCCCGCGCGCGCGAAGCCGCCCGCCGCGCCAGCTGCCAGAACAACCTCAAGCAGATGGGGCTGGTGTTCAAGATGTACTCCAGCGAATCCCGCGGCGAGCGCTTCCCCCCGCGTGAGACCTACAACTACGACGCCACCGAAGTGGCCCCGGGGCAATGGGAATTCAGCCGACGCAACACGGGCGACCCCGCGCAGGACCTCAGCGACGACATGATCTTCGACGGCTATTCGGTCTATCCCGAATACCTGAGCGACTTCAATGTGCTCTGGTGCCCGTCGTGGCGCGAGACCGACATGTACGAACGCTTCGACTGCGGCAAGGGCAATTGCGACGGCCGCGTGCAGCCGCATGAAATCTCGAAAGAGCCCTACGACTATAACGGCTGGATGATCATGGATGACGTGAACATCCTCGGCACAGCCCTGCTCGGCCAGGTCGGCACCGATGCCGGCGGCCGCTTCGCCGAATCCGAATTCGCCGGTACGCCCTGGGGCGAACTCGCGCTCGAGAACGTCGCCACCATGGGCGAGGCGAGCTACAACGATTTCACCGTCAGCGCTGCCCACGCGGGCACCCAGGCCGGCGGGGGAGACACCCTCTACCGCCTCCGCGAAGGCATCGAGCGTTTCCTGATTACCGACATCAACAACCCCGGCGCCGGCGCCCAGGCCCAGAGCACCGTGCCCGTGATGTGGGATCACATCACCACTGCGGTCGACGATTTCGCCCACGTGCCCGGCGGCGCCAACATCCTCTACCTCGACGGACACGTCAGCTATGTCCGCTACCCCGATACGCGCTTCCCCATGACCGAAGACAGCGCCCGCACCTTCGGCCGATTCAACCGCGCGATGAACGGTTTCTAAAAGGCGCTCTGCACGCCTTCCTCTCCAACGAAACCGCCCCGGCCGCACCTCTCTACGGCCGGGGCGGTTTCTATTTGGGTGCCGCTTCGCCCTCGGAGGTGCAGTCGGGTTGGTCGCGGGTTCTACCCCAACAAATACCGCAACACCCGCGTCAAGATGCCGGGGTAGAACCCGCAACCTACAAAGAAGGGGTACGCCGAGGCAGGCGGTGGGGCGAATGTCCCCATGAGCCGAGCGCTCCGATCCAGCGTCAGGATTTTGCCTTGGGATCACCGCCCGTGCGCCAAGGAGGTTGCCGCGTCGCTCGAAGACTCACTCCTCGCAAGGACGACGTTGTGCGTGCTCGCGAATGAACCAAAGCCTTTGATGTGGACCGTAGATCCCCCAACATCGTCATCGCGAGCGAAGCGCGGCGACCTCCTTGGGGCGATCGCGTCAAGATGGCTCGACAGAGTCTCGCCCCACCGTGCAGACAAGTACGCAGCGGACCTCATGCAGCCCGCTGCCTTGGCCTGCGGCAGCCGGCTGCCGCTTTGCTCAGGAAGTACGCTTCCGTCGCCTGCATGCCCGACCGGATTCAGCACCACGGCGACGGGAGCTCGATCGCTCCCTACGAAAAGCGGGAGCTTGCTCCCGCAGTCCAAGGCGGCTGCGCCGCAGGGAAGGGTAGGGCGCAGCTGGTGGGGCAGTCTTGTAGGTCGCGGGTTCTACACCGGCATCTTAGCGCGGGAGCTGCGGTATTTGTCGGTGTAGAACCCGCGACCTACCAAGAGAGATCGCACTGCCGTCGGTCGCCATGCCGCACAAGAAAACCGCCGCGCATCCGTGGTGAAGCGCGGCGGTTGCCGGGGTCTTGCAGTATTTTTTAGCGCGTGCTGTTCACGCAGAAACCGTCTTCGCTTTCGGCGCAGGGGGTATAGCCGCCGAGGTTGAAGAACTGGACGACGCGGAGCAGTTCGGTCAGTTCGATGCTCCAGTCAGCGGGGTTGTAGTCGCTGGTGTGCTGGGCGCAAGGACGCGAGGCGCCGGGCACCAGCTCAATGACGGAGAAGCCGTCGTCCGAGGCGCTGTCGCAGAAGTATTCGCCGGCGTTGAACAGCTGGATGATGCGCAGCAGCTCGTTCAGCTCGATGAGGTAGTTGCCGTTGATGTCGGCCGAACTCACCGGTTCATCGGCACCTTCCGCGCCGCCTTCACCGTCCACCGCGATGACGCCTTCGCCCTCGCCTTCCAGCGCGGTGCCTTCGCCTTCGGGTATCTCAAGCGCGTTGAAGACCGGGTGTACTTCCTTGTTGCCGGTCATCAGCAGCACGTACTGATTCGTGTCCTGAATCTGCACCAATTCGCCGGCGTTCGTGCCCGTCCATCCGGCGAACTCGCTGCCGGGCGCGGCGAACACGAGCAAGTTCACGGTCGCGTTTGCGGCGTAGTAGTCCTTGTCCGGCACCACGGCCACGTCGCCCTGGCCATCGCCTTCGGGCACGACGAGCAGGCGATAGCCGCTCGGGGTCTCGCCTTCTTCGCCCTCGGTGTTCTCGCCCTCCGTCCAAGAGGTGCAGGCCTCGGGGCACTGCGCGCCAGAAATGCGCACCGCAGGATCCGTCGCCGCGAAGATGAAGCCCAGCGCATTCTGCTGCGCGCCGAAGTATTCGCTGGCGTTGCACACGCCGTCGAGGTCGAGGTCGCCGAAGGCCGCCACATACGGCGCGGCGGCGGTCGTGAGCGCCTCACTCGGGATGTCGAGATCCAGTGCGCGTGTCACGCTGCGGAAGGTCGCATACGATCCCGGCGTGCCCAGCGTGATCAGGCCGGTCAGCGCCTGGCTCAGCAGCGCGTCGTTCAGCTCGGCCCGAATCGGGTTGCCGACGTTTACCGCCGCCAGAACCGTCTGGAAGTTGAACAGGTACGCCTCGCGCACGCAGCAGTGCGTGGAGAGCGCGGGGGAGGCCAGCGCCACATCCAGCAGCTTGGCCAAGTCGATATCGCGGATCAGGTCGCCGTCGAGGTCGGCGGTCAGGCCGTTCACGCCGATCACCGAAGATGCGTAGAGATTCAGCAGCGCGGTCTCGAAACCGGCACTGATACCGTCCGTGCTGCAGCTCAGCGTGCAGGGCTCGGGGCAGCCGGTAATGAAAACGATGTTGTCCTCGCCCTCGACTACGCCTTCCGGAGCGCCTTCGCCCTCCGTCACAATTTCGCCGTCGCCTTCCGGCGTGCCTTCGGTGCTGCCTTCGCCCTCGGGCTTCGGCGCGACGTCGAGCTGGACAAATTCAGTGTTAAACGCCAGATCGCGCACGCCGTTCAGCACATTCCACGGAATCGTGAGAATTGGCAGATCCCAGCGCTGGCCGAGAATTTTGATGAAGAGCGTCGGCTTGGCGTTTAGCGTCAGGTCCCAATCGAAACGCTCGTTGTAGTCCACGTTCGAGGCGTATCCCGGGGGAGAGGCCTGCACGTCGAAGGTGCTGGACTCGCTTTGAAACGCTGGGCCCGCGGTGAGGGCAACGCTGTCGCACGAGAGCGAGGCATCCGACTCGATATTGGCCGACAGCGAAGCGCCGGCGTCGAGCCCGATCAGGTCGAGCACCCAGTCCGGCAGGTCGAGCCCGCCAATCAGGTACTCAATCAGGCTCAGGCTGTAAATGGACACATCCTGCGTGGCGTCGCTCAGTGTGGAAGGATTGTCCAGCAGGTAGCCCTGGAAGTCGGCATCGCCGTTTAGCAGCAAGTCGTAGCCGGGCGTGAAGGGGATATCCACCACCCACGGACCGAGCTTGAAGTCGTTACCCAAGGGGTTCGGAATCGTGAGGCTCAGATTGATGGCGGCCTGCATGGAGAGCGCCGAACCGAACTGGTAATACCACGACCCCGAACCGGGAGCGAGGGCCAACGTGCTGTCGTCGAGGTTCAGCCCGCCGTCCACGTTGGCCTGTGCGTCTGCGGCGGCAATGGCATTAATGCGCACTTGCAGCGGGCTGCCGCCCGGGGCATCGGTGCCGCCGCCCGGCCACCAGCCGGAATCCCACCCCAGGTTCAGCGCACTGTAGCCGCCGACAAAGTGGAGTTCGTCGGAAGATGCCGACGCGGTAGAAGCCGCTCCGAGGGTTGCGGTTGCGAGAAGGGCCAGCACCATGCGGCCGAGACCGTGCAAATTACTCCGATACATAGGTATTTCCCTGAATCCCAAAGATGCCCGTTGGTACACGGCCGCCGCCCCAGCAGCCTTGATGGAATGAGTATAACGCATGTCAGCCGGGATGCCAACCCCAATATCAACCGCTGGTGTTTCGGATTGAAACAGACTCGGTGCGAAATGGAGCAATCAAGTCATTGATTTTACAGGTGAATTCAGCTTGTGCGTGATTGAAGTGCCTGTAAGTAAAAGACTTGCGGAAATTCTCCCGGATTGGCATGGCTGCTGCGTACGACCAAGTGTGGCCGCGAATGGCCACGAAAGGCTGACAAGACCTGCCCGATCACGGGCGATTGAAAGGAGAGTAACCATGAGCACCCTGATGACCCGCGGCCGTAGCCCCGTCGATCCGTTCAGCGGCTGGCGCGGCTTGGATGCCGGCCTGAGCCGATTGTTCGAAGGCTTCCCGTCGGAGATTGCCGATAAGGTGTTCTCGCCGGCGGTGGACTTCCGCGAGGAAAAAGACCACTACGTGCTGGAAGCGGACTTGCCCGGACTGAAGAAAGAGGATATCGAACTGAGCGTCGTGGACAATGTGCTCACGATCAAGGGCAACCGATCCGGTGAGGAGTGGAAACAGAACGGCGGCTATCGCAGCATCGAACGCAGCTTCGGCTCGTTCCAGCGCTCGTTCGGTATCCCGGGCGGCGTGGACCAGTCGAAGGCCGAGGCCAGCTACACCGACGGTGTGCTCCGCGTGACGCTGCCGAAATCCGAGTCCGCCAAGCCCCGCCAGATCGCGGTGACGACCAAGTAATCCCATTTCCGCCGTCCCACCCCAAGGCGGCGGTTCAACCCCAATCCCCTCCCCAGCCCCCCGAGCGCGCCATCCCCTCCGCCTCGGGGGGCGCCCTATTGGGGGCGGTTTGTCAGTCGGGGAAAACGATGGCGCTCAAATCAGTCTTGGTGTGGATGAGGTAGGCGTCTCGTCCGCTGTCGGCGAAGGAATCGCTTGAGCCGGCTGCGGCGTAACCGACTACGGCGCCGTTGCCGTCCCGCCGTGCGGCCACGGCTTCGAAGCGGTCCGCCTGCGCCCCGCCATAGGTGTTACGCGCGGTTTCTGCAAAGGCACTGGTCAGCAGTACCAGCAGTCCATCGGACTCGCCGGTGCCTCCCGTGCTGTCGCCCGCGAGCAGATAGCCTCCGCCGGGCAGCGCGATAGCGTCGTTCAGTACCTCTCGGTTGCTGTTGGTCGACTCGTACAGCACCGACGGCGACGCTCCGCTTACGGGGAAGCGGACGCCCAGCAGGTTCAAGTCGACGCCGTTCGAGGCCACGGTATTGCCGAACACGACGAAATCGCGACTGGCCATCTGCAGGATACGCGTTCCATTCTGGTCGCGGCCGGAACCCAGCGCGCGTTGGTTCAGCACGTTGCCCTGCCCATCGGCGAGCAGGAAGTAGATGCGCGTGTTCGAGGTGTCAGCAGCGCTCGCCGTGCCCACCGCGGCGAATCCGCCCTCGGCCGTAGGGATCGCGTCGCTGAACTCCTCGAATCCCGAACCATTCGGTTCAATCTGCCAGATCACATTGCCGTCCTTGTCGAGGCGCAGCAAGAGCGCATTGGGAATCTCGGCATCCTCGGGCACGCTCAGCCCCGCGACGATGTAGCCGCCATCGGGAACCGGGCGTATGGAGGCGGCGGCGTCCTGGCCGAGTCCGCCGTAGGTACGCGACCAGATGGCGTTGCCGCTGCTGTCGAGTTTCATCACGAGGATGTCATAGCCGCGCTCGGACATTTCGCGCGCGCCGGCCAGCACCAGGCTGCCGTCGGCGTTTCGTGCCAGCGAAAAGGCCTGGTCGTCCAAACCGAAATCGAAGAGACGTTCCTGGGCGAGGTTGCCGTCGGCCCCGGCAATACGCAGGAAGACGTCCAGCGTATCGGCCTCGCCGCGGGTGACGCCCGCCATCACATACCGCGAGGTCGCGTCCATGGCCAAGCCGTAGGCCTCGTCCACGCCGCTGCTGCCGAAAGTCTGGTCAGCCGTGCGCACGCGGATGAGGTCGACCTTGGTTTCCGAACTGCTGCCGAGCGATGTCGTCGCCGTGAGGCTGACGGAATAGGTCCCGAGCCGGTCGTAGACGTACTCCGGGTTTTCTTCCGAATCTGTTCCGCCATCGCCGAATTCCCAGGCGAATTCGAGATCGTCTCCGTCGCCGGCCTCGGATTCGTTCGTGAAGCTTACGGCCAACGGGGCGCGGCCTTCCGTGGGCGCAGCCGAAAACTCCGCAACCGGCGGCTCGGGCGCATTGACGACGATATAATCCGCCTTCGTTTCGGTGGAACTTTCGCTGGCCGTGGTGACCGTCAGCGACACGTCGTAGCTGCCGGGGTTCTCGAAGGTATGCTCCGGCGCTTCCTCGTCGCTGGTGCTTCCGTCGCCAAAGCGCCAAAGCCGCGTAAGAATTTCCTGCGGTACCTGGGACGAGGTGTCCTCGAAAGTCACCGTGAGCGGCGCGAAGCCCTCTTGCACGTCCGAGGTAAAGTCCGCAGTCAGCGGGCCCTCGACGATGATGTACTCTTCCTGAACGACGGTGTTCGCTCCGGCATCCGAGGAACTGGTCAGCGACACGGTATATACGCCCGGCTCCTGATATTCATGGAACGGGTTCTGTTCTTCGCTAGTGGACTCGTCGCCAAAATCCCAGAGCCAGCCGGTAATCGGGCGCGAGCCTGCAATGCTCTGGTCGGTGAACTTTACCGTGAGGGGCGCAGGCCCCGAAGTGGGCGTGGCGTCGAACGCCGCGCGCGGCACCCCGTTGTTCAATACCTCCACGTAGCCCTTTTTGATCAGCGTGGCGGAATCTCTGGTGGTCTTCACCGTGAGGACAACGTCGTATTTGCCGGGTGCAACGTACCGGTGCGACGGATGCTGCGCGATGCTGGTGGAACCATCGCCGAAATTCCAGAACCACTGCGGCTCGAATCCCGGCCCCGTGTCGGATTCATCGGTGAACTGAACCGTAAGCGGGGCGGGCCCCGACGTGATGGACGCGCTGAAGGCGGGGGCAATCGGCGGCACCACTGCAATGTAATCCGGGCGGACAAAGGTATCCTGTCCTGCAAGCGTGTACACGGTCAGCGAGGCCGTGAAGAGGCCCTCACGCAAATACTCGTGCACGGGGTTGCGGCTCGTGCTCGTGCGGCCGTCGCCGAAATCCCAGTACCAGCTGTCGATGGGATCGCTCCCCGGAATGGACTCGTCCTTGAACCGGACGACCAGCGGGTCGAGGCCCCGCAAGGGCCCCGCGCTGAACTGGGCCTCGGGCAGTCCGCGGCGGGACACCTTTACATAGGCGCTTCGCACCAGATCGGCCGCTCCGTTCTTGTTGGCGACATAAAGCCGCACGTCGAAAGTGCCGAGGCGGTCGAAGGCATGCACCGGATTCTGCTCGTCGCTGCCGAGTCCGTCGCCGAAACTCCACGCCCACTCCACGATAGGGGAGGAGCCGGGGTCGGAAAGATCGTAGAACTGAAGACTGTCGCCCTCGAAAATCTCGTACGTGTCCGGGGCGTCTGTGAAGTCGGGCTCTCCCTCCGTGGGGACCGCATCGAGCGGGAGCGCGGCGAAATCGGCTTCGGGGACCGTGGGTTCGACGCGTGGCGGAAACAAACACCCCGAGGCCAGCGGAATCCAGAGCAGAACGGTGATCAATCGGATAAAGCGGTATGCCATGAGCGCTGCGACGCGTCCCTTCAGGTTATGGCGGAGAATGCCGCCCTTGGTAGGCTGCATCCCTCGTCGCACGAAAAAGTTGCCACGCCCGCATTATTGACAAGCCGCGGAGCGCATGGCAATCTAAAGCCCTGCGGAATAGCTGCTTGATTGCATGTGGTTTCTACGGGCAGTGGACCGCAATCAAAACCATCAGAGAGGAATCAACGATGAAAACCTGGATGACCCTGCTCCTGGCCGCCATAGTGCTGGCTGCCCCCTTGGCAATGGCGGAAGAGGCCGAGAAGGCCGTGGGCGACCCGTATCCCCTGGGCGTATGCGCCGTGTCGGGCGAAGAGCTCGGCAGCATGGGCGATCCGGTCGTCAAGGTGGAAAACGGCCGCGAGGTCAAGTTCTGCTGCAGCGGCTGCGTGGGCAAGTACGAGAAGATGACCGAACAGTTCTCGGCCGAGCTCGACAAGAAGATTGTCGCGCTTGAAGAGCCGCTTTACCCCCTCGCCACCTGCGTGAAGTCCGGCAAGGAGCTCACTGCGGACGCCAAGGTGTTCGTCGTGGGCAATCGTCTGGTGAAGACCTGCTGCGGCAACTGCGAGAAGGCGGTGGAAGAAGATCCTGCGGCTTACATCGAGAAGTTGAATGCGGCGGTGGTCGAGGCCCAGAGCAAGGATTATCCGGCGGGCGCCACCTGTCCGGTGTCGGGCAAGCCGATTGAAGGCGACGGGCAGCCCGTGGTGCTGGCCGGCAAGCTGGTGAAGCTCTGCTGCGGCGGCTGCAAGGGCAAGGCCCTGGCCGAGCCCGCCGTGATGCTGAGCAAGGTATACGGCGAGACCAAATAGTCCCCTTTCGAGTCGAAATAAGAACGGGCGGCTGGAAACCCAGCCGCCCGTTTTTTCGTTCTCCGACGTAGTTTGCGCCCCCCTAAGCGGTGCGCTTCTTCCAAGGGCCGGTGATGGCGAGGGTAAGCCCGTCGCTCTGCACATTCAGGAACAGGGTGCTGCCATCGGGTGAGAAGGTGGCGCCCGCGAGTTCGGAGTTCCCTGCGTCCGCATTGCGGCCGAACTTGTAGATGGCGCCCTCGGGCGTGACGCCGACGAGGTATTGCTCGCCGCTGCCGTCTTCGCAGGCCACCAGGTCGCCCCAGGGCGATACGGTCAGATTGTCGCAGTTGTCGATGAGGCCACCGTCGTTGGGCTCCACGAACAGGGTGAGTCGCCCCGGATGCTCTGCCTCGGCCGTGGTGCCTTCTGCTGCACTGGGCACGTACTTGAAAATCTGGCCCTTGAGCGCGCTGCCGCCGTTGGTACAGGCGAAGTACACCGCGCCGTTGCCGTACCACATGCCTTCGCCGCGCGCGAAGCGGGTCGCTCCCCGTTCGAATCCGCGCAGGCGCAGGTCGTCCTGCGGCGAGTCGATGCCCTCTAGGTCCAGCCACTCGACTTCGAATGTTTCGCCGACACGCGTGGGCTTGGCATCGCCCCAGTTGCGGGTGTCGAAGCTCGGTACGGCTTTGCGGGCCAGCGCCTGCAGTTTGCCGCCTTCGTGTAACTTGCCGGGCACGTTGGGAATGTACCGGTAGATCAGTCCGTCCGGGCGGTCTTCGGTGAGATACACGACGCCCGAAACCGGATCGATGGCGATGGCCTCATGATTGAAGCGCCCCATGCCGACAATCGGCTTCGGCTCCGCCGTCGTCGGGCCGGCGATTGCAGGCACTTCAAAGCACCATCCATGATCCTGCGCATGCAGATCGTCCTTGGTGGACACGTCTTCTTCGCAGGAAATCCACGAACCCCAGGGCGTCGGGCCGCCCGCGCAATTGCGCACCGTGCCAAGCAGGCTCATGTGTTGTTCCACCAGTTCGCCGGTCCGAGTATTGTAGACTAGAGTCGAGGTGCCGCCCAGTCCGGGAGTTTTCCCGAAGCCATCATCGTAGAACGTCCTCGAACCGATACCGCTTGCCAGCGCGCGGTCTTCGCCGTAGGCGCCGTTCTCGGGGTCGTCGCTGCTGATTTCGTGGTTTCGCACCAGAATCGTCGTGCCGTCGGGGCCGGGAAAGGCCGCCATGCCGTCGGGACGGCCGGGAACCAGCAATCCATCACTCATGCGGTCGCCCTTGCGCGATACGATGCGGTAGCGAAAGCCTTCCGGTAAATCGAAGCGGCCCTCCGGATCGCGGCGCAGCGGGCCGAAGCCCTCGGCGATTGCCGGGCCGCTGGGCACGGCCATTGCCCTGTCCTGAAACAAGAGGCCGAGTCCGCCGAAGCCGAGTCCGAAGGCCCCAGCCGTGCCCAGAAAATGTCTCCGGGTTAAATTCATCTGTATGACTCCCTTGTCGCGGATCGCGACCATGCTGCGCGGCCGCCCAGGCAGCCGCAAGACCGGGTATTGTGAAGCAGTAGTATTCAGGCGCGATGAGGAGCCGAGCTGTATCGTTCTTCGGACGGTTGTGTACACTCCTGAGAAAGCGACTGAAGGTATGCTTTGTGCATAGGACGATGAAAGGCAACGATGGAACGCTGGATTCAGCCCGAGACGAAGTTTGATGGCCGGATAATCCGCGTAATCGCGGGGCAGATCGAATTGGACGATGGCCGGCCGGCCTATCGGGAAGTAGTGGAGCATGGGGGGGGCGTCTGCGTACTTCCGTATGATGGGTCTCATGTGACGCTGGTGCGCCAATATCGCATTGCCGTGGGCGAATATGTGCTGGAAGCGCCTGCAGGTAAGCTGGAGCCGGGCGACACGCCGTTGGAGCGCGCACGGATTGAGCTGCTCGAGGAAACGGGCCTGCAAGCTGCGGGACTCGTTGAATTGGGGTACATCTATGGCACAGTCGGGTTTTGCAGTGAGCGCATTCATCTCTACCTCGCGCTGAATTCGCATCTTGGCGAAGCAAAGCCGGAAACGGAAGAGCGAATCGAGATTGTCCGGTTGCCATTACAAGAAGCACTGGAGCGGGCAGCCAAAGGCGACCTACGGGATGCCAAAACGCTGGTCCTATTGATGAAGTTGCAGCATCATGTTACTTAAATTTTACAATGTGTCGACACAATTCGCATTATTTATACCATCACTCGGACAAATTTAATGATTTTTTCGGTAAGAGGGGGTTGACAGCACGGAGGGATTCGGCTACGATACACGGCAAGCAGGACTATCGCTGGGGAAAGGTAATGGCCTTGGGTAATCTCAATTTATCTGCTGGCGGGCCCGCTGTTATTGATCCAGAGCAAGACGAGGCAGTCGCTCTGGTTGGTCTGTAGATAGGAATTATTTGGCTGTGTTGAGGGATTTTTTGAACCAGGCGCGCGGGTGCGCCAGAGGGAGGACCGAAGACGTGGGTACTTCTAGTGGCTTTAAGAAATGGGGCGTTTCCGCTTTAGCGGGGGCGTTCCTGTTCGCAATGGCGGCGTTGCCGGCATCTGCGGACGTGTACGACCCGGCCGACGGCTCGGGTCCGCAAGGCGCGCTCAGCGTGAACAATGGTGCTATAACCATCGACACGACTGCGGGCACCTTGTTCGACGGTTCGTCGACATTCAATGCCGATATCGAGGCGGGCGAAGGCAACGGCGTTGCTGTGTTCCGCTTCAATAGTGTTGATGTGACGGGCACCACCACGATTACGGTCACCGGCAATCGCCCGGCCGCCATCGTTTCGGCGAACGACATCGTGTGGAGCTCCTCCGCCACGATCGACGCGTCGGACGGTAAGGCTGGCGGCGGCGCTGGCGGCGCGACTGCGGCCGGCGGTTCGTCCGGCGGCGGCGGCGGTGCTGGCGGCTCAGCCGCTGGCGGCGGCGGCGCGGTCGGTACCGGTGGTACCGGCGGCCTCGGTTCGGCCAGCGGCGGCATCGGCGGTACCGGTGGCGCTGGTGCCGACGGCTCAAGCGGTACGGCTGGCAGCGACGGTCAGGCCGGCGCGGCTGGCGGTATCGGCGCGCTGGGTAGCGGTACGACTGGTGCTAACGCCTCTAACGCAGCTGGCGCAGCGGGTTCGCTGGGCGCGGCTGGCGTCGCGGGTAGCGCGCTGAGCAACTTCGGCGCGGGCGCCACGACGCTGGGTACGCCCGGCGCGGTGGGTTCCTCGCAGCAGAGCGCCGACGGCAGCGTCGGTGGCAATGCCTCCGGCACGGCCGGCGATGGTACCGCGGGCGACGTGGGGGCGAACGGCGGCAATGCTGGTGACGGCGGCGACGGCGGCGATGCTGCTTTCGGCGTCGCGGCGAATACGCTTGACCTTGTTGCGGGCGCTGGCGGTGGTTCCGGCGGCGGCGGTGGTCAGGGCGCTGGCGGCCAGGGCGGCGGCCAGGGCGGCGGCGGCGCTGGCGGTGCTGGCGGCGGCGGCGGCGGCGGTATGGAAGCGATTAACGACTGTCCGGCTCCGGTGGCGCAGCCCCCGTTCCCCGGTACGCCGGTGGACGGTCGCGGTGAAGACGGTGCCTCCGGTGGCATCGGTGGCGCGGGCGGCCTCGGTGGCGTCGGCGGCACGGCCGCTGCTGGCGGCAATGGCGGTGCCGGTGGTAACGGCGGCGGCGCGGTACTGCTGGCTGCTCAGGGCCTGCTAAACTTCGCGGGCTCGGTCGATGTGTCGGCTGGCGCTTCGGTCGTTGGCGGCGCCGCCTCGGGCGCGGTTGCCGGTGGCAGCGGCGTGGCGGGTGCCCCGGGTGGCGGCGCCGGCGCGGCTGGTGCGAACTCCACCATCGGTTCGTGGTACACGAAGGATGGCGGTAACTACTGTATCGTTCAGAACGACAATTCCGGCGGCGCGGGCGGTACCGCTATCGCTGGCGGCGCTGGTGGTGCAGGCGGTCAGGGTGGTTCCTCGGGTACGTCCGGTGCCGGCGGCGACGGCGGCGAAGGCACGCCCGGCATGGTGAAGCTGCACGGTTCGGTCATTCTCGCGGCTTCGGCCTCGGTGACCGCGGGCAGCAACTCGGCCGAGACCGGCGTTGTCACGCTTATCTCCAACTCCTCGGCGTCCAGCGCCTCGGCGACCGCTGCTGCGGCTGCCCCGACGCTGAACACCGGCGGTACGCGTCTGGGCCGCACGACGAACGTCGCGCAGCTTAACGGCGCGACCACGTGGTACCCGGCCGGCAGCAACCCGAAGATCGGTGAGCTGGACGGCGGCGCGGCGACCGAAGGCACGATCGCCAACGGAACGTCCTGGAACGCAGCGCAGGTAGCAGCCGAAGCGACCGGCGCGGATCCGCGTCTGGAAGTAACGCTGCTTGAGAGCGGCACCGACGGCGGTGTGTACGACGGCTTTGCCCAGCTGTTCATCGTGAACAACGCTGGCAAGACCCTGAAGAATGTCACGATTGACGTCGGCAATGGTCCGGTGCTTATCCCGCAGACGGACCTTGCTCCTGGCACGACCTTCACGACGACCGTCGCGAATGTCGACCTGCCGCCCGTCGTTGACTTCACCCGTCTGGGCTCGCTGCTGCGTCCGGTGGATGGCACGTTCAACACGACGATCGACGGTCTGAAGACGACCTCTACCGGAACCAACACGGTGTACAACTCGACGGCGGTCTTCATGGTTGCCGACGAGGTGGAAGGTCTTGCGCCTTACGTGTACACCTGGCTGCGTAACGGCTCGAGCTTCACGCCGCTCAGCCAGACCGACGGCGAAATCAGCTTCCTTGCGACGCTCGCGAGTGCCGGCCTCTACAAGTGCCGCATTACCGACGCGACGCCGGATGCGGCTGCCGACTCGGCTGAAATCAACCTGATCGTGGTGAACGGCCTGAGCAATCCGACCGTTAGCCCGACCCCGGGTGCCACGGTGAACCGCGGCGACGTGCACCAGATCACGGTAAACGTGACCGGTGGTGTGACGCCGCGCAACTTCCAGTGGGAACTCGAGCAGGCGACGAACCCGGGTACGTGGATCACGCTTGACAGCGGTCTGGGCACCGGCCCGCACCAGTACGTGTCGGGTGAAAACACCGCCACGCTGTCCATCACCACGACGGACATCGCGGAGCTCGAAGGTAACTACCGCTGCCAGGTGACTGACAGCGCGCCGACCCCGACGCCGGGCTTCAGCTCGAAGACCTCGCCGTCGTCGCAGCTGACCATCGTCAACGTGCTGAACACCAACGGCACAGTGGACGACGTCAAGGCGTACACGGGCGAGAGCATCTCGCTCACGGCTGAGTTCCTGGGCGGCACGCCGCCGTACACGGTCAACTGGTACAAGAACGGCGGCGGTACGCCGGTCTTCACCGCGGCTGGCGTCGGCGAACTGACCCCGACCTCGCTGAACCTCGGTACGGCGGATGCCGGTGACATTGGCACTTACCAGGCCAAGGCCACCGACCAGAACACCGACACGGTCAACAGCAACGTAGCGAGCGTCGACGTTCGCGACCTGCCGACCGTTTCGGATCCGGCTGACTACACCGGCTACAACGGCAGCACGGCGAACTTCTCCGTGACGGCTTCGGGCGGTTACCCGCCGCTCAGCTACGATTGGCGCCAGGACACCGTTTCGCTCGGTGCCCCGGACCAGAACTCGCTGAGCCTCGTGGTTGGTTCGTCTGACGACGGCACCGACATTGACGTGGTGGTGTCTGACGCGGGCGGCGACAGCGGCGTGAAGACCGCGACGTCGAACCCGGCCGGCATCACGACGGCCGATCCGGTCGCGCTGAGCATCACCTCGTCCGGCTTCAGCCGCTACGTGGATGACGCGCTGCCGACCCTCGAGCTGAGCGTCACCGGTGGCTTCCTGCCGCAGACCTTCGCCTGGTTCCTGGATGGTGACAACTTCACCACTCTGGGTGGCGTGGTCAATGGCACCACGGGTGAACTGACGCTGCCGGCTTCGGCCCTCAGCGGTACGGTCACGGCTACGGTTACCGATGTCAGCGGCACGACCCCGTCGTCCAACAGCATCGACATCCTGATTGCCGCGCACCTGAATGGCCTGAATGTGCCGAACACCGAAGCGCGCGACGGTCAGCCGTTCAGCACGCCGGTCGAGTTCGACGGTGGTATCCCGCCGTTCGACTTCGAGTGGACGCGTGACGACGGCAGCAAGGCCTTCCAGCCGCTTACCCCGGCGCAGGTCACCGACACCTTCACGCTTAACCCTGCGACCTTCGCTGACGCTGGTCTGTACCAGATTGAAGTGACGGACGCCGGTAGCGACCTCAGCGCGCCTGAGTCGCAGTCGCTGCCGTGGGTGCTGACGGTGATCGAAGGCCTGCCGGTTGGCGGTGGCATCGGTCTCGGTGTGCTGGCCCTCGTCAGTGCGGTTGGCGGTGCGCTTGCGCTCCGTCGCCGGAAGTAACGACAAGACGCGCTAGCGTCTGAATAAACGTCCCCTCGGGGCCGCCGATAAACATCGGCGGCCCCGATTCTTTTGGGTGTGTCGCTCCCGGCGGTTGCGTCGATGCGCGACAATCGGATACAGTGCAGTCTCTTTGGGCTGGAAGCGCCGCAGGACATTTTGCGCTTCCTTCTATTCGGAGTCCCGAACGCCTCATGGCGAAGCAACGCAAGAAATCACAGCACGAGCCGGGCCATGCCCCCCCCGAAGAATCGAAAGCCAGCGGGGGATTTCTTGCGGGTATTCCGCGCACCTCCGCGCTAATTCTTGCTGCCATTATTTTGCTCGGCGCCTTGCTTCGATTGGGTCATCTGGCAGAGATACGCACGCAGCCTGATTTCGACAGTCCTTCTGCTGACGCTGCCTTCAAGCACTACTGGGCACGCGCCATCCTCACGGGCGATACCACGCCTCCGCCTGGTGATCCGGATCCCCATCTAGCCACTACGCCCTATGTACGGCCCCCCGCGTATCCCTTCTTTCTGGCGTTTATCTATTTGCTCACGGGGACGAGCTTCACTGCGGTGCGGCTCGTGCAAATTGCGGCGGGCTTGGTCAGCTGTCTCTTGCTGTATCGCTTGGGCCGACGGGTCTTTTCCGAGTCCATCGGCCTGCTTGCCGCATTCCTCATGTCCACCTACTGGATTTTCATCTTCTTCGAGAGCGAGCTGAACGAGCCTGCCTTGACGGTATTGCTGTTGCTCGCGCTCATGAATCTCGCGCTGGATTGGTCTGCCAATCCCTCCTACCGCCGCGCCGGATTCACGGGGCTGATTCTCGGCCTGCTCGCGCTCATGCGCACGGAAATCATTCTGTTCTATCCCTTCGCCTTGCTCTGGGCGATTTGGCGCGTCCGACAATTGCCCTTGATGGAGCGGTTCATGCGCGCCGGTGCCATCGGCGCGGTCATCGTGCTGTGTATCGCGCCCGTCACGCTGCGCAATTACCTGGCCAGCGGCGAATTCGTGCCCATCAGCACCATCGGCGGACTCAATCTTTACGCAGGCAATAACCCCGAGGCGACCGGCTATTTCCCGAACCTGGATTACCGCGAATTGTTCGGCCTGTCCACGTCGCTGTCTCACATGAATTTTCCCCAGTTGGTGCAGGCGCTCGAGCGTAAGACAGGGGAGGAGAACCTCGGGCAATCCGATTTGCAGAATTACTTTATCCGGGCTGCGTGGGACTATGTCCGCAATAATCCGGCACAGGCCTTGGCCACCGACTGGAAGAAGGTGCTCTACTTCTGGGGGCCGGCCGAAATCAGTTCCAACAAGATTGTTGCGCTGGAAAAACAGAACTCGGTCATATTGCGCTTTCTACCGCCTTACTTTGTCTTCCTCAGCTTCGGGGCCGTGGGCGTGCTCATGTATCTCGCCGGACGTCGAAGCGGACTTGATGCGGCGGCAGAGCCCAGGGGCGGAGGCGTATTGTCGCTCGCCGGCCTATTTATCCTGATATCCTTCCTCACGCACGTCATCTTCTTCGTCGTTGCGCGTTTCCGGGTACCGATTATTCCGTTCGTGCTGCTCTTTGCCGCGTTTGCGTTGGTGCAGTTTGTGCTCATGCTCCGCGAACGCGACTACTTCATCCTTGCCCGCTGGGTAGGGGCGCTGGTAGTCGCGTTCATTCTCTTCGGGGTGGCGTGGGCGCCCTACACCCCCGACGCCGTGGCCTACCACTACCAGCGCGGCCTGAACTACGGCCACCGCGGAGACACCGGCAAGGCCATCGAGGAGTTTAAGCTCGCGATTAACGCCGGCCGCGAGGCGAGCCAGCAGGATTCCGTTCCCGTCTGCTCGGAAATGGGCTTCGCACTCGCCGTGCAGGGAGAATTCGACAACGCCATCAACTGGTACGACCGCGCCTTGGCGATTGATCCCGGGCACGCCTTCACCCTGTATCGCAAAGGCGAAGCCCAGCTTGCGCTCGACCGGGTTCCCCAGGGAATCGAAAGCCTTGAAGCGGCTCTCAAGTACGACTTTACGCTTGCGCCGGCCCACATGGCGCTTGTGCGCGCCTATGTGCGCCGTGGCCGGTTCGCCGATGCCGAGGCCGCCGGCAAGCGCGCCGTGGAGGCCGTCCCCGGCAACATCGATCTCGAACTGCTGATAGGCGAATTGCTGGCGCAGCGGGGGCGCCCGGCCGATGCCCTGCCGTATTTCGAACGCGCCATCGCGATCGAACCCAACAACCCGCGCGCCTACAACTACCTCGGACTGCAGCACGCGGCGCTGGGACAATTCGACCAGGCGATAGAGGCCTACGAGCAGGCCATTCTTATCGATCCGGACTCGTCGATCACGCGGACAAACCTGGGCAATCTATACGCGCACCAGGGCGAGTACGACAAGGCGATCGCGCACTACCTCGATGCGCTCGTGGTGAATCCGCACGATGCCGGCGCCGAATTCGGCTGGGGCTTTGTCGATGTGCAGCGCAACGAGCCTGATCGCGCCATCGAACGCTTCCGCAAGGCCATCGAAAAGAATCCGGAATACACCGAGGCGCACAACTACCTGGGCTACCTGCTGCTCCAGCAAAACGATCTCGACGACGCCCGGTTCCATCTCGAGCGAGCCGTGCGGCTCAACCCCAATTACATCCTCGCGCACAACAATCTGGGCGATTGTTACCTGCAGCTGAACCTGCCCGACCTCGCCCGAGAGCAATACGAAGCCGTGCTTCAACTTGAGCCCGGCGAATCGTACGCCACGGAGCAACTAGGCAAGCTAACAGGAACCGGCACGCCGTCGGTGGGCAGGCACGTCATCACGATTCCAGCCGGAAGCTAAAGGCGCGTTAACGCTTCCAAGGCGGTGTATCTGGCAGGAAGCGCTCGAAGTCGGCGATCAGCGCTTCCTGATAGGCGCCCCGATAGGTACCGTTGAAGAACCGATCGAGGCCTTCCTCAAACAGCCGCTTCCACGAAACATCTTCCTCGCCCGGGTTGATGGGGAAGAAGAGCGCGCCGTTCTGTTCGGCGGCCTTCCGGTCGCCCGGAGCATCGCCAATCATCAAAATCCGGTCCGGCTGGTAGCGCCCTTCGGAGGCGAACTGAATGTGCTCGCCTTTCTTGCCCAGCTCCTGCCCGGCAATCGCGAACACATAATCGGCAATGCCCTGCTCGCTCCACTCCTGCGTCAGCGCCGCCGTGGGAGTCTGCGAACACACCATCATGTCGGCCGCCTTGGACGATTTATCGAGGCACTCGCGCACATAGGGGAAGGGGGGCAGGCCATCGCCGACCACATCAGCCACAGTCGCGTTCACCGCCTTGCTCCAGGCCAACGCGCACTGCATGTCTTCCTCATCCGGGTGCGCGTCGCAATAGGCCTGCAGGGCGGGATTCCCCAGCTTGGATTCCGTCTCCAGCCAGCGCCGCAAATTTGGAATCGGCGGAATCGCCGCCTTGCGCGCTTGCACCTTGTCCCAGTCGGACAACAGGTCGAAGGTCAGCGGCAGCGCAGGAAAACGGTTGATGCCGCGCCACTGACTGTACAGGTTCACGAACTCGGCCGCGTCGCGCGCGAACTTCGATACCGGCTGCAGCCCCCAGAACTTGATGATGTTCGGAATGAAGCACTCCTTGTGCTTCAGCTCCATAGTGTCGAACGCGCAGCCGTCGCTGTCGATACAAATCAGGAAATCATGCGACGGTTGGTGGTCGCGCAGGGCTTGCGTAGGGTCAGACATCAGAAGTTCCTCTAAACGCCCGAGAAAGCGGAAAATCCGCCGTCCACCGGGATTACGGTTCCAGTGACAAAGCGCGAGGCGTCGCTTGCGAGCCAGAGCACCGCCCCCACCAAATCCTCGGGGTCACCATAGCGTCCCAAAGGCGTGTGGCTGATGATGGCCCGGCCGCGCTCGGTAGGCTCGCCTGAGTCGTTCACCAGCAGAAAACGGTTCTGCTCGGTCAGAAAAAATCCCGGGGCCACGGCATTCACCCGCACCGCAGGAGCATATTCCTGCGCCAGATGCACGGCCAGCCAGCGCGTAAAATTCTCCACGGCGGCCTTGGCCGCGCCGTAGCCGGCTACGCGGGTCAGTGGCCGCTGTGCGCTCATTGAAGAAATATTGATAATCGAGCCGCCCTGGCCGTGCTCCACCATGCTCTTAGCGAATACCTGCACCGGCTGTATCAACCCAGCCGCCAGGTTTAAATCGATGACCCGCGCCAGGGCGTCGTGGTCCAGTTCGAAAAAAGTCCGGTCGGGCGCTGTGGTGGCGGCCGGATCGTTTCCGCCCACCGCGTTAATCAAAATCGAAACCGGCCCAAGTTCCTGGTCCACGCGCTGCTCGCACGCGATGATGCTCTCGCGGTCGAATACGTTCAGCTCGAAGCCCTGCACGGGCAGCCCCTCAGTAGCGACGGATGCCGCAACGTCACGCGTGCGCGCTTCCGAGCGGCCGGTGATTACCACCTGCGCGCCCGCGTTCGCCAGACCCGCGGCCATCGCCCGGCCCAATACGCCCGTGCCGCCGGTAACCAGCGCCACCTTGCCGTCCAGCTTCCAATCCGTACTCGAACTCACATCCGCTCCCGGTGGTGTAGGTTTCTTATCTGGCCTTCAGCCGCGAAGCGTAGCACACGGTTCCGCAGACTGTAAATCCGCGGCGCAGGCGATATTCGTCTGCTTGACAATTTTCGCAGTCAGGAGTAGCTTGAAGGCGTGGTTGCAGCGAGTCCGCGCCTGGGGCGAGAGGGGGTGGACCGGGGAGAAGCGCGTTGGAAGAGCAAGACACCCAAGAACCGATCCTCGACTTCATTGTCAGCTACAAGGACAGCGAGGCGCCATGGGCCGAAGCCGTCGCCCATGTGCTGCGCGCCGTCGGGTATCAGGTCGAGTTGCGCCCCTGGGCCTATACGGCCAGCAAGCCATTCCTGGAGGAAGTGAAGCAGCGCGGCGAGCAGGGCACCTGCCTGGTGCCGATTCTGACGCCGGCCTACATGACCACTGTTCACGCGGAGCACTATTGGTTCGAGGCCTTTAAGCGCGGCTATTTTCCCGTGCTCCCCGTGTGGGGTCATGAATGCGAAATCGACAACCTGTTATTTGTCCACGAATACGTCGATTTGCGCGATTCCAATATCGATAGGGCGCGTCCTGCCTTGCTGGATATGGCGCGTGAACTTCGCGGTGAACCGAGCGGACCCGCCGAGATAGCGACTCCCGTACCGGTCGCCGAGCGCAAACAGGCGGTGAGAATCGAGGATCTCGTGCCTGTGCGGCGAATACCCTTCGAGCGCGCCGAGTGCTACACCGCCAGCGGAAACCTGCTCGAAGAATTGCAGGACTGCATCCAGCGCCACCACATAGCGGTGTTGTTCGGGCATCCCGCGGGGGAACTCGGCTATGGGCGCCGCAAGACTTGTATCGAGTTTCTCTACCGGTATGCCGAGTCGTATCCGATCATTTGGGTCGTGCGGGCGCACCACCCGGCGGTGCTTGCCGAGGACTATGCCAAGCTGGCGCAGGTTATCAAGCTGCCCGAGGCAGGCGCGCGTGATTTGGCCTACACCGTGCAGGCCGTGCGCCGCTGGTTGTCTGCGAATCCCCGATGGCTGCTCGTCTTTAACGAGCCGCCGGATTACGAATCGGTACAGCAATACTTGCCCTTCAGCCCGATCGGGCATGTACTAATCGCTGCGGAGAGCGGCGAGTGGTTGAAGGTGCCGCACCACTTCCATATCCGCGGCTGGTCGCGGGCCGAGGCCGCGCAGTATCTCCTGAGGCGTACCGCGCAGTCCGAGGAAAAGTTCGCCGAAGAGATCGCCTCGCAGTTGGATTACTGCCCGCTTTCGCTCTCGCTCGCGTCGGCGTACATCAACCAGCAGCATGTTTCCTTGGACGAATACGCCGTCCGGCTGCGCGATCGGCTCAAGCTCCTGCATGAGAGCGGGGGCAAGGGCCGCAGCGGACTGATGATCGAGGCTGCGCTCAGCCTGAATGTCGGCGCGCTTGGCGATGCCATGCCCGATGCTCTCTCCTTCATGAAGGGGTTTGCGTACCTGCACAGCTACAACATCGTTCCCGGGGCGTTTGTCGAGGGCGCCAACGCCTTGCCGAAATCGATGGCCAAGGTCGTTCAGAGGCCGAAGTCAGTCGAGGCTGCTGTAAAGCTGATGCGCAGTTGGGGACTGCTTGAAGAGCAATACGGCAGCATCGCCGTGCATACACGCATCCGGGCTACCCTGCGCAAGTGGCTCGAGGCAGGTCCCAGCCATGTCATTCACGAGGCGATTCCGGCGCTCACGCCCTCGCAAAGCTTTTCGCTGGCGCGTGCAGAGGGCCCCGACTGGGTGAAGCGCATGCTTAAGCTCTTGCTGGCGGCCTTTCCGGATGAGAACAAGGACGCGGCTGCCTGGCCCCAGACCGGGCGCCTGCTGCCGCACGCGCTGGAGCTGTTGTCGCACGCGCAGCGGCTCGGTGTCGCCAAGGACGACCAGGCGGAATTGTGGCGCCGCATCGGCGAGTACCTGATGCATCGCGAATTGCTGGCGCTCGCACGTGAGGCCTTCGAGCATTCCCGGGCGGCGGATGAGCACACCCTCATTACCGGGTCTAAGCGCCGCTTGAGCGTGCTGTGCGGGCTGGGGCAGACGCTCACCTATTCGGGGGATTACCAGGCCGCGCGCGAATGCCTCGAGGAAGCCCGAAAGCTGGCAAGCGGTCCCCTGGGCAAGGGCTCGTCCGAGCTATCTGAAGTCTATGTGCTGCTCGGCAATGCCTACCGCCGCGGCGGCGATACAGACGGCAGCCTGGCGTATTACGACAAGGCGCTGGAAATCGACAAGCGGCTGCATGGCGATGCCCACGAAGACGTCTTGCGCGACTACATTCTCCTGGGAATCACGCGCCAGCAACAGGGCGATCTCTCAGGCGCCTGGCGCAGCTTCGAATCGGCCCTCAGCATTCAACAGAGTATCTTCGGCCCGGAGCACATCTCTCTGGCGCGCGTGTCCAAATGCCTGGGCCAGGTGTTTCACGCCATGGGCGACACGCTCAAGGCGCAGGCCTACCTCCGTCGTGCCATCGATGTCACGCGGGCGATTCATGGCTTGGGGCATCCCAGTGTGGCCGAGGCCTACGAAGAATATGGCGATGTGTTGATGACTTCGCACGATATCCCCGGGGCTCGGCGCGCCTACAAGCAGGCCTTCCGCACGCTTGAGGCCGTGTACGGTCCGGATGATCCGCGTGTGGCGGAAATCGCGATGAAGCTTGGCGATACGGCGAATGCGCTGCAACTGAATGACAAGGCGCGTGCCGCGTATGAGCGGGCCTTTTTCATCTACGAGCGGCGGTTCGGGCTGGAAGATGGCCGCACCCGCAAGGCGCGCGCCGCGCTGGCGGGAGGTCCGGCCTAGTTCGTCGTCTCTTCGGTGGTCGCTTCTTCGGACGAAGCGTCCGTTGTTGCCGTCTGCTCGGACGGTGCGGCGGATACGCTCGTGTCTTCCACTAGCGGCTCGGTCGCCACGACGAATTCGGGCGGACCGGACCAGTCCGTCTCCCATTCGCTCCGCGTGTGCTCCAGATGCTCCAGCAGACCGCGGATCACTTCCTGCGACCGGAGTTGGTACTCGGCCCTGAATGCGGAGGTCCAAGTGGCGCGGCGCACGATGCCTTCAAAGCGGGGGAGCGGATCCACATACGATTCGACACAGGCCTCGAGGGTCGAGGCACCTTGCTGGCGCAGGAACTCGAGCGGCGACGCATCGCCCACATATACACGCCAAATGTCCGCGGCATCCGGGTACTTACCAGTCATCAAGGGAGACACGTTTCAATCACCTCCAAAAAAAATGCCGCGGAAGTCGGGGTGGCAACGGCGTCCGCTGATTCGGTCTGGGCACTCCACTCGGCCCTTCACGGTCCTGTACAGGATCTTTACAGACTCATTGCCGCCACGGCTTCCGCGTCTAAATCGCGGATGGCAGGTCGAGCGGAGCACAAGCGCGCTGGTCAGGTCCGGGCTCTCACATGGCCCCCCATAACCCTCTTCGAGGGCGGGCGCGCGGCCGAATCGCTCGACTGTCATCCCGGGAGGGGCAGCGGTCTGGCGGGCCGTACCAGAGGCCTATTCGGCCTTGGCGCTGCGGCCATTCGCCCCGCCACCGTCTCCACCCTTAATGTAGCACAGGTCCTAACTTTCCGCAAGCAAAAAGCGCACAGGATCGAAACATTTTTCAGATTCGGAGGCCTGCTACGGAATCCCGCGCACAATGCTGATATCGTTGCTCAGGCGGTTCGCGAGCAGGATATCGGCGGCCCCGTCGCCATTCAGATCGCCCGTGGCGATTTCGATGGCATCGAGCCCCGCGGGCCAGGTCGCGCGCGAGTTGAAGCTGCTACCACCCGAGTTATACAGGATGCTGAACGTATTGTCGCCGTTCGCGGTGATGATGTCGTCGCGGAGGTCGTGGTTCATGTCGGCAAAGGCCACAGCGCGGGCCCCGGGCTCGGCGGTTACCTTTGTGCCCGGGGTCACGAAGCCATCGTTGCGGACCACGTGCGTATAGGCCGCGCCAGCGTCGGTTCCCGCGACAGCGACATCGAGCAGGCCATCGCCGGTGAAGTCACCTAGTTCGAGGTCGCGCGGGTTGGTGCCGGTTTCCACACGCAGCAGCGAGCCTTCCACCAGGGTGCCATCGCCCGCGCCGAGCAGGCGGGCCACCCGCGGCAGCGCCTGGTCGCCGGGGTTGTCGGGGTCATTCCGGTTGAGATAGATCACATCGAGGTTGCCGTCGCCGTTCGTGTCGGTGAGCCGCACGTTCAGGGGAAAGTTCTGGGACGCGAAGGTGGCAGGGGACTCGAAGCCGCCCTCGCCGTCCGCGAGTATAACGGCAATACGATCTGCGGCCGAATTGCCGGTCACGAGATCCGGGAATCCGTCGTTGTTCATATCGCCAATCGCGACGCTGCGCGGACGCTGGCCCGTCAACGGAATGATTTCGACGTCCGCAATGCGGAATCCGCCCGCTCCGTCGCCGTAATGCACGGTCACCCGGTCGCCCGTCACAAACGCGATGGCGAGGTCGAGGTTGTCGTCATCGTCCACATATCCGATGGCCATCGAGCGGGGCGTCTGCGTGAAGGCGATTCGGTCCGTCTCCACGAAGCCGTCGATACCCGCGTTGTCGAGCAAGGCCACGGCGCGGCCCTCCTGGCTGAGGACGATGATGTCCTCGTCGCCGTCGTCGTCCATGTCGGCCGACAACACTTCGCGCGGACGGGAAAGCGTGGGGATGCGCTCATCGGAGCGGAACCGCCGGGTCGCCCGGCCATAAGTGATGGACACTTCGTCCTTGCCGGTGTTGGCGGTCAACAGGTCGAGCCGGCCGTCGTTGTCGCAATCCACGGCGACGATGTCCTGCGCGGTGTTACCAATGCCGAAGCGCCGGACTTCATCGAAGCCGCCCGTGCCATTGCCGTAGAGAATGTCCGCAGCGTTCATCGAAATCGCGACGTTCTCGTCGTTCGCGCCGAACAGGAGCACCGCGGCGTCGAGCTTGCCGTCCTTGTCGTAGTCTCCGATGGCGAATCGGGTGGGCTGCAGGTCGAACAGCACCACGGGCTGCGCTGAGAAGGTTCCCGTGCCGTTGTTCAGCAATATCGAAAGGCTGTTCGAGCCCGGGTTCGAGGCCAGCAGATCGAGGTCGGTATCGCCGTCGAGATCGGCCGCGGCGACCCAGCGCGGATTCAGCTCGACCGCAATCGACACGGCGGCATCAAAGCCGCCCGCACCATCGTTCATCAGCAGCGAGAGATCGTTCGAGGCGCGGTTCGCGGTCACCAGGTCGAGCTTGCCGTCGCCATTCAAGTCGGCAGCCGTAATGGCGCGCGGCTCGGTGCCCACGGGGAATGTCGCCGGCAGCGTGGCGAATGCGCCGCCGCCGGTGCCATTGAGCAGCGATACCGAATTGGTGCCGTTGTCGGCCGTGGCCAGGTCGATGTCGCCATCCTGATCGAAATCGCCGGATACGAGGTCGAGCGGCGTTCCTTGCGTCAGCAGGCCAAAGCGGGATTCATCCGCAAAGGTGCCGTCGCCGGCGCCCAGCAGTACCGACACGTCGCCCGAGTCGGCGTTCGCGGTCATGATGTCCTGCACGCCATCGCCATTCACATCCCGCACCACGAGGCCGCTCGGGGCCGTGCCCACCACATAATCAACGTGGAGCGCATAGGACCCCGTGCCCGCGGCCAGCAGCACGCTCACCGAATTGCCCCCGCGGTTTGCCGCCACCAGGTCCACCAGCCCGTCGGCATTCAGGTCGGCCGCGCGCGCTGCGAAGGGCTGCACCCCTGCAGGGTAGCGGAGCGGGGCGGCGACATCGCGGCGCGTCGGGTTCGGGTCCGAATTGGGCGGCGTGTCGATACATCCGCCCAGCACGATGACGCCCGCGAGCAGGGGGACAAGCGCCCGCATGTGCGGCAGGTTCAGCTTTGGCATGTGGTTCTACTCCCTTCGAAATGCGGTTGCCTTGGCATGCTGTCCTATCCCGTGTGGACGATTCAAGCGCAGCGTGAAAACCGGGCGAAGCGTGTACTATCGTGTAGGTATTTCCCGGAGAATACTCATGTTGCCTGCGACCCGTAATTTTGTGGTGCCCGGCCTGCTCTATCTGATGCTGGGCGTATTGTGCATGGCGCTGCCCCAAGTGGCCGCCCTGGCGATCGGCGTGCTGCTGGGCGTGGGGCTGCTGGCGGCAGGCGTATCGTCGCTGGTATTCGCCGGCACGCTCGTTGGCTGGCCAGGAGCGGGAATCAGTTTTTTCAGCGGCCTGCTTACGTTGGCCTCAGGCGTCGTCGTTTTGCTCTTTCCCGCCCTGGGCGCGCTTTCACTCACCGCTATCCTGGTGGTGTTTTTCCTGCTCGATGGCCTCCTCAAGTCGGCCATCGCCTGGCGCGCGTGGGGGCTGCCGGGTTCCGGCTGGATTGCGCTGCACGGCGCGGCCTCCCTGCTGCTGGCGGTTTTGGTGCTGGAAGGCTGGCCCGCCTCGGCCGATTGGGTGCTCGGCCTCTTCCTCGGCATTCATTTCATGCTCAAGGGCTGGGCATGGTTGATCATTGGTCTCGGACGGCCGCGGGTGTACTAGCAGGTTGCTCGGCAATTCAGAAGGTTTTATACTTTCCCATGGCGGTTGATTTCACTCGGGGGTACACGGATGCAGAGTGAATCACAGGCGGGGCGGGTACTTGTTGCGGATGACGATCGCGACATTCGATATCTGCTTTCTGTGAAGCTGCGGGAAAAAGGGCTGCAAGTCGATCTTGCGGTGAATGGCGAGCGGGCGCTTCACATGATTGACCACGCCCGCTACGACGCCCTCGTCACCGATATCCGCATGCCGGTTATGAATGGACACGAACTGGCGACGCGGGTGCTCGAATCCGGCAAAGTCCCCACCGTGGTGGTCATTACAGCCATGCGCGAACCCCGACTGGTGAGCGACCTGATCGCGCGCGGTGTAGCCACTGTTGAAATAAAGCCCATCGATTTCGATGTAGTCGCCGGCATGGTGCACGCGTTTATTGAGCGGGCCCAGAACCGTCCAGGCTCGTCCGCCGCCAGCGCGGCCTCGACGGAGCAATTGGAAAACACCATTCGGAATTTGCGGCGGCAACTGGATTCCGTCGAGGACGAGTTCGAGAAGACCGTGTCCAAGATGGAAGCGGAGCGGCGCCGCTTGCAGGAAGAGTTTTTCGACACCGTCCAGGTGTTCTCCAAGATGCTCTCCCAGACCGGGCAGTTCTCGGGCAGCCATGCCGCGCGGGTCGAGGCTATGGCGGCCTACGTGGGCGAGGCCGCGGGCATGTCGTCCGGACAGCTGCGTTATCTCCGGCTCGCCGCCCTCATGCACGACATCGGGCAATTCGGGATGCCCGACACCATCATCACCAAGGCGCCCCACACGATGGGAACGGTAGAGCGCGCCTTGTTTACCCGTTACCCGGAATTCGGCGCCATGCTGCTGCAACACACGCAGGGCGGCAAAGAAGTGGCTGCGATTATCGCGGCACACCGCGAGAATTTCGACGGATCCGGTTTCCCCCGGGGGCTCTCCGGCAATGCAATTCCGCTCGGTGCGCGGGTGCTGCGTTTGGCAGACGGACTCGACAACGCCATGATGCACGGCGAGGGACGTCCCAAGGAACGCGCGCTGCGTCATCTGCATGAAGAAACCGGCAAGGATTTCGATCCGGCATTAGTTCCACATGCGCGCCGCTTCCTCGACTCCAATACCAGTTTGGAGCGGGACCTGACGCAGCTGCTCGCGCCAGCCGTGCTCAGGCAGGGCATGCTTCTGGCGGAGCATGTGTTTGATGACGAAGGCCATTTCCTGGCGTGCGAGGGCACGGAACTGACCGACTCGCTCATCCACCGGCTGCAGGCCATGGTGCGTAATGTGCGTGTAAGGATGGAAATAGCGCCATGACCGAGTCCAGCCAAAACACACGCTGGAGCCCCATCAAGCGAGGCCTGCTGCTGACCGGGCTCAATGTCGTCGCTTTTGGCGCTGTGATTCTGATTACGCTTGTGCTTCTTTACCGCCAGGCGGTCGGCGACGTACAAGCCAGGCTGAGCGACATGGTAGACGCGCAGGCCGGCTTGATCGCGGCCGTCGCTCATTTCGATGCCGGGAACGAGGGGCTGTATCCCGTGCGCTCGCGCGATGCTACGCTGGCACAGATGCTCGACGGGCTGCGCCGGACGGGAACGTTCTCGGATTCCGGCGCTATCGTCTTGGGCGAAAAGCAGGGAGACAGCCTAAGCATAGTTTATCCCGCGCCGGATGGAAATGCGGATGCATCCTCGTTTCCGTTCGGCGGCTCCCTCGCGATTCCCATGCAGGAGGCGCTAAAGGGGAATACCGGGACGGTGATTGCTACAGACTACCGCGGCACGGCGGTGCTCGCCGCGTACACCTACATTCCCGAACTCGAATTGGGGCTTGTGGCCAGATACGACCTGAGCACGCTGCGCTATCATTTTCTTGCTGTCGGATATCAGGCGATGGCCGTCGGCGCGCTGGTCGCGTTCTTGGTTAGCGTGTATTTCATGGCTGTCATTTCACCGCTCATCCGACGCCGCGAACTCGCCCATCAGGACGCTCGCGAGGCCAACAAGCTGCTGAACAATGAGATTGTCCAGCACAAGACAGCCATGCGCAATCTGGTGGCCAGCCAACAGCGGTTGGAACTCGCGCTCGCAAGCACGGGGGCGGGATTCTGGCAGTGGTATGTAGAGGAGAATCGACTGGTATTGGACGATTCGTTCGCGTCTTCGCTTGGTTACGGTCCAGAGAAGTTCGACTCCTCGTCGGATGCGGTCTTTAGTCTCATCCACCCGGACGATCAAGGCTGGATAAGTCAATTGGCCGAACGACTGGCCGAGGGCCATGACACCTTCGACGTACATTTCAGGGCGAAACACCGGGACGGAGAATACCGCTGGCTTCGCAGCCATGGTCTTGTTATCGAGCGAGACGCCGAGGGCGGCCCCGTCTGCATCATCGGCATCCAAATCGACGAAACCTCGCGCGTGGAACGCGAAGCGGAACTGGCCGACGAAGCCGCGTTCCACACCGTGCTTTCCGACTTGCGGAGCCTTCGCATCGATGCCACCCGCGAAGAGGTGTTTCGCAACCTGCTGAACAACTGCGTCAGCGCCTACGATATGCCCTGCGGATGCCTGGTGGAGGCCGACAGCGACGGGCTCCTGCGCCACCTGTATGCCGCGCGGAACGACGGACAGATGCAGCCAGTGGCCTTCAATGTTGCGACCGATATTACGGATCAATCCGATTGCCTGATTCGCGAAGCCATAAATGCAAACCATATTCGCAAGGTCGAACTTGCGAATATAAGCTGCTGCGCGAGCGTGCGAGCAATAGCTGCCGAGGCCGATTGCAACTGGGCACTCGTGATGCCCCTGTTTACCGAAACCAAGGTGGCACTGATTCTTTTCGCGCATGGCGACACAGCGTTTGGCGACTCGCGCATTGAAAGATTTCGGCACTTGATTGAGCTGGCCGGAAGCATGTTGGAATATCGTGCGCGGGAACGCGCGGCCCACGAGACCAATGCGCAGTTGGCGCTGGCGCTGGAAAGCATGGAAGACGCGGTATACGTCACCGATACGGAACCGAAGATCCTGTTCGTAAACCGCGCCTTCGAAAAACTGACCGGTTACACCCAGGACGAAGTGATCGGCAAGAACCCAAGCATGCTAAGCAGTGGAACGCATGACGTGCAGTTCTATGAGAAGCTTTGGGCGACCCTTCTTTCAGGTACGCCCTGGCATGGCGTGCTGGTAAATCGTGGCAAAGATGGACGCATCACCACGGAGCAATCGACCATCGCGCCGATGCTGGACGCAGCCGGAATCATTCGCTATTTCGTGGCGGTGAAGCATGACATCACCCAAGAACTGCAAATCCAGCAGCAACTGCGACAGGCGCAGAAGCTGGAGTCTATTGGTACCCTGGCAGGGGGCATTGCACACGATTTCAACAATATTCTCAGTGTGATTCTCGGCTATACGGAGATTGTTCAGAACTCCCTGGAACCCAAGAGTACGGCGCATGAGGAATTGAGCCGGGTACGGGAAGCCGGTATGCGGGCGAAGGAGCTTGTGCGGCAGATTCTTACCTTCAGCCGTATGAATGAACAGGCGTCGGCTCCGCTCGCGGTGGTGCCGGTCATCAAAGAGGCGCTTAAGATGCTGCGTTCCACGTTGCCCAGCAGTATCATGCTCAACGAGAATGTTGGCGTTACCTACCCCATGGTGATCATCGATCCCACCCAGATGCATCAGATCATCATGAATCTCTGCACGAACGCCGCCCAGGCCCTCGGGGAATCTCAGGGTACGATCGCCGTCAGCCTGCGCGAGACCAGGATATCGGAAGCCGAGATAGCAGCCCAGGGGCTGGCTGCGGCCGATCAGTATGTCGAAATCCGCGTAGAGGATTCAGGGCCTGGTATTTCCGAAGACATCCGGGATCGGATCTTCGATCCTTTCTTTACGACCAAGCGCCAGGGCGAAGGCACG
This sequence comes from Candidatus Hydrogenedens sp., assembly GCA_016125095.1. Taxonomy (GTDB): domain Bacteria; phylum Hydrogenedentota; class Hydrogenedentia; order Hydrogenedentales; family JAEUWI01; genus WGMK01. The sequence goes on along the minus strand of WGMK01000005.1, from coordinate 140,410 downwards.
GGGCTCGGGCTTGCTACCGTGCACGGTATCGTTAGAACAGCAGGCGGAGCGATCGAGCTGGTGGACAGCGCCCTCGGCGGTGCCGCATTCCGGATACTGTTCCCAACAACACAAGAGCCAGAGCATGGCCTGATTTCCCACCTGAATGAGGCCGAGGGTGGTTCGGAATCTATCGTCGTGGTGGATGACGAGGAGGACATCGCCCGTATTATTGCACGGCGCCTGGAGCGCCGGGGGTATTCGGTTACTTCATTCAGTGACAGCGGCGCGGCATTCGAAGCGATTGGCGCCGGGCAATGCCCCTGCGACCTCGTGTTGACGGACCAACAGATGCCCGGAATGAACGGCATCGAATTGCTCAAGGCGATTCGGAAGGCAGGCTTTTCAATGCCGGTCGTTGTGATGACCGGGTTCAGTTCGGTGGTGACGCCCGAAACCTGCACCGAACTGGGCTTTGATGGCTACGTCAACAAGCCTGTAGAGACGAACGATTTGCTGGAAGTGGTTCGGGCCGCGCTGGACCGCGCGCAATTGCGGGGATGATTCCACGCGAGTGCCCATAGTACACTCACCGTATCCGGTTGGCGCGGCATCTCTCTTGGGCGAGTGGTGGAACCGGTATACACGGCGGACTTAAAATCCGCTGGGCGCAAGCCCTTGCGGGTTCGAGTCCCGCCTCGCCTACCATTTCTCTCTCCGAAGCGCGCGCTACTTCGATTCCACGTAGACCTTCGCCGTGTCTGAAACCAAGGCTTCGCGCTCGCGCTTGTGGCGGATGATGTAGGCCGGCGCGTCCTTCGCCGCCACGAAGTTGTGCCAGACGAAATACACCACCACCACCAAGGCGCCCGTCGCCCCGGTGGTCATCGCCGCGAGCAGGTTGAACATCAGTAGCGTCATTTCCAGGTTGTCGAGTCCGCCGACGGTGAGCAGCAGCACGTCGCCCGCGATCAGCAGCGCCAGATTCAGCAGGAAGAGTGCCCCGACAGCATACAGCGCGATGGGGGAAATCGCGACGCTCCGGTCTACAAAGGCAGCAATCAGCCGCGGTAGCGTCCAGCCCGAACGGCCCTGCGCCCGGGGCAATTGGCGGATGGGCACTTCGGCAACGCGCTGCGGCGCCGACAAGAGCGAGCTGGCGCAGAAGGGGCGGAAGGGGCCGTATTCGAACGCGCGGATCAGGTCGCCGTCGAATATCTTGTACGCGCACCCGAAGTCGCGGTACTGCATGCGCGAGATGCGGCGTATGAGGCCGTTGAACACCAGCGAGCCGGCGCGGCGGAACCACGGGTCGGCGCGGTGCTCGCGGTAGGCGCTCACCAGGTCGTAGCCCTGGTCGTACTTTTCTGCCAGCCGGGGAAAATCCTCCGGCGCGAGCTGCAGGTCGCTGTCGAGCACCACCACCCGTTCGCCCCGGCAATGGGCAAACGCCGCCGTCAATGCATTCCCCTGGCCGACATTGCGCATCAGGTCGATGATGCAGGTTACATGGGGATCGCGTTCAAATAACTGTTCGAGTTTTTCAAAGGTGCGGTCGGTGCTGCCATCGTTCACGAAAACCAACTCGTAGGTGCAGCCCATTTCTTCGAGCGTGCTGGTCAGCCGCCGATGAAATTCGTCCACGGTGGACTCATCGCAATACATGGCCAAGGCGAAGCTGTAGCGCGGCCGCGCAGGGCGATGCACCTCGGGTACGCCCGCCGTATGGAGCGGCTGGTATGCCCGGCTCAGGCCCGCCAAAACCGCATCTCCAGCGACACGCGCGTCAGGTTTCGGCTCAGGTTCCGGGCGCCGCCGTGAATCATGTACGGGCTGAACACGAGGAACTCGCCCTCGCCGGGATTCGGCCGGACCATGTTGAATTCCTGCCCGAGAATGCGCGTCGCGGCGGGCACGGTATAGGCGACTCCCCCGATATTCGCGCCTCCCGTGGTGCGCTCCACCATCGACTCCGGCCAGCGGTGGCTACCGGGCAGCACGGGGAGCGAAGTTTCCAGCGTGCTGCCAGCGATGGGCGCGTAGATGTTGACGCGATGGCGCAGCGTATCGAGCCACACGTCGCGGTGGGGGGGATTGTTGTCGCCCGATTGCGGCCGCACCACCCGCACGCAGAAGGCGTCCGAAGTGACGCGCACGCCGCAGATGTCGCTCATGCGCTCGATAAGCGGCGCCATGTCCACCGAGCCGTCGAGCGGAAACGATTTCCGGATGCGCTCGATGAAGGCGTGATGCAGTTCAGGGGTGAGCCCCGGCATGGTGTGATACTGATCCAGGGGGTAGTCGTCGCCGACTTCAATGCCCGCCGCGCGCATGCGGCCGAAGATGGCGTGCTTGATGCTATCCACCAACACCTGCCGCGGCCCGGCATCCAGAAATGGGAGTACGGCATATCCCGACTCGGCCCACGGCGTCCCGGCAATCAGGTCGTCGTCCTGATCGAGCAGCACCAATTCCGGCCCCACGGCGGTATCGCCTTCCACAGGAAAATCCACGGGGGTTCCGTCAATCGAAAACTGCACGCTCTTGTGGCTGGATTCTTGCAAGACCCTGCGCCTGTCCGCGGCCTCGAGGTGCCGGCGAGTGTTATTCCGCTGTTCTTGCTTCCTGCGCAGCGGTCATGTGCTTCTTCCACGGAATCGAATACGGGTGGCCCGAGGTGCGCAGCGGCGTCGGGCGCTTCGTGTGCAGCGGGTTCTGTCCCGCCGTCACGAAATGCACCAGCGCCTGATAGGGGTTGAGGCGTTCCGCATGGTAGATGTAATACGCGAAATGAAGCGTGAACAGGAAATCGAAGAAGAAGGGGATGTTGTAGCTGCACAGCCAGGCGAGCGGCCTTTCCAGAATCGGGAACTTCATCATGATGAAGTAGACCTTTTTCAGGTTGGCCAATCGGTCGCCGTCGGGCAGATTCAGGTACATCGCGTGGTTCGTGGTAAAGTCCTTGCCCTGCGGCATCATGTCTTTGATTTCTTCCATCTGCTTGGTCAGCGGAATGCCCGGATAAGGCTGGAAGAAGGTGCCCCACAGATAGCTCGGGTTTTCGCGGCGGAACCACGCCAGCCGCCGGATGTGATCATCGAAGGTGTCACCGGGCAGCCCGAAGAATGCGCTCGACGCGAACCAGACCTTGTACTTGTTCATCCAGCCCGCCACCTTCATGATCTGCTCGTCCTTCACGGGCTTGTTGAGCAGCTTGCGGCGCTGGTCCTCGTCGGCCGTTTCCGTCGCGACGTAGATGGTGGCGAGGCCCGCATCCACCATGAGCTTCACGTCTTCTTCCTCGATACCGCCGAAGCGGAAGTTCGCGAAGAAGGGCAGCCCGATACGCTCCTTGTACAGCGGCAGGAATTCGCGCACCCAGTCGTTCTTCACCCAGAACACCTCGTCGATGAAGAAGATGAACTTCACCGTGCGGGGATGCTGGCGGATGGTCGCCTCGATTTCCTCGATGGCCTTCAGCGGCGAGCGCTTACGCACGTAGCGGTTGCCGCCGTAGATATTGCTCAGCACCGTGTTAGTGCAGAAGGAACAGCGGAAGGGGCAGCCGCGGCCGGTGTATACGCGCAGGTAGTTGCTGCTGCGGAAATAGAAATACTTGTTGTACATCTCGCGGTCGTGATACGGCTGTTCGTCCATCACCACAAGGTCTTCGCGCTGCGCGTTCTTCACGATGCCGTCGGGCGTCTTCACCCAGAAGCCCGCGATGCGGCTGTAATCCTCGCCCTGGTCCACCGCGGCGCAGAGTTCCTTCATGCACTCTTCGCCTTCGCCCAGGCAGACGATGTCTACACCCTCTTCTTCAATCGTTTCCGGCGTCGTGATGATATGCACGTTGCCCATGACGGTGATCACGTGCGGGGCAGAGGCCTTGATGCGCTTGGCCAGGCGCAGCGCCCAGCCAATGCTCGGGCTCAGGATGGAGAAACCTACAATGTCCGGCGCGAATTCGGCCACTTCCCGCAGGAACTTGTCCTCGTCGCGCTGATCATCGAAGAACACATCGACCGTATGACCGGCTTGTTTCAGGACCGCCGAGATACACATGAGACCCATGTACTCGACCATGGTGTCCTGCAAAAGCGCTACTCTTGCCATGGTTTTATTCTGCTCCCGTATACTGCCTGTACCCGAAGTGGATTCTAACGACCTTCCGTGGCATTGTCAACGCTTGTAGTTTCAAGGGAATACGCACGATCCGGGATCCGTGCGGCACTGCCTTCGCGCAGCGCTGTACGCCGCAGATAGGGCTCGAGGCACTGCAGCATGACATGCGCCAGCTGCGGAATCTGGTTGTCGCGCAAATGGCAGAAATCGAGAAATCGATCGACATCCGAGTCGAAGCATTCATTCAACGGTAGGAACAGGGCCCCTTGCTGCTGGCAGAACCCGCGGATGGACGCGCCATATTCCTGTATGGTGGCCGCGTACGACGAGAAATCCATGCCGTGCTGCCGCCAGCGCATGGGAAAATCGCGGTCGAGGAAGTCGCGCTGCATTGGTGTCAGGCGCGTCTCATCGGGCAGGAGGGGCGTGCAGAAGCCGATGTCGCAGCCCCGCAGGCGCGCGGCGGCGGTCAGCGCGTCCAGGTTGGGCAGGATTTCCTCGGCCACGATGGCGTCGGCCGCGGCGGGCGGGGGGCGTTTCCACCACGTGGTCGCACCGAGCATCGAGGTTCCGAAAACCTCCGGCGCCTGGTCGAGCATCGCGGGGTTCACCTGCACGGCATCGTTTACGCCCACGTAGACCAGCAGCAGGTCGGGCTGGAGACTGAAGTAGAACGCCGCCTTGCGGGCGTGGTCCGCGGCGGTCATGCCGGGAATTCCGGCATTCACCACGTCGATAACCCGGCCCGGATGCTTCTCGGACAGGTCCGCCTGTAGCAGATTGGGATAGGTGCTCGCGTTGTTCGCGCCGTATTCGGTGGTGGAGCCGCCAATGCAGACGATGCGGAATACTCCCGGGGGCTTGGGCAGGGCTATCTCGTCGTCGCGCAGCCCGAGCGTGTTGGTCTGAAAAACCGGCGGCCGCTCCTCGCCCTGAAACGAGGGCCGGTAGGAATAATAGGGAATCTCGTAGCGGCTCGCATCGCCGTCGGAGTCCCTGCTCAGCAGCTGCTTGTAATGCGCCCGGGTGAACGCACGGCCGATGCCGCCGGATTCAACGCAGGCGAATGCCATCGCGACGGGCGAACCCGCAGGCTGGAATGCGGCTGTGGCATAGTCTCGCGCGGCCGATTCAAGCGATGCGATGAATTCACCCCGCGATACGCCCAGCCAGCGCTCCAGCGTCCGATGCCCCGCCCAGTCATCGAGCATCCAGGCCAGCAGACGCGCCAGCGGTCCCGTGCCGCGCACGGCGATGCTGTCCGAATCCGCATGCCATTCCAGCAGGGTTTCTCCGCGCAGCGCGAGAAAACGTTCCTGATCGGCAGGGGAAAGCGCAGCGAAGCGATCCAGCGCCGTGAGCCGCTCGGCGTCGTCATCGGGATGGAGGGGGAGCACCCAATCGGGCAAGGCCGCTTCCGTTTCCGCTCCCGGCCCCTTGCCCTCGAAATAGCCGGGGTTCTCCGCGGCTACCCGTGCGGACACCTCGGCATCGTCCAGGTACTGCGCCGGGGGGGGGGGCGGCCACGGCGCGTCTCCGTGCTGCGCTTCCATATAGGGATTGCCGCTCAGCGTGCGCCAGTAGAATCCCGGTCGACTGCCGAATTGCAGCAGCATCGCGCCTACCATGCACCAGAGCGCAACGGCCCCCAGCCAGAACAAGGCCTTGGCCGCGCGGCGGATCAGCATCACATGCATGCGTATGAAAATTCCCTGTGCGGCCGGTCGATTTCGTTGGGGATGGGCGCCGAAGTTCGTCGCTCCGCATCGGCCGGATTCTAAGACGCCTCCGCTAGCGTGTCAACGCCATCCGCCGCAGTCGCTTCGCTCTGCTGCCTCCGGATTGCGTCGATCACCCTTTCAGCAACGATTCCATTGCCGTAGGCCGACGCGTGAATCAAATCCACGAAGGGATCGGTTTCCGACGGCCCTTGGAAATCCGGCGCGAGATCGATGAGGGGAAGGCCCAATTCGCGGGCCGCATGCCGCGCGGCGGCCTGATAGGTTTCGTAGCGCTCGAGCAACTGCCGTTCGCCGGGCTCCAGCGATTCCGGGGCGTCTTGCCCCCGCATAGGCCAGATTACGGGTATGAGCGCCGCGCCGTGTTCGCGGCAGAGCGCGGCCATCGCCCGGAAATTGCCGGCGTACTCCTCGAGCGGCACACGAGGTGCCGATTGGTCTTCAATGCGCTCCGTCAGGCCCCGCACCTTCATCCCGATCCGGAGCACCCGGAGGTAGCGAACCAGTCCCGAGGCGTCGAGGTGGCGTACCCACGATGGCACCGCGAGTTCTTCGCTCAGCCGGCGGTCCGATACGCCGAGCAGGGGATTCATGTCGTTAAACGCGAACGAGGCCACCACGAACGCAGGAGACTCTCGCTCGAGGGTGCGCCGAAGCGCCTCAAGGCCCTGATAGGAGGTGTAGCCCGGCACGGCGGCATTGGTGCAGCAAAGATCGAGACCTGGATCCGCTATCAGCAACCGGTTCAGCTGGGCCGGCCAGGATTCGTCATCGGCCACCCCGAACCCGAAGGTGCAGGAATCACCCAGCGCGAGCATCTGCCCAACCCCGCCGGCCGCCCCCCCCCCGCCCGCCCCCACCGCCCCGGGGGGCGGGGACACCCCCCGCCCGAAAAACCCCCCCCCCCCCCCCCCCCTGTTCGATTCACAGCCGGAACTAATACGGTATCCCGCGGCATCCGTGGAGAACTGGAAAAACTTGCCCGGCTCCAGTTTGCTGCCGACGCGGTGAATCTGCAGTCCCGGACGAAGCCGCACCAGCAGCTGCTCGTCGAAATGAATCGCCGTACTCATTCCGAACTCGATGTCCCGGCTCGACGATGCCTGTTCGTAGATGCGCGTTTCCAGACGGTCGGCGGCGGCGATCGTACGCACGATTACTTCTGCAAGCAAAACGCCCACCGCAAAAGCACCAAGCATGACAGCGACCCTTAGAATCTTCGGGGAATGCATATTCTGGCCATTTCTCATAATTAGAGGTCGTATTGCACGGATAACTGTGATCGATGCGTCCGATGCATAACATATCCTATGACTTAAAGGGTAGAAAATAAGTCACGTAAGATGCGACCTTGGGGCATTGCAAGAAATCGAATGCCGGGTAAAACATGAATACGTATTAACGGTGATTCTAGAGGCAATTCTTATGTTCGACAGGCTCCGGCAAGGCGAATAGCCAACGTTTGCGCGGGAGCGGGCTTCGTCACTACGATGCTGCGCGAAGAAGCTTTAGGGATGCACAGGCAAGCGTTATGTACAACGGTCAAAAAGTGGTGGTGGTCATGCCGGCGTTCAACGCGGCGCGTACGCTTCGGGCGACTTACGACGAAGTGATGGCGCAGGGCGTGGTGGATGCGGTGGTGGTGGTGGACGACGCGAGTTCGGACGACACGGCGGCCATCGCGCGGAATCTCCCCGGGGTGGTGGTCGAGGTGCATATCGAAAACCGGGGTTACGGGGCGAACCAGAAGACTTGCTACCGGCTGGCGCTGGATCAGGGCGCCGACATCGTCATCATGGTGCACCCGGATTATCAGTACACGCCGCGGCTGATACCCGCGATGGCCGCGCTGATTGGTAATGGGCTGTATCCCTGCGTGCTGGGCTCGCGGATTCTGGGCGGGGGCGCGCTGCGCGGCGGCATGCCGCGGTACAAGTACCTCGCGAACCGTGTCTTAACGCTGGTGGAGAACGCGCTGACCGGCGCGAAGCTGTCGGAGTACCACACGGGTTACCGGGCGTTTTCACGGGAGTTACTGGAGAAGCTGGACTGGTCGTCGCATTCGGACGATTTCGTGTTCGACAACCAGATGCTGGCGCAGGTGCTGTGGACCGGCGCGACGATCGCCGAAATCACCTGCCCGACGCGTTATTTTCCGGAGGCGTCCAGCATCAATTTCTCTCGGAGCGTCCGCTATGGGCTGGGCTGCATCGCGACCGGGCTGGCGTTCCGGGCGGCAAAGTTCGGACTCGTGCGCTCGCGGCTGTTTCCGGAACGCCTGCGCGGCACGCCGGGAACGCCCGCCTAGGGCGCCGCGGTGTCGAACCCGAACGTAGAGCCGGTCTCGACGTAGAAGCGGGCGAGGTCCCGGTTGTCGAGCACCAACATGCGGTAGGCGCTGGAGTCTCGCTGCCGGGCATACGGCGCCAGCGGCGCGAGCGCTTCGGGCACCGGACCTTCGGCGGGATACAGCAGGCCCACAGTAAAATGCGCCGGCGGCGTATAGTCGATTTCCGGCGTCAGGCCCATCTCATACCCAGGGCGCAGGAAGGCCTGGATAAGGGGATAGGTGTAGGGCACCACCCCGGCGAATCGGGGGAGGAAGATCGGCAGGTCTTCGTAGGGCCGGATCATCTGCCCGAATACCACGCTGCTGTTGATGGCGTCGCCGTTGTTCCTGATGAACGACGCGAAGAGGACGTCGGGCTCCAACTGCTCCGGGGCGAGTTCTTTGGCGATGCGCTGCAGCCTGTCGGTTCCGACATGCATCATGGCGGGGACGCCAGGCGACGCCACGGCAATCCAGCCTGCCGCAATCAGGCTCACCGCCGCGCTCGAGGCGTAGGCCGCGGCGGCCTGTAGCGCACTGCGCCGCTTCCGCAATTGCAGCGCCACTGCAGGCAGCAGCGTCAGCGCGGCTGCGGCGGGTACCGCGAACTTGGCGGACTCGTAGTTGTTCTCGGCCTCGTGGGCGCGCAGCAGCAGCGAGTACAGCATCATCGGGAAGCCCGTAAGAAAGAGCGCGACGATGATCCGCAGCAGGTTGGGCGGAATCGCAGCCCCGCGGTGTCTCGCTGCCGCGGCCGCGAGAAACGCCGCCGTGGAAACGCCGATGGCGGCCCATAGGAATTGCGGCGCGTACCAGCCCAGCGCCCAGCGCACGTAGGCGAACCAGAACACAGGCACGTAGGATTCAAGCGATGGTCCGTGGTCGTTGGTGCCGGTGTGGATGATGAACTTTACAAACAATTCATAAAGTGCCTGATTCCAGACCCAATACAGCAGGAATACGGCCATGCCGGCGGCGCCGGGGCCGAGTGTCGCCACGACGCCTTTGACCCACCCCGCGAGGGTCGCGCCGAATTCGCCCAACAACGCGCGCTTCAGCAGCAGCGCGAAGGTGAAGGGGATAAACAGCCATTCGCTCAGTACCCCCGCGAAGAGCAGTACAGCCTGCGCCGCGACGATTCCGCGACGGAGGGGCTTGGCGGCCGCGTCATCGCGCCACAGTTCGAGCAGGATGGCCCAGACGAAGACGGGAACGACGACCATGTCGGGGAAGTAGGTGTAGAAATAGTAAAAGTACGGGCCAGGCAGAAAGAGCACCAGCGACGAAGCGGCAAGCCCGGCGATGGTCGCGGCGGCCCTCGGCCATGCGGGTCTCAGCGCAGTCGCCACCAGCAGCGCCAACCCCAGTGCGGCGAGGAACTGGTAGCCCATGTTTACGAGCTGCGCGGTCTGAACGGTCACCGGAGAACCCGTCATTCTGCCCACGGCGTACAGGGGCATCCACGACAGGGGGAAATACGCGATTTCCCGCATGCGCCACATGCCGTCGCCAACTTCGACGGACGGACCGGTGCAATAGACGATGAAGCGTGAGAGCAGCGGCTTCTCGGTATCGGCCAGCCACTCGTTCACATTGCGCACGCTCATGGCCAGAACGATGTCGGCGTTTGTATACTCCTCGCGATCCGGCAGCATACCCAGCCAGGGCGCCCGCATCCCGAGCGATATGCCGAAAAGCAGGCCCACCCCGAGCACGAGGATACAGGGCCAGAACCAGCGGTGCCTAAGTAGATCCATGAGCGAGGGTATCCGTGCCACAAAACGCGCCACGGAGGGTATCATGTGCGGAGGTGGTCCGCAACCGGCGGCGTAAATGACGTAACTTGCGCCCCCGGTTGAATCAGGGGATAATGCGGCTGAGGCGGGCGGCGCAAAAAGCGGTACGCTGCCCGGTGTCCGGCGAGGTGGCCAAATGGCATTGTTCGATGAATACCAGGTAGGCGCGGACGGTCCTTGGACGACGGCCGAGGCGGCGCACCTGTGGCGGCGCGCGGGTTTCGGCGCGGGTCCGGCCGAGCAGCGTGATGCCGCGGGCAATGGCTCGCAGGCCGCCCTGCGCTCGGCGGTCGATTTTCTGGTCGATTTCACGCCGGACGACCCCTGGCTCGACCGTCCCGCAGGACTGACCTCCGGCGGCTATGGCGATCCCCTGGCCGATCTCCCGGACGACGAGTCCGACCTCGGGCGCGTCAAGACCCCCTACGATCTCATCAGCCTCATCGGGCACTGGCTCTACCGCATGCGCTACACGCGCCAGCCTTTCCAGGAAAAGCTCACGCTCTTCCTGCACGACCACTTCGTGAGCGAGTGGGCGAAACTCGTGCCCCTCATCGATCCCGCGGTCATTGCGGGCAACGACGGCAATTTTCCGGATATCCAGCAATGCGACGGTGGTACGCTGGGGGTAGATTTGCTCCGAGCGAACCGTATCGCTGCCCGGATGATGCTCGACCAGAATTACCTGCTGCGCCGCCAGGGCATCGACAGCTTCCGTGCGATGCTCATCAGCATCACGCGCGATCCCTGCATGCTCATGTACCTCGACAACGTGGTGAACGAGAAAGGCCGCGCGCAGGAAAACTACGCCCGCGAGCTGATGGAACTCTTCTCCATGGGCGTGGGCAATTACTCCGAGCAGGACGTACGCGAAGTGGCGAAGTGCCTCACCGGCGAGACCCTGCCGCGCTTCGTGTGCGAGAACGACTGGGACTTCAGCTACGGTTTCGATGCCGCCAAGCACGAACCCGGCACGAAGACCTTCTTCGGAAAGACGATTCAGGAGAACTTCGCGGGCCAGGAAGCGCTGGACGTGATCGACTTCATTCTGGCCGAGCGCAGCAAGAATCCCGATGTCACCGGGCTGGCGAGTCCGTACAACACCCTCCCGGCCACGGCGGTCTACATGGCGTGGAAGCTGCTCAAGTTCTTCGTGAACGAAGAGCTATCGCTCGATCCGCCGGACGAGGCTGTGCTTGAACTGGCGCACTATCTGCGCGGCACCGATAACCAGCCCTATCCCAAGCGGCGCTTTCCCTACGACTTCCGCGCCGCCCTGCGCAAGGTTTTCCTCTCGAAGTTCTTCTACGCCGAAGAGAATCGGCTGAACCAGTACCGCAACCCGGCGGAATTCGTGACGCATCTACTGCGGCAGGGCGACTTCGCGGACCTCTTCGCCACGCAGTTCGGTCCCGGCACCCAGATGACGCTGATGGGCATGATTCTCTTCAATCCGCCTGGCGTGAACGGCTGGTATCACGGGCGCGCCTGGATCACCTCCGGCAGCCTGGTTGCCCGCTACAACTACGTCAGCTACCTGATGGACACCATCTTCCAGGGAGCGGGAGCCGACGCGAGAATCGACGCGCTGCTCGCGGCCAACGGCGGGCCGATCCCCGATGCCGACAGCGACGACGACCTGATCGACTACTATGCGGAGCGGCTGCTGCAGATGGACCTGAACGCCGAGGAGCGCACGACCCTGCGCGGATTCCTCTCCGGCGTGGACACGGCGTCGCCCGCCCTCCGATTCCGCCAGAAAGTGCGCGGCCTCATCCACGTGATGATGTCCATGCCGCTGGCGCAACTGAAGTAAGGAGCCGCACGATGCAATTCACCCGGCGGCAATTTCTTGAAAGCAGCCTCAAGGGCATGGCCGTGTTTTCCGCCGCGGCCACCGTGCCCCTGTGGATTTCGAAGTCCGCGCAGGCGGCCACTTCCTCACTCGGCCGCGGCAAGCGCCTCGTCATCCTACAGATGGGCGGCGGCAACGATGGCTTGAACACAGTCATTCCGTTTCAAGACGACCTATACATGGGCGACAGCCTGCGCCCGAACCTGCACATCACCTCCGGGTTCGATACCCTGAAGATCGACGGCCTCAACGCGCTCAACCCGCGGCTGGCCGCGCTGAAGACCTGGTGGGACAAGGGCCGCATGGCCGTTGTGCAGAACGTTGGCTATCCCAACCCGAACCTTTCGCACTTCACCAGCACCGATTACTGGGAGCGGGGGATGTCGACCGGTTCGACCCTGCAAACCACGCAGGGCTGGCTGTCGCGCTACTTCGACAACCAGTGCGCGGGCATGCCCGAGGACCAGATCGATCCGCTCACCATGCTCGGCGCGGGCATGGCCTATCTCGCCAATGCCATCGACGGCAGCTCGGTGTACCGTCCCCCGGCAGTGCCCGATTTCGACGCCTACGTGCTGCGCGCGCCCGAGGATGCCATCGGGGCCCTGCGGCTGGATTACATTCGCCGCGTCAATGAACTGGCCGCCGTCACGCCCGACATCGATTTCCTCCAGCGCTCGGCCTCTGTGGCGCGCGCCTCGGTGGCCGACATGGAAGTGGCGTCGGCCATGCCGCTCATCAATGCCTACCCCGACGGCTCGCTCGGTACCGGCCTGAGCATGGTGTCCAAGGTCATCCGCGCCGGCTTCGAGACGCCCGTCTTCTACGTCACCCAAAGCGGCTACGACACCCACGCCAACCAGTGGGACACTGACCCCGCGCAGGACGGCGACCACCCCAAGCTGCTCGACGCCTTCGCCGGTTCCGTGAACGCCTTCCTCTCCGACATGGAAGCTTCCGGAAACCTCGACGACGTGATGGTGCTCACCTTTTCTGAATTCGGGCGGCGCGTGGCAGAGAACTTCAGCCACGGCACCGATCACGGCGCGGCGAATTCGCTTTTCGTGTTCGGTGGCGGCGTAAAGAAGGGCGTCTATGGCGGGCAGCCCGACCTCTCCGATCTGCTGATCGGCAACCTGAAACATCGCATCGACTTTCGCGCGGTCTACGCGCGCGTGCTCCAGTTCTGGATGGGCGTCGATCCCGTGCCGATTCTCGGTACGACCGATTTCGGCGACCCGCGCTTCGGTATTCCCGAGAGCATGCGCCTCATCCCCTTCGTCGGCCCGGATCTGCTGGGCGATATTGACGGCGACGGCGACGTGAATGCTGCGGATATCCAATTGACGCTCAACGCAGCGCTCCGCCGCTCCACCGCCAGCTATCCCACCGACGTTACCGGCGACGGCCAAACCACCGCGGCCGATATCCAAAAGGTCACCGATTTGACCCTTGGCCGGTAGGGCGCCCGTATCCCCTTATAGTCTAACCACTTGCGGCGGCGTCGATTGTTTGCGTTGATCCGCTGTGCTATACTGCGCCTCGCACGAGCCGGAGGAATGCGCACGGATGGCGGATATCCTGAGCCAAGATGAAGTCGACCTGCTGCTGAATGCGGTTTCGGAGGGGGACGAAGATACAAGCGGCGGGGGGGGCGGCGCTTCCGACGGCCCGCACGAGCCCGAACTGCACCTGTCGACCTATGATTTCCGGCGTCCCGAGCGCGTGTCGAAAGAGCAGCTCAAGGGGCTGCAGAGCCTGTTCGAAGCCTTCGCGCGTGAAGTCAGCGTGCTCTTTCCGCCCTACCTGCGAACCGTCGTGCGCGTTGATCTCACTTCCATCGATCAGCTGACCTACGACGAGTTCATCCTGTCCGTCGCCCGGCCCACCTCGTTGTCCGTGGTCGACATGAGCCCGCTCGAGGGCACCGCCGTGCTCGAGATGAGCCCCTCGATGGTGTTCCCCATCGTCGATCGCGTGCTGGGCGGACGCGGCATGACGCTGTCCGAACCGCGCGAACTCACCGAAATCGAGAACCGCATCATCGGCCGCATCGTGATGATGATTCTCGACAGCCTGCGCCGCTCGTGGGATCAGCTCATCGAGTTCGACCTGAAGGTCGTGCAGCAGGAAAGCGACCCGCTCATCGTCCAGATTGTCGCGGGCTCGGAAATGGTGGTGCTGGTGGGGTATGAGGTGCACATCGGAGACACCGTCGGCACCATGAACTTCTGCATACCGCTGCTGGTGCTCAATCCCATTCTCGACCAGATATCCCAGCAGGCGCATTTCTCGCGCAAGCCGGCCGGGGAGATGCTGGAAATGACGCGCAACGCCATCCTCCGGCGCTTGCTGCGCGCACGGCTGGGCGTGGAAGTCCGGCTCGGCGAGGCCGAATTGACTCTGCAGGAACTCGCCACGCTTCGCGTAGGCGATGTGGTACAGTTGAGCCTCAGCCCCTACGACACCTTGCCGGTGTTTATCGGGGGGATCGAGCGCTTTACCGCGCGCCCGGGCCGGCGCCGCGAACGCAGTGCCGCCCAACTCGTGGACTTTTCGCTGGAGTGAACAAGACATCGTGAACGAAGCCGCCGCCCAAGTGATTGCCGATGCGCTCTTGAAGGGCGCGTTCGATACCTTCGACGCCATGCTGACGCAGTCCTTCAGCTTCGACCTCGCGGCGCCGCAGGACGCGGCCGCAGAACTCGACGCCTGGCTTCAGGAATTCCCGGTGGCCATGTTCGCCGGGGTAGAGGCCGGGGCCGGGGCCGCCGCGCTGCTCTTCCGTACCGCCGATGCCGCCCGCATGTCGGGCCTGATGACCGGCGAAGACGCCGCCGATAAGACCACGCTCTCCGACGACGATCAGGCCATGCTTCAGGAAATCGGCGGCGCCGCGCTGGGCGGCGGCGTGGCGCGCGTGATGGAAGTATGCGGGCAGCCGCCGCACGCCATGGACGCCACCCAGTTCTCCGATGCCGGCGTCGATTCGGCCGACACCATCCTCGCCCTGATGAGGGCGGGCGCGGCCGGCGCCACCTTCACCTTCACCTCGGCCGAGGGCTTCGACGGCGAGGGCGTGGTGCTCTGGAACGGCAAGCTGGAAAGCCTCGCGAAAAAAGACGATCAGGAATCGGTGCTCAGCCCGGAAGAAGTGGGGGACATCTTGAGCGGATTCGATGCTGGCGGCCATGACGCCCCGGCGGCGCACGGCACCGCGCCGGAAAACCTGGATCTGATTCTCGACATCCGGCTGGTCGCCACGGCCCGCCTCGGCGCCATCGATATTCCCCTGCGCGACGTGCTCCACTACGGCCCCGGCTCCATCATCGAACTCGACAAGCTGGTCGACGAGCCCGTGGACCTGATGGTGAACGACAAGCTCATCGCGCGGGGCGACGTGGTGGTGGTGGACGAGAAGTTCGGTATTCGTATTACGGAAATCGTAAGCACACGGAAACGCATCGAGAGCCTGCGGTGACTCAGGACGAGGAAAAGGAGCTATGGCGCCGGTTCAAGGAACGCGGCGACGCGGCCGCCCGTGAAAAACTCATCGTGCACTATATGCGCACGGTGAAATACATCGCGGGCCGCATGGCCATCCATGTGCCGCAAAGCGTCGATATCAACGATCTCATCGGCTGGGGCGTGATGGGCCTGCTCGACGCGGCCGACAAGTTCGACCACAAGCAGGACATCAAGTTCTCTACCTACGCCTCCATCCGTATCCGCGGCGCGATTATCGATCAGATCCGCAGCCTCGACTGGGCGCCGCGTTCGCTCCGCACCATGGCGCGCGAAGTGGGCAACGCCCGCGACCGCCTGCGCCAGCAGATGGGCCGCGAGCCCACCTATGCCGACATCGCCGAGGCGCTGGGCACCACCGAAGATCACGTGGAAGATACCGTGTCGCAACTGCAGACCGCCCACGTGCTCGCGCTGGACGACACCCTGCCCGGAGAGGATTCGTCGCAGGTGCGCAAGGGCGACAAGGTGAGCAGCACCTCGGCGCCGGATCCCTCGAAGATGGCGGAGTGGCAGGAGCGCAAGCAGCTGGTGGTGCAGGCCATTCTCGCGCTGCCGGACAAGCAGCAGCAGGTGCTGAACCTGTATTACTACGAAGAACTGACGCTGAAGGAAATCGGCGCGGTGCTGGATGTGTCCGAATCGCGGATATGCCAGATTCACAGCGCCGCGATGAAGGCGCTGCGCAAGGCCATGCGCGAGGCGGAAGCCACGTAGGCGCACGATTACCATGCCGCAACCCATCGACCCGCAGAGCGAACTCGGCCGCGTGGCCGCCGCAGAGCGCGTGCAGCAGATGATGGAGCGCGCCGCGCAGCTGGCCCAGTTGCGCCAGCGCGACGACGCGGCCGACGATACCGTGCGCCAGCAGGAGCAGACGCATCAGCCGGAGCAGAAGCAGGAAAAGGTCGACCAGGAATTGCAGCGGCGGAACCCTTATGTGGGCCTGCGCAAGAAGAAGAAAAAGGACGACGAGCGGGAGGAGACGCCGCGCGGCCACAGCGGCTACAATGCGCGCCAGAAACCCGAAGACGCCGACGACCCGGAGAACCATGATCTCGACATCACGCTATAGCGGAGCCCAAGCGCCATGCTGCTAGGCCTGCCCATTCCCGCGTTCGCACTGTTCGCCGTCGGCTCGGTCGGGTGGTTCTGCTTCGCCCTGCTCGCCTGGTGGTATTGGATAAAGGAGCGCAACGAGAAGGAGCGCATCCAGCGCATGAAGGCCGATGTGGCCGACATGATGCTGCTCTTCCAGACCATGCGCGATGTCGTGTCACAGCAGAAAAAGCTCGCCGCCGATTTCAACCAGGAAATCGAGACGAAGGTGGGCGGCGTGAAGAAGATTCTCGCCACGGCGCTGGAAAAGAACGAGAAGCTGTACGAGCGCCAGCGCGGACTCGAGCAGTACATGGAAGACCTCCGCACCGAACTGCAAAGCGTACAGCGGCAGATTGCCTATGCGGGCACGCCTACGGCCTCGGACGAATGGGAGGCGCCCCTGACGCTCTCGACCGCGCGTCCCGACGACGAACCGACGCTCGCCCAGGCGCGCGACACGGAACCGTTTACCGTGCTGCCCGACGACACCCCCGCGGAGCCCGCGCCTGCGCCCGAGGCCCCGGCCCCGCCGCCTTCGGCCATCCGCCCTGCCGAGGCCGCGAAGCCCTGGGAAGCGGCGGACTTCGAGGCGCTGGCCGACGAGACGCCGTTGCACGATGGCGGCGCAGACGAGGAAGAGGAACTCGGCGATACCACCATCCAGCCGGCCGACGCACAGGCCGCGCGCGATGCTTTCCGCGCGCTGCTCAGCATGTCGGCCGACGCGCCCACGCCGACGCCCGAGGCGGGCAACGGGCACGACGCGAAAACGAGCGTGCAGGAGCGCGTGGTGGAATACGCCCGCGCGGGCATGAACGTCGGGCAGATCGCCACCGAACTCGGCATCGGCAAGGGCGAGGTGCGGCTGATGCTCAGCCTGGCGAAGCTGCCGCACGTCGAACACTGAGGGCCGCCCGGTGTTGTCCGGCGGCGTGCCTCCCGCGCAAATCGTCCTGACCGCCGACAAACTCCCTGCCATTGCGCTGCGACCGGGGCAGACCCTGCAGGGCATCGTGCAGGCGAATGAAAACGGCAGCCTGTTCGTACGCGCGGGCACGCTGAATATCCCGCTGGAATCCGCAGGCGCACTCACGCAGGGTCAGTCCGTGACGGTGGAAGTAACCGCCGTGGCCGATGGCCGCCTGCAGCTCCGCATCACGCCGAATGCCGCACCCGCGGTCGCTGCGGAAGTGCCCGCCCTGGCCGGCGCGCTGGGTGCCCTGGCGCAATTCCAGTCCCTCGCCCCCAGCATTCCGCCCTTCCTGGCACCGCGCGATACCTGGCTCCGTCAATTGGCCGCCGCATGGTTCGGGCGTCCGGGCGACGCAGCAGCGGCCGACGAATGGACCAGTCTGCTGCAAAGCGCCGCGCGCGCCGGATGGCAACCGCCCGCCGCGCTGCAATCGCTGCTCGATGCCGACGGCGGCGCGCCCGAACACTGGGGGGCGCTGCTCCGTGCCCTGGCGCCGTCCAACTTGGCCGAAGCAAAGTTCGCCGCCGCGGTGGCCGAGGGCGCCGAGACTGGGGGAGACGCCGCCGACCTGCGCACTGCTATCGCGCGGCTGCTGGGCGATGGCGCGCTGCGCGGCCACCTCGAGACCGCCGGCAAGGCCGACGCCTTCGACACCCTCAGCCGCGGCCTGATGGAACGGCTCGACCGCGCCGCGCTCGCCAACACCCTCGGGCTCGAACACCGCTACGCCTTCTGGGAATTGCCCATGCCCGGCGGCGGTCACGCTCGCATCCACAGTTTCGGCGGCGAGAGCGGCGGCGGCAAGCAGCACGGCAAAGAAGCCCCCGACTACGGGTTCGTCGCGATGGACCTCGAGCTTTCCCGGCTCGGCCGGCTGTGGATCACCCTGCGCCGCACGGGCGCCACCTGCGAATGCGGACTGCACGCGCCCTCGGAAGAAACCATCGGCCTGCTGCGCGAAGCCCGCGCGGAACTGGCCGAAGGACTCGGCAGCGCGGGCTACGGACGGCCCAAGATCACCATCGGCCGTTGGCACGGCGACCCGCTCCGCTCGCTCGCCGAAGGCTTCGAAACCGAAAAAGGCGCGCCCCATGGCCGATGAAGAACTCGAACGTGCCAAGCGTCGCGCCGTTGCCCTCCGCTACGACGCCTCGCAAGACCAAGCCCCCCGCATGGTCGCCAAAGGCCGCGGCCACCTCGCCGACAAGATCGTCGCCCTCGCTCAAGAACACGGCATCCACGTCTACCACGATCCCGACCTCGTCGCCCTCCTCGCCAAACTCGAAGTCGACACCGAAGTCCCCGCCGACCTCTACCAAGCCATCGCCGAAGTCCTCGCCTTCGTCTACCGCCTCAACACCCGCATGGGGCAATAGCGCTCCAAGCCCCGTGGGGCGCTTCGGTCCAGCCCCACCGTGCAGACGCATTCACTACGTCACAACGCGCCTTCTCCTCCGCCCAAACCACCAACCTCGTCATTGCGAGCGAAGCGCGGCAACCTCTTTGGCGCGTAGATGTTTTGGCGGAGCGCGGCGCCAAATCCGACGTGCTGGCGAAGGTCTGCACCGCATGCCGCCATCGACGCACCAAAGAGGTTGCCGCGCTGCGCTCGCAATGACGGTAGGAGGATGTCGATCGCTCTGGTCGGTACCCTTCGCACCAAGAGGCCGCTTTGGAAAGCGGCGCTCCCGGCACACGGTGGGGCGAATGTCCCCATGAGCCGTGCGCTACGGTCCAGCCGCAAGATGGCTCGCGGGTATGCTTGCCCTACTACCCCCCCAGATTTCCCGCTTGCCGGTCCGGCCCCATTACGCTATACTGCACTCATGCAAGGGCTTAAATGGATCACCGGTGCCGCGCTGCTGGCGGCAACCGTACTCACGGCTCCCGCCGCGCATGCCGAGCTAGGCGTAGACTGGGAGGTCGCGGCGACACAGCACCCCTTCGCCAGTCGGCAGGGCGCAGCCTTCGCCGTGTTCGATGGGAAGTTGTGGGGCAGCGGCGGCATGATTCCCAATGCCTGCCTCGAATACTTGTACACCGGTTCCGAGTTGGGATGGGAGTGCGTGCGTTACGGCGACCTCTATTACAAAGACCTGTGGTACACCGAGGATGGCTCGAACTGGACAAAGGTCCTTGACGAACTGCCTTTCGAAACCTCCGAGCTTGGATACCAACTTATTCCGTTTAGGGGAAATCTCTATCTTTTCTCGTACGACGAGAGAAACTTAATGTATTCGAAAGACGGTGTAACTTGGCTGTCTGGTCCTTCGCTGGGAAGAGCGCACAAGGCTCCGCCGTTTGTTTGGCGGGAGCGGCTATGGCACTTCCAGTTCCCCATTCAGTACTCGATAGATGGAGTGAATTGGGAGGTTCTACAAGACGGGGACACTGTTGGACCAGCAGCCGCGCGCAAATTGATTGCTGTGCACAACGACGCAGTATATGTGTTTCAAGCGAAGCACGTGTGGCGCTCGACAGACCTGATCGACTGGACGGAACTCGAGGGCAACACAGACCAGCTCGACGTCGTCTCCGAAGCAGACGTTAACCTCTTCTCCTTCGCCGGTCGCCTTTGGCTGGGTGGAGGATTCAGGCGCGAAGGTTCCAGCGACCTGCACTTGGCTGGACTCTTGTGGACCTCCACCGACGGCGAGAATTGGGAATTACGAACTGCAGAGTACGGCATTACGAGAAGAAGCGGTATAATGATCCCCTTTAAGGACTCCATTTACTCTTTCTCCGGGGCAGGCGATCCGTGGGCCTACCGCAGCATCGCGAGCTGCGAAGAGCTACTCGGCGGTGAACCGCACACGGCCGACGTGTCCGGCTGCGGTACCATCAGCCTGAGCGAATTGCTTCGGGTAATCCAGCTGTTTTCCACCCAGGGTTACGATTGCGACGACAGCACGGAAGACGGCTATGCCGCGCGCGCGAACTTTCACAAGATAGGCTCCGAAGGTTCCCCTGACGGCGAAGGAGCCACTGAAGGCCTCATCGAAGGCACGCTGCCGCCCTGCGACCGGCATTCCGCGGATTACGAAGAACCCGCCTGGCGCATCACGCTCCCCGAACTGCTCCGTATGGTTTAACTCTACAACGCCGGTGCCTACCACTGCTGCCTCGACTCCGAAGACGGATTCTGCCCCGGGAAGTAGCCGGGGAGGTCGGGTGCCGGGATGCCCGCGTGCGGTCATGGCGTAATCCGGCATTCCTCGGCTCATGAGGACATTCGCCCCACCGGGTGCAGCTTGCTGCTTTGGACTGCGCAAGACTTACTTGCGCTTTTGAGGAGGGAGCTTGCTCCCGGCGTAGGAACGTCGGCGTCAATCTGGCTTCACGGCGACGGGAGCTCGATCGCTCCCTAATCAAAGCGGCAGCTTGCTCCCGCACGCCAAGGCGGCTGCGCCGCAATCGGTGGGGCGAATGTCCCCATGAGCCGAGCGTTTCACACCGTCGTCAGGATTTCTCTCCGCCCACACCTCCCTCGCGCCAAGATGGCTCGACGGAGTCTCGCCCTACCGTGCCGACACACTCGCTGCGTCATCACGCGCTTACTTCTCCGCCCAAGCCACCAACCTCGTCATTGCGAGCGAAGCGCGGCAACCTCTTTGGCGCGACGGTGGTTTTCCGGAGCGGAATACCGACTCAGCCGTGCCGGCGATGGTCTGCACCGCATGCCGCCATCGACGCACCAAAGAGGTTGCCGCGCTTCGCTCGCAATGACGGAAGGAGGGAGTCGATCGCTCTGGTCGGTACCCAACGCGCCAAGAGGCCGCTTTGGAAAGCGGCGCACACGGTGGGGCGAATGTCTTCATACGCCGAGCGCTATGGTCCAGCACCAAGATGGCTCGCGGGTACGCTCGCCCTACCGGTCGCCTCAGCCTTCGGGCAGTTCCAGAGGCTTCGCGCTCACCAATATGCCGTCTTCGTCGGCGTAGAGGTAGTGGCCGGGAACGAAGTCGACGCCGGCGAAACGCACGGGGACGTTCTTGTCGCCGAGGCCGCGCTTGTCGGTCTTGAGGGGGTGGGTGCCGAGCGCCTTCACGCCGAGGTCCATTTCGCTGATGTCGGCGGAGTCGCGGATGCAGCCGTTGATGATGACGCCGCTCCAGCCGTTCTGCACGGCCTTGGCCGCCAGCTGGTCGCCCAGCATCGCGCGGCGCATCGAGCCGCCGCCGTCGATGACGAGCACCTTGCCTTCGCCGTTCGAAGCCACTGCTTCGCGCACAAGGCTGTTGTCTTCGAAGGCCTTGATCGTCTCAATCGCGCCGCTGAAGTAGGGACGGCCGCCAAGGTCGAGGAACTGCTCTTCGGCTATCTGCACCTGGTCGGCGAAGTGGTCGCACAAATCGGCGGTTTTGAATTTACTCACGGCGGTTTTCCTTGGTTAGTATTGGCTTATGTCGCGACCAAAGATAAAGGCGCGGAGCCAGTCGAACATGACCATCAGTTTGTTCTGGAAGCTGATGAGCTTGGTGAGGTAGGCCGAGCGCCAGAGAATCCAGGTGTGGAAGCCCTTCGATTTGCGGCTGCCCATGTCGGCCAGGGCCTTGTTGCCGCCCACATAGGCCAGCATGCCCTTGTGTTTGTAATTGAAAGGTTTACGTTCCTTCTTCGCCACCAGATCATTCAGCTGTTTGGCAACATAGGTGCCGCCCTGCTGTGCCACCTGGGCTGTCGGCGCGAGCGGATTGTGCTCCATCACGGCGCAGTCCCCGACCGAAAAAATGTTATCAGTCGTTTTGACGCAGCAGTATTCATCGGTAATCAGACGCTTGGTGCGGTCTTTGGGCAGGTCGAGATTGTCCACCAATTCGGTGGGTCCGTTGCCCGTGGACCAGACGACGAGGCCATAGCCGATCTCTTCGCCATTGCTCAGCACGACGGCGTCGTGGGTGACTTCGCGCACGAGGGACTTGGTGCGTACCTGAATCTTCTTGCGCGAGAAATGCCGGCGCGTATAGTCGCCCAGGGTGGCGTCGAAGGCGGTCAGGATGCTCTCGCCCGCCTCGAGCAGCGTGATGCGCACATAGGGAATCAGGTCCGGGAACCACTTCGACAAGTCCTGCTCGATGAAGTCGTGCAGCTCCGCGGCGAACTCGACACCCGTGGGACCGCCGCCAACAATCACAAACCGCAACAACCAATCAAAATCCTCGATCGGCCGATTAGGCTTGCTGGCGCGCTCGAAGCACTGAATCACCTCGTGGCGGATGTTGCGGGCGTCCTGAATCTCCTTCAGGAAATGACAGTACTGCTCTACGCCCGGAATGCCGAAGGTATTGCTTACCGCGCCCACGCCGATGAACACGTAGTCATACTTCACCTCGAAGGGCGTCCGCTTGAACTTGCCCTCGCAGTGGGCGACCTTGTTCTCGGTGTCCAGCCGCACGCAGAAGGCCTGATGATACCGCAGTCCCTTGCGCGCCGTGCGGATGGGCTCGATGATGCTCTGGAACTGGATGGTGCCCACCGTGGTGCTGGGCAGCAGGGGACTGAACAGGAAGTGGTTGCGCGGGGCCACCACCACCAGCTGGAATCGCTCGGTGTCGATCGCCTTCACCAGGCTGAACGAAGCGAAGCCCGTTCCCAATACAAGCAAGACTGGACGTGTGTCGGCCATAAATCCTCAGGAAATTGGTTGCTGTCCCCCGCAGAGCGCGAGAGTATACCATAGGGCCGGAGCACACCGTATACCGCAATCCGACCCCGGGAGTCCCCGCCGCATGCCGAACCGTCCGAGTTTCCTGTCGTTTGTCGTTTCCACCGCCGTGCTGATATCGCTGGGCTGGGGCCTCCGGGGCTACATCGGCGGCGGTCCGCTCGGCGCGATGATCCCCGGGGCCTACCTGGCGCTCTGGCTCTGCCTGCTGCTTGGTATTGAAGGCAAGCGCGCCTCGGTGATTACGGCCTTCGCGGCGGCGGGCATCGGCTTCGGCGGCGAAATGACCTACGGCCAGACCCTCGGTTTTCTCCGCAGCGACGACACGGTGCTCTGGGGCGTCCTCGGCACCATCGTCAAGGGCGGGGTGTGGGGGCTGCTCGGCGGCGCGATGCTCGGCCTCGGCTTCATCGCCGACCGACTGACGTTCCGGCAGGTGGCCATCGGCCTTGGGCTGGCGCTCGCCGGCATGGCGCTCGGGCTGCTGCTCATCAACCAGCCCAGGCTTATCTACTTCTCCGACCCGTTGAACAAGCCGCGCAACGAAACCTGGGCGGGGCTACTGTTCGCGGCGATCGCGTTGCTGGTGTGGCTGCGGGCCATCCATGCCGGGGCGGTGCCGCTGCGCTTCGCGCTGTTCGGGCTGGCCGGCGGCATGGCGGGCTTCGGCATCGGCGGTGTCGAAATGGCCTTCGGCTTCCGGCTCGAGCCCCCGCTCAACGGCCTGCCCTGGTGGAAGTGCATGGAATTCACCTTCGGCGCGTGCCTCGGCATCGCGTATGGCGCCTGCGCGTGGACCCTGCGCGACGTGATCAAACTGTCGGACAAGGCGGAGCAACCCCGCGCTGCCGTGCCGACGGCGCTGCTGCCCGTGGCGGCGATCTACGCCGGGGCCATTCTCCTCGCGTGGAACTACTCGGCCGAGCCCCTGATCGAGTCCGTTAGCGCCTGGCCGGGTGAGGCCATCGTCATGCCCATCGCCCTCGTGCTGCTGGGCTTCGCCACCTTCGCGTCCGTGCTTGCGCTCATCTCGCTCCGCTCCGAAACGCTCGCGTGGCAATTCGCCATCACCATGACCTTCGCCGCCACCGTGCTCGATCTCTCCGACGACCTCGCGCAGGGGGAAGGCGCGCCCGTGTCCGCCGCCGTGCGCTGGCTCATGCTGCTCGTGCCGGTCATCGCGTGCGCCCTGCTGATGCTCCGCTGGCAGCGGAGTGAGCGGTCTTCACTCGCTCCCGTACTGATCGGGCTGGCGCTCGCCTGCACCGCGGTCGCCTTCGCCCGCCTGCTGTTTCAACCCCAGGTGCTCGAAGGCGAAGGCATGCTGCTCGCCCGCTATCTCGGCGCGGTGTGGAATAGCCGCATCGTCCACGGTGTCTTCGCCGCGTTCACGGTGTATACCGTCGCGGCGGTCGTGCGGAAGTCGAAAGCTGCGGCTACACCTTGCTCAGCGACAGCAGGCGGTTGACGGATTCGGGGGCGTTGGCGCCGCTGATGACGGCGGTGACGCGGTCGCCGCGCTGGAGTTCGGTCTCGCCGCTGGGCAACATGTCGTTGCCGTGCCGGGCGATGGTTACGAACAGGCAACGTTCGGGAATGGGGATCTCGCGAATGCGCTTGCCGTCCATTTCCGATTCTTCCTGCACGACGAACTCCAACAGGATCGGCTCGCGGTGCGAGGGAATGTCCGGGTTGGCGCGGCGCAGGTCAATGGCGAGCAGCGCCTCGTAAATGGGCTCGATGCCCATGCTTTCCGAAAACACGTAGGCCACCATCGAGGCGGTCAGCAGCGGCAGCAGTTGCTGGTAGTCGCCCGTCATTTCGAGCACCAGCACGATACCCGTAAGCGGCGACCGCACCACGGCGGCGAAGAACGCAGCCATGCCGATGGCGGCGAAGGACTCGGGGATGGGGGCGATGCTGGCGAAGAGCGCGTTCGCGGCGATGCCCGACACCAAGCCGAGGCTCGCGCCCATCAGCAGCATCGGCGCAAAGATGCCGCCGGGCACGCCCGCGGCGTAGCAGACGATCGTCAGCAGGAACTTGCCCGCGAAGAGAATGAGCAAAAACATCGTCGAGCCGCCGCCCGCGATGTCGCCGTGCAGGATGGCTTCGACGCTGTGATGGCCGCCGCCGGTGATTTCCGGCATCCACCAGACCGCCGCGCCGACGATGAAGCCCGCCACGCCCGCACGCTTCCAGGGCGGAAACGAGGGCATCTCCTTGCAATAGGCCGTGCAGCCGAGCAGCATCTTGTTGAAGGCCGCGCCGAATACGGCCGCGATCAGCCCGATGGCCACGTAGACCGGAAACGAACTCATCTCGGGCGCCGGAAAGCCCGAAGCGTGGAAGGCGTTCCCCGTGCCCGATACCGACGTGGTGACGATATCCGCCAGCACGGCGGCGATAAGCGCCATGCCGTAGGTGGTGGTCGAGAACTCGCGCTGCAGTTCTTCCACCGTGAAGATAAAGCCCGCGAGCGGCGCATGGAAGGCCGCAGCCAGACCCGCACCCGCGCCGCACGCCATCAGGCGCGGCTTGGCCTTCGGGGGAATGCGGAGCACATCGGACACCAGTTTGCCCACGGCCGCACCCATCTGAATCGTGGGGCCCTCGCGGCCCAGCGAAAAGCCCGCGCCGATGCTGAACAGGCCGCCGAAGTACTTGACCGGCAGTACGCGGGCCCACGAGAGGTCGCCCACATGCATGAGCACGCCCTTCACATGGGGGATGCCGCTGCCTGCGGCCTCGGGTGCAATGCGCGTGGTGAAATAGCCGATGACCGCCCCGATGATTCCCACAAGCGGAATCAGCAGCATCCATCCGGTGGCGGGGTAGTACTCGTGCAGGTATTCCAGCAGGGATTCACGGCCGCCCTCGAAGACCTCGAGCGACCACTGGAACACCAAAGCGGCGACGCCAGCGGCCAGCCCCACGACAGCGGCGCGCCAGTATTGATGGCGACGCGCGTCGCTCAATACCCGCCAAGATGCAAGTTTACTGAGACTGTCCAATGAAGTCTCCCCGATTCAGATGGTACGGTCCGCCGGTATCCCAGGTCAGGCGAAAAATCTAGAGGCGCGAGTACAGGCGGTTCCATGTTACGGCGCGCTGGCAAAAGCGGGTCTTCCCGCCGTGCCACTCGGCTTTAGTCGCCGTCGATCAGCGAATGCGACATGATAACCAGGTCGTGGGTCTGTCCGTCCCGGCTCTTGAGCCAGTCGGTCAGCAGGGCCTCGGCCTGAAAGCCCATTTCTTCCAGAAAACCGCGGAAGCGGCGCTGCTCGCGCGCGAGGTTCATCACCAGGCGTTCCAGCTTCAATTCACGTCCGATTTGGAACACTTCGCTCAACAGGCGCTTTGACAGGCCCGTGCCACGGAAGTGCTCGCCCACGAATACGCGCAATTCACCGATGTGGCTGGTCCAGGTGCGCGTGTTGCTGTGCAAGCTGCAATAGCCCGCGATCTCGTCTCCATCGTAGGCCACCACCGTCAGCGTGTGGCCGTCTTCGATGTTCTTGAACCATTCCTGCAGCACTTCCGGATTGGCAATGTCCATGCGAAGGAACATCATCTCGTCCTTTGACAAGGAATTGGCGAATTTCTGCAGCGCGGCCATGTCGCTCGCGTCCATGAGACGAAGCGTGATTTCGTCGTCGCCGATCCGCTCGGTCACCGGGAAACGGCGTTTGGTGGTAATCCTGGCCACGGTACTGAACTCCTCGTGCAAGCGGCCCGTGCGCGGGCACCTCGGGCTTTCAATGGAAAATGAATGATTGACTCTAACCTTTGGCGGTGAAACATTACAAGTCAAGGGTGCGTTTGCCGCGCTTCATTCCCGTCCCTATAATGACGCATCGCCCCCAGTTCGGGACTGCGGAAGGAGTGCATTATGGAACCGTTCAAGCTCGGATTTATCGGTGCGGGGTTCATCTCCCGCTTTCAGGCCAAGGCCGTGGCGCAGGTGCGCGGCGTGGAACTGGCGGGCGTGACCGCCCCGGAAAACGCGGAGAGTCTGCAGGCGCTCTCGCTCGAACTCGGCATCGGCCCCTGCACGGTGTATCCCAACGTGCGCGAGCTCGCAAAAAACGTGGACGCCGTCTGCATCTTCTGCCCGAATTTCTCGCGGCTGGAGGTCATGCGCGAAGTGGCGGCGGCGGTGAAGGAAGGCGCGGCCCTCAAGGGCATCATCGTCGAAAAGCCCCTGGGGCGCACGGTGGCCGAGGCCCGCGAACTGGTGAACCTCGCCAAAGAGACCGGCCTGCCCACCGCCTACTTTGAAAACCAGATTCACATGAAGGCCATCAATGCGGCGCTTTCGCAGCTTGCCCCCCAGCAGCGCAACATGGGCCCGCTGGCGCTGGCGCGGAGTTCGGAAGAGCATGCCGGACCGCACTCGCCCTGGTTCTGGGATCCCACCAAGCAAGGCGGCGGCGTGCTGAGCGACATGGGCTGCCACAGCATCGCGGTCGGCTGGTATGTGCTGAACCCGGTGGGCAAGCCGGTCGACTTCATGCAGCCGATCACCGTGAGCGCCGAGACCGCGCTGCTCAAGTGGGGGACGCCGCGCGGCCTGAAGCTGCTCAAGGAGCGCATGGGCGTCGATTACACCCAGACGCCCGCGGAGGACTTCGCCACGGGCATCGTGTCCTTCCGAAACCCGGAGTCCGGCCAGATCGCGAAGGCGCAGTTCACGAACAGCTGGATGTACGACAAGCAGGGCCTGCGGCTCACCATGGACGGACTCGGCCAGGGCTACGCCTTCGAAATGAACACGCTCGTTTCCAGCCTCAATATCTTTATCGGCGACGAAGCGGCCGAAGCCGCGGCCGACAGCGAGACGGCTCTAGAGAAGGCGACCTCCTCGCGCGGACTGCTGGCGGTCGAGCCGAACGAACCTGACCTCTACGGCTACGTGGACGAAATTAAGGACGCGGTGGCCGCCTTCCGCGAAGGGCGCGATGCCTTGCTGAACTTCGAATACGGCCTGCAAATCACCACGCTGTGCCAGGCGGCCTATCTTTCGGCCGAGCGCGGAACCGCCGTCGATCTGACCGATCCTGAAACGCAGAAAACGCTGGAATCGTATACTTCTCTGATCGCGCAGGGGCGCGGCAGAGAGGTGCTGCACGTCATGGCCTGATCAAGGCCTCGTGTAAGTAATTCAATATAAAGCGCTTGGCCGGTATTGGCCGCTGTGGTAGAATCTGGGAGTAACGAATTGGCGTCCCGGCAGTGATATTTGTGGGGAAATCCATCGCAAGCATCCCGGCGGCTGCGAAGCCGCTGCGGTGCGCCCGCTCGTTCCGTACTCTTGGGGGTCCTAGTGCCGCATTGAGCGGAGGGCAGACGACGCGATGAAAGCTTACGGGGAACGGTTTACTATGATTCGACGTCTCTTCCGGCCCGGGCTCGGGCTGGCGTTATTCGCGATTGCGGCCTTGGGCGCGTTCCCGGCCGCGGCGCAGAACATCACCATCCTGCGTTCCATCGGCGGAGACGGCACGTATTCCCCGGGCGGAACGGTGGATGTGACCATCACCTTCCTCAAAACCGGCACGGGCGCGATTACCCAGTTGGGCCTGCAGGAAACCATTCCCCAAGGGTGGACCTTCAACAGCCTGGTGAGCGGCGCGACGCCGCAAATCCCCCCGGGTTCGGGCGCGGGCGGAACCCTGAATTTCGGGTGGGTGGCCATCCCGAATACCTTTCCGGCCAACTTCACCTACCGGCTGAATGTGCCGTCCACGCAAACCGGCCGCAAGGCGATCGCGGGCAAGGCGCTCTATGCGCGGGGCGGTGGCACGCTCGAATCTCCCGTCATTACGACCCTCATTTCGCAGGGCGCCGCGGCCGAAGGTGAGCCCGAGGGCAGTGTGGATGGCGAAGGCGAGACGGGGCCGGGCGATTCAGAGCTATTCCTTGCCCGTACCATTCTGGGCGATGGAACCTATCCGCCCGGGGGCACGCTCGATATCCGCCTGAACTTGACGCGGTCGGGCAGCGACCAGTTCCGCCAGTTGGGCCTGGTGGAAACCCTGCCCGCAGGGTGGAAGTTCGATCGCGTGGTGAGCGGCCAGCTACCCGCGATTCAGCCCACTACGGGAAAGCAGGGCGATCTCGCCTTCGCGTGGATCAGTATCCCCAACCTGCCCGCGTCGCTCACCTACCGGGTGACGATACCGGTGACCAGCACCGGCACGAAGGCGCTCTCGGGTATCGGCATATACGAGGCAGGCGGCGGACAGAAGCAGACGGCCCCCGTGGTCTCCAACATCGACGAGGGCACGGAGGTCACCCCCGACGGCGAAGGCATGACCGAGGGCGAAGGGGGCACCGGGGACGACATCACCTTCACGCGCGAGGGGGCGAATTCAGAATTCTACACGCCCGGCGCGACCTTCGACCTGCGCGTGCGGGTCGAGTATGGTGGCGCCACGCCGGTGCAGCAGCTGGGCATCGAGGATACCCTGCCGGACGGCTGGACCTATGTCGGATTGGTGAGCGGCAATACGCCGCCCATCGCCCCGCAGGACGGCGACTCCGGCACCATCGGGTTCGCCTATATCACCGTGCCCGCCTTCCCGATAGTATTCACCTACCGCGTGCGGGCGCCGCTGTCGGCCACGGGAGAGCAATCGGTTACCGGCGAGGCGCTGTACGCCTTCAACGAATCCCAGTTGCGCACGCCGACCGTCGTCACGGCGCTGGCTTCCTCGGAGGAAATCGAGGGCGAGCTGGAAGGCCTGGTGATGCGCCGGGCCTCGGACGAGACGGTCTACGTGCCGGGCGAGGAACTGCCCATCGACGTGGCCTTCACCTATCAGGGCGTCGACCGGATTACCACCTTCGGCTTCGAGGAAACGCTGCCCGACGGCTGGGCGTTCGGGCGCTTTGTATCCGGCACCGATCCGCCAGTGCTTCCCTTCGAGGGAGACCAGGGCACGCTGGTGTTCGCATGGATCGACCCGCCCGACTTTCCGCTCGATCTCCGCTACACGGTTGTTCCTACCGCCACGGCGGGGGATCAGTCGATTTCGGGGCAGGGGCTGTATCGCACCTCGGGCGACGAGTTGCGAACCGGCCTCGTGGTGACCACCTTCTCGGACGGCTCGACGGCAGAAGGGGAAGGCATGGCCGAGGGTGAGGGCGAGGGCACCATAGACGGCGAGCCCAGCGGCGATAGCCCCATCCTTCTTAAGCGGAAGATTCTTACCGGGAATGGCTACACGCCCGGCGACATCATCGACGTCGAGCTTTCGGTCGTGCTGCTGGAACCGCTCGAGACGCTTGCCTTCGGTATCAACGAGTTCGTGCCGCCGGGATTCGAGTTCGTCGAGATGCTGGGCAGCGAACTGCCGCCCATCCGCCCGGGATTGGGTTCACGCGACGAATTGAGTTTCGCGTGGATCACCCCGCCGCCGCTGCCGCTTACGATTTCGTACCGCATGCGCGTCGATGCGAATGTCACGGGCAGCCAGACGATTACCGGCGTCATCCAATACCGCACCACCGGCTCTACCATCAACAGTCCGCCAGCGGTGTCGAATCTTGCGCTCCTGTTGCCTTCGGACCTTGCGCTCTGCGAGTTCGAACTGCCGAGCGTCATTTACCAGGGCGACACCTTCGATTGGTTCGCGCGCGTCCTGAACCAGGGCCAGAGCGGCATCAATCCGATATGGAATGACTGTCTTTACCTTTCGACCGACAATACCTTTGGCGGCGACACGCAGTTGGTCTGCAAGTCGAACAATGAACGCCTGCGCCCGCGTTCGCAGTACCTCATCGGGGAATCGGTCAGCACCCCGGGTGTCGCTCCCGGCAACTATTTCTTCTTCGTCCGGCTCGATGCCGAGGACAGTGTCGAAGAGTCCGACAAGACCAACAACCTGAGCGCGCCGATTCCGGTCCGGGTCGAAGGCGTGAACTACGAAGGGTTCGTGCGCCACCAAATCGTTGTGAACGACCAGGGCCAGGGCGAGGTGCGCCTGCGCGGCGGCGCGAGCGAATTCTTCTTCGGCAGCCAGGTGCCTTTCGTCCCCGTGCTGGTCGAGGTGACCCTTCGCGGGATCACGCGTACCATTCCCGTGACCACCGGAAGCGACGGGCGTTTCGATGTCGCCTTCGAGCCGCTACCCACGGAGGCCGGGCGATACTCCATTACCGCGCATCATCCGGGCGTGCCGAAGGGACCCGAGCAGGATACCTTCACGCTGAACCTGATGCGCATCGCGTATGACGGCCACATCGTCAGCCTTTCGCCGGGGCTTTCGACGAAGCTGACCGTGCAGGCCACCAACCTCGGCGAGACAGCGCTGTCCAATGTGAATGTGAGTGTGCAGGACGTGCCCGACGGTATTACTGCGCAGGCGAGCATTACCGCGACCATCGGGCCCAACAGCTCCGTGCCGCTCGAAATCAGCCTGCTGGCGCCGACGGCCAGCGATGCGAGCGGCGTGATGCAGGTCGTGGTGCAGAGCACGCAGGGCGTGGGCACGACGATGTTCCTGCCCTATCAGGTGCTGGACGGCGTACCCAACTTTACCATCGAGCCGTCGGTGCTGCTGGCTGGCGCGGTGCCTGGAGAGCAGACCATTTTCGCCTTCGACGTCGCCAACATCGGCGGCGGCACGGCGGAGAATTTCACCGTGGTAGCACCGGACCTGCCCTGGGTTTCGACGGTTGCTCCGGCGGTGCCGTTTAACCTTGGCGCGCAGCAGACGGGGCGTGTCGTGTTTCAGTTGGTGCCGCCCGTCGGAACGCCGCTTGGGCTGGTGAGTTCGCAGGCCTTCCTGCAGTTCGGCGAGGACGACCTGATTCCGCTGACCTTAGACATCAACGTCGTTTCCTCGTCGCAGGGCGGGCTCAGCATCACCGTCGTCGACGAGAATACGCTCACCGACGAGCCCGACTTCCGCGTTGCCGGGGCCGTGGTGACGCTGCGCGATCCCGAGACCGGCGCCACCATGGGGAAGGTCACCTCGAACAACAATGGCAACGGCCAGTTTGTGAGTATTCCCTCGGGCGCCTACAACCTCGAGGCACGTGTGCCCGGCTATGGCGTCTACCGCGATGTCCAGATTATCGATTCGGGGACGGTGACCAATCGACGGATTGTGTTGAACCGCAATTACGTCGATCCCAAGTGGGATGTGCTGCCCTCGCTGGCCGAGTCGGACTACGCCTATGTCGATGCGACAATCGTCGATGATTCGTCTCCCGCGCCGCTGGTGACCTTCGATCCGCCGGTCATCGATCTCGAGACCTTCTATGGAAACCAGACCCTGCGCGAAGTAACCGTGCGTAATGAAGGCGACGAGACCGCCCGGAACGTCCGCCTGGTACTCGGCGACCACCCGACCTACGACCTGACGCCGCTGGTATCGGAACTTGGCGATCTCGCTCCCGGGTCCAGTGTGACGGTACCGATCGACGTTCGGATCGTCGTCGGCTCGGAAGTGGATTGTCTGCTTCGCGCCCCTTCGGGAGTCACCTACAGCTGGCTCAGAAACAACGTCGCGGTCTACCGGGCCCATCCGCTGGCCGTGCGGCTTCCGCGGTTTGACTGCGGCCTCGGCTCGCGTCCGCTGTACGCGCCGCAGGCGCTTGAGCGCGACGGCGATGTTCCGTATGCGCCCGAGCCGCAGTTCGTGGTGCAGTTGGCCTGCCCCGATGGCAGCGGCAATACCGCCGAGGGCGAAGGAGAGGGCGTGTCCGAAGGCGAGGGCGAGGGGGCGCCGCTACCAAACTCGCTGACGCTGACGCGTTCGGCAAACTCGACCACCTATTCACCGAACGGTACGGTAAACGTTACCCTGACGATCGATGCCGAGGGCTCGGTCGAACTGGCTTCGCTGGGGCTCGAGGAAACCGTGCCGGCGGGCTGGGTCTACGACGGTATCGTTTCTGGCACGACCCCGCCATCCACCCCGACGGTAGGCGACGCCGGCCCCTTGGAATTCCTCTGGATCACGGTGCCGCCGTTGTCGTCATTCCCGGTCGAGTTTACCTACCGCGTTCGTATCACCAATACGACCACTTCGCCCAAGGTGTTATCGGGGCTCGCGCGCTGGCGCGCGGGCACGGGCAACGAACAGGTATCGAACGGCAACAACCTGGTGCTCAATCGCGGCGCGAAGACGTCGTTGCTGCTGCCCGGAGACGGGTTGCGTTCCGTGGCGCCTGCAGAAGTAGGCGCATCCCTGGAATCGCTCCTGGCATGGGAAGGCAACAGTACTTACGCCTCCATCCTGCCGGAGACTCCCGAGGAGACCTGCCTGATCGCGAGCCAGGAAATCGATGGCCGGACGGTGCGCGTGGGCGAACCGCTGGAAATCACGGTGGCGCTCGAGGTGCCTGATACGGCGGCCGGCGCCAGCCAAATCGAAGTCGCCGTTGACTTGTACGACGAGCAGGAACGCCTGCAGACCGACGACTTTACCTTTTCGCCCGTCACGCTTACGGGTATCAGCGCGGTAGACGGTACCGGCACGCTTGCCACTGGCGCGACCGGGAGGGCCCGGTTTGAACTGGTGCCGCTCGAGCGCGCCGCCCGCACCGAGGAGAAATACTACCGCGTCGAAACGGTGGTGCGTTTCCGGTCCGGGGGCGCATCCACCGAGGTGCCGCTCGTTCCCCGCCAGGTGCTGATACGACCCAAGACCGAGTACAGCGTCTCGATTTACAAACCCATCGAGGTCTTCGGCGAGGACCCGTTGAGTCCGGAAGAGGACAATTCACAGCCCTTCGATGTGGGCCTCACGCTGACCAACAATAGTTCCATCCGCGTGCGCGATGCGCGCGTGGAGCGGATCGAGCCGTTTATCAACGAGGTCGACACCGGCGCACTGAATCTCTTCGAGGCGCTGCGCCGATTCGACCGCGAAGGACAAGGGCGGCCCGGCCTACGGGCGACGCTGGGCGATGTCGAGCCGACGAAGCGTGGCGCGGCGGCCCTGCGTCTCCGTGCCAACAGCAGCGGCGAGGTCGACGATCTCTACACGGCCGTATCGCGTATGGTCCCGGGACAGGGACGCCGTATCATCGTGCCGGATTCCGTCACGGAATTCCGGCTGGTCCGCGCGGTCTCCGTAAACGTCGGCGTTGCGGACACCCTGCCGGATTTCGCCATCGACACCACGGACGACGGCCTCGATATTCCGACGTCGCTGGTGGTGAGCAATGCTGGAACCTCGCCCATCAACCTGGCCACGAATGTCGTGGTGACCGAAAGCACGGAACTGGACGATGTGTTCAACGTGACCTCGACCTTCCCGTTCTTCGTCGGGTATGTGGAAATTCCGCTGCCGCTCGATGCGGACCCCAATCTCGACCACGTCGAGCGCGCGAACGGAACGATTGTTCCGGCCGAGAACGTGTGGGTCTCGCTGCGTACCATGCGCAATGGCGACAACACGACGACGACCGAGTTGAAAGTGCACATCATCGATGTCAGCGCATCGGGTAACTACACCGTCTTCATGGGCGCGCAGGAAGTTATCATCAACGAGCCTCCCGTGGCCGACGCCGGCGGTTCGCAGAACCTGTTTCTTAATCAGACGGTGACGCTGGAAGGCCGCGGCAGTTTCGATCCGGAGAGCCAGCCGCTCACTTACAAGTGGACCATCGACAGCACACCGCAGGGAGGTACGGGTACCTTCAGCAGCACGACCTCCGAGACGCCAACCTTTACGCCGACTTTGCGCGGCGTATACGTGCTGCGTCTCACGGTCAGCGATGGCGTGAATTCGAACGCCGATACCGTGCGCATTACCGTGAACAACCGCGCGCCCGTGATTGCCGTGGGCGGCGATTTGCAGGCGCGCCGCAACCAGGAGGTACAGCTGGACGCCAGCGGCACGACCGATGCGGAGAACGATCCGCTCGATTTCGTGTGGACGGTCACCCAGCGGCCCCAAGGATCGACCGCGACGCTCGGCGACCGGTTCGTGGCAACGCCCTCGTTCGTCCCGGATGTGACGGGCACCTACGTGTTTCAGGTGACCGTAGACGACGGCTTTGCGACGGCGGGTCCTGCGGAGCAACGGCTGGTAGTTACCAATGAAGCGCCTATTGCTTCGGCCGGTTCCGACCGGAGTGCATCGCCGAACACCACGATTCAGCTGGATGGCAGCAGCAGCTTCGACCCGGACGGCGACACGCTCACCTTCACCTGGTCGCTGGTTACGCGGCCCGCTGGCAGCAATGCGATTCTCCAGACGCCGAACCGGGCGAACGCCTCGTTCGTGGTCGACCGCCAGGGCGATTACGTGGTGCAGCTGCGCGTGAGCGACGGTATCTCAACCTCGATCGACGAGGTGAACATCGCCACGTCGAACCGCGCGCCCACGGCCGACGCTGGCGTCCCGCAAAGCGCGCAAGTCGGGGCGACGGTACAGCTGGACGGACGCAACAGCTTCGACCCCGATGGCGATACACTCTCGTTCCTGTGGCGTTTGATCAGCCAGCCCGCGGGCAGCAAGGCCGCGCTGGCGAACCCCACCTCGCCCGCGCCCAGCTTCGTCATCGACGTGGCCGGCAACTATTCCGTGCGGCTGGTGGTGAACGACGGCAGCCTGACGAGCGAGGAATCCATCGTTACCATCAGCACGAATAACACCCCGCCCGTGGCGCGGGCCGGTAACAACCAGAGCGCCAAGGTGGGCGATCTCGTCACGCTGAACGGCAGCCAGAGCAGCGACGCGGATGCAGACCAGTTGCTCTTCGTGTGGCGGTTCCGGGCACGGCCCGGCGGCAGTGTCGCGACGCTGAGCAATCCGAATGCGGTTTCGCCTACGTTTACCGTGGACCAGCCCGGCACGTACACCGTCGAACTGACCGTGTTCGACGGCAAGTCGACGAGTTCTCCGTCCAGCGTCACGGTCAGCACCGAGAACTCCGTGCCGATTGCGAACGCCGGATCGAACAAGTCCGCCAAGGTGGGGGATACCGTGAACCTGGACGGCACGGGCAGCAGCGACCCCGACGGCGACGACCTGACCTTCAGCTGGAGCATTTCGCAGCTTCCGCGCGGTAGTACGGCCTCCTTGTCGGGAGCGGATACTGCGCGTCCGTCACTGACCGTTGATCGGCAGGGCGATTTCCAGATTCGCCTGGTCGTGTCGGATGGCACGGCAACGAGCGCGCCGGCGACCGTCATCGTTACGACAGGCAACACGCCGCCAACGGCCAACGCGGGCGCGGATCGCGCTTCGGGCGTCGGGCAGACCGTGAACCTCGACGGCAGCGGCAGCACGGACCCCGACGGCGATAGCCTGGCCTATACCTGGTCACTGACCAGCGTGCCTGAGGGCAGCCGCACCAGCATCGTGGCCGCGAATACCGCCACGCCGAGCATCACGCTTGACGTGGCCGGCAGCTACGTCATCGGGCTGGTGGTGAACGACGGCACGGTGGACAGTGCTCCAGACTCGATTATCATTACGACCGAGAACACGGCCCCGTTGGCGCGCGGCGGCGCGGATATCGTGTCGCCCCTTGGCAGCACGATTACGCTGGACGGCAGCGCGAGCACGGATGCGGATGGCGATACCATCAATTTCGCTTGGAGCCTGATTCAACGGCCCGCGACCAGCGCCGCGCTGCTTGCCAACCCGACCAGCCCGCGCCCGACGCTGACGCTGGATCGGGAAGGCCTGTACGTCGCTCAGCTGATCGTGAGCGACGGTAAAGCCGCCAGTGCGCCGGACACCGTGCAGATAACCACAGGCACAAATAACGCCGCGCCGGTGGCCAGCG
This sequence comes from Candidatus Hydrogenedens sp., assembly GCA_016125095.1. Classification (GTDB taxonomy): domain Bacteria; phylum Hydrogenedentota; class Hydrogenedentia; order Hydrogenedentales; family JAEUWI01; genus WGMK01. The sequence continues at coordinate 103,565 of WGMK01000005.1, read as the reverse complement.
CCGGGGCGGACCGCACGGCGCTGTTCGGGCAGACCATCGCACTCGACGGTAGCGGCAGCACCGATGCCGACGGCGACTCGCTAACCTATCAGTGGTCGTTCGTCAGCAGGCCGGAAGCCAGCACCGCCACGCTGCAGAATGCGGGTCAGGAGCAAGCCAGCTTCGTCATCGACGCCCTCGGCGATTTCGTCGTGCGTCTCGTGGTGAACGATGGCGAAACCGACAGCGCGCCGGACACGGTCACCATCAGCACGCAGAACAGCGTGCCGACCGCGAATGCCGGTGCCGACCGCACGGTAGAGGTGGGCCGCCGCGTGCAACTGGACGGCACGGGCAGCAGCGACCCCGATGGCGACCCGTTGACCTATGCGTGGACGCTGACCTCGAAGCCGTCCGGAAGCAACGCGCAAATCACGAACAACACGACGAGCCGCCCGGCCTTCACGCCGGACCTTGCGGGCGATTTCCTCTTCACGCTGGTGGTGAACGACAGCAAGGCCAACAGCACGCCCGACACCGTGCTGTTCACAGCAGAAGGCGGCGCTACCGAGGGCGAAGGCGAGGGCGAAGGCGGAGTCGACTGTGTCGAACCGGCAGCCCCCGCCACAGTGCTGGCGTCCGACGGCACTTTCGACAACCGCGTCGAGGTGAAGTGGGATCCGGTGGCCACGGCGACCGCGTACCGCGTCTGGCGCAGCTCAAGCGAAGACGTGAACACCGCGACGCCCGTGAGCAACTGGATACCGGGTACGCAGTTCAACGACACCGACGTGCCGGGTCCGACCACGGAAACCGCGCAAGGCTGCCAGTGCAGCGAGCCCACGGTCACGTTCCAGTTCTTCTTCTACTGGGTGCAGGCGCGGGTCGATGTCGACTGCGAAGGCCCGCTCGCAGGACCGGATCGCGGCCATCGAGGCGCAGCGGCGAAGTCGCTCGTAAGTGACGATACCGTGCGTCCGCGCGTGTTGCCCGGCGAAGTGCACAACGAAATCACGCGGAAGGCCGCCGTGAACAGCCCGCTGTATCTGCGACTGACCGCGCCCTCTGGCTCGCTCGCTAACTTCTGGGGTCTCGTGACCACGGAAGGCTTCGGAAGCGATACCGTGTACTGGGTTGGCGTGCCGGGCGACGAAGCGGCCGACGGCTGGGTGGCCTATGTGCCCGAAGCGGCCTGGACGCCCGGGACCCTGGTGCATTTCGAGGCCGGCGGCGAGACGACTACCGGCGCGACCGTCGGTTCGATCGGCTACGACTTCGTGATTGTCGGCGCCGAGCAGACCGCCGAGGCCGCGCTGGTGGCGCATGAGGGCTACGCAGACGACGAGGGCTTCGGTCCGGCGTGGTCGCTCCAGCCCGGCGCGGTCTACGATGCGCCCGTCAAGCTCGCCGTGCCGCTGCCGCAGGGGCTCGACACCACCGACGCCCGCCTGTACTACGGCTACGACGACGGCACCGGCCTGCGCTGGTACCGCGGCGACAACGTGATCGGCTGGATGAATGGAACGTCGGAGTGGGTGACGATTGACGGGCAGCAGTATCTGCAGTTCCGCGCCAACCACGGCGGCGTCCTGCGGCTCGGCCCCGACCTGACGCCCCAGCCGCAGACCGCCGAGTTCTTCTCGACATCGAACCGCGGCGACCTGCTCGTGGCGGCGGCCTTCGGCGTGCTGTTGCTCGCGGGGAGCATCGCCCGGAGGCGCAAACGCGCGCGCTGATAGACCCAAGCGCTAACGCCCCGTTTGCCGATTACGGCAGCCGGGGCGTTCTTTTTTTGTGATCTACTTATGGCGGGGCGAATGGTACCGACCGGCGCGATCGACATCCTCCTTCCGTCATTGCGAGCGCAGCGCGGCAACCTCCTTGGTGCATGGATGGCGGAGTGTGGTGAAGACCACCGCCAGCACGGCGGTGTGGGTATTCCGCTCCGCTATACCATCGTCGCGCCAAAGAGGTTGCCGCGCTGCGCTCGCAATGACGGTGTGGTTGGTCTTGGCGGAGGAGTTGGCGCGTGGTGACGCAGTGAATCCGTCTGCACGGTGGGGCGAGACTCCGTCGAGCCATCTTGTCACGAGGGGTTTTTGGGGACGGAGAAGAATCCTGACGTCGGTGTGAAGCGCTCGGCTCATGGGGACATTCGCCCCACCGTGCGGCTGCGCCGCCTTGGAGTGCGGGAGCAAGCTCCCGTCGTTGTGGTGGCGGATTGGGGCCGACGTGTGAGCGCCGGGAGCAAGCTCCCTCCACGAAAGCGCAAGCAAGTCTTGCGCAGTCCAAAGCAGCAAGCTGCACCCGGTGGGGCGAATGGTACCGACCGGCGCGATCGACATCCTCCTTCCGTCATTGCGAGCGCAGCGCGGCAACCTCCTTGATGCGTGGACCGCGGCATGCCGCGCAGACCACCGCCAGCACGGCGGTTTGGGAATTCCGCTCCGCTATACCATCGTCGCGCCAAAGAGGTTGCCGCGCTTCGCTCGGAATGACGATGTTGGTGGGATGGATATGGACCGGAGCAAGCACGTCGGCTCGGTGGGGCGAGACTCCGTCGAGCCATCTTGACGCGAGCGTCACGCCGTCGCGAGGGCTTTCAGGCGGCGTTCCATTTCTCGCATGGGCATCAGGTCGCCTTTGCGGCCGGCGGCTTCGATACCGGCGCGGTAGGCTTCGGCCGCGTCTGCCGTTTGCCCGGTAAACTCGAGGCACTTGCCGAGGTTGAGGTAGGCGGCGGAGTAGTCCGGCTGCACGCGCGTGGCGGTCTGCAGCGGCGGTATGGCGTCGGCATAGCGCTCGAGCTGCATGTAGGCCGTGCCGAGACCCATCGTGGCGATGGCGTCGTCGGGGTCGATTTCGAGCACCTCGTGGAACATGCCGATGCGCTCCTCGGCCTCGGCGCGGATGCGGGCGCGTTCGGCCTGCGCCTGCTGGGCGGCCTGCTTGGCGTTCATCTCGCGCTGAAATTCGAGCTGGTTCGCGAGGGCTTTCTCGTCCTCCGCCTCCTGAATCATCCCCTTCGACACATAAAACACCGAGAGGTTGGTGTGCGCCATCACGCAGTTCGGGTTCATCGCGGCCAGGCGTTTCATCCACACAATGGCCTCGTCCACGCGATGATGCCGGTGCAGCATCACGCCCAGCGCCTCGTAGGCGTCCTCGAAATCGGGGGCGAGCGCAATCGCGTCCTCGAGCATCCCGATCGCCGAGTCGTCCTCGTCGTTCGCGTCCCGCTCGAAGGTTTCCAGCGCCGCGTGGTACAGCGCCTCGGCGTTCTCCCGCCGCGTGCGCGGCTCGATTAGCGGCAAGTGCCGCACCTCCGCATCGAAGGTCCGCCCGCCTTCCGCGTCCGACAACCGCAGTTGTTGTCCTTGCGTGCGGTGCGCACGATCCAGATAGGCGCGCATGGCCCAACCCTGCAGCGCAGGAGAATAGGCGAACCCACACAACCGTCCGACCCGCTTGCCGTCGGAGTAGAGTTCGGCTCCCGGCGCCGGCAGGTCGGGGCCTTCCTCGCGGCAGAGCATCCCGGCCAGCGCCTGCTTCGGCGTGCCGTAGGCCTTCAGCCGAGCCACCACTTCCTGCCCCAGATAGCAGCCCTTCTCATAGCTGACCGCCACGCCCTCGAAGGGCGTCTCGGCAATCACGATGTTGTCGTCGAAATCGATGCCGTAGCGCGGCGCGCCCGATTCCAGCAGCAGCGTGGTGCGGGCGGCCGGGCTGATTTCCTCGACCCCGAATTCCACGCCATGGGCCGCGAGGTCTTCATAGAGCGCATCGCCATCGCCCGGTGCCGAGAGCAGCAAGAAGCCGTCCTCGCCCGTTTCGGTCAGCGTGAAGGCCAGCACCTCGTGCTCGAATAGCTGCAGCGGCGCGAAGGCCAGCGGATCCAGGGGCAGGGGCGATTGGCCGGGCTCGGGCCTGGGGGAGAGCACGGCCTGCAGAAACAACGCGGCGCGCGGCCCCTCGAGCATGATCTGCCCGCTGTCCGCGCCCACTTCCTCTAACTCGACCTGCTCCATGATCAGGTGCGATTCGACGCGCGCCAGCAGCGCCGGCACCTGCGCCTTCTCGATAATCGCCCAGTATTCGCTTTCGAACCGGAACAGATGGAACACGCACTGCAGGCGGCCCTGGCGATTCACCAGCGCCTGCACATTGCCGCGGCCGTCGGCCAGGCCCTTCACGTCGTTGGTGGTCTGGCTGTGCAGCCACGCCGCGGCATCAGGCCCGGCGAAGCGGTACACGGTCCAGCCTTCGCGCTGCCACAGTCCTGCGCGGTGCCGCACGGCTTCCATTTCCTGAATCGCGCCCATGCGCCCGGTCTCCCTGAAAACAAAGCGCCCCCGCCCGGAGGCGGGGGACGCGCTTAGCGTTGCATCGAATCCGCTACACCGAGAACGATTCCCCGCAGCCGCAGGTGCTCGTCGCATTTGGATTGCGGAATTGGAATCCCTTGCCCTGCAGGCCTTTCGCGTAGTCCAGCAGAATGCCCTTGAGGTAGATGGTCGACTTCTTGTCCATGAAGAACGACACGCCGTCCTGCTCGACCACATTGTCGCCCTCGCGCGGATCGTCGAAATCGAGCACATAAGAAAAGCCCGAGCAGCCGCCGCCCTTCACGCCCAGCCGCACGCCGGCCTTGTCGGCCGACTCGGTGGAAAGGAGGTTCTTCAGTTCGGCAATAGCCGCCTCGGTCGCGGTTATCAGCGCCTTGGGCTGCGTGTTTGTGGTTTCCGTGGTCATGCGTCACCTCCCGAAGCCTGCGCCAGCGGGGCCGCCTCGCCCTCGGCGGGCTTGTCCATCAGCCCCTCCAGCACCTCCAGCAGCACGGCGAGGTCCACGCCATAGGCCGCGCACACCTGTTCAATCGTCTCGAATTTGGCGATGCCGCAGCTGCCGCACCCGCCCAGGTGGAAGGCCGCGAAGACCTCGCCCACGCGCGGATGCAGCGCCATGGCTTCCGCCACCGGCATGTCCGGCCGGAAATACCGCTCGTCTGCTTCCAGCATGTCGTTACCTCGTTCGTTGCCCAATCTCTACGGAATGATACCGCACCCCGCAAAGACGTGTCTAACCATAGGGGAAACGACGGGCAGAACCGGGGGTATTCCCCCTGGATTTGCGGCCTTGCGGGTCCGGCGCCTATGCTCCTGCACCTAAGTAAAGGGAGGCCGTATGCCCGGCAACATGATCAAAATCGCGAAGGTATCCGATTTCGCGCACACGCGCATGAAATCCTACAAGGTGCTGGCGCGCCCCGTGGGGGTGTTCAAGAATCCCGACGGTAGCTTCCGCGCGATGGAAGTGGGCTGCAAGCACGAGAACGCCGATCTCACCACCGGCCGCATGGATGGCGATATTGTGGTGTGCCCTTGGCACGGCTGGAAGTACAACCTCCGCACGGGGGAATGTCTGTGGGGCAGCACCGCCTGCCTGCGCCCTTATGCCCTGCAGGTCGAGGGCAACGACATTTACATCAGCCTGCGTCCCCTCGACCCCGACGTGCCGGATCCCTCCGCAGGCGAATGGTAGACCGCTGTGCTAAAAGCGAACATTAACGCCTTTGTTTACAATGGTTTCCGTGCGCCAAGGGTTGGACTCCGCGGCGAAGTCCTTTATACTGTTGCCTCCCGTTCCGAACAGTATTCTCACGGAGTCGAGCCATGAGCATCATCGTCTACGCGATACCGGTTTTCTTCATCATGATTGCCTTTGAGTTGGGGGCAGCCTGGATTCTGAAGAAGAAGGTCTATCGCCTTACCGATTCCATCAACGACCTCAGCATGGGCATGGTCGACCAAGTGGGCGGCGCGTTCCTCGGGGCGTTCATGTTCGGCATGTACCTGCTGGTGTGGAAAAACTTCCGCATTTTCGACATGGGCGCGCAGGGCGTGACCGATGCCAGCTTCCCCTGGTGGGTGTGGGTGTCGTGTTTCCTTGCGAAAGACTTCGGCTATTACTGGGCGCACCGCATGAGCCATGAGATGAACATCGGCTGGGCCACCCACATCGCGCACCACCAGAGCGAAGAATACAACCTCAGCGTGGCCCTGCGGCAGGGGGTGTTTCAGGGCTTCTTCTTCAATTTCTTCTACATCCCCCTGGCGCTCGTAGGCTTTCCGCCCGTGGTCTATGGCCTCTGCAGCGCATTCAATACGCTCTATCAGTTCTGGATCCACACGCGCACCATCGGCAAGCTGGGCCCGCTCGAGTGGGTGCTCAACACCCCTTCGCACCACCGCGTACACCACGGGCGCGACGAGCAGTACATCGATCGCAACCACGCGGGCGTGTTCATCATCTGGGACCGCATGTTCGGTACCTTTGAGGAAGAAAAGGACGAGCCGAACTACGGCCTCGTGGGCCCGCTCCGCAGCTGGAACCCGCTCTGGGGGCAGGTGCACTACCTGGTCAAACTGGTAAAGTTGAGTTGGTACGCGCCCAAGTGGCGCGACAAGATTTATGTGTGGTTCGCACCGCCGGCCTACGTGCCCGAGGGTCTGGAAACGAACGACTACTCCAGCCAGGAGAAATGGAAGCTCGGCATCTTCAAGCGCTACGAGACCAGCGTGGCGCCCATCATGAAGTTTTATGCGCTGCTGCACTTCACCCCGATGCTACTGCTGACGACAGGATTCCTGCGCTTCGAGAACGACATGACCGCGGTCAGCCGGGCCATCACGGGCGGCTTGATTATGTGGACCCTGCTCAATGTGGGCGGCGTGCTCGAATCCCGCCGCTGGCTACCCTACAGCGAGGGCCTGCGCATCCTCGCCATGGGCGGCGTGATGGCGTGGCAGTCTCCGGCGTATTTCGGCTGGCCCGAATTGGTAGGCACGCCGTTCCAAATCCTTAATGGCGGCCTGGGGCTGGTCTCGCTCGGTATCCTAATCACGCACACGCACCTGTTCCAGGGACCGAAAGAGATTCTGCCGGACACCGATGGTCCGTACTACACGCACGCTGCCGCGGCGCCTGCCATGGTGGAGGCTGCGGTAACCGAACCCGCAGAAGCCTAAGCCGCGTCCAGGTCGAAATCGCAGACGAGCGGCAGGTGGTCGCTCAGTTCGACCCGCGGAATGTCGAAGTGGCGCACGCCGATTTCCGGGCTGTGCAGGATAAAATCGAGCTGCCGCGCCGGGGCATTCGCCGGCCACGTCGGGCGTCCTTCCGTGTTGGCATTGGCCAGCCCGGCCGCTTTGCGGAACAGCGACAGCTCCTTGTCTCCCCCGAAGGTGTTGAAGTCGCCCGCCACAATCACCGGTTTGCCGCGGCCCTTGCACAGGTCGACCAGATCGTCCAACTGATATTGGCGGCTGCGGAACGTGAGCGCGAGGTGCACGAGGTAGATCACGCAGTTTTCGAGCTCGAGTTCGATGACCAGCCGCTTCATGCCCTGGTTGAACCAGTGGAAGCCCTTGGCGTGGATATGCTGGTTCGTGAGTAGCGCGTTGCCCTGCCGGTTCATCACCGGAATGTTGCGCGCCAGCGACTTCTCGGCGTACTTGGTCTCGTACACATGCGTGTAGCCCAGTGCCTCGGCGATGGCCTCCGCCTGATCCTGCCGACCGGTACGGTAGCTGCCCTGGTCCACCTCCACCAGCCCGACGATGTCCGCATTGGTCGTTCGGAGAAAGGCGATGATGTCATTCAGGCGCGACGAGGTAGGGCGCCAGAATCCGCTGAACGGCACCGGGACATGATACGTCGGACCGGTTCCCGTTCCATACCGGATGTTGTACAGACAAATGCGCAATCGTTACCGCTCCGGAGATGCTTCGTTCGAGTGGATGCCCTATTGTAACACCAAGGGCCTCCGGGCGTTAAAGCGGGGGGCTGCGGGCGGTGGGGCGAATGTCCCCATCAGGCGAGCGCCCGAGCAGGCACGAAGATGGCGCGCGGATATGTTCGCCCGACCGAGTGCTGCTTGCTGCCTTGGAGTGCGCAAGACTTGCTTGCGCTTTTGTGGAGGGAGCTTGCTCCCGGCGCTCACACGTCGGCCCCAATCCGGCACGACGACGACGGGAGCTCGATCGCCCCCTAAGCAAAGCGGGAGCTTGCTCCCGCACTCCAAGGCGGCTGCGCCGCAATCGGTGGGGCGAATGTCCCCATGAGCCGAGCGCCCAAAGCCGTCACCCCAATTCCGTTCCGTCACGGCCGCAACAAAAAAAGCGCTCATGCCGGTTACGGGGCCTGCCGCCACAATCGACCCCGCAGCCTGACACAAGCGCTTCATGAAGCGATTGGTCGTTCAACTGTTTCGCCTACATGGCACCAGCGGAACGTGAGCATAGCTTGCCTGAGGAATGTTAGTAGTCGATGAATTGGCATTGTTTGTTTTGTGGTGTTTTTATGCGGTTGTCATCTGTTTGATGCAATTCGTGACACTTATCCACTGCGCGCTGCTCTCTGGCGCATCGCGATCTCCGAGGCGTGAAATCGATGGCGATCACGGCCATGAATTGCAATGGCCGGATCCGATGTTGCACGATCCTTCGCGTACCCACACCAAGGGGAATCCCATGAACGTCTTCATCGCCGGGGGCGGCCGCGTCGGCTACCATCTCGCCCGGCTGCTCAGCAGCGAACACCAGAACGTGACCGTCATCGAGTCGGACCGCGACGCGCTGGAACAGATCGACTACGCGCTCGACGTGAGCACCGTGGCGGGCGACGGCTCGAACGCGATGCTGCTGCAATCCATCGGCGTGGGGACGGCCACGCTCTTCGTGTCGAGCATGGGCAACGACGAGAAGAACCTCATCGCCGCGGCCACGGCCAAGGGGCTCGGCGCGCAGACCACCGTGGCGCGTGTCGGCAATCCGATGTATGTCGAGTCAAACGTGATTTACGAGCCCGTGCTGGGCATCGACTATATTTTGAGTCCCGACGCCCTGACCGCGCTCGAGATTGCGCACTTCGTCGAGGAGCCCGGTCTGCTGGCCAGCGAGAGCTTCGGCCACGGCCTGGTGCAGATGCGGCAGATTGTTGCCTCGAAAACCCCGACGATCGGCGGCAAGACGCTCAAGGATGCCATCGCCCCGGGGTCCGGCGTGCTGGTCGGCGTTATCGTGCGCGACGACAAGACCATGATCCCCAATGGCAGCAGCGTGATCCACCCCGGCGACAAGGTGGTGCTCGTGGGGCACCGCGACAAGATTACCAAGGTGTCGCGCCTGTTTCACGATGGCGACGCCAAGCATTCGCGCGTGGCCATCATGGGCGGCGGCACCATCGGCATGCGCGTCGCCCAGACGCTCGACGGCCGCATCAAGTCGGTCAAGCTGTTCGAGCGCCGCGAAGAACGCGCGGACGCGCTCGCTCCGAAGCTGCGCCACGCCAAGGTGGTCTGCCGCGACGGCAGCAGCCGCGTGTCCCTCGAACAGGAGCACATCGACGCCGTGGACGTCTTCATCGCCGCCACCAACGACGATGAGCGCAACATCATGGCGAGCGTGCTGGCGAAAGACCTCGGCGCCAAGCAGGCCGTGGCGGTCATCAACCAGCCCGACTTCGCGCCCCTGGTGAAGCGCCTCGGCATCGACCTCGCGGTCACGCCGCGCGCCGCCATCGCCAACCGCATCCTCAAGCTTGCCCATCAGGGCGACGTTTCGTCGCTCGCCATCATCGACGAAGGCGACGTCGAGGTGCTCGAGTTCGCCGCCAGCGGGGCCTCCTCGCTCCTCGACCGGCCGCTCAAAGAAGCTGCCGCCAAACTGCCCAAAGGCACCCTCGTCGCCACGATCGTTCGCGGCGACAACGTCATCGTCCCCAGCGGCGAAGACCAAATCCACGCCGGCGACTCGGTCATCCTCATCTGCTACGCCGATACCCTCGAGTCCGTGCGCAAGATTTTCGCGAAGTAGGGCGACGAGAGCGTACTTGGAAGCAGCCGCGGAATCGCTTAGATTCCGAGCAGTGCAAGAAGTTCGCTACGCGACAGACCATGGTGAGCGCCGATATTGGCAAGGATGCCACGCAATGTTCCCAGTTTCAGCGGGCTATGGCTGGGAATCGTTTCCTGATGCGACCCGTTCCGCTCGGTTCTAATCCGGATATGCGACCCCGTTTACCGGACGACTTGATAGTCGAGGACTTTGAGTGCGCGGATAAGTTCCGCGGCATCGAGATCGCGTGGCAGCCGGTTAGACGGCAAAAGGTATGACCTCGTCGCGGACAAAGTGCAGCCGTATGACCGGGGGGATATCCTCTTCACGATCAAAGTGGCAGCGGAGCGCATCGCGGATCATCGTCTTCAGTTCGTCGATCGACTCGGCTTGCGTTGTAATGCCAGCACCGGCAGCACGTGCAACCCAGCCGCCATCAACAAGATCTTCCTCAATCTGAAAAATGTTTTCAGTCATGTGGAGCCTCCACCGTGGAGGATACCATATTCCCGAGCGCTGGATTCAGCGCATACGTGCGAAGGTTTCGTGGGCCCAATGGGACCTATGGGATCCATGGAACCTCTACCGGGGCTCCTATTCTCCGGCGTCCCATTCGTCGTATCGGTCCCATAGGTCCCATCCATTCTTCCCGCCGTCCGCGGCGCTCTGGTGCAGCGCGGCCTTCGCTTGCTACAATCCCGCGCCCCACCCCAACCGACGCGCCGGGAGTAGTATGGCCAGCATCGACGACACGTATGTGAAGGGACTGAATCCTCCCCAGCGCGAGGCGGCGCTGCGCACGGAGGGCCCGGTACTGGTGCTGGCGGGGGCGGGCAGTGGTAAGACGCGGGTGATTACGCGGCGCATTGCCCACATCATCGCCAACCAGCTGGCACGTCCGCAGCAGATTCTGGCGGTCACGTTCACCAACAAGGCCGCGAACGAGATGCGCGAGCGCGTGGCGGAGCTGGTGGGGCCCAAGGCGGCGCGCGCGGTGTTCATCAGCACCTTCCATTCCTTCTGCCTGCGGGTGCTGCGGAAACACTGCGAGGCCATCGGCTACCGCAAGAATTTCTCCATCGCCAGCGAGAGCGACTCGCGCACGCTGCTGCGCCGCGTGGTCGATGCGCTTCCCTCGAACGACTCCTTCAGTCCGGGCATCTTCCAGGCGGAAATCAGCCTGTTCAAAAACATGAACCGCGATCCCTCGGCCGAGGGCGCGCTGCCCGTGGCCACGGCGACGCAGGCGAAGTACAGCAGCTACATGGGCGATGTTTACGAGGCCTACGCCTCGTCGCTCCGCGCGGCCAATGCGATGGACTTCGACGACCTCATGCTCCAGACGCTGCGCCTCTGGCGCGAGCACCCCGATATCGCCGAGCGCTGCCGCGGCGCGTTCCGCTACGTGATGGTGGATGAATACCAGGACACGAACCAGGTGCAGCTGGAATTGGTGCGGGCGCTGGTGGCCGAGCATCGTAATCTCTGCGTCGTGGGCGACGACGACCAGAGCATCTACGCCTGGCGCGGCGCCGATTCGCGCATCATTCTCGATTTCGAGAAGCACTACCCCGAGGCCGCGATCATCACGCTCGACCAGAACTACCGCTCGACGGGCACCATCCTGAAGGCAGCCAACGCGGTGATTCAGAACAACGGCACGCGTCGCGAGAAGAAGCTCTGGTCCGACTTGGGCGAGGGGCGGCCGCTGGACTGGTTCGTGGTGGCCGACGAAGAGGCCGAGGCGCGCGAGGCGCTGGGCTACATGAAGCACATCCAGTCGCGCTCGGGCGCGCGCTGGAACGATTTCGCGTTTCTCTACCGCTCGAATCAGCAGAGCAAGACCCTCGAAATCGCCCTGCGCCAGGCGGGGATTCCCTACGTCGTCATCGGTGGCCAGGATTTCTTCGAGCGCACCGAGGTGAAAGACATCATCTCTTACCTCAAGGTGCTGGCGAATCCGCGCGACGAGGCGGCATTCCTCCGCGTGGTGAACATGCCGCGCCGGGGTATCGGCGACCAAACGCTGCACACCGTGCACGATATCTGTCTGCGCGACAATTGCTCGCTCGGCCAGGCGCTCGCGCAAATCCTCAAACAAGGCCCGCCGCGTCAGGCGGAGTTCCTCGATGCCGAGGCCGGGTTCAGCCCCAACGCCGAGTGGAGCCGCACGGAGCAGGGCATCCGCGAGTTCCTGTCGCTGCTGAAGACCTTCCGCGAACGCCTCAAGACGGGGGAGGGGGGACTCAAGGCCATCGTCGAGGACCTCGTGCTGGCCATCGACTACCACGGCGAACTGCAACGCTCCTGCAAGAATGCCGCGCAGTTGCAGGCCCGCTGGCAGAACGTCGAGCTGGTGCTCAAGACCATCGGCGATTACGAGGCGGCCAACGAAAAGGCGACGCTCGCCAGCTTCCTCGACGAGAGCCATCTCAACAGCGACGGCATGAAGAACAGCCGCGAGGAGCGCCGCCGCGAGGGCGTGACCCTCATGACCATCCACAGCTCGAAGGGTCTCGAGTTTCCCTTCGTGTTCCTCATGGGCTGCGAAGACGGCCTCATCCCGCACCAGAAAAGCATCGAGGACAATAACCTCGACGAAGAGCGCCGTCTGTTTTATGTGGCGCTCACCCGCGGACGCCGGCACGTGGCCCTCTTCGAGGCGCTCACCCGCACCAAGGGCGGCAAGGAACGCTCCACCAAGCCCAGCCGTTTCTTCCAGGAGATTCCGCCCGAACTGCTCCGCCAGCAGATTCGCGCCGCCCGCGATGGCATGGCGGTTGGGAACACCGAACAGGATCCCGAGGATATCGAAGCCCCTTGAGCCTTACAATGGGCGCTTACGGATTGTCCGGCGGCGCATATTTCCTATACGATGTCGCTAGCGGATTACCATTGTCGGGGCACCGCGGCGCTTGGAACGCCTTTCATGGGGGGGGGCCGGCGCCGGTGACGCGCGAGGCCATACGATATTGAATCGGATTCTCCTGCTTGCAGTCACGCTTGCTGCGTTGTTCGTGCTCTGCCCGGCGCGGCCCGCTGCGGCCGAAGAGCCGCTCATTCTCTCGATGGGCAACGATACCCGCCCCTTCTACTACGTCAACGATGCCGGCGAACCCACGGGCTGGATGGTGGAGCTTTGGCGGCTCTGGTCGGACAAGACCGGAACCCCCATCGAATTCCGCCCCGGTTCATTCGCGGAATCGCTCGCATTTGTGCGCGATGGGCAAGCCGACGCCCACGTGGGGTGCTTCTTTTCCGACGAGCGCGATGTCTATCTGGACTACGGTGTTCCTGTATGCGAGGTGTCTACGCACTTCTTTTTCGACAACACCATGAATGGCTTGCGAACGCTGTCGGACCTTCGTGGCATTGTCGTGGGCATCATCGACGGCGACCGTGCGCTGGACTTCGCCCGCCAGAAAGCGCCAGACCTGCACCTGCAAATATTTCCCGACAACGTCAGTCTGTTCGATGCAGTGCAGGCGGGCAAGATCAAGGCCTTCGTCAAGGACACCGCCGTCGGCGTCCACTTCCTCAAGGAACGCGGCATCCTGCACCGCTTCGATTTTCCAGTCACCGCTCCCTTGTATACCAGTCCGTTCCACGTCGCCGTGCACGACGGCAACCAGGCCCTGCTCGACAAGCTCGATGCCGGCATGGCGCTCATCACGCCCGCCGAGCGCGCGGAGCTGGAGCTGAAGTGGACGGGCGCCTCCGGTGCGGCTACCGAAGAAGTCCTGCGCGTCGCGCTGGTGAAGGGATTGCCGCCCTACAGCGACTTCGGACCCGATGGCCGGCCCGTTGGCCTCTACGTCGATCTGGCCCAGCGGCTCGCCCGCGAGATGGAGCGGCGCGTGGAGTTTTATCCCGGTAGTGATGCCGAGATTGCCTCCAGCCTGACCGCCGGAGAGACCGATGTGGCCTTTGCGCTTCCGCAGACCGAGCAGAACTCGAGCGAGTTCGCCCTTACCGATCCCGTCGCGGCCTACCGCTTCTTTCCGTTCTTCTCCAATGCGGCGGGAATGGCGCGCGAACTCGATGCCCTCGACGACAACGCTCAGGTGGGCGTGCTCCGGGATTCGCTTGCGGCGCAGCTGCTCTCCGAACGGTTCCCGCGGCTGCGGATAGCGCTTTACGACGAACGGGAGCCGATGGTCTTGGCCTGCGCGCAGGGTACCGTGGCCGCAATCGTCGGCGAAGGCGCTTCGCTGAGCGATACCATCCGCCGCATGGGGGTTCCCGGGGCCATCGCCCGCGCCTCGATGCCCCTCAGCGACATTCCGGTCGCCATCGGCATGAAGCGCGACAACGAATCCATGGTAGAGGACGTGAATGCAGCGTATCTGCGTATTCCTATCCACGAATGGAGCGAGCTTGGGCGGCGCTGGATTACCGATCCGGGGCTCAGGGGACTGCCGGATGGCGAAATGGCAGGTGGGGCGGAGGCGGAGCAGGAATGGTTGAACGCCCACTACCAGGCCCGATACTTCGAGGCGGTGCAGCAAACCGATACCAACGGCCGCGCCTACCTCTCGCGGGAAGAACGCGAATGGATTGCCGCCCATCCTGGTGTCACCATCGGCATTGCGGACGCGTGGCCGCCGCTCAATTTTGTCCTGCCCGACGGGTCGCCCTCGGGAGTGGGGGCGGAACTGTTGAAACTGATTGTACAGCGGACCGGACTCGACATCCGCATACAGCCCGGGCACATTGATGACAACCACATGGCCGTCCGCGACAAGCGGCTCGACGCGCTCATGGATATCACGCCCAAGCCCGAGCGCGAGGCCTACCTTAATTTCACCAAGCCGTACCTGCTGGTCCCGCTCGTCATTGTCGGCCGAATCGATGGCCCGTTCTTCGGCGGCGAGGACGCCCTTGCAGGTAAGACGGTCGCCATCGAGAAGGGATACTACACCTCCACCTATCTCAACCGGGAATATCCGGAGGTGATGGTGAAGGAATATCCCGACACGGCATCGGCGCTTCGGGCAGTATCGGCGGGCGAGGTGGATGCGCACGCCGGGAACCGGGCCGTTGCAGCCTACCTCATGTCCGAGAACGGCTTGTCGAATCTCGAGATCATGGGCAAGCTCAATCTGCCCGGAGCGTTTCTGGCCATTGGGGTCCGCAAAGACTGGCCGGAACTGCACAGCATTCTCGACAAGGCGCTGGCCACCGTGAGTGAAGAGGATCTCAAGCCGCTCTTGCAGCAGTGGACCGGTCCCCCGGAGATCGCGAATCCCTACATCAAGCTCAGTGCCGAGGAGCGTCATTATCTGCACGCCCAAACGCCGCTGGTGTTTAGCGAGGTAGACTGGAAGCCGATGTCGATCGTGGATGACCCGGAGCGGTTTCAGGGCATCATCGCGGACTACTTCAACCTCATCACCGAGCGTTCCGGACTAAAGTTTCAATTCAAGCCGAACGCCTCCTGGGCCGATGTGCTCGAGGATTACAAGGCCGGCGCCATCGAAGTCGTGCCGGCCATCTCGAACGAGGACAGCGTCGGCCGCCCCATACTGCTGAGCGATTCCTTCGTTTCCTTTCCGCTGGTGATCGTCGCACAAGACGACGTCAGCTACATCCACGAGACCTCGGAACTGAACGGCAAGCGGGTGGCCGTGGGCCGCGGCTACACCAGTTCGCATTTTCTGCGCGACAACTACCCGGCCATCGAGCTGATTGAAACCGACGATGTCGAGACGGGACTGATATACGTCTCCGAGGGCCAGGCGGACGCCTTCGTGGGACACTTGGCCGTTGCGGTCGATCATCTGCGCCGGCTCGGGCTCACCAACCTCAAGATTGCCGGGCAGACCGAATTCCGTTTCGAGCACCGGATCGGCGTCGATCCGCAGTATCCCGAGGCGCTCTCCATTATCAACAAGGTCTTGACGAGCCTCAATGAGGAAGACCACCGCGCCATTTCGAAGAAATGGCTGGATGTCCAACTCGAGCCGCGGCTCGACTACACGCTTATCTGGCGCACCGTGGGCATCGCGCTGCTCATCATCGCCGCCATCGCCCTGTGGAACCGGAAGCTCGCGTTGCTCAATACGAAACTGAGTATGGAGGTGCGCGAGCGCGAAGAAGCCCAGGCCGCCATGCATGCCGCGCAACATGAGGCCGAGGCGGCGAACCGGGCGAAGAGCGATTTCCTTGCGACCATGTCGCACGAAATCCGCACCCCCATGAATGCGATCCTCGGCATGGCCCACCTTGCGTTGCGCACCCAGCTAAACCCGAAGCAGCGTAACTACGTGACCAAGATCGAAACGTCGGCCAAGGCGCTGCTCGGTATCATCAACGACATCCTCGACTTCTCTAAAATTGAATCCGGCAGGCTCGACATGGAGCACGAGGCCTTCGTGCTGGAAGAGGTGCTCGACCATCTCGCGTCGCTATTGTCCGTGCGCGCCAAGGAACGCGAGAAGCTCGAGATCCTGTTCGACGTCGCCCCCGATGTGCCCCCGCATCTCATCGGCGACTCCTTGCGGCTCGGGCAGGTCCTCACCAATCTCGGTGGCAACGCCATCAAGTTTACCGACCAGGGCGAAATCGTCGTGCGGGTCCGGCTGCTGGAATCCGTGGACGGACACGTCCGGCTGCGTTTCGAGGTGCGGGACTCGGGCATCGGCTTGACTCCCGAGCAGCGGGGGCGCCTGTTCCAGCCCTTCAGCCAGGCCGATAGTTCCACCACCCGCAAGTTCGGGGGCACCGGCCTCGGGCTGTCCATCAGCAAACGCCTCGTCGAGATGATGCAGGGCGAAATCGGGGTCGAGAGCGTGCCTGGAAAGGGCAGTACTTTCTGGTTCACGGCCAGCTTCGAGATCGGCGGGGCGCCAGAGCGTCCGGAATGGGCCGGGGATATTTCGAAGCTCCGCGTCCTGGTGGTGGACGACAGCGAATCCTCGCGCGAGATTCTTGCCGCGATGCTGGAATCCTTCGGCATTGAGACCCGCATGGCGATCAGCGGCGAAGAGGCCATCGCCTTGTTCGCCGACGCCGACCGGGAACGCCCCTTCGACTTGGTCTTGATGGATTGGCGACTGCCGGGCATGAGCGGAATCCAGGCGGCGCAATCCATCCGTACCTATGCCACCACCGGTTCCATGCCCACGATCATGCTGGTGACTTCGTATGGGCACGACGAGGTGCTGCACGCCGCCGAAAATGCCGGACTCGATGCGGTTCTGTTGAAGCCCGTCAGCCCCTCCGTGCTCTTCGATACC
Source organism: Candidatus Hydrogenedens sp. (assembly GCA_016125095.1). Taxonomy (GTDB): domain Bacteria; phylum Hydrogenedentota; class Hydrogenedentia; order Hydrogenedentales; family JAEUWI01; genus WGMK01. The sequence continues at coordinate 86,452 of WGMK01000005.1, read as the reverse complement.
ATCGCGGTGGCCTTCGGGAAGGCCGGCATACGTCCCACGGCGTCGCTACCCTACGCCGCCTCGGGCAGTTCCTTGTCGGGCGTGCGCGTCTTGTTGGTCGAAGACAACGAAATCAACCAGCAGGTGGCAGAAGAATTGCTGCAGGGCGCCGGGGCCGTGGTGCAGATTGCCGGCAACGGGCGCGAAGCTCTCACCGCGGTCGACCCCGCACGCCACGATGTCGTGCTGATGGACCTGCAAATGCCCGTGATGGACGGGATCGAAGCGACGCAGCTGCTGCGAAAGCGATACGATGCAGCGACCTTGCCCATCATCGCGATGACGGCCAACGCGATGGCGGGCGACCGGGAGCGCTGCATCGAGGCGGGTATGTGCGATCACATCGCCAAGCCCATCGATCCGGACAAGCTCTATGAAACCATTCTGCGGTGGGTAAAGCCCCGCCCGGCAGGCGCGCCTGCGCCATCCGGACCGCAGTCCACGACGACCGAGGCTGAACTGGTCATCGAGGGACTGAACACGACGGTGGCATTGCGACGGCTCGGCGGCAATCAACGGCTCTATGAAAAGCTCCTGGGCGATTTCCACACCAGATACGGCGCGGCAACGGACGAATTGCAGCGGTTGCTCGAGGCCGGAAATGACGAGGAAGCCGCGCGGTACGCCCACACCATCAAGGGCGTCGCGGCGAACCTGGGCGCGGACGCGCTCGCGCAAGCTGCCGGGCAAATCGAGCAGAGCATCAAGCACGATCGCGAGGCAATGAAGACTCAGGTCGACGACTTTGCGGCCGCGCTGGAGGTCGTCATGAACGCACTCGACGCGAGGCAGTCTTTGGAATCAGTATCCACGGGAACGACAGAGCCCCCGTCGTCGGTGGATTACGCGGCGATTCGCGCGACCGTCGCGAAGCTGGGGGAGATCCTCGACACCGATATCGCCGGCGCCCTGGAACTCGCGGAGGCCTTGAAGCGGATTACGGCAGGCGCGCCGGGAAAGTTGCCGAATCGGGCCGGGCAGGTGCTGGAATGCCTCGAGGTATTCGATACCGATGGCGCTACCTCGGCGTTGAACGAACTCTCGGCCCTGCTCGACGAAGCGGCGTCCGAAGGTTAGACGCTGCGGGGATAGTTCAGCAGCTTGCCTTCGGGCTGTTCTTGCTGCTCGCGCTGCGCCTTGCGCTCGAGCTTCTCGGCCATCGCGGCGATCGTCATGTCGAGGTAGTGGTTGTCGCCCTCGTCCAGCCCCTTGTAGAGCGAGCGGTACTGTTTTTCGCGGCGCAGCAGCGAAGGCTCTACCCCGGCATCCCGCACCGCCTTCACGATATCGCTGATGGTCGTGTTCTCGGGTGAGCGGCCGGGCTGGAACCGCGGCGGCTCGGTGGCCACCGTGGTGACGAAACCGCGCTCGCACAGGAAGGTGAGGGTTCCATTCAGCAGGCGCGTGGGCACGTTCCACTGCTCGGCCATCTCGGGAATCGACAGTGGCGCCAGCCCCTGGTTGAACCGGCGGGTCATTTCCACCATGGCGCGCACCGCTACGGACTCGCGATAGGAGTGGCTCGCGTCGGCCACAAAGCGCTCCATGGCGAAGGTCTTCTCGTTCTGATAGGCAAAAGAAAGCAGCGCGCCATAGAGCAGGATGACCCAGCTGGTGTAGATCCAGAACAGCAGCAGCGGGAACAACGCGAAGGTGGAAAAGAAGAACACGTTCTTCGCCAGGCCGACCTGAAAGGTTACGTAGGCCCAGGACATGAGCATCCAGGCCGCGCCTGCTACAACGCCGCCGAGCAAGGCGTAACGCAGCTCCACCTTGGTGTTCGGCACCACTTTGTACAGGAGCGTAAAGGTCAGCGATACCAGCAGCAACTGGCCGCCCCGCAGCGCGAAGCGGTACGAGTAGGAAGCATCCAGCGTCGCCAGCGCCGCCGTAATGGCGAGCACCACCGCCGCCACAAAGGGCAGCAGCAGCGTGATGGCGATGTAGTCGCTGAAGGTGCGCAGGATATTCCGCGAATAGCCGACGCCCCAGATGCGGTTGAAAGTCCATTCCACGTTGCGCATGAAGCCGAGCACGGTGATGAGCACATAGAACAAGCCGGTCAAGCCCAGGGCTTCCAAGCTGGTGGCCCCTTCCTCGACCATGTTCACCAGCATCACTACCGGGTCAAGGTAGTCCTCCTGCTTGTCCACGGAATTGACGTCGAAGTGGGGGAAGATCAGCGTGACCAACGCATTCCACAACGCCATGCGCCGCTGCTCTTCGGTCATCTGCGCCACGGGAACCGGGGGCGTATCGTACGGAAGCGGTTCGGATTGCGCCTTTTCCTCGGTCTTCGGCGCGGCCTCCTGGGCTTCCGTGTTGGCGTTCGCCTTCTTGCTCATCATTGCGTCGGACCAGAACGTCTCGAAGCGTGCCACCTCGGGTGGCGCCTCCGGTCCCATCGCCACGAACTCGGCGGCCTTGATGGCGGCGGCTTCTTCTGCCGGGACGACCTCGGGCTTCTTTTTGTCGAAGTCCAGCAGCTCGATCGCCTGCTCGAAGCGCTCGTTAAGCTGCTGCGAAAGCTGTAGATAGACCGTGTCGCCCAGCCGGAACGTCTGGATAAAGGCGAACATGAATACGAGGAAGGGCACGATGAACAGCATCGTGGCGAAGGTCAGCGCGGAAGCGCGCAGCAGCAGCGTCTCTTCCGTGATGCCGCGCATCAACAGAATCCCCACGCGGATATTCTTGATAAAGAACCCGCCAGGAATCTTCTCGCCCGGCTGGCCTACCTTCCAGATGTCCTCGGTGACGAACTGGTGGCCGCGCCGGATGCTTTCTACCACATGTGTCGAAAGGTTGCGCATAAGGGAATGGTACCCCGAATTTCCAGCTTGGAACAACCGAAACGCACGAATTCTGCGATCTACCTTACGTGCCGGACGAGCGAGGACCGGGTTCGCTGGCGGCTATCAACACCCGGTCCTTGCCCGCGTGCTTGGCCGCGTATAGTGCCAGATCGGTGTGCTGAAGGAATTCTTCCGGCGCCTCTCCCGGCCGCCATTGCGCCACCCCGGCGCTGAGACTGTGTGCACCGTCGGGGCTGTTGCTATACCGGCGGGCCTCCAGAAACGCCAAGCGCACGCGCTCGGCCACGTCGAACGCTTCGTTTACCAGCGTGGCCGGCAAAATAATGCTGAATTCCTCGCCACCATACCGGCAGGCGATGTCGCGCTCGCGGACGCAGTTGGCAATCACGCGGCCCAGCGAACGCAGGGTCTCGTCGCCGGTGAGATGCCCGTAGGTGTCGTTCATCGCCTTGAAGTCGTCGATGTCCATGATGATCATACTCAACGGCAGCCCGAGAGATTCCGCCTTCTTGATTTCGAGCGGCAGCTGCGCGCGGAAAAAGCGGGCGTTGTAGAGCTGGGTTAGTTCATCGGTGACGGCGAGCACCTTGTAACGGCGTTCACTCCGGCGGGCCTCTTCGCTCTCCTTGCGCAAGGTCCGGATGCGGTCCGCCAAGGCATAGGAAAGCAGGATTGCTTCGGTGGCGGAGACCGCCTGTACGAGGAACAGCACCGACTCGACCGGCGGCACGATACCCAGGTGCATGAAGGAATAGAGGCTCAGGGCGATGCAGAGCAGCCCCCAGGCCAGGGTGTAGTAGCGGGCCGGCTGGAACCCGGCGCGGTACCGCGCAAGCCCCGCGCCGAAGAAGAAATAAGGCGATATCAGTCCCATCAGGCTCGAGCCCACATCGAGCGCAGACAGCGGCAGCGCAGGAATCAGGCAGACGAAAACCGACCAGCCGACCATGGCCGTCTGAAGTATCTTGTCCAGCTTCGGGGAATGCTCCGCGGTCAGCAGAAAAGTGCGGGTAAAGGCGAAGCAGGGGAGCGCCGCCAGGCTCAGCAGCCCCATGCGCAACCGGAAATCCAGATCCGGCCGCGACATCAAAAACCATTCCTGAAACAGGTTTACGCTGGCGAGGAAATAGAGGCTCGTGAACACCACATAGAACACGTAGTAGAGGTACACCCGCTGCCGGAGCGTGATGTAGAAGAGCAGGTTGTAAAGCGCGATCGAAAGCAGCACGCCGACGTAGACGCCGTAGAACAACGTCAGGTTCTGCTGGTGCGCCAGGTAGCGCTCCACCGTGCGGATGTACGCGGGCACAAACAGCGAATTCGAAGATTCCACGCGGACGTAGTAGGTACAGGGTTCGTTGCGCGGACCTGACAGCGTGAAGAACGGGCGCAGTCCGCCGAGCACCGTGCGCGGCGACTGGTAGAGATTTCCGCGCTCGGACTCACGCCAGGCCCCGCGCTCGGGGTGCAGGGTGCGCGGCGAATACAGCCGCGCGCTGCCGATGTGGTTCCAGCTCAGGTCGAGCAGCCACTGGCTGAGCGTGCTGAATTCGGACGTGCGGTCGTACACCGTAAAGCGCAGCCAATACGCCGAGTTGCTCGGCCCGAAATTGATTGCGTACTGGTCGGTTCCCTGAAACGATTCGCTGAGCGGCGCCTTGGTGACCTCGTCGATGGTGTAGCGTTTGCCGGGATCCTCGAGGATTTCGATGTAGGGCGCGAGGCGGTATTCCTGCGTGCCGGGCGTGAGTTCGAGCGTGGGGACGCGCGCGGATGCGGCATAGCTCGGAAACAACGCTGCCGCCAGCACGCAGACCGCGGCGCCAAGGCGTTCTAAACGCCCGGCCAAGTCTAGGCCTTCCCGTTTTCGTTGGGATTCTGGAGCGCCCGGATGGCCTCCATGTCGCGCCAGTACTGCATCAGTGCCTCGCTGCCGGCCTCGGTGATCGTGTACTCCGTGTGCGGCATGCGCCCGTTGAAGGATTTCTTCACCGAGACGTAGTCCGCCTTCTCCAGCTTGTCCATATGCGAGGACAAGTTGCCCTTGGTCAATCCCAGGGTCATCTGCAGGAAATTGAAGTCCGCCACGTCGAGTCCGGAAAGGATCGACATGATGCGCAGCCGTGCAGGCTCGTGTATGAGGCGCTCGATTTCCCCCATGTCAGCCTACCTCGCCCTCCCCGTCTTCTTCGCCCTCCGGAAGGCCGCTGCGGGCAAGACTCTTCAGGCGGTACAGGGCATACCGGCTGTAGGCGTGGCCGATGAGAATCGCCACGAGCCCATACCCGAACACAGGGACGATCATGTTCATCAACTGCCATTGGCCGTGGAACACGATCGGGGCGCCCGCGGCCGCAGCGACGCCGTGCAACGCATACAGCACCGGCCAGATCCACGCCCAGAAGCCCAGGTCCTGGCGCACAATCATCACGATCAGGAATGGCGCCATGTAAATCGCCGATAGCGGCTGCATGTCCAGCATGGAGATCGTGCGAAAGCTCACGAGCAAGGCGAGTAGCAGGTGGTACATGACCAGACCGCCGCCCAGCCCTGTCAGCCAAAGCGGCGTGGCCCGTTCACTGTCGGCCGAGTAGGAAGCGTAACCCTCCTCGCCATACAGCCACTGCGTCAATCGCCAGATGATTTCGCCGCCCCAGGGCGAGAAGGAAAACCAGGCCAGTCCCGCGATGCAAAGCATCATGAACAAGACCGACAGGTAAAACAGGCCCTGCTGATTCTGCTCATAGGCGATGGTCGTCAGGCTCGATGCCATCGCGATGGCCATGACGATGACGACGATAAAAACCCACTGCACCAGAAAGCCGATGGTACGGCTCTTGGCATAGCGCCGTGTCCATTGCACCAACAGCCGCGGATCGCCCGGCTGAAGCGCTCCCTTGCCGCGTCCACCCGCCATAGTCGTATTCCTTCCCTGCGCCGTTCTGAACGCTCAATAATACGCGTCTGGTACAAACTAAGCCAAACGTGCTACTTCAGACGCTGACGGATTTTTCCCGGCAATACGCGCAGTAACGCGCACGCGAGCAATACCCATTCCCGAATCTGACGCGGATCGCGCCGCAGACTTTCCAAAATCGCGCGGCGGGCAGGCCGCCAGTTGCGCGCTTTCAGGTGCTGCGTGCCGAGGAAACTGAACACGGAGGCTTCGGAGCGGCGGCGCAGTCGTTGCAGCCGCTGCCTTGGTACTACCTCGCGGACCTCCGGATTGTCGAACACGGCATCCAGCGCCTTGAACGCCTCGTCACGGCGAGTGCCCAGCGCGGCCACTGCGCTCCCCGCAGTCCGGCGGTACGCCAGCACCGGCATGCCGCCCAGATAGGCGAACGGTCCCTGCAGCGCCAGCCGGCACCAGAATTCCCAGTCTTCGTACAGTTTCAGCCGGACATCGAACGGTCCGGCCGCCGTCACCGCATCGCGGCGCGCCAGCAGCGCCCCCGTGAACACGAAGTTCCGCGCCAGCAAGGGTTCCAGCACATCTCCACTGGGACGGTGCGTGAACACCGGGCGGCCGGGCACGTCGCGCAGGTCGCCGGCCTCCTCCATGATCACGGCATCCCCGTAGACCGCGACGCAATCCGGGTGCTCCTCGAGGGCGGCCACCATTCGGCCCAACGCGTTGGTCAGCAAACAGTCGTCCGCATCCAGAAAGAGTACATAGGGCGCGGAACCGGCGCTCAATCCGCGATTGCGGGCAGCACATACGCCGGCGTTGGGCTGGCGAAGGACGGTAATCCGCGGATCGTCAAGAGCCGCTGCCGCCTCCGCAGTGCCGTCCGTGCTGCCATCGTCTACAACCGTTGCAGCCCAGGCGGTAAACGACTGGTGCTGGAGACTCTTCAGGGTCTCCTGCAGGTGACGTTCCGCCTGGTAAGCGGGAATCACCACGTCGCAGCAGATGGGATGGGTGGTGTCGTTCATTGCGCATACGATGCGTTGCCCCGCCGGGGCGATGCAACCAGGGCGGAGTGCTATACTCTCGCGCCGTGGCACAACACGATGAACACGAGCACGATTCGGGGCCGGACTTCGAGGAGGACGGCATCTGGCATTGGCACTGGCGCCAGGGGCGGTGGTGCGATCCACTGGTGCGCTGGCACGCCGGGGTGTGGGGCGATCATCCGGATATCGAAGCGGCCCATGCCGCCGTGGATGTCTGGGCCGAAGCAGCCGGGGTGGAGGCGGCCTTGCCACTCGCCGGTCCCTATTCCCCCTGGTGGCGGATACGATTTCTGCTGGTTCACGAGGAACTGACCGCGCTGCTTCCCGTGCTGCGTTCGATTCAACAACAGCGCGCGGCATGGGGATTCGGCCTTCAAGCGATTGAGGTGCATGGTCCTACGCCCCGATGGACGGCGCCCATGTTGCGCCTCTTGTTTCCCGAGGTGCCCGTGCATGTCCACCCGTCTCCGAAAGACGACCTCGCAGCCCGCGTGAACCGCGCGGCCGCGCGTGTCGTAAAAGGTGCGGTGTCTTGGTATCGCGCATTGCGGCTGTGGTCTGGCGGTGCCTCGCCTCGCGTACTGGTCGTTTCCCGCGCAAATGCCTGGGACGGCGTGCGCGACCGCGAGATGGCCTCGACCCTCGACGCCCTGCGCGCCGAAGGGATGGAGCCGCTCGTCCTAGAGCAGAGTCATGGCACTTTCGCCGGTCAATGGCGCGGCTTGTGGGAGCGCCCGGCCAGTCATCTCTTTGGTGATCTGTTTCACCTGCAGTATCGGATTCACGGGCCGCGATCCATGCCCATGCGTCAACCAATCTCTCACGTGCCCTTGATGTTCGAAGGCATCGATCTGCGTCCGCTGGCGGAGGCGTTTGTGACGGCCCAGGCGGAGCATCAAGCCCGGGAGCACGACACCTATCTGCAGGTACTCCCCAACTGGCTGCGGCGATGGGGCGTAAGCGTAGTGGTCACCTGCGACGAGAATGGCGGCGAGCATGCGCTGAAGGCAGCCGCGCTTCTTGCAGGGGTTCCGGTCATCGCGGTCCAGCACGGGTGCATTCACGCCCATCATCTGCACTACGCCTATCCGCAGCACTGCACGCCCGAAGACATACCGCTGGCCTCAATCACCTGCGTATACGGCGAACATGAGCAAGGCTTGCTGGCAGCCCTCGGCATCTACGCCAGCGAGTCCATCGAAGTAACGGGCCAGCCGCAAAACGACCTGCGCGATCACGTCGAGCGCCCCTGGGGTGAGCGCGGCGCGGCGGGAACCCGGCTGCGCGACGACGCGATGCAAGACACCGGGGGAACTCTGCTTCTGCTGACCTCGCAGGATCTCTATCACGGCCTCGCGGCCGAGGTGCTGTTGCCCGCCCTGCAGGCCTGTCCAGATTCCGTAAAACTCGTTGTCCGCCCGCATCCACGCGAAGGCGACGGCGCGCATTGGCAGGATTATTTCGCGACATACGGCGTGTCGGAGCGCGCCGTGGTCGTGGCCAATGGCAAACTTGAATACTGGCTCGATGCATGCGACGTACACGTCTCGGTGTGCAGTACCGTGCTCGCCGAGGCCGCCGTGTGGGGACGCCCCAGTCTCGTGCTCGCGCCTCGCGCCGTGGGGGACTGGCTCGGCGTACTCGAAGCCGGCGTGGCCATCCCCTTCGATCAGGGTGCCGATTTACAGACCGCCCTGGCCGATGTGGACGCTGCTACGAGCGCCTTCCAGGTCGCCCGCAGCAACTATATTCAGCGTCACTTCGGCGCACTCGACGGGAAAACTGGCCGACGAATTGCGGCGATAATCCGACATTCGATTTCAATCAGTTAGAAATGCTTGCGCTTTTAAGACGCTAGTGCTAAGCTTTTGCCTAACAAATCCGGATTGCTCTATTAGGGGGAGCGGTTCGGACACACCTAAATCAGAGGGGACTCTTCTTCCATGGGCACGACAGGGCGGCTGTATCTTTATTCGTTTCGGGTTTTTAGAGTTATTGCATTAATCTTAGGATTCTGCACGCTGACGGCGCTTGACGCGCATGCGCAAGCAGCATACTTCGAAAGCGATGGTCTCCTGCGGGATCTCGTCACGAGCGATGGCGACACGATCGACATCGACACGGGCGCGACGCCGCCTACCTTTGCGGTCGATGCTTTTCCGATTGGTGCGGTTTACAAGGGCCGCGTGATCGACGGCGCCGCAGTCTTCAGCTTCGAAGACATATCCATCGGCGAGGGCACCACGGTAACCGTTACCGGTACGCGCCCGCTGGTTATCAATGGCACGGGCGACGTCGTAATCGGCGCGTCGTTTGATTGCTCGGCGGGCATTTGCGGCGGTGGACAAGGCGGTGCCGGTTCGGCAGGCGCTTCGGGTGGTAACGGCGGTATCGGCGGTGCGGGTGGTGCCGGCGGCGCAGGCGGCAAGGGCGGCAAGGGCGCCAACGGCAATGCCGAATCTCTCCCCGGAGAAGCTGGGCTCGGAAGTTCCGGCGGCAGCCCGGGTAATCCCGGCAACGCCGGAAATGCCGGTAATTCGAATTCACAGGCGGGTGGCGCAGGCGGTTCCGGCTTCGGCAACAGCAGCGAGGTGGCCGGTCAGGGTGGCGCAGGCGGCAGCAACGAAGGGGAAGACGGCCAGCCCGGAACGGGCTCGTCGCTCGTCGGCGGGGCTGGTGAAGGCGTCCTGACGGGGGGCGACGGCGGCACTGTCCTTACGCTCAATATCACCACCCCTCCGATTACCTACGGTTTGCCGGGTTCGGGGGGCACGGCTGGCGGTGCCGGCACCGCGCCTGCAGACAGCAATGCAACCCCGGGCAAGGGGGGCGCAGCGGGAAATGACGGTACCAACGGCGTTTTCGGTATTCCGGCGGACACCTTTGACTTGGCGGCGGGTCCGGGCGGCGGCGGCGGCGGCGGCGGTGCGGGCGGCGGCGGCGGCGGCTCGGGCGGCGGCGGTGGCGGCGGCGGCGGAGGCAGCGGCGGCGGCGGCGGCGCCAGCACCAATATCGATGCGACGCTCCCCATCGTAAATCTGCCCGTGCAGGCCGAGATCGGCGGCGGCGGCGGTGGCGGCGGTTCAGGCGGTCGCGGCGGCCAGGGCGGCACGGGTGGCAGCGGCGGCGGTTCGGGCGGCAATGGTGGCTCGGAAGGCGGCCTTGGTCAACCGGGCACTGACGGCACGAGTGGCCAAGGCGGTACCGGCGGCGATGGCACCGGCGGTGTGCTTGGGTTCGGTGCCACGGGCGGTAGCGCGGGCGATGCCGGCGCGGGTGGCACGGGCGGCGCTGGCGGTGCCGGCGGCTCAGGCGGCATTGGCGGTGCAGGCGGGACCGGCGGCAACGGCGGCGGTGCGATTCTTATCGCCGCACGCGGGCTTTTGCACCTCCTTCCCGGAGTAGAGATTAATATTTCAGCGTCGCTTCCGCAGTCGTCGGGTGCCGGTAGCGCGGGCGGTGCCGGTGCCTCTGGCAGCGCCGGTTCGGCAGGCGCACCCGGTGGCGCCGGCGGGGCGCCCGGCGAGGCCCCCTTGCTTCCGGTGCAGATCAGCTATGCCAATGGTGGCACCGGCGGTACCGGCGGTAATAGCGGCGGTGGCGCACTGGGTGCGGGCGGCGGCAACGGTGGCGCGGGCGGCGCGGGCGGCTATGGCGTGCCCGGCATGCTCAAGGTGCAGGGCTCGGTGGTGTTGGCCAGTGGAGCGCAGCTGAAGGCCGACAATGCCGCGGGTGCCGGGGCGGACGAGAATGGCCGCTACACGGTGGTCTCCAATATGTCCGCGGGTGGCGCGCTCCTGAGCAAGCCGGCGCTCAGCACGCAAAACCTGGTGCGCGGCCAGCTCTCCAACGACGACCTGCTCCTGGCTGCAAATCCCTACCTCGGCGGCGCATCGTCCCCGATTCTGCCCCAGCTTGATGGCGATGATGTCGCGGCCTCGGGCTATTGCAAGGCGGGATTCTGGAACAAGGCCGAAATCTCAACCATCGTCGACTTCGAGCCTGCCGGTCTTCCGGTGGTCTATGTGCGTCTTTTTGCCGACAACGACGGCCTGTACTCGGGCGCGGAAAGCGTGTTCGACGGCTACGATCAGATCTTCTTCGTGAACCGTTCGGCGCAGCCCGTATATGGCAAGGTCAGCATCGTGATTAACGAGGGCGCTCCGGCGCTCATTGAAGGCACGGGCAATCTGCTTGCCGGTCAGTACTGGACCACGACCGTGCCGACTGGCTCGCTGGTATCGCTCGACCTGGGCGACCTGGTGCCGGAAGGTGAGCCCGAAGGCCAGGTGGACGGCGAAGGCGTCGTCGAAGGTTCGGTCGAAGGTAGCACCGAGGGTGCCGTCGAAGGCTCGACGGAAGGTACCACCGAAGGCGTCGTGGAAGGCGTGCTCGAGGGCGAAGGCGCTGTCGACGGCGAGGGTCAGGTGGAAGGCGTCATCGAGGGCGGCTTCGATGGCGAGGGTATTGCCGAAGGCGGTACCGAGGGCGAGGGCGGGGGAGAAGGCGCAGCCGAATACAGCGCGGATACCGACGGGTCCGGTTCGCTGAGCCTGGCCGAGTTGCTTCGGGTCATTCAGCTGTTCAACGCGGGCGCCTACTACTGCGCGCTGAATGCGGTGGCCGGCGAGGATGGATTCACACTGACGGATGAGGGCCTGACCTTCGGCGAGGGTGAGTGTACCTACCACAGCGGCGACTACCGCGAGCCCTTCGGGCTCCTGCAGCTCACCGAATTGCTGCGCACCATACAATTCTTCAACCTGGGCGGCATCATCGCCTGCCCGGGCGAGACTGAGGACGGCTTCTGCATTCCGGCTCCCGCGAAATAGCGGGTTCCTCCGCCGGCCAATGACTCCAGCGCCGCGGTGGCGAAAGCTGCCGCGGCGCATCTTTTTTAGCGCGTGAGGTAATCCAGGATCTCGGCCATGACACGGTTAATGGATTGGTAGGCCGCCGCCGGCGCGTCCCGCATGCCGTCTTCCGTCTGCACATACGTGCCCGGCACGATCTCGTCGTTGCACTGCGTGATGATCGCGTCCGCGCTCTCGGGCGTGGTTTCGAGGTGAAACTGCAGCCCGATGACTCGCTCGCCCAGCTGGAAGGCCTGGTGTTCGCATCCCGCGCTGCGGGCCAGGTGCACGGCGCCGTCCGGCAGGTCGAAGGTCTCGCCGTGCCAATGGAATACCTCGAGCAGCGGCGGAACGACGAAGGAGTCGGACTGTGTAGCAACGCGCTCCACGGGAAACCAGCCGATTTCGCGATGTGGGCCGGGATACACACGCGCGCCCGAGGCCGCCGCGATGAGCTGCGCGCCGAGGCAAATGCCCAGCACGGGCGTGCCCAATGCGATCACCCCGCCAATGAAGCGCTTCTCGTCAACCAGCCACGGCAATGCGGCTTCGTCGTTTACACTCATCGGGCCCCCAAGCGCGATCAGGAGATCCATGCTGTCCGGGGCAGGAAGCGAGGCACCGGGTTCGTACAAGCGCGTCCAGCTTACATCGGCGCGCCGCCCTTCCAGCCAGGTCTCGATACTTCCCAGGCCCTCGAAGGGGACATGCTGCAATAGGTGAACGTTCATCGGCCGCTCCTCGTTTTCCACCGCAATCGTGCTGATCGTTGCATACGGCGGCCTGTGCTTTCATACTGGCGCATTCATCATCCGACGGAGGCTTTATGTTGAACATCCGATGGGCGGCCCTGGCCGCGTTTTCACTCGCCGCCAGCGTGGCCGCAGCACAACCGGAAGACTCCGTTGATCGCGATTATGCGGCCGAATTGCCCCGCATCGCGCCCACCGAGCCTGCCGAAGCGCTGGCTACCTTCGAAGTACACCCGGGCTTCCGGATGGAACTGGTTGCTTCCGAACCCCTGGTGCGCGATCCCATCGCGATGGACTTCGACGAGCACGGGCGGTTGTTCGTCGTGGAGATGACGGGTTACTCCGAACAACGCGACGAGACGCCCGGCGATATTCGGATGCTCACCGACTCGGACGGCGATGGCATCTACGACGAGGCCAAGACCGTGGTCGACAATCTGCCTTGGGCGACGGCCGTGCTTTGCTACAAGGGCGGGCTCTTCGTGGGGCTGCCGCCGGACATCCTGTATTGCCGAGACACCGACGGCGATGAGGTAATGGATTCCCGCGAAGTGATCTTCACTGGCTTCAGCCTGGAGAACGTGCAGGGCATGATGAACTCCCTGCGGTGGGGCATCGACAACTTCGTCCATGGCGCGACGGGCACCTCCGGCGCGAAGTTCCGTCGGCCGGCAGAACCCGAGGCCGATGCACTCGTCCTGCGCGGCCGCGATTTCGCTTTCGATCCGGAGACCTACGCTTACTTCGCGGAGAGTGGCGGCGGTCAGCATGGCATGTCGTACGATCGCTTCGGGCAGAAGTTCATGTGCTCCAACAGCGACCACTGCCAGGTGACCCTGTTCGAGGATGCGTATGTGGCGCGCAATCCGGGGTTCGAGATGCCCTCGGCACGCCGCAGTATCGCGGCGGACGGCCCGGCGGCCGACGTCTTTCGTATCAGCCCCGTCGAGCCGTGGCGCGAGGTGCGCACCCGCCTGCGCGTGAAGGGGCTTGTGCCCGGTCCGGTCGAGGGCGGTGGCCGGGCGGCCGGCTATTTCACCAGCGCCACGGGCATCACCATCTACGAGGGAGACGCCTATCCGCAGGACTACCGCGGGCAGGTATTCGTGGGCGACGTGGGTGGCAATCTTATCCACCGCAAGTCGCTGCGTCGCGAGGGGCTGGAATGGATTGCCGAGCGCGCCGACGAGGGCACGGAGTTTATCCGCTCGCGCGATATCTGGTTCCGGCCCGTGCAATTTGCCAATGGTCCCGATGGCTGCCTCTATGTGGCCGACATGTACCGCGAGGTGATCGAGCATCCCGAGAGCCTGCCGCCGGTCATCAAGAAACACCTCGACCTGACCAGCGGCAACGACCGCGGCCGCATTTATCGAATCGTTCCCAAGGATTTCGCCCAGCCGCAGATACCCGATTTGGGCGCCCTGGATGCCCGCGCGCTCGTGGCGCAACTCGATCAGCGCAATGCGTGGAACCGCATTACCGCGGCCCGGCTGCTTGCGGAGCGGCAGGATTCGAAAGCGGTCGAGTCCCTGGGCGAACTGCTCGAGCATGGCGCGAATCCCGAGGGCCGCATTCACGCGCTCTACGCGCTCCGAAGCCTGGATGCCTTGAAACCTGCACAGCTGGAACAGGCCCTCAAAGACCCGCATCCGTTCGTTCGCGTGCACGCCTTGCGCGTAAATGAGGCCCCGGAATACCGCCTGTCCGCCGGACTCGAACTCGGTACGGCCGGGAGCGTCCCAGTCCGGTTACAAGCGGCCTTGAGCATTGGCGCCTTTGAACCGGGCGAGCGGGTCGGGCCGCTGGCCGCGCTGGCGATCACCGACGGCGGCGATAGCTGGATGCGTGCCGCCGTGCTGAACAGCGCCGCCGAGGCCTCCGCCGATGTGCTGGCGCTTTACCTAGCCGAGCAAGACGCATCCGCCACAGCAGACATGCTTGACAGCCTGGCGCAGCAGGCGGGCGCCACGGCCACGCCGGAATCCGCCGTGAAGCTCGGTGCAGCGCTCGAATCGTATCAAGGCAGTGCGCCCGATTCCGCCGCCTTGCGCACAGCCCTCGCGCGCGGCATGGCGCAGGGCGGGCATGCCGACCTGATCGCCCTGCTCGATGCCAAGGACGGCGCCCTGCGCCAAGGCATGCTCAAGGACGCCCTGGACGTTTTGCGTTCGCCCGCTGCCGATGCGGAAGCTTACGCGCGTAGCGCAGCGCTGGCTGCGGCCCTCGATCCGGCTGCAGCACGCGAAGCGTTCATGACGCTGCTCACCGGCGAAGCACCCGAGCCGGCGCAGGTGGCTGCGGCCCGGGGCCTGCGTGCCGTTACCGACGATACGCTGGCGCCGGCACTGGCCGCGCAATTGAAGAGCCTGCCCGACCTCGTTCGTCTCGAGGTTATGGAGTTCCTGTTCAGTAAGCCCGGCTCGGTCCAAGCGCTGCTCGCGGCCATGGAGTCCGGAGCGGTGCCGCTCGGACTGCTCGACAGTACGCGGTGGTATCAAATGATGATGGACGAGGACGAGGACATCCGCGCGCGCGCTTCGGCCCTGCACACGGCGGTGCCCGTAGACCTCGACGCGGTCTTTTCCGAGGCGCTGGCCCTACAGGGCGAACCCCAGCGCGGCAAGCTGGTGTACGAAGCCAACTGCGCGCAGTGCCATCGGGCCGGCGGGGTGGGGCACGCGGTCGGCCCCGATCTCGAAACGCTGCGGGAAGCCGGGGCGGAGAAGATCGTCACCAATATTCTCTGGCCGAACAAGGAAGTGAATCCGCAGTACTTCAACTACATCGTCGAGACCAAGGATTTCGAGACTTACTCGGGCGTGATCGAATCCGACACGGCGGCCAGTGTGACGCTCAAGCGGGCGTTGGGTGCACGCGATACGCTCCTCAAGTCCGATATTGAGACGATGGAAAGCAGTGGTCGCAGCATCATGCCCGAGGATTGGGGCGTGCTCCTGCCGCCGCAATCCATCGCCGACGTGGCAGCGTACATTCTAGGACTCTAGGTTCAGTTGCCGAGCTCGCCGCGTATGTGGTCGAACTCGTGCTGAATCGCCTCGAAGGCCTCGACGACCATCGGATCGAAATGCGTGCCGGCGTCCTTGCGCAGAATGCTGGCGGCCTTGTCGTGCGGCATGGCTTCCTTGTAGCAGCGCTTGCTGGTGAGCGCGTCGTAGACGTCAGACACCGCCATGATGCGCGCGCATAGCGGTATCTCCCGGCCGCTGATGCCATCGGGATAGCCGCCGCCGGCCCACTTTTCGTGGTGCCACCGCGCAATGTCGAGGCCCATGTTGATGAACTCGTTGCTCGGGTAGCGCTTCGCCACCAGAAACAGGGTCTCCGCGCCGCGCATGGTGTGGGTCTTCATGATGGCGAATTCGTCGTCGGTCAACTTCCCGGGCTTGCATAACACAGCATCGGGCACGGCCACCTTGCCGATGTCGTGCAGCGGGCTGGCGTGGAAGATGGTCTCGATATAACGGCTGTCGATAATAGGCTTCAGTTCCTCGAGCTTCGCCAGCTGCTCGGCCAGCATCCGGCAATAGATCTGCGTGCGTTCCAAATGCTTGCCCGTGTCGTCGTCGCGCGATTCCGCGAGTTTCGACATCGCGAAAATGGTGGCAATATGCGAATCGGCAATCTCCTCGACCTGCTCATTCACGAGGCATTGCAGGTTGTCGCGGTGACGCTTGAGCTCGATGTGGTTCCGGACGCGGGATTTCACGATGCCGGGCCGAAACGGCTTGGTGACGAAATCGACTGCGCCCAAATCGAGGCCCCTCGCCTCGTCGTCCTCTTCGGTCAACGCCGTGATGAAGATCACCGGAATGCGCTCCGTCCGGACATCCTCCTTGAGCTGGCGGCATACCTCGTAGCCGTCCATCTCCGGCATCATGATATCCAGCAGAATGATGTCCGGCGGCGTTTCGCCCCGGGCAATATCCAGCGCCTTGGCCCCGGATGTTGCAGCCGTAATGGCATAGGTATCCTTCAGGGCTTCCATCAGCACATGGATGTTCGCCGGTGTGTCGTCGACGATAAGGATGCGGGCGCGGGTTTCCGACATGGAATTACTCCTGGTTCGCCGATTCGTTCGGGGCCGAGTAGTGGTCAATGGCAGACTTCAGGCCGTCAATATCGAAATTGGAAAGCATTTCTTCGAGGCGAGCTACCAGCACACGGGCCGCGGCAGACTTCGCGAGGCCGTCGAGGCCTTCTAATACGCGCTGCGCCTCGGCCAGATCGTGGTCTGCGAGATGGCGAAGCTGCTGCAACCGCTCAGGCAATGCCCGGTCATCGGCGCCATCCGACTCGTTGGCCGGCTTTTGCTCGCACCAATCGGAAATGGATTCACCGATGGATTCGATGGTTGAAACTGTTTCTTCCAGCGCTCGGAGCATCGAAGCATCGTTCATATCCGCGCCCCGCAGCAATTCTGTCTCGAGCCGCTTGGCCGCCTCGAACAGGGGACCCGCCGAAAGATTGCCTGCGACGCCCTTTACCGAATGGGCCGCCCGCGCCGCCCCATCGCGATCACTCTTCGCCAGCGATGATTCCACTTGTTCGCGCAGATTCGCGTACTTGCCGACAAACTGCGTGACGAGACGCTTGTACAGCGCCAGGTTGCCATTGAGCCGGCGCAGGCCGTTTTCCACGTCGAGGCCCGGGATATTCGGAATGGACTCGGGCATCGAGTGGGCGGGCGTATGCGTGCCCGCGATACTTGCGTCTGCGGTCTGCCGGGTATGGCGCAGAATCGTTTGGTACAACTGATTCGGGTCAATCGGTTTGGGTATATGGTCGTCCATTCCAGCCTCGATACAACGGTCGCGGTCTCCAGCCATCGCATTGGCCGTCATGGCGATAATCGGCAGCGCCTCGGAATCGATGGTCTTCCGGATGGCCCGCGTCGCGTCGAAGCCGTCCATCACGGGCATCTGGCAATCCATCAGCACGAGATCGAATCCGCCGCGCAGGGCGGCCTCGGCGCCCTCGGCGCCATTCGATGCTAACGTTACCTCGGCCCCCGCGCCGACCAACAACTCCTGGGCAACCTGCTGATTGATTTCGTTGTCTTCCACCAGGAGTATGCGGAGCCCCAGCAGGGAAAAGTCATCCGGCGCATGCGCGGCCGCGTCGCCGTATGCCGCGTGCTCGCCGAAGGCCGACAGGATAGCGTCGAACAACATGGATTGGCTGACGGGCTTCACGAGCACGCCATCAATGCCGGCGGCCTCGGCCTCCCGCAGTACCTCGTCCCGCCCGTAGGCCGTGACCAGAAGCACCTTCGCCTCGCAGGGGGGCGTCATCGCCCGGGCCCGACGCACACACTCGATGCCGTCCATGCCGGGCATTTTCCAGTCCATCAGAATGATGTCGTAGGGTCGCTCCACGTGCGCAAGGCGATCCAGCGCGAGGCGCCCATCCGCGGCCTGCTCCGTCTCATAGCCGAATCCCCGCAGGGTGCTGGACAGGATCTCCCGGCTGGTGGCGCTGTCATCCACGATGAGGATGCGAAGCGGGCCGAGGCGCCGCATGTTACTGCGGTGGACCTCGCGGGGGTTCTGCAGCCCGAGCGGCGCCGTAAAGTAGAACTCGCTGCCCTTGCCCAGTTCGCTGGATACCCCGATGGTGCCGCCCATCAGCTCCGACAGCCGCTTGCAGATACTGAGCCCGAGTCCCGTGCCCCCGTACCGCCGCGTCGTGGAACTGTCCGCCTGGGCGAATGGTTGAAACAGCCTCTGGCGCTGCTCGTCCGACATGCCCACGCCGGTGTCGCGTACGGAGAATCGCAGCACCACCGAATTGTCGTCGCGTTGAACTTCGGAGACGCTGACGATGATCTCGCCAGTCGTCGTGAACTTGACTGCGTTGCTGCCCAGGTTGATGAGCATTTGGCTCAACCGCAGGGGATCGCCGGTGAGATCGCGCGGCACTTCCGGCGGCACGTCGAAAAGAATCTCGAGGTTCTCGCGCTCCTTGGCGCGCACATTCAGCATGTCGGCGAGGTTCTCAAGCACGCTGTCGAGACTGAAATCCACGTTCTCCAGCTCGAGCCGGCCCGCCTCGATTTTAGAGAAATCGAGGATATCGTTGATGATGCCGAGCAAGGCCGAGGCGGAGGACTGAATCTTGCGGAGATAATCGCGCTGCTTGGGGGTGAGCTCGGTCTTCAGCGCCAGGTGGGCCATGCCGATGATGGCATTCATGGGCGTCCGTATTTCATGCGACATGGTGGCCAGGAAATCGCTCTTGGCGCGCGTGGCGCTCTCGGCCTGTTCCTTGGCCGCCCCGAGTTCTGCGTTCAGCACTTTCAGTGGCGTGATGTCGGTAAGCGATATCACCGTCATCGTGTGCGCCCCATCCTGCGCGCGGACCGCATTGGCGCGCGTGTCGCACCAGCGAAGCTCGCCGTCCTTCCGGCGGAAGCGGAGTTCGGCCTGGTAGGAATCGGTTTGTCCGTCCTCGAGGCTCGCGCTTAATTCCCGGGCGGCCGCGTAGTCCTCGGGGTCGACGATATCGTGCAGGTTGAGCTGATTGAGTTCTTCCAGCGAATACCCCAGCATCGCAAGGCTGGCGTCGTTCGCGCCGGCGAAACGTCCCGAGTCGTCCTCGTTCAGGATGCCTGCGGCGGCGTTTTTGAACAGGGCACGGAAGTAGGCCTCGCTTTCCCGCACGGCCGCCTCGGCGCGCTTCAGTTCGGTCAAGTCGGTGATCATCGCGAAGGAGCCGATGCGCTCGCCGGACTCGTCGTACATCGGGCTGCCGCTTACCAGGCAGGGCACCGGCGTCCCATCGGGCCGCAGATACTCCATCTCATAGGATGAGCTGATACCGTCCACGCGCCTGGCCAATTCGGCGAGTTGCAGGCTCCGTCCCCGATCGGATGAGAATTCGGCGACCTCATGGCCAATGATATCCTCAGCCTCGCGCGCCAGGATGCGGCACATCGCGGCATTCACCTGCGTCGTGCGGAATTCCTTATCGATCACCCAGATGCCTTCGCTGGCCGTCTCGAAGATGCGGCGCAGACGCGATTCGGATTCCTTGCGCGCCTGTTCGGTCATCACCCGTTCCGTCACGTCGTGTGTCACCGTGACAACAAACGACGCGTCGTCGGATTCGCCGCGGTAGGGATAGAGCATGACCTCGCAGCAGCGGTGGTCTCCCCCAGGCAAGGTCAACCATTCTTCGTAGAGTACCTGCTCGCCCGCAAGCGCCTGGTTCAGCCGCGGCTTGATTTGTGACTCGAATACCTCGGGTCTCCACGTTTCCGCGACGGTGCTGCCGATGACCTCCTCGCGCGAGCTGCCGAATACCGTGCACCAGGCGTCGTTGACGGCGATATAGCGGTACTCCGCGTCGATGAAACTCATCGCATCCTGCACGGCGTTCACGATGAATTCATAGCGCTGGCTCTGGGCGATGGCCTCCTTGAGTACGGTGATGTCGGTATGGGTGCCGATGACGCGAATCGGTGCGCCGTCGTCCTGGCGTGTCACGGCCTTGCCGCGCGATAGAATCCAGCGGTAGCTGCCGTCCGCCGCGCGCATGCGGAACTCGATCGCGAACACGCCCTCGGGGCTGGCGAGCCGTTCGGTTTCGTGCGCCAGCACACGCTCAACATCTTCCGGATGCAAAAGCTCGGTCCAGTCGACGTGTTTGCACTCCATCTCATCCGGATCGTAGCCGAGCATGCGGAAGTATTGGGGGCTGTGATACGTCGTGTTCGCCACGAAGTCGCGGTCCCAGAGCCCATCGGCGCTCGCATCGAGCGCCAGGAGCAGTCGCTCTTCACTCGACTTCACGGCCCGCTCCGCTTCGAGCCGGTCCGTGATGTCCGATATCACGCCGTCCAGCCACAGCGCCATCCCCGATTCGTCGTAGGAGGCCTGGCCTTTTTCCCCGACCCATCGGGTGCTGCCATCCGCATGGCATACGCGGTAATTGACGGAGTAGGCGACATGGGCGTCGCAGGCTTCTTGGACCAAATGGGCGACCATCTCGCGGTCGTCGGGATGAATCACACTTTCGAAGCTCCGCACGGCGTCGTCCAGAAAATCGCTTGCCGGATAGCCGGTCAGTTCTTCGACGGAATCGCTGATGTACAGCATGGTCCAGTTCTGATTGATGGCGCAGCGGAAGGTGACCCCGGGAATGTTGCCGACCAGCGTGCGGAACTGTTCCTCGCGATCGCGCAGCGCGGTCTCCAGCAGGCGCCGCTCCTCGATTTCGGCGCGCGCCAGCGAAAGCTGCCGCTCGGATTCGCCGCTGAACTTCAGGATGGCGAAGATGTCTCCCGTGGAAAGCGTCGCGCCATGCACCTCTTTCTGCCACCGGATGTAGAGCACCATAAAGGGAAGCAGCAGCAACACGAGCATGAGGCGATCAGTCAGGTTGCCTTCCAGTATCGCCCAATAATGCGGTGAATCGCCGAAGGAAATGCTCACATAGGTGAACGAGTCTGAGTAGAGCGTCAGCAGCAGCGTGAGGAAAATCCGGACAGGCAGCGGCCGGGTGAACCGGTACTTGGCGCAGGCTTCCCACACCACCGCCATGATGATGAGATTGCAGATGGTCGAACCCGCAGAGGCCAAGTAAGAGCGTAGCGGGGGATGCGGGACCAGCGTCTCCATCTGCAGGAAGCCATTCACCGCCTGGGCGTTCAGAGCGGTCGTCGAGGCATAAGTGCCCAAGGTCACCAGCAACGTGGCCCCCATGGCCGTGCGCGCCGCCGACGTGCCGTCGAAGGCGTAGAGTAGCAGTGCGGCGAGAATCAGGCCGGCATAGACCGTCGAGCCCCAGTACACCGTCATACCGGCGAACTCGAAGCGCGCGCCATTGCCGCCGATCCACATCATGACCGAGGCCATGAAGCCCATCAGCACGAAGAGCGGCGCCAGGCTCAGCCGTTCGCGGAGGCTGTGACACAGGAGTACCGACGCGTAGATGACGAAGGCGTCGAATACCCAGACCAGAAAAACGGGCGAGAACATAGGCTGTTCCGAGCGTCTCCATTGGTCGTAACGTGCAGTATGCCGCGGCGCTCCGCGGCACTTACATATACCATATCGACTTCGAAAAGGCGTAACATACCGCTGCCGTGATAAAGTGCGAGACTAAATCCTATGGACCTTCGCGGCATAGTGACAAGGTAGCTTCATGTCAGATAAACCCAGCGTTTTGATCGTCGACGATGAACCCGAGAACGTGGCGATCCTTCTGGAAACGTTGAAGGACCAATACCGCGTCACTGCCGCTGTCACCGGCCGACAAGCCATCGACTTGGCCGAAGCTTCGATTCCGGATTGCATACTGCTGGATATTCAATTGCCGGATCTGGATGGTTATGAAGTCTGCCGTCAGCTGAAAGCGAAGCAAGAATTTCAGGATGTTCCCATTGTTTTCGTCAGCGTATTGGACGAAACAACCGATATTGTCAGGGGATTCCAATGCGGGGCGGTGGACTACGTGCCCAAGCCCATCGAGCCCGAGGAGGTGCGCGCCCGCGTCCGCACGCAAGTACGCCTGCGCCGGGTACAGCAGGAATACCTCGAGGCGAAGTTGCGCGCGGAGCAGGCGGTCGCGGCGAAAAATCACTTTCTTGCCTGCATCAGCCACGAACTTCGGACGCCGCTTCAGGTGGTCCTGGGCACGGCCGACTTGATGAGCGTGACGCAACCCGAGGCAGGCAGCCCGCGGTATGCCGAGTATCTGGCGCGCCTCGAGGCCAGCGGCAAACACCTGCTTGCGCTCGTGAACGACGTGCTCGACATTACCCAGATCGACGCCAATGCTTTCGAGCTCGAGCGCGGACGCTTCAGTGTCGACGAGTTGGTCGCTCCGGTCCTCTCGATGATGGACAGCTTGTTCCTGAACAAGCAACTGAATGTGACGTGCCGGATCGGACGCGGGTTGCCGGAGGTGGAGGGCGACCTGCGCAAGTGTAGACAGGTGCTGCTAAACCTGCTCTCCAATGCCGTGAAATATACGCCCGCCGGCGGCGAAATTTCCGTATCTGCGCAGCCTTCCGATGGTGGCGGATTTATGGTTTTGGTGCAGGACTCTGGTGTCGGAGTCCCGAAAGATGCGCAATCGCGATTGTTCAGCGACTACGCCCAAGTCGATCGATTGCGCGATACGGACATGGGGGGGAAGGGACTCGGGCTCGCGCTGAGCCGCCGTCTTGTCGAGCTGCATGGCGGCAAGATTGGACTCAACAGCGCGCCGGGGGAAGGCAGCTGTTTCTGGTTTACGTTGCCCGCGCCGGAGCAGCCTGCGAAACCGTCCGTGCCCGAAGACGTTACTCCTGAGTCGGGTAGCGTCTCTCTGGAGTGTCTTGCCGGAAAGTGCGCGTTGGTGATCGAAGACGATCTCATGGCAGGCCAGACGCTTTCGGACATGCTGATTTCCGCGGGCATGCAGGTGACGATTGCCCGCAACGTCGGAGATGCGTGCCGCTTTCACAGCGATCAGCGATTCGACGTCATATTGACGGACCTGCACATGCCGGGCATCAGCGGCCCCGGCATCATCGACTACCTGCGAAAACACTTCCAGCCCGATTGCCCGCCCATCGTGGTGACCTCGTCGCACAGCGACCGCTATACTGTGCGTGAATGCCGGGAAAAGGACGTGTGCGATTTCCTGGTCAAGCCGATCCGGCGCGAGTGTTTTCTGCCGCGGCTGGCCTTGCTCCTCAACTGAGCAGCGGCACATCGCCGGTGCCGGCGTTCTATTCGATCTTGCCCTGATTCAGCAAGAGCGCGTGGATGCCGCCGTGCGCGTAGCGCAGCAGTTCTTCAACATGCTGTTCCATCTGCTCGAAGGACAGATCCTGCTTGAGGAACTCGACCAGGGTGTTGAAGTAAAAGCGCGAGATGTTGTGCACGAAAAACTCGCTGATTTTGTAGCCGTGCTCGTCGGGGAAGTTCTTCCGAAGATAGTCGATGTAGTTGAACCAGACTGTTTCATAGGCCTGGATAGCGGCCTCGTGCCAGAGGTGCACGGTGGAACCTTCGGACTTGAGCACCAGGAGAATCACGTCTTCCCGGTGGTCGCGCAGGAATTCGAGCGCGACCATGAAGTGCACCCGCTCCTGTTCGAAGGTAAGCACCACGGCGCCGTTTTCGGGTAGGCGCGTGTGAGCTTCGGCAATCACCTGGTAGAAATCCATCATCGTGGGCTCTACCAGGGCCTCGAAGAGCGCGTCCTTGCTCTTGAAGTAGTTGTAAAGATTGCTCAACCCGCACCCGGCGCGCTTGGCAATGGAGCGCATGTTGGCGCTTTGAAAATCCTTCTCTAGAAACTCGGCGCGTCCCGCCTTGAGTATCCGCGTGCGGACTTCTTCTTTGAGTACTTGCACCATCTTGTCAGCTCCGTGCGCCGTTGGTACCGGAAAGGCTTTCGCGCGTTGGCTCGCGGTACGCCGTGCCAAACAGGTAGTCGGCGATAGGGAAGGTCACGTTAAAGTTGTATTTCTGCATCAGGCGCTTGTTGTGGTGCAGCCGGTGGTGGCGCTGCAGAAACTGCATGAACCTCGCCCGAACCACGGGGTGATTCTCGGGGAGATGATAGATGAGGTGCATCCACTCGTAAAAGATGAAGTAGAACGCCGCCGTCGCAAGAAACAGCATGGCGGCATTCCAACTGAAGGCGAACCATGCCGCTGCCGCAATCGGAAGCGCCGGCACGAAAATCGCAAAGATTCCCCAAACGGGAAACAGCACGTAGTAATAATCCCGCGGCTTCGCGGCTGCCATGCTGTCGTCATGAAAATATTCGTGATGGGATAAGGTGTGCCGCTCGAAGGCGATTTCCAGGCCCGGCCGTCGGTGGTGCAGCGGCCCCTTATGTACCCACCACTCGATGAGGTTGGCCACCAGAAACGCCCCGGGCAGCATCAGCCACTCCAGCGGCTGAATGTTCTGGGTGAACGAGAACGCCGTAGCGATCGCGGTGACGCTGAGCACGTTCGGAATCAGAAAATGGAAGGCCGCGCTGTAGTGTTGGGGAAATTTATCCCGCATCGCCACGCGGTAGGGCAGTTCGTCCAGTTCGCTCGCCGTGAGCCCCATGGTGTTCGCCTCCTCCTGATTAGTGAACGCCGTTCTTTTTTAGGGTAGCCCAGTTGGAAACCGGAGTCAAGCTGGCGTGCCCGGGATAGTTGGACAGTGGTACCATGCGCGCCCTATGGAATGGGAAGAGTCACGATACCGGCTTCGCTTGGGCACCTCGGGGGTGGTTTCCCTGGTGCTGCATCTCCTTGCGGCCCTGTGGTTTCTGGGGTTCGCGCCCACGATTGGCACCGGCCCGGAGCCGGAACCGGAACCGATACTCTTGAATCTCGTGCCCGACGACGCGCCCCCGGCAAGGCAGCTGGTGGAGTCCAATGCGCCGCCGCAGCCGCCCGAAACGCAAACCGCCAACATCGCCCCCCAGTCGACCCGCGCGGCGGACATGATGCTTCAGGAGGGCGATGCGCCGGGCCCGGTGTTCTTCGAGGAATCGGACTTCGAGAGCCTGGCGCAGCCGAAGCCTACACCGCAAAGCGCTTCCTCCGCAGCACAAGCGGCTGAGGAAGCGCCCCAGGAAACCGAGAAGGAAGCCCCGTCCGAAGAACCCGTGGATCAACCCCCGGTGGAATCGGCGGAAACGCTGCCTTCGAAGGCGCCGGTGCCTGAAAAGGCCGATGAGCGTCCGGAACAGGAGCCGGTGAAGATGGCGCAGGCCACGGCCGCGCCCCCCGTCGAAACGCCGCCGAGCAATGCGCGCGGCCGTTTGCATAACAGCGTGACGAACGAGGGCTTCACGAGTTTCGAGGCGATACAGGACGAGGTCGCTCCTTATCTCCAGCACATCAAGCGCAAAGTCGAGGTGCGTTGGCACGAGGGGCTGATACGGTATGCGGGTACACAGATTCGGGAAGTCGGCATCGATTGCGAAATCGACGCGACGGGCGCGTTGATCAAGGCCGAAATCTACCAATCCAGCGGCGATGTGATTTATGACACGGTGTGCGTGGAGGCGATGCGCAAAGCGGGACCGTTCGGGGCGTTCCCGTTTCAAGTGCCCGAGATTTATCAGAACAAGAACCTGGAAATCCGCTGGCGGTTCAGCTTCCGCTAGAATACGCCCGGAACGTACCGGAGAAGGACGAAACCAGCATGTCGACTTGGGAACTTATCGCAGTGGGCGGATGGCCCATGGTGCTTCTGGGCCTTTGCTCTGTCGCCGGCCTGGCGATTGTCATCGAGCGCAGCCTGGGGCTCCGGCGCGGGGCCGTGCTGTCGGGCGCCGTGGTGGCGCTCACCGACAATTACCCGGGCGAAGCCCAGGCCCAGCAGGCCCTGGGCACGTGTCAGCGGGCGAAGGGCGCCTATGCACGCATCATCGAGGAATTGCTTCGCAAGCGGCAGCTCGACCACGCGCAGGCCATCGAAACCATGCGCGCCGTGGGCCGCACACAGGTGGGGCAGTTGGAACGCGGACTGGCGGTGCTGGAGATTATCGCAGGCATCAGTCCGCTTATCGGACTCTTGGGCACGGTGCTCGGCATGGTGACGGTGTTCAATGCCATCACGGCGCAGGGCCTGGGCAACCCGCAGGTGCTCTCGGAAGGCATTTCGGAAGCGCTGATCACCACGGTCGGCGGTCTTGCCGTGGCGATACCGGCCTTCGCATCGCACGCCATCTTGTCGCGGCGGGTCGAGTCGCTTGCCGTCGAAATGCAGGATCGCGCCACGAGCTTCCTGGTGCTGTTGCAGAGCGGCCGGGAGTAGCAGCGCTACTTCAACAACCGTACCCGAGGCCTTTTCGAGGCCAGCACCGTGTCGATATCCACGCGAATGGGGGCTTTGCCCGGCAGCATGATCTCCAGCGACATCGTGTTTTCCAAGGGCGTTGACCACGAGACCTCGGCCTTGGGGGCCGAGGTCTGCCCCGGCAGCAGCACCCAAGCGAACCAGGTGTATTCTGCCCCAATCTTTCCTTCATAAACGGCGCAGGGAGCCGGTTCCTGCAGGCTGTAGGATTCGCTGTACCATCCCTGCATATCGGGAGGAGCAGCGCCTTTTACGATTGCCGGATTCCAGGAGACCGGCCCGGCCGGGATGATACGAAGATGACCCTTGGCATCGCCCGACGTGAAGACTTGGTTCCCTTCGAGGCCCACCTCGCACCGCGGATGGTAGTGCCAGTTGACCGCAA
Source organism: Candidatus Hydrogenedens sp. (assembly GCA_016125095.1). Classification (GTDB taxonomy): domain Bacteria; phylum Hydrogenedentota; class Hydrogenedentia; order Hydrogenedentales; family JAEUWI01; genus WGMK01. The sequence continues at coordinate 59,818 of WGMK01000005.1, read as the reverse complement.
TCTTCTGGTCGCGATCGGAAAACACCTTGTCCACCACAATCCAGAAACCCGCGTCTAGCAGGACAACCGCCCGGGAGTGTTCGGCCAGCGCGCGCAGGTCGTTGTAACCGTCCATGTGTTCGCCGAAGGCATACACGTAACCCTCTCCGCGCTCGAACTGCGCCTGCACGCCGGCCTTCGATTCCTTGGCCGCGGGTTTCTGTCCTTTCCCCGCGAACGTGATGGTGTTGTGCGCGGCAGTGGATCGGTAATAAGAGCGCTCCGTACCGCCAACATAGGTATACCGCCCCGAGTCCACCAGCAGGTCGCGCCCAAAGGCACTGATCGACAAGTGCAATTTGTCGTAATGCTCGTGCTTGGTGCCCAAGGGCCCAAGGTCGAAAAACGACCACAAGGCATCGGCGTTCCATCCGCTGCGGAACACGGCCTGTCCGGCCCAAGGGAAGAAGACCGTGGGCCCGGCTTCGGGTGCCGCGCCCGTGGAGCCATTGGTGGCAATCCATCCCCAGTCGGGGCGCTCATAGCGGGACGCCGCATCCATTACCAGCGCGCGGTTGTCCTTTAAGTCGGAATCGTTGTTGAGCAGCCCGTGGCCATCGGGGCGCATGGTGTAGGCGAGATAGTTCCAGAGTTGCTCGAGCGCCTGCTGCAGCTCGGGCGCCGGCGCGCGGCCAGCCTCGCGCAACCGGTCGGCGAAGGCTTCGAAATTCTTGACGACCACATAGTGGTACATGCTCGTCAATTCCTTCTGCGCGCCATCCGGATAGATCTGCACCTTCAGGTCCGCGAGAATGCGCGTTTCCGCTTCGCTCACCCAGGCTTCGGAATCCTGGAACTCGGACCAAGTGACACCGATGCCCGCCAGCCCGTTCATCTCCATCGTCAGCCAATTGCCGTCGCCGTGGAAGCGGCGCAGATAGTCGGCATGGGAGGGGAGCGTCGTCAGCATCAGCAGGCGCGCGCCGTCGCTGAACGCCGGCTCTTGCTGCAGCTGCGTGAACGCGCGCGACCAGGGCTGTATGCGGAGCGCGGTCTCGAGTCCCCGCCATTGCGGCGTGTCGTTCCGTTCGCCGGGATACGGACTCTGCGTCGCCCAGTCCTCGATTTCGAAGTTGATGCGCTTGGCGTAACGGGCATCACCCGTGGCCGCGTAGGCATCGAGAAGCAGGTTGAAGTGCGAGAAGCGGTTCAGGGCCCAGGCCCATTCACGATCCTTCGCCGGCCCCGTAAAGGTCCAGTCCAGACCGCCGTGCGGCAATCGCGGCACCGTTGCTGTCACGTCGTAGAAAGTGTAGGTGTCTTCGAGCACGGCAACCGCCGCGGCCGTATCCGCTTGGTCATCGGAGCGCGGGCTGACGCCAGGCATGTGTTGGCGGTAGTAATCGAGCAGACGCGCGCTGGCCGCTTGGAGATCGTTCTGGGAGAGTTCGATACAGGCGGCCATCTCCGGCTGCGTGGCGTCGAGCTGATCGAAAAGCGCGCGGACCTCGTTGGGGTATACGTCGCAGATGTCCTTGACGGACAAGGCGCCCGCAGTCGTTGCCGCCAGCACGAGACAGGCGCCCAGCAGCACTCCTGCTCGCGACCGCAGACTCATGCGTCCCGGTGCACGGTGTCGGGCGAGAAGGCATCAAGGCAGACGGCAACGTATTTGGCACCGCCCTCCTCCGGCGTGCTGTAGCGCACCCACTCGCCGCGTTCCGTGATGACGGCCTCGCCTGCGCGCACGTCGAGGTATTGCCCCGTGCCGTACTCCACGCGGAGGCAGCCTTCCAGCACCACAGTGTACTCGTCGAAGTCGGGGCGTTGTCCCGGCTCGACCCAGCCGCCCGGGCTCTCCATCAGTGCGACGCTGCACGCGTCGGTGCCCGAATTCACGCGTCCGACGAATTCGCGGATCAGCTTGGGCTTGTTGCCCGCCGCTTCGATAACGGTTGGCGTGGGGATGTGTTTGGGCATCGACCTAATTCGCTTTCACTTGTTTTCGCACGCGGCCCAGCAAACGGCGGCCGAGCATGTCGTCCGCCGATCCCAGGATGCGCTTGACCCAGTCGAGGATGTCGCCATCGCCCGCCCACTGGGATTGCAGCACCTCGGGGGGCGTATCCTTCAGCAGCCCATTGAGCACAAACGCCGCCAGGGCGATGTCATCCAGAAAGCCGAGCGGCCCCAGCATCACCTCGGCGAAGAGGTCGAAGGGGGAGACGTAATACGCGATGGCGCCCATCAGCTTCGCGCGGTGCTCGAAAGGCACGCGCGGGTCCATGGCGAGCTTGCACAGCAGATGAAAGATGTCGGGAGCGAGCAGCAGATACTCCGCCCACCGGTGGCTCCTGCCCTTTTTGCTCGTGCTCCAGGCGCGCATCCGCAGGCGTAGGCGCTGGTAGAAATCCCGCTGGCGCGTATCGAGTTCCGCGGCGTCGTCGGTCGCAGACACGGGCACGGGCAGGTGTTTCTTCTTGGCGGGCATACCGTTCGCTTATTTCTTCTTCGCTGCGGGTTTCTTCTTGGCAGCAGCCTTTTTCGCCGGGGGCTTCTTGCCCTTGGCGAAAGTGTCCTGCAGGTTCTCGATGTAGGTGCCGATCATCGACTCGAACTCGGTGCGGATGAATCCACCGAGGAGGATTTTCGCCAGGCTGGGAAAAGGCATTTCCAATTCGCCCTTGGTGGATAGCTTCACCCGCGTGCCGCCGTCTTTCAGTTCCTTCAGCGTCCACTTGCCGGACACGGTCGCATTGCCAACGCCTTTGACGGGCGTCCAAGTGACCGTGTTCTTCGTGGCGTCGGACACGTATTTGCAGGCGTAGACGGTCTGCAGGTAATAGCTCTGCACACCGATCTTCTCCATCTCCCAGCGGTATACGCCATCGCCTTCGTCGTGCAACTCGTCCACCTTGGGGAAATGGCTGACGGAGTACGGCACGTCGGCCAGAATTTCAAACACGGTTTGCGTAGGGCATTCCGTGTCGAAGGTTTCATCCACCGCGACTTCCACCTTGAAAGCCATGCCGTTCTCCCTGGGCCCGCCCGGCCCGTTGCGGCGGCCGCGCGCTAGGCCACCTGTTCCGCTTGTTCGCGCACGCCATGATACCAGTCCAGCTCGACTTGGTGTATTCCGTTGATCAGCTTGGGAAAGTGGGGCTTGTCGACGTCTTTGAACAACTCGAGGCCCTGCTCCAGCAAGGCCAACCCCAGCCGGATGCCCTCGCGATCCTCATCGGAATATAAATCGCGGCGCTGCTCGAGCACCTCCAGGCATTGCCGCATGAATGCCGCCGCCACCTTCAGCATCTCCACGTTCGTGAGCGCGCGGAAGAGATTCAGGATGTCCTGAATCAGTGTCATCACCTGCTTCTCCGGCACTGCATGAATCAACCGGATCATCTTGTTGCGGTCCGACAGTTCTTCCCCGGTCAGTTCGAGCCGCTGCGCTTCCGCAATCATGGCCGATTCCAGCAGGCGCGTTTTCACATACGCGTCTATCGTGGAGCGTCCCGCCGAGATCGCTGCGGGCAGCCGGTGCCCGATGCGCCAGAGCGACGCCAGCGCCGCACCCATCAGGGGCTGCATCCGCTTGGGAGAACGCAGCATACCGCTGAGGCGATCGAACGCAAGATCCAACTGATCGCGCTCGGCGGGCTCCGGATAAATCTGCTCCATGAAGAACTCGCGCAATTCCGTGATCTGCTTGTCGGATATATCCGAAAAAGAATCGAATCGCCGCACGTTTTTCAATTGGTAGCGCCGCTGTAGTTCCGAGCGATAAAACGCCAACACCGCATGTTTGAGTTCCAAGCCCGGCTCTTGCTGCTTCTTGGCCATGGCAGTGCCCTCCTTCGAAGCGCCGCCCCGCCCCATACCCGGGAAGGGGCGCGTTTCTACCTTCAGCGTAGCACATCGGAACAGACACTGCCACTCGATTGTACTTGCGGCGCTTGCTCACGCAATCCTCATTTTCCTACGACCTCGTAAGAACAGAAAAAATAACGAACGGTAGGTAATTCGGCCCTGCCATCGCTTGGATATGTCTCGGAGCGGATGTTTCCCTGGGTGTTACGCCTGTCGTATGGCGGTAACGGCTGGCAGGTTGGGGAGGCTATTTAACGAACGGTAGATGTTGTGATTCCAACCGATTCGTGGTATCCTATGTATGACACCACCGGTGTCACGCGGAAGAGCCGGGGGCCGCACACCTTGGGAAGCGGGGGGCTTACCAAAACGCGGCGCGGCCCCCGAGACCAGCCTACGCCCCCCACGGAAAGGAGAGTGTCTCATGGTACGGAAAGCTGCAAAGTCTCTGGTCGAGCGTGCGCGTGCCAAAGCCGGCAAGCGCGCCGAAGAAGTGTCCGCCACGATTGAAGACGCGATGGGTGCGGTGAACAGCACCATCGATTCTGCCATCAAGCGGACTGAAGAACTGCGCAACGCGCTCGAGAAGAGCGCGGAAGACACGGCGGATCAGACGACCCGCCGCGCCGCGAAGCTGGCCCTGTCGGTCGTGGACTTCCAGAAGACGACCTTCGACAATACCTTCAAGGTGCTGAGCCAGATTCAGACGTCGTCGGAAAAGGCCGTCAGCAGCATGATTTCCGACGCTTCCTGGATGCCGAAGGAAGGCAAGCAGGTGGTGAAAGAATGGGAGCGCGTGCTGGCCTCGGGCCGCAGCGAATTCCAGAAGACGGTCGACAAGAGCTTCGACCTGATCACCAGCATGCTGGAGCGTGTGCACGAAGGCGCCGCGCCGAAGAAGAAGTCGGCTGCCAAGAAGAAGGCCGCTCCGAAGAAGAAAGCCGCCGCCAAGAAGCCGGCCGCCAAAAAGGCCGTAGCGAAGAAGGCCCCGGCCAAGAAGAAAGCCGTGGCCAAGAAGGCGCCGGCGAAGAAGAAGGCCGCCGCCAAGAAGTCGGCCGCATAGTCCGAATTGCGTAAATTCCTGCGCCCCGGGTGGCCCTGCCGTCCGGGGCGCTTGTGTTTCGGGCATGCATCCCGCGTGAATATGTGCTATCATCCCGCGTCTTGTTTACCGGGGCGGCTGGGCGTGGCGCGAAACCTCTTCGCGGCGCCGGTCGTCCAATCCGTTACCTGTTGGGACTTCTCAAGGAGATAGCAGCAATGACGAAGTTTGGAGTGACGATGACGGCTGCCGCGCTGGCGGTGGCCCTGGCGCCGGTGGTGGCGCCCGTGGCGGCGGCGGAAGATATGGCCCCGATTGAAATCGAACTGCCCGAGCCCTTCTTCGGCGGCACCCCGCTCGATTACTGGGGTCCGCACTTGGAAGAGGAAGACTTCAAGGATCGCGAGCCCTTCCTGGCCCCGACCGGCACGGTCGTCGTATCGCGCGACAAGGCCGTGACGAGCAGCTTCCCCGATCCGCTTATCGGCAAGCTGAGCCAGCTGACCGACGGCGACAAGGACTACGCCAAGTCGAGCCTGATCGAGCTGGGCGACGGCGTGCAGTGGATGCAGGTGGATCTCGAAAAGGAGTGTGCCATCTACGCCGTGCTGCTGTGGAAGTTCCACGAGGGCAAGCGCGTGTACTTCGACCTGGTTGTGCAGGCCTCGAACGACCCCGAGTTCAAGGAAGGCGTGACCACGCTGTACAACAACGACTACGACAACAGCGCCGGCCTGGGCGTGGGCGAGGACATGGAATACCTCGAGAGCAACAAGGGCCGCCTGATTGACGCCAAGGGCGTGAAGGCCCGCTACGTGCGCGCCTACGGCCAGGGCAACACCGCCAACGACAAGAACCACTTTGTCGAGCTCGAAGTCTGGGGCAAGCCCACCGAGTAAGCGGCACACACCGATCCCCTCCCAAGCCCCCGGCCTCGGCCGGGGGCTTTTCTTGTATCGCGCGGCGGCGAGGGGTATGGTGTAGTGTAAATTACTATGGAGGAATGCGCGATGCGGATTTTCGGATGGGCGCTGCTGTGCGCGGCCTTGCTCACGGTCCGCGCCGGGGCCGGGGAAGCGGAGTCCGATGCCCCCGAGACACCGGAAGCGCCGCTTCCGTTGGAACTGCCCGAACCGGTCTTCGGAGGCACTCCCTACGACGGCCCCAATATCTTTGGGCCGGACGAGGGTTTGCCCCGGCCGCCGTTCCTGGTGCCCGAGGGTACGGTGCTGCTGTCCCGGGGCAAGCCCGTTTCCAGCAATGTGCCTACGCCGCGCTCCGGCACATTGTCGCAGATTACCGATGGCAACAAGGGGCCTGGTCCGGACAGCCGCGTCGATCTGGGGCCGGGCGTGCCGTGGATACAGATCGACCTCGGCGCGGAACACGAGCTTGCCGCCATCGTGATGTGGAAGTACCCCGAGAAGACGCAGATCTACATGAATGTCATCGTGCAGGTCTCGAACGATCCGTTTTTCAAGGAGGGGGTGACTACGCTGTTCAACAACGACCGCAAAGACGAGCTGTACCTCGGGGCCGGACAGGACTACAACTACATGGAGACCCACGAGGGCAAGCTGATCGACGCCAAGGGATTGAAGGCGCGTTACCTCCGCTCGTACTCCTCCGGCTCGATCTACAGCGGAATGGACCACTACGTGGAGGTGGAGGCCTGGGGCAAGCCCACCGAGTAACGAGGGCGATAGCTTTTATGCCCAAGCCCCCCGGCGCTGCCGGGGGCTTTTCTTTTTGAATTGGGCGTCGGATTGATCGGTAGAGCGAGCGTACCCGCGAGCCATCTGCGCGTCGGACCGAAGCGCTCGGCACATGGCGAAATTCGCCCCACCGCACGAATCATGCGCCGTCTCTTGGAACGACATTGCTGGACCGGAGCGATCTATACGCTCTTTCCGTCATTGCGAGCGAAGCGCGGCAACCTCCTTGATGCGTTGATGGCGGAAGTATGTGCAGACCATCGCTGGCACGGCGGAGTCGGTACCAGACTCCGCAATGCAGCACGCGCGCCAAAGAGGTTGCCGCGCTTCGCTCGCAAGGACGATGTTGGTGGCGTTAGAGGAAGAGAAGGCGTGTTGTGACGCTGCACGTGCTCCGGCACGGCGTGGCGAGACTCCGTCGAGCCATCCAGGCGCGAGGGGGGTGTGGGCGGAGAACAATCCTGACGACAGCACCAAGACGGCTCATACGTACTCTCGCCTTATCTTTACCGCCTCGTCGCATTCCGTTCGGGTGTTCCCAGCGGGTACCATAGCGGCCATGGCTCCCGATACCACTCGCAATACGATCTTCGCGCTTGCAGCGCTGCTGTTGGCATTGGTCGTAGCAGCCGCATTCCGGCTGCCGGAATTGGAATTGCGGCCGTTTCACGGCGACGAGGCGAATCAGGCGGTCAAGGCAGGCATCCTGCTCGACGAAGGCCGCTACGCCTACGACCCGCACGAGCACCATGGGCCTACCCTCTACTACGCTGCGCTACCGGTGCTACGCGCCTTCGCGCCGGACTTCGAGGGCACGGAGATGTGGATGTACCGCATCGTGCCGGTGTGCTTCGGGCTGCTCGGCATCGCCGCACTGTGGCTACTGCGCGAGCCGCTGGGCTGGGGCGGTATCTTGTGGGCCGGGCTGCTGCTCGCCACCTCGAACGCGCTCGTGTACTACAGCCGCTACTTCATTCAGGAAACGCTCCTGACCACCTTCGCGCTGCTGGCGCTGGGCGCGGGCTATCGATACTACCGGCAATCGGGCGCGGGGTGGGCCGTGGCGTCGGGCGTGGCGCTGGGCCTCATCCATGCCACCAAGGAAACCAGCGTGCTGCTCTACGCGGCGATGGCAGGGGGGATCGCGGTGGTCGTCGCGTTCCGTTGGCTCGGGCGCGAATCCTCCTTCCCGCGGCACGAAAACGTACGCACCTATGCCGCGCACGCGGCGATCCTATGCGGCGCGGCGCTGGTCGTCATCGTCGTGCTGTTCTCGTCCTTCTTCACGCACGCGCGCGGCCCGCTCGATTCCGTGCTGACGTACTTCACCTATGCCGACCGCGCCGAGGGCGAAGGCAGCACGGCGCTGCATCAGCAGCCTTGGTACTACTACCTCGCGCTGCTCGCCTGGTTTCACCGCGAGGCAGGACCCCACTGGACCGAGGCCGCTGGGCTGGCGCTGGGCGGCGTCGGCATCCTCGTGTCGCTCGCCGGACGCTACACCCGCGAGTCCGTGCCGCGCGATTTCTTGCGATTCCTCGCCGTGTATACGCTGCTGCTTACCGTCGTCTTCGCGCTCATCCAATACAAGACGCCCTGGAACCTGCTGCCCTTCTGGGTGCCGTGGCTGGTGCTGGCCGGCGTGGGGGCAGCGTGGCTGGTGCGGACGGCCCAATGGCTGCCGGCACGGGCGGTCGTGACGCTGGCGCTCGGGGCGGCCGTCGTCCACGCGGGATGGCTGGCCTACGAAGGCAACTTCCAGTATCCCGCCGACACGCGCAATCCCTACGTCTACGCGCACCCGAGCACGGCCATCCTGCGGCTGGCGCAGCGGCTGGAAGACCTCGCGGCGGTGCACCCCAAGGGCCACGATCTGCACATAAACATCCTCAAGCCGGATGCGGACTACTGGCCGCTGCCTTGGTATCTTCGCCGATACCACCGTGTCGGTTATTGGACGCACCCGCCCGAGTCTCCCGACGCCGACGTGGTCATTACAGACACCGGCCTCCGCAGCTACATGCAGCAGCACGGCGGGGGAGAGCGCTACCAGTTTGAGTTCCACGCGCTACGGCCCAACGTCAACCTGCACGTCTACATCGACAAGGGACTCTGGGAAAAGTTCATGGAGACGCGCCGCTGATTATCGCGGGGGCTCCGCGTGGTCGTGCAGCGGCTGGCCGCAGTGCGGGCAGGTGTCGCCATTTTTGCGGCGTTTTACCCGGCCGAATTCCTGGATGAACTCCGAACTGATGATGCCCGCCGGCAGCGCGAACATCCCGATGGAGATGAACGCCATGATCCCCGCAACGACTTTGCCCAGCGGCGTGATGGGATACATGTCGCCGTAGCCGATGGTCGAAAGCGTCTCGACGCCCCACCAGAGCGTGGCGGGGATGCTGGAGAACTTGTCCGGCTGCGCGTCCTTCTCCACGTAGTACATAAGGCTGGAGGAGAGCACCAGCAGTATCAGCGCCACCATCAGTGCGACCATCAATTCCTCGCGGGCGTTCCGTACCACACGTACGATGACCCCGATCGCCGAATGGTGGTGCGTCAGCTTCAGCACCAGCACCGTGCGCATCAATCGGACGATGCGGAAGTGCCGGGTATCGAACGCCAAGGTGGCGGGGAAGAAGAAAGGCAGCACCGCCATGAGGTCGATAATGGCGAGCGGCGTGCATGCGTAACGCAGGCGCCCCAGGATGGGATGGGCGTAGCGCGGGTCGCAGGTGACCGACCATAGCCGCAGCAGGTACTCCACCAGGAACACGTAGACAGAGGCCATTTCGAAAATATCGAGCGCAGCCTCGTATTGGTCCGAGAATGCCTCTACCGAGTCGATCATCACAGCGAAGACGTTGCCGATAATCAGCAGCATGAGCGCAGACTGGACGATGCTCGCCGCGCGCGAGGCACCCTCGCCCGCAAAGAGCATTTCGTAAACGAAGGCCTTAGGGGATCGGCGGTGTTCCAAGGTCGGCTTCCTTCGTCGTGGATAACGCGCGGCGGCGCGTCCAGGGCGACGAGCATAGCAGGAACCGCCTAGCGATACGCTCCCCGCCACGCACGCATTCGAATGACCAGTGCATCCAGCACCATGCGCGAAGCGTCGCGCAGCGGATGCACGCGGGTGTCGGGCGAATTCTCCCAGCGCACCGGCACCTCGTCGATGCGGAGCCCCCGAAGCGCGGCGATGTAGAGCAGTTCCGCGTCGAAACTGAAGCGCTCGATGGTCTGCCGGGGAAACACCGCCTCGCACGCCGCAGCCGTAAAGCCTTTGAAACCGCACTGGGTGTCGGGAAACGGTGTCAGCCCCAGCAGCCGCAGCAGCCGATTGTTCATTCGGCCCATTTCCTGGCGGTACCACACCTGCCGCACCGCCACATCGGAATCGGATAGCGCGCGGGAACCGATCACGATATCGGCGCCCGCCTCGAAACAGGGCCAAAGGCGTTCGAGCATTTCGATGGGGGTGCTGGCGTCGGCGTCGTAATACACCCGGAAATCTCCCCGCGCCGCCTTCCACATGCCCTCACGCACGGCCGCGCCCTTGCCGCGGTTTACGGGCATCTGGACTACGCGCACACCGTCGAAAGCGCGCGCGGCTTCGGCCGTGCCATCCTTGCTGCCATCCTCGACGACGATGACCTCGGATTCGTAGTCCTGACGGCTCAGGTATTCACGGACGAGGCGCAGCGTCCCGGGCAGACGCTGCGCCTCGTTGAAAGCCGGTATGACGAGTGAAAGCCGCACTTACTCGGCAGGCTTGAACCAGATGTTGCGGTAGCTGACCGGGTCGCCGTGGTTCTGGAGCATTAGCACGCCTTGCACCGCCTCGTCGCCGCTCACGCCGCCGGGCGTCACATTCGGCAGCTCGAGGTTGTCGTGCACGGTCACGCCATTGTGCACCACGTTGATGCGGGCGTTCTTTGTCTTCTGGCCCGCAGCGTCGAATTCCGGCGCGGTGAAGGTGATGTCGTAGGTCTGCCACTGCAGCGGCGGCAGCACCGCGTCGGCCGCGGGAATCGCTACCTTGTAAATGCCGCCGCAAAGATCCCACGCGGGCTGCGTGCCGAAGCTGTCGAGCACCTGCACTTCATAGCGTCCGAGCACGTAGAAGCCGCTGTTGCCGCGGCCCTGGTAGCGCTCGTTCGGCATGTAGGGCGTCATGAACTCCGCATGATAAAGGCCGCTGCCGTATTCCGCGCGCGTGACCAGGCTGCTGTCGCAGACCTGCATCGAGCCGTCGCCCTGGATGCACCAGAGTTCCGGGCTGCGGCGCCACATCGTCATCGGGTCCACGCCCTCGCCATAGAGCACCACGGCCCCCTCGGGCGGGGCCATACCAAGCGTCGGCGGGGTAATCGTCGCGCGCTCCAGTGTGAACGCGCCGGGCTTCGCGCCGCGGGCGCCGCCGGTAATCGTGCCGGTAAAGGTCTGCTTCTCGATGACGCCGCTGATGGTGTGCGTGCCGCCGAGGTCGCTGCCCAAATCCACTTCGTCGTCGAACTTCGCCGGGTGATCCAGGCCGCGTCCGCGCCCCTTCACCTCGACGCGCGTCTCCTGGCCGTTCTCGCCGATGAACAGCACAGCCTTCCAGGTCTTCTCGCTCAGACCGACCACCTGCGCCCGGAGCGTCTTGCCGCTCCACGCCTCGTCGGTGAAACCGCCCTGGTAGTTGCCCATGATTCCGTCGTCTTCGTTCGCCGCGGCCAGGGCCGTCATGCCGGTCAGGGCAAGGGCGGTCAGTGCCAGTATTCTCCAGGCGCGCATCGGATAATCCTCCTGTGTATGCAAATGCCAATGGAAAGCAATCCCCGGCAATGTAGCAAACGGAGACCCGGCTGGTATACTTCGCGCCATGGCAGCCGTCTACACCACCCGGACACCGTGGCGAACCGCCGCCGCCGCGTTCGCCGCGTTAGCCCTGCTGGCGGCGGGGCTATTCGGCCTTGGGGGCAGTGGCCTGCTGCTCGTGCTGGGCCTGGTGCGGACCGACTTTGACGCCGCAGCCAACAGCCTCGGACTGCTGATGCGCGTCGTGCTGTTCGGCGGCCTGATTTTTGCCTCGACTTTTTCTTTGTGGCGATTGCGCGACGCGGGGCAGGCCATTGAGCCGCGGCGCCGGCAGTGGGGGGGGCGCGACCAGGCGGCCTTGGCTCTGGTGCTTGCACTCGCCGCGCTGGCGAGCTTTCCGAACCAGAACGAATACCCCTATGCGGCACCCGATGAAACGCATCACTTGCTGGTGGCACGGAATCTGTCGGTCTATGGCGCGTATGCCTCGGGGCATCCCAAAACCGGGCTCAATTACTTCGATGCCTACGACAGCGTTGGGCCGACCGTGATCGCCCCTGCGGCGCTCTCCTTCCGCGTGTTCGGGGTCTCGCTGGCTGCGGGTCGTGCGGTGGTTTCGCTGTACTTTCTCGGGCTGCTGGCGTTGATCTACGCTTGGATACGGCGGCATGCAGGCACGGGACCCGCGTTCGCCGCCGCGCTGGGCGTCCTGATGGCCTATTCCTCGTTCTACCTGTCGCGCACGTTTTATGGCGAAGTGCCCGCGCTGTTCTTTCTAGTCGCGGGGCTGATGCTGTGGGAGCGCGCCGAAAGCCTGCGGGCGCATTTGCTGGCGGGCCTGCTCCTCGGCTGCTGCGTGTTGTCCAAGCCGATCTTTCTCATCGCGGCCTGCTGCGGTGTCGTGGCGCTGTTATTCGCATGGATGCGCGGTGACCGCATGCGCTGGGGAGGTTTGGCCTGCATGGCGGCAGGGATCGCTTCGCCGGTTGTTGCGTGGTCCGTAGTGCAATCGCTCGGAGAGAGCGAGAGCCGCTCCATGCTTGGCATTTATCAACACTACCTGCTCTTTGGCATCGCACCCATCGCGGCGAACCTGACGCGTCTCGCGGGCAATGCGCCGATGGGTAATCTGCTCTATCCGCTGCTGGTGCTGGTCGGTGGGGCCGTGCTGGTGCAGCGTCGCGCCTCGCCCGCGCTCCTGACGCTCTGGCTCGCCGCCCCGTTCTTCGCCCAGTGGTGGCTGGCCTATACGCCCGGGCAACTGCCGCGTTATCTGTGGCCCTGCTATCTGGTAGCGGGCATCGCGTGGGGAGTCGCGGTGGCGCGACTGCAGCGGCGTGTCCGGCGCGATAGTACGAAGCGGCTCGCTGCAGCCGCGGCGCTCGTGCTGCTTTGCCTGACGCCAGCGGCCTGGCTCTCGGTACAGGTGCCAGAGCTTGCCGCGAACCGCGAACTACGACCGACGCAGGCGGTGGCGGGCTGGCTGAATGCGCAGCCGCAGGACACCCGCATCGCGACGACCGACTACATGCTGCGCGGGGCGCTGTCGCTGCTGTCGGGCAAGGCCGTGGGCGGCGATGCGGATGCTGAAGCGCTCCAGCGGGAGTATGATTTCGTCGTCGTGCCGCGTGCTACACTCGGCCCGGAACCGGAGGTTGTGGAAGTGGTCGGATCATTCGCCATATTGCAGGGGTCGCCCGAGTGAGCGTGGCGGGGGTCTCGATTTTCTATCCCTGCTATCAGGACTGGGGGACGATGGGCAGCATGGTGCTGCTAACCATCCGCACTGCCGAGCGACTAGAGATAGACTACGACATCACGCTCGTGGACGACGGCAGCGCGGAGCACACGCAGGATCTGCTGGCAGAGATCAAGAAGCGCTTCCCGGAAGTGCGTGTGCTGCACCATGAAACCAACCGCGGCTACGGCGGCGCTCTCCGCAGCGGCTTCGCGGCGGCCACGAAAGAGTGGATCTTCTACACCGATGGTGACGCCCAGTACGACGTGCGCGAATTGGTGCTGTTGCTGCCGCACGCGGGTCCCGAGGTGGACGTGGTGCAGGGCTACAAGATCGACCGGCACGACCCGCTGCACCGCATCGTCATCGGGCGCGTCTACCACTGGATCGTGCGCCTGGCTTTCGGCCTGCCGCTGCGCGATGTGGATTGCGATTTCCGTCTGATCCGGCGCAGCGTGTTTGAAAAGGTCACGCTCGAAAGCGACAGCGGCGTCATCTGCGCTGAGATGATGGTGAAGATGACGCGCGCCGGATGCCGCTTCGTCGAGGTGCCCGTACACCACTACCAGCGCGCGCACGGGAAGTCGCAGTTCTTCAACTTTCCCCGCATCGCCCGTGTGGTGTGGCAGCTCGGCGGATTGTGGTGGCGGCTGGTCGTGCTGCGCCGGGGTGCCTAGGCCCCGCGCTCGGCGGCCAGCAGCGTGCGCACTTCCTCGAGGTCGGCCGGGGTATCCACGCCGATGCAGCGATAGTCCGTTTCCACCACGGCGATCTTGTAGCCGTTCTCGATGGCCCGCAGCTGCTCCAGCTTTTCCAGCTGCTCCAGCGGCGTGGGGGCCATGTTGGCGTAGACAATCACGAAATCGCGCCGGAAGACATACAGGCCGATGTGCTGGAAATGCACGGGCTTCTCCGTGGCCCCGCCGCCGCGCACGTGCGGAATCGGCGCGCGCGAGAAATAGATCGCGTGTCCCTTGCTGTCCCGTACCACCTTCACGATATTCGGGTCGGCAATCTTCGCCGGGTCGGTCAGCGCGTGGCAGGCGGTGGACATCGCCACGTCTGGCTCGCGCAGCAGCGGGCGGATGGTGTCGTCAATCACCTGCGGGTCGATGAGCGCCTCGTCGCCCTGCACGTTCACGATGATCTCGGCGTCCGCCTGTGCCGCCACCTCGGCCACGCGGTCGGTGCCCGTGGTGTGGTCGGGGCTGGTCATGACCACGTTGACCCCGTAGGGCGCGAGCGCGTCGGCGATGCGCTCGTCGTCCGCCGCCACGACCACCTCGTCAATCAGCGACGCCTTGCAGGCCCGCGCGTAGGCGTGGTACACCAGCGGCTTGCCCTCGAGCTCGACGATCATCTTCCCCGGGAAGCGCTCCGAGGCGTAGCGGGCGGGAATGACCGCCAACACTTTGGGATGGACTGAGACTGGCATGGTCAAAGTCTAGCAAAGTCCTTGCCGCTGTTCACGTTGCCCGCGCGGCGGACGGCCTGCTATCGTGCCGCCAGCCAACAAGGAATCGCGCTGTGTCGGACCGCCCCGTATTCTCGCAAGACATCATCGCCATCATCTGGGATTTCGATAAGACGCTGACGCCCAAGTACATGCAGCAGCCCTTGTTCGAGGCCTTCGGCGTGGATGGCGCATCGTTCTGGAAAGAGGTGAACGCGCTGCCGGCCTACTACGCGCAGGCGGGCATCCGGGTGAATCCGGAAACCTGTTATTTGGGCCACCTGCTGGCCTACGTCGAGCGCGGCCGCATGAAGGGGCTCACCAACGAGAAGCTGCGCCAGCTCGGCGCGCTCATCAAGTTCTATCCCGGCGTGCCGGAAATCTTCGCCGAATTGAATGCGGTGCTCAAGCAGCCCGCCTTCGAAAAGTGGGGACTCGAGCTTGAGCACTATGTAGTCAGCACCGGTCTGCGTGCGATGATCGACGGCTCGGCGGTGGCGGAATATCTGCACGGCATCTGGGCCTGCGAGTTTATCGAACAGCCCGCGCCGCCGCGCTTTCCCGACGGCGTGCCCGAGAGTGGCCCGATATCGCAAATCGCCAACACCCTCGACAACACCACCAAGACCCGCGCCATCTTTGAAATCAACAAGGGCGTGAACAAGGTGGACGGCATTTCGGTGAACGACTCCATCGATGAGGAAGACCGCCGCGTGCCGATCCGCAACATGATCTATATCGCCGACGGTCCCAGCGACGTACCGAGTTTCAGCGTGATCAAGAAGCACGGCGGCATCGCGCTGGCGGTGTACAACCCGGATGAGCCGCGCGAACTGAAGCAGGTGAACACGCTGCGCAAGAACGGCCGTGTGGACCACCTCAGCCCGGCGGACTACCGGCCCGAGAGTCCCACCACCCACTGGCTCAAGTTGCAGGTGACGGAAATCGCGGAACGCATCGCGTCGGAGAAGCAGCACGGGCTGGCGGCGCGTCGGGGCACTTCGCCCACGCATCTCGAAAGCGAAGGGACCAAGTAGCATGGCGGCCAAGTACGCGCTGGTGACCGGCGCTTCGACGGGTATTGGGTATGGCTGCGCAGTGGCGCTGGCGGAGCAGGGCTATCATACTTATGCGGGCGTGCGCAGTGATGCCGATGGCGAGCGCGTGCGCCAGGAGAGCGGCGGCAGGCTGCATCCCATCATTCTCGATGTGACCAAGCCGGAGCAGATTGCCGCAGCAGTCGCGCGGCTGACCGAGGAAACCGGCGGGGCCGGCCTGCATGCACTGGTAAACAACGCGGGTATCGCCATCGCGGGACCGCTGGAATTCATTCCGGCGGAAGACTTCGCGCGGCAGATGAACATCAATGTGAATGGGCTGGTCGCGGTCACGCAAGCCTGTCTGCCCCTTCTGCGTCAGGCCTCCGGCCGCCTCTGCCTCATCAGCTCCACAAACGGCTTTTTCGCAGCCCCGTTCATGGCGCCCTACGCGGCGTCGAAGTTCGCGGTCGAGGCCGTCGGCGATGCGCTCCGCATCGAACTCGCGCCTTGGAATATCGGCGTGAGCATCGTTCAGCCCGGCGCCATTCAGACGCCCATCTGGGAAAAATCGAAGGCGGACAACGAGGCGATGCTGGCGCGCATGTCCAAAAAAGCGCACACGCTGTATGCCGGCCCCATCGAAGCGCTCCGGCGCGAGGCCGCCAATGCCGAGCGACGCGCCGTCCCGGTCAAGCATGTGACCGATTGCGTGGTCCATGCCATCACTTCCGACGCCCCCAAGACGCGTTATCGCTGCGGTGCGGGCGCGGGCATCCAGTACTTTATTGCCCGTTGGATTCCCGACAAACTCCGCGACCGACTTATCCGCAAGGTCATGGGTGTCTGACGCGCAGCCGTCTCGCTACACGCGCTCGAAGTATTCCAGTACCGCCGCGATTATCTCGTCCTGCTCCGACTTCGGTAACTCAGGATACAGCGGCAGGCTTAACGCTTCGTTACACGCCTGTTCGGCCACAGGCAGGCTGCCGGATCCTTGTCCGCAATCCTTATACGCTGGCTGCAGGTGAATGGGAATCGGATAGTGAATCAGCGTTCCGATGCCGGCCTCTTTCAAATGCGCAGCCAGGGCATCGCGGTCGGGCGTGCGGATGGGGTAGAGATGCCGGTTGGCTGTGGACCAGTCAGCTTCCACCGGCAAACGCAGCGCCAGCCCGGCGAGTCCGGTATCGTAGCGTGCTGCCAGGGCGCGGCGTCGCTCGTTCCAAGCGTTCAGGTATGGCAGCTTCACGCGCAGCACGGCCGCCTGCAGTTCGTCGAGGCGGCTGTTGATGCCGCGCAGGGTATGCACGTAGCGAGCCTCGGCGCCATAGTGCCGCAGCTTGCGCAGCCGTTCTGCCACCTCGGCATCGTTCGCCACCACCGCGCCACCGTCGCCCAGCGCACCGAGGTTCTTGCTGGGGTAGAAGCTGAAGGCCGCGATGTCGCCCAGTGTGCCGCAGGGCTGTCCCTTGTAGCATGCCCCGTGCGCCTGCGCGGCGTCTTCGATCAGCAACAGCCCACGCGCCTCGGTCTCGGCGCGTAAGGCGTCCATATTGCAGGGGTGGCCGTACAGGTGCACCGCCACAACCGCCCGTGTGCGGGGCGTGGCGAGACGGGCAATCTCCGCCGGGTCCAGCGTGAGGGTATCCGGGCACACGTCTGCGGGTACGGGCGTGGCGCCTGAGCCGGCAATCCCCGCCGCCGTCGGCACGCAGGTATTCGCGGGCAAGATGACCTCATCGCCGGTTCCGATGCCATGCGCCATCAAGGCCAACTGAATTGCGTCGGTGCCGTTGGCGACGCCTACCGCATGGCCCGCGCCGAGGTACGCCGCGAATTCCCGCTCGAAGGCCTCGCCCTCTTCGCCCAGAATGTACCACGCACGGTCCAGCACCCGTGACATGGCGGCATCGAGTTCGGCGCGTAGGGCCTGTGTCTGCGGCGCGAGCGAGGCGAAGCGAATACGCATGGCGGGGGAGGAACTCACAGAAACAGCGGCCGCGGTAGGCCGTCGCCATCGCCCTGGCGCGGCGGTTCGGCTTCCCACACGCCCGGCACCGAGCGCCCGCAGTCGGGGCAGGTGTCGCCTTGCATGCGGTTTTCCAGCACATGGAAGCCGCGCCTCCGGATCAACACGCTTCCGCAGCCGGGGCAGCAGGTGTGTTCGCGCTCGCCCACCCGGCCATGCACATTGCCCGGATACACGAAATGCAGCCCGGCCGTCTTGCCCGCCTCGTACGCGATGTCGATGGCGTCCAGCGACGTACCGTTCCGGTCCCTCATCTTGTAGTCGGGGTGGAAGGCCGTCACATGCCAGGGAATGTCGGGCGAGATACCCGCGATAAACTCGGCCATGCCGCGCAGTTCCTTGGGGTCATCATTCAGGCCGGGCACCACCAGCGTCACCAGTTCCACCCAGAAGCCCATCGACACCAGCCGTCCGATGGTCTCAAGCACGTTCTTCAGCGTACAGCCGAGCTCTCGATAGGCACGCTCGTTGAAGGCCTTGAGGTCCACCTTATACAGCGACACGTAAGGCCGCAGGAACTCCAGCACCTCCGGCGTCGCGTTGCCATTGCTGACAAACCCGCAGACCCGGCCGCGTTCGCGGGCCACCTTGAATACTTCTACCGCCCAGTCCGCCGTAATCAGCGGTTCGTTGTAGGTGCTCACCACCACGGGCGCGCCCTCGCGCACGGCCAGCTCGGCGAGTTCGTCCGGCTCGACAAAGCGCGGCAGCGCCACGGCCTCGTCGTCGCGCAGCGCCTGGCTGGTCACCCAGTTCTGGCAATAGCCGCAGTGCAGGTCGCACCCCAGCATGCCGAAAGACAGCGCGTTCCGTCCGGGATAGGCGTGGTAGAAGGGCTTCTTCTCAATCGGGTCCACCTGCACGCCAGCCACATAGCCCGCGGGGACACGCAGTTCGCCGCCGTGGTTGAAACGGACCTTGCACACGCCTGCGCGGCCCTCGCGAATCAAACAGCGGTGGCCGCAAGCCAGGCAGCGCAGCGCGCCTTTTTCCGCGTGTACCAGCGCGGGCGCAGCGCGCATGGTGTGCGATTCCAGCAGCGTCTTGAGTTGGGTTGTGGCGGACATGCTCATCACCCTGATTCGCCTGCGCGTCGAGAGGCCCTTATTCGCGCGCGGCCTTGCACCTCTAGTGTAGCGCGATTGGCGGGTGCCCGCAATCGAAATCCGGATCAAGGCGTGGGGATATCGAGGTCGCGGCAAATCTTGCGGCAGAGTGTGTCGTCGACCTCTCGGTGACGCGGGACAGCGCTACGCCTCTTCCGGGCCGGATTGCCCCACCAGGAATGCCGGCTACCTTCGCGAATCAATGTACAATCGTGGGAGCGTAAGTGCTTGATGAATTGGGAACGCTGCACCCTAGAGACTCACGATCTCCTTTTCGTGAACGCCCGGCACGGCATTCAGGGCATCCACTCGATTCATCTCGATGGCCTCTTCCAAAGTGGCCTTGAGCGTTTCGAGCAGGGCCTCGCGCGTGGGTTCCTGACAATTCACCCCGGGTATTTCTTCAATCCAGCCGATCCAGCAATCCGCTTGCTGCTTGATTACCGCAGTGTACTGATTCATGGGGAGGTCTCCCGTTCATCTACATCCACTAAATGAATTCTAACGCGATCCGCATTTTCGGGCAAACCCGGTCGATTCCGCCTACCGCGCCCACTCCGTAATGGGCTGGATGCCGAACTCGGGACGCGGCGGGCCGGGCAGGGGGGCGATGAATTCCAGCAGGTGGCCGTCGGGGTCGTCGAAGTAGATGGCGGCGGCGGGGGACCAGCCGAACACGAAGGGGGTGCTGGTTTCCTGCTCGAAGAAATCCTTGGTCGCCACGCCCTTCTCGTGCAGGCCCTCGATGGCCGCCTCCAGGTCACCGGGCTCGATGGCGAAAGCCAGGTGCTGCCGCCAGATCTGGTCCTGTGGCTTTTCCCACAGGCCGAGCATCGTGTGGTTCCAGCCGCCCGCGAAGTAGAACGCGATGCGCCGGCTCTCTTCCTTGAGGCCCAGTTGCAGGCCGACCACATGCTCGTAGAACTCCATGGACCGTTCGAGGTCCGCCACGTTGAGATGCCCTTCGAACAGCCGCTGGATCATGTCGGTCTCCCGGCGCTATTTCTTGTTGCGCAGCGCCTTTTCTGGAATGGGAAAGTGCTCGGAATCCGTGCGCGCCTGGTCCATGATGCCTGCGATCTGATTTACGACCTCGGGATGTTCGTCGGCCACGTTGGTCTTTTCGCCGGGGTCTGCGTTCAGGTCGTACAACTCGAAGCGCCGGAAGTCGCGCCGGATACCCTTCCAGTTTTTCATGCGTACGCCTTGCAAGAAGCCCCCCTCGAAGAACTCCCAGTAGAGGTAATCGTGCTGCTGTTGGCCTTCCTGCCCCAGCAGCGTGGGGAGGACGCTGATGCCGTTGATGTCCTTGGGGGGTTCGGCATCGGCCAGCGCTGCGGCAGTGGGCAGGAAATCCCAGAAGGCCCACACCAGATCGCTCTCGCTACCGGCCTCGACATGGCCCGGCCAGCGCACAATCATCGGCACCTTGATGCCGCCGTCGGTCAGGTCGCGCTTCTTGCCGTTGAGGTCGCCCGCGCTGCGGAAAAATTCGGGCTTGGCGCCGCCCTCGGCATGCGGACCGTTGTCGCTGGTGAAGAAGACAATCGTGTTCTCGTCCAGCCCGTGGTCCTTAAGCGCCTGCATCAGGCGGCCCACATCGCGGTCGAGACGGGTAATCATGGCCGCATGGCCCTTCTGCGGCGCGGGCCAATCGTTGTCCTCGTACGGCGCGAGGTCCGGCACTTCCATGCCGTTGCCTTCCTTGCCGCCGCGTTCGTTGTTGGCGTGGGGGAGTGTGAGCGCGAGATAGAGGAAGAAAGGCTTGTCGTGTTCCCGCGCCACGTAGTCCAGCGCTTCTTGCGCAAAGAGATCGTGCGAGTAGGTCTTCGTCACCGTGGACACGCCATCGCCCGGGTCCACATTGTCGAGCGTCACCTTCTCCTCGTTCCGCCAGAGGTAGTCGGGGTAGTAGTTGTGCGCGTGCATCTGGTTCAGGTATCCGAAGAAGTAGTCGAAGCCTTGCTTGTTCGGTACGCCCTCGGTGCCGGGCTCGGCGATGCCCCACTTGCCGATCAGCGCCGTGTCGTAGCCGCGCGTCTTCAGCACTTCGGCCACGGTGACCTCGCTGTCGGCCAAGGGCACCAGCACGTTTCCGCGCACGTAGGCCTGCCCCGTGTGCTTGCCGGTCATCAGCGCACAGCGGCTGGGAGCGCACACGGTGCTGCCCGCATAAGCCTGGGTAAACCGCATGCCCTCGGACGCCATCGCGTCGATATAGGGGGTTTTAATCGTGTTCTGGCCATAGCAGCCCAGATCGCCGTAGCCGAGGTCGTCGGCCATGATGTAGATGATGTTCGGCGGCGTCTCGGCCTGCGCGGCGAGACCGCACAGGGCCACCAGCGCGCATGCCAGCCTACGCATGGGCCGGCGTCTCGATGTTCCCCTCCGCGTCAATGCTGATGTCCATGCCCTCGGGCCAGTCGGTTCCATGCATCTTCTCCACGAACTCATCCTGATACAGCGCCAGCGCCGGGCTTATTTCGATCTGGATAGTCGGTTCGCCATCGGCGTCGCGCGGCACCGTAGCCCCGGCCGCCTCGAGCCACTTGCCCCAGTGCCGGTTCATACTGCGGCGTGCCGCCACCACGCTGTTGGCCCCCTCGAATTCCTTGATGGGCGTATATTCGCCCTCGGGGTGAATCTCCAGCGCGACCGGGTCGTGGTCGGCGAAACGCAGCGAATCAAACACGAAGGTCTCGAACTTGTAGCCGTTGGGCTTTTCCGGCGTCACCGTTTCTCCGGCGTCGTTCACAAACGGGATCTTCTTGTGCGCCAGGTGCCACGGGAACTGGTCGAAGTGATCATGCACCCGCTGCACGAAGTCCACGCTCAGCAGGTGGATGGCCGGATTGCCCGCGTAGTACACGACGTTTCCGTCGTCGTCGGTCTCCAGCAGCTGCGGGTAGATGTCCAACTCGCTGTATTCGATCACCCGGTACTCGCCATCGCACAGGCAATGCACGCCCACCGACTCGCGCGGCGCGTTCTTGCGGTGGTTCTTGCTCGACATGTCCGCGTTGCGCAACACGTGGTAGCCGATAAAGTACGGGTCCGCCACCTTCACCGCCCAGTTGTCCACCTGGAAATAACTGAGGATATCCACGCCGCGCTTGCGGGCGTCGTCCAGCACGCCGGTCTCCACCATCGCGGGAATCGAGCCGCCGTGCCCGTTCGGGTTCATCGCCAGCCGCCCCGGCGCTTCCAGCATGAACTTGCCATTGTCGTCCATGCAGGGCACCATCGCCTGACGGAGGAACATCACTTGGCCGCGGTCGAGGCCGAAGTAGTCGTGCTCCTGGAAGAAGCCCTCCGTCGCCGGGCCGTTCGTGTCGCTCACCATGATGTACCACGGCAGCGTACAGCCGAACCGGCGCTGCAGGTTGATGATCTTCTCGGCGTGGTACTGGAAGATGGACTTGCCGGTCAGCGGGCCGATGGGGTAGGAGCCCTTGGGGCCGTCGAATCCGAGCCGCGTGCCTTGGCCGCCCGCCACGAGGAACAGCCCCACGCGCCCTGCGCGGAGTGCCGCCTCGCCGGCGGCCCAGGCCTCCTGCGCGCCCACGTGCCCCGGGTCGGCCTTGGGGATGCAGGGCACCGGGCTGATTTCCTGAAACCGCTCCGCCTCCGGCTCGTGGTGAATCCAGGTGTCCGCCAGCCGGTGCATCAATTCGAAGTCGATGCCCGCGATCTGTTCGAGGAGCGCCGCGCGCTCCGCCGCGTCCAACTGGTCCCAGAACCGGAAGATGTGTTCCTGTCCGTATGCCTCGGCCTTGGCGCGCAGCGCCTGCTCGTCCAAACCCATCAAATCATTCTCCACTTGCCGCTGCTGCAGGCGGCCCCACGCCGACGGCATGGGCGTCAGTACGTTCCGAATAGCGCTTTCCATCGGCCACCACGTCGAAATGCACAAAATCGCGGATGGCGCCCGCGGGAGCGTTCAGGTTCAATTCCACGTCGATATACGCCGCCGTCGCCTCGTCCTCGTCCCGCACCGTGGCGCTGAACAACTCCGGCTTCACGACAACATTTTCAATCGCGATGCCGTCCGTACCGCTCACCTTGATGGTAGCCCGCATGTCGGCCTTGTTCGGCACCCCGAGCACGTCGCCCAGCGCAGGCTCCACCGAGTAGGGGGCCGTGATTTCCGCCGTCACCTTCAGAGGCAGCGCCTGGATGCGCTTCACATTGTTCAGCAGGTAGACGCGGGTATCCAGTTTGCCGATCGGCACGGTATCTTTCAGCCGCACCGTAAGGTCGTATTCCGCCTTGCCCGCTTGCTGCCATTGGTCCTCCGGCACCGGGGTTACCTCGGCCTCGAAATCGCCGCGATCCACGGATGGGTCGAAGGGACCGTGCCCGTCAGCCTTATCCACGACGACCGCTTCGTCGCGCAATTGCCGTATTCTCATGGTCAATGCGGCCGGCGCGCCTTTCTCCACCGTCCCGAAGTCGAAGCTCTCCGGCTCCAGCGAAAACTCCGGCGTGATGTGCGAAGTGACGTTAAATTCCAGGAAGGGTGTAATCGGATCGGTGCTCTTGATGGTCAGGTGGCGCGTCGCCTCGAATCCCGGAATGCGGTAGGGATCGACGATAATCTCGATGGTTCCCTCGCCGCCGGGGGGGAGCGTGAATCCGCCGGGAGGCACTTCGCCGCGCGTGCATTCGCAGCTGGTGGTTACCTGCTGCACCTGCAGGGGCAGGTTGCCCGTGTTCTTCACCGGCATCTGGTAGCGCCCCAGCGCATCGTTGGGCATCAGGCCGACATCAAGGTCGAGCGTGGGGATTTCAATCCGGGGGCCGCCTTCGTCCGCACCGCCCGGAAGAATCGAGCCGACACCCGCCTGCATCGGTGTTTTCTCCTGTTCCTCGTGCACCGTCTTGAGGAAATCGGCATTGGCCTGCGCGCCCGGAGGCAGGTCGGCCGCCGGTGGTGCCGTCGTGGCGCCCGGCTTCCACGTGACCGCGAAAATGACAAAGCCGCCGATAAGGGCCAGCACCAGAATCGCAATGTGTCCAGACCGCAACTTCATGCCTTACTCCGATTTGAAGGATACGCCGTGTTTCACGCCCAGCGATTCGAGCGACTGCCCCAGCCGCGCGTAGGCCTCCTCCGACATGGTAACGTCCAGTTCCAGTCCGAGCAAGACCGCGCCCACCACGGGTTCGTAAATCGGCATTACCAGCCGGGCCTCGGGGCAGGTGCGGTGAATCCGCGCCGCCATCGCATCGCGCAATACCGGGCTGCGCCCCTTGAACACGCTGCCCGCCATTACTACGTCAAACGCCTCGCGCGTCATGCCGAGATGACGCGCCACCGCCGTCACCATGTCGCCCAGATAGCTGCCGCCCCATTCGAGGATATCGCAGGCCTGCGCGTCCCCCTCGTAGGCGGCGTCGAACACCAGCCGCGCCATGGGCTGCAGGTCGGCAAAGGTCATCTCCTCGCGGTACATCGCGTAGAAGAAGGCCTCCAGATCCGGCTGGCCGGAGCGCTGGAGGAACTTGTCCACCAGCAGGCTGTGCGGCGCGATGCCATCGCGGTAGCGCCACACCACATGCAGGCCGCGCTCCCCGATGCTCGAGCCGCTCACCTGGTCGCCGAAATGCTCGTTGATGCCGCCCACGCGGGTCTCGTCGCCGTGGGCGTTGCGCCCCGCGCACACGCAGCCCGTGCCGCAGGCAATTACCACGCCGTCCGGGTTCATCGTGCCCCCGCGCAGGCCGCCCATGCTGTCGTTGCGCAGCAGATACGGCACCTTGCCGAAGACAGGGGTGAATATCTCGCGCTCAAGCATCACATAGTCTTCCGGCACGTCAGCCCCGGCAATGCCGAGCCCGACGCCCGACAGCGCGTCCTTCGCGATACCCGCCTCGGCCAAGGCATCGTTCAGCGCCTTGTCGATTTCCGTGCGCGCAGCGTCTACCCCGTAGCCTTCGTAGTTGCCCGTACCCGCGCGGCCGAAACCTACGGCTGTGCCGTCCTCGGTGCACACCAGACAATGCGTCTTCGTGCCGCCTGCATCGATACCCGCGTAGTAACGCACATGCTGCTCCTTTTCGCCGGCCTGAAAAAACGCACGCGCGGGAAGCTCCCGCGCGTGCCGGACAAGATCATGATACTCGAAACGACGCCCCTAGCGGCCCTTCAGCTTCTCCAGGTCCATCCGCGCCTGTTCGGCAGCGGGGGAGACCGGGTAGTTCGCGATGACCGACGACAGCAGACGCTCGGCCTCCGCGGGCTGGTTCAGGTTCGAATACGCCACCGCCTCGTTGTGCATCGCAAAGGGCACCTTCGTGTTGGTCGGATATTCCTTCGCCAGCCGCTCGAAGTCCGTAATCGCATCGTTGTACTGACCCAGCTTCAGGTGGCACTTGCCTTTCCAGAAGAGGGCATTCGCCGAAGTCTCGCCGCTCGGCCACATCTGCAGGTGTTCCTGGAACGCCGCCAGCGCCTCCGTATAGCGTTCGTTCGCATAGTCCCGCTGAGCCGCCTTGTAGTGCTCTTCGGGGTCGCCTGCAGCAGCCGGGGCCGCCGGCGCCGATACCGGCGCGTCAGGAGCAGACATCTCCTCCATCGCGCCCATGTCGGCATCGCCCGCGGGAGCCGCCGTGGTCTCCGGCGGAAGAATCGTCACGCCCTGCGAAGTCGGGGCAGCATAGCCCGAGCTCGGCAGCGTCAGGTTGAACTGCTGATAGATGACCTTCTTCACGTCGGTCACGTCCTTCTGCAGCCCGTCGATCTTCCGCTGGTTTTCTTCCACCAGGCTCAGCAGCCGACGCGTGGTCTGATCGCTGTCGTTCACGCGCTGAATCAGCTCGGCCGTCGTCTCGTTCAACTTCGTCAGGGTGTCCCCAAGCTGAGTATCCAGATTGACGACGCGGCGGTGCGTATCATACACCGTCGATTCCATCTGGTCGCGGCTGCCCGCCATCGTCGTGCCGCAGCCCACCAGGGCCAGCAGCGCCATCGCATAGCACGATGTCTGCAGCGTATACGCTATCTTCATGAGGACCTCCCGATTCATGTTCGATTACCGAGGCAGGGCTTGAAGGAATTCCGCGCGACGGTTCTTCGCCCAGGCCGATTCACCCGAGCCCATCACGGCCGGCATCTCTTCGCCATAGCTGATCGTGATGATACGATCGCCCGAAACGCCCAGCTTGATCAAGTGATCGCGCACGGCCAGCGCGCGGCGTTCGCCCAGCGCGATGTTGTATTCCTGCGTGCCGCGCTCGTCGCAGTGGCCCGCAATCTGGAATACATACTCCGGACGCGCCTTCATGCGGTCAGCATTCCGGCTGATCGCAGCCAGCCCATCGGCACGAAGCGACGACGAATCGTAATCGAAGTAGACCACTTCCAGATCGTCCGCCTTCACGAACGGCAGACGCGAAAGGTCCAAGTTCGTGTTCAGGCCTTCGTTGGAAGTCGATTCCATTCCACGATTCGCAGAATCGTCGAACGCCGGAGCAAGGGGCTCCTGCTTCTTGCTTTTGCAGCCGGACATGCCGCCGAGCAGCAGCACCGCCACCAATGCCGTCGAAAACATACGCAAACCAATACGCAACATGACAGCCTCCTAAAGGGTGTGTAATTGCCCCGACCCGGGGCAGAACCGAAGTGTAACAGAACCGCTGAAACTGCTTCAACAATTTCTAACCCCTTCTATCCCCTAATAACCCTTAGAGTTGCAGCTTTATGGGAAGTCCACCGAAACCCGCCAGCCCGAATTCTGCCCCATATGGGGTAAAATTTCATAAGTTGTTGTTACATAGTTGGTTACAGTGAGGTTTGGCGAAAACCCGAAAAGCATGGTACAACTCCTTTTGGATGGCCGTGGTGGCCATGTGCATGAGGAGGAACTGCCATGCAGCATGCTTCGATGCGCGTCTTGATTGTCGATGACGAAACAGTGATCCGCCGCTCGGTGAGCGAGTTGCTCGCTGCTGAGGGCTACGACGTATACGAAAGCCGTGATGGCGTGGATGTCGTCCCGCTTGCTGCGGAGAAAAGCCCGGACTTGGTGGTGCTCGACGTACGCATGCCGGTGGTGGACGGATTCCAGGCGCTGCGTGAACTGCGCACCGACCATCGCACGGAACACATCCCCGTGCTGATGCTGAGCAGCGTAAACGATTACGAACTCGGCACCGAGTACGACGAAGCGCGCATCGGGCAGCACACCGGCGTGCGCGCTCCCGAAGCCTTCGTCGAGAAGCCTTTCATTACGGCGGACCTGCTGCGCCGCGTCGCCTGCGTGGTCGAAAATTAAATCCTCTTTCATTGCCTGGTGACGGTGCCGCGGAGTCCTCTCCCTTCCTCACCACTCACTCACGCACTAATCGGCTGCGACTCGTACTCCCCATGTGAGCGCAGCAGCTTCGTGGCGCAACGCCGGCAATGTAAACAAAAACGGCGCCGGGAACTCCCCATCCCGGCGCCGTTTCTTTTTGCTGTGTGCTATTTGCTGAGCAGCTTCTTGTAGCGGCTGCGGCGGTTGTCGAAGAGTTTGCTGCCGAGTTCCTTCAGGCGCCATTCCTCGTACTCGCGGAAGTTGCCCTCGAACCAGCGCACCTGCCCATCGCCCTCGAAGGCCAGCAGGTGCGTGCACACGCGGTCCATGAAGAAACGATCGTGGCTGATGAGCAGCACGCAACCACTGAAATTCTGAATGGCTTCTTCCAGCAGGCGCAGCGTGTTCACGTCGAGGTCGTTGGTCGGCTCGTCGAGCAGCAGCACGTTGCCGCCTTCCTTCAGCAGCTTCGCCAGGTTGCAGCGGTTGCGCTCGCCGCCCGAAAGATCCTTCGCCATCTTCTGCTGCGCGGGTCCGCGGAATCCGAAGCGCGCGAGGTACTGACGAATCGGAATCTTCTGCTCGCCGATTTCGATGTCGGCCTTGCCTTCACCCACTTCGTCAATCAGGCTCACGTCGCCCGCGATTGCGGCGCGTTCCTGATCGACATACGACAGCTCGACCGTCGATCCGATTTTCACTTCGCCCGCGTCGGGCTGTTCCATGCCCATGATCATTTTCATCATGGTGGTCTTGCCGGTGCCGTTCGGGCCGACAATGCCGACCACCGCGCCCTTGGGCACGCGGAAGCTGACGTTCTCGAAGAGCGGCCGCTCGTCGAATTTCTTGTACACGTTGGCGAACTCGATCACCTGATCGCCCAGTTGCGGCCCCGGCGCGATCTGGATGACCGCGGTATCGCTTTTCGACGCGGCGCTTTCGCGCGCCACCAGCTGCTCGTACTCGCCCAGGCGCTGGCGGCTCAGCTCGTGCCGATCCTTGTTGCTCATCTTGATCCACGCCAGCTCGTTTCGCAGGGCCTTGCCGCGCTCGCTGTCCTTCTTCTCTTCGGATGCCAGCTTCTGCAGCTTCTGCTGAATCCATGAGGAGTAGTTGCCTTCCCACGGAATCCCCGCGCCGCCCTCGAGTTCGAGAATCCACTTCGTCACGTTATCGAGGAAGTAGCGGTCGTGCGTCACAATCAGCACCGTGCCGGGGTAATCCGACAACTGCATTTCTAGCCAGTCGACCGTCTCGGCGTCCAGGTGGTTGGTGGGCTCGTCGAGCAGCAGCAGGTCCGGCTGCTCGAGCAGCGCCTTGGCCAGTGCCACGCGGCGCTTCTCGCCGCCCGAAAGCGTGTCGATAATACGGTCGTCTTCCGGTAGACACATGGCCTCGCTGGCCTTCGACAGGCGCTGGTCCAGGTTCCACGCGTCCGCGGCATCCAACTTGTCCTGCAGCTCCGCCATGCGGTCCAGGGCCTTCTGCATGGCGTCGTCATCCAGTGGCTCGCCCAGTTTCGCCGACACCGCCTCAAACTCCCGCATCAGGGTTTGCGTCTCGCCGAAGGCCGACTCAAGTTCTTGATGCACCGTGTTTTCCGGATGCAGCTCCGGCTCCTGCAGCACGATGCCGCGGGTAAATCCCCGTGTTAAATCGGCTTGACCTCGGAAGTTGTCGTCCATCCCCGCCATGATTTTCAGAATGGTTGATTTGCCGGAGCCGTTTTCCCCGACGATGCCGATCTTCGCGCCGGGGTAAAAGCATAGATTGATGTCTTTTAATACCTGCTTTTGGCCATAGCTCTTGTTCAGGCCGAGCATGGTGAAGATAAACTTTTCCGCCATGGAAGCGAATGCCTTTCTCGTTCTGGTTGTTCGTTATTGCGCGCGCTTGGCGTCTAACAGCCTTTACTTGCGGGTTTACAGCGCAAGACGCGTTCTGTATAATCTTTACAAGGGGCGTGAAAATCTGGTGGGTGTCTGAGTCGGAGGGCTGGGGTTGGCACAAGTCGTAGTTGGATATGTGCAGCAAGATATTGTGTTCGGGGCGAAGGAAGCAAATCGCCTGATGTACGAACGTGAGATCGCGCTCGCCAAATCAGCCGATCTACTGGTGCTCCCCGAGCTCGCACTGACCGGTTACGATATTCCCGATCTGGAGGCGCTCGCGCGCTTGTCCGAGCCCTTCGGCGAAGGGCCCACCTCCACGTGGCTCGTCGAATCAGCCGCCAAGTACAACACCACGCTGGTCTGCGGGTACTCCGAAAGCGCCGGCGAAAAGTTTTACAACAGCGCGATGGTGGCGTTGCCTTCGGGCGAGTTGCACAACTACCGCAAGATTCACCTGTACAGCCGCGAGAAAGATCTCTTTGCGCACGGCGAAGAACGGCCGCTCGTTTGCGAGACGCCTGCCGGCAAGGTCGGCGTGATGATCTGCTTCGATTGGTTCTTTCCGGAGGTCGCCCGTTGTCTGGCGATTGACGGCGCAGACATCATCGCGCACCCGGCGAATCTCGTGCTGCCGTGGTGTCAGGATGCCATGTTCGCGCGGAGCATCGAGAACCGTGTGTACACCATCACGGCGAACCGCATCGGCAAGGAATCGCAGGCGGGCCGTACGCTCACCTTCACCGGCCGCAGCCAGGTGATGAGCACGCGCGGCGTGCGGTTATCCGAAGCGCCCACCGACCAACCCCACACCGGCCTCGCCAAGATCGAGTTGGACGAAGCATCCAACAAGCGCATCAATGCCCACAACGATCTCTTTGAGGATCGCAAGCCCGGGCAGTATGCGTCCATCTCCGGGAAAGAGACGTTTCCAGCATCGTGAACGCCCGCCGGATTTATGCCAGGCGATTCGCTTTCGCCCTTAGCCTTACCGTAGCCGCATGGTTCGCCCTCGGCTATGCCGCCGCATCCATCATGTACATGCCCAAGCCGTCCCCTTTCGAGGATCGCGCGGACATCGATGGACGTCCAGTCGAGTCCATCGTCCTTAAGACGCAGGACGGCGTACCGATTTCCGCATGGTACCTGGCAGGAGACGGCGATCGCGCCGTGGTGCTCGCGCATGGCATCAGTGCAAGCCGTAAGCAATCCGTCGCGAATGCCGAACACTATCTGGCGCGCGGCTATGGCGCGGTGCTTCTCGATCATCGCGGCCACGGCAATAACGCCGAGGGCGGCATCACCGCGGGCTACGACGAGCGCTTCGACGTGCTCGCGGCGCGGGACTTCCTCGTGCAGAAGGGCTACAAGCACATCGGCGCGCACGGCGTTTCCATGGGTGCCTCGGCCATTGCCTATACCATGCTCGAAGATACGCCTTGGAATTTCGTCGTGCTGCAGCAGTGCTACGACACCATCGAGCACGCGCTGAACAACCGGCTCGACATGTTCCACGTGCCGCACATCGTGGTCTATCCCTTCCGCTTCTGGTCGGAATTCATCATGGGCGTTTCCGCCGAACAGATGCGTCCGGTTGACATGGCCGCGAAGATGACCATGCCTACGCTGATTATCGCGGGGGATTCCGAGGCCGAACTCAAGGTACACGAAACCATGAGCCTCTACGAGGCCTGTCCCGCCGAGAACAAGCACATGCGCCTCTTCAAGGGCGGACGCCACAATGAGAGTCTCGCGCGCAAGTATGCCGACGAGTTCACCGAGGTGATGACCGCCTTCCTCAATGAGGTCGAGGGCGTGGATGCTGCGGCCCCGACGTCAGTCGCGGCTGCGCCCGAGGCCAGCTGATCCGGTCATGAACGATGCACTGCAGCAAACGCCGGGCACCGTGTACCTCGTCGGAGCCGGCCCGGGCGACCCCGGATTGCTCACCCTCCGCGCGCGGGATTGTCTCCTGCAGGCCGATGCTGTCGTCTACGACGCGCTGGTGAACGCCGACCTGCTGACGTTGTACGCGCCGAGCGCGGAGCACGTCTACGCGGGCAAGCGCAGCGGCCGCCACGTGCTGCCGCAAGCCGATATTCAGACGCTCCTGTTGGAACTTTCCGGACGCTGCCGCCACATCGTCCGGCTCAAGGGCGGCGACCCGCTCGTGTTCGGGCGCGGGGGAGAGGAGGCCGCGTTTCTCCGCGCGCATGGCATTCCCTACGAAATCGTGCCGGGCGTCACGGCCGGCGTCGGGGCCAGCGCTGCCGCAGGAATTCCCATCACGCACCGCGGCATCGCGCGGGGCGTCACCTTTCTCACGGGCCACCGCGAGGCCGACGGCACCCTCTCGCTGGGGCTCGACGATGTGCCGAAGCGGGGCACTCTCGTGTTCTACATGGGCGTCGGCAGTCTGCCCGCGCTGATCGAACTCGTGCTTGCCAGCGGCCGCGCTCCCGAAACCCCCGCCGCCGTCATCGAGTCCGGTACTTGTCCCGGGCAGCGCGTGCTCGCCTCGACGGTGGGGGAGATTGTCGCCCTCGCTTCGCAGTCGCAGGTGCATCCGCCGGCCCTGCTCGTCGTCGGCGATGTCGTCGCACTCCGGGAACACTTGCTATAGTACCGCGCCCCGGACGACAGGTCCGGCGCATCTTCCTAGGGAGGGAAAACCATGAGCGGCACTGCTGCCGGACCTTTCGGCGTGATCGACCTGCACGCGCACCCGATGATGAAGACCTACATGCTGGGGCACAAGTTCTGGAAGGCGCACAATCCGCCGGCCTTCATGTTTCCCCTGTGCATGCGGACCGATATCGACGCCCTGCTCGACGGCGGCGTCAAGGCGCTGTTGTCCACGTGCTATGTCGTCGAGCGCGGGCTGTTGGACGATGCCCCGCCGCTGCATTACCTGCAGCACCTGTACCCGACCATCCAGCGCATCTTCTCCGAGAACCCCTCTGACATGTGCCGCGAGCAGATGAACCACTTCAAGCAGGTCATCCGCGAAACGCGCAAACGCAAGGGCAACGTTATCGACTTCGCCGAGTCCTACGACCACATGCACCAGCTGATGAACGAGGGCGTTCTTGCTATCGTGCAATCCATCGAGGGCGCCCATGTGCTCGAGGGCGACATGGATAACCTCTACGATTTCCACCGTCGCGGCGTCGGGCACATGATCGTGCCACACTTTTATCCCAACGAAGCGACCTATACGGTCGATGCGATTCCCGAGAACATGCCGCTGCGCAAGCTGGGGCTGCTCAACCGCGAATACCACCTCGACAGAGGCCTCACGGAGTGGGGACATGAACTCATCCGCGAGATGATGAACATCGGCATGCTGGTAGACGTAACCCACGGCACGCCCGTGATGCGTAAGGAATGCTACGAGATTGCAAAGAACCACCCGAAGAAGCGGCCGATTATCATGTCGCACGTGGGCGTATACGAATACGCGCCCTTTGCCATGAACCCCGACAAGGACGATATCCGCGCCATCGCCGATACCGGCGGCGTGGTCGGCATCATCGCCATGTCCTATTGGCTCAGCAAGCCCGAGGTCCACTCCTGCAAGGAGATCCTCATCAAGATCATCAACCACCTGATTCAGCACGGCGGCGAGGACGTGGTGGCCTTCGGGTCGGATTTCGATGGCTTCACGGGGCCGCCCAAGGAATGGAAGTCGCCGCGCGACTACAACTGGGTGCGCGAACTCCTCAAGCAGCACTACACCGACGCCCAAGTCGAGAAGTTCCTCTCGGGCAATGCCGACCGGGCACTCAAGCTGGGGTGGGATGCTGCGGCGAACTGACGCTGCAGGATGTCCGTAAGTGCGCATGAGACAAGGTGTTGACATATCCGGAATAGAGCTGCCAACGGTGCGGTTTCTTCCTCCAGAGAAAAACTTGATTAAAGTTATCAACTTAGTCATAATTACGACATAGACCACGAGGAATTACCATGGCTAGTCTGATTGAATCGCAGGGCGACCTGTCGCAACTGAGCGGAAACGAAGCGCTGAAAGTCGAGAGCAAAGGGCTCTACGGCCATATTGCGCAGGACCTGGTGGACGGCAACGACTTTTTCTCGGAAGACTCGGTGCAGCTGCTCAAGCACCACGGCAGCTACCAGCAGGACAACCGCGACACGCGCATCCCGCGGAAGAAGCAGGGGCTCGATAAAGAGTACTCGATGATGCTCCGCACCAAGTTCCCTGGCGGAAAAATCACGGCCGAGCAGTACCTGCTGTGCGACGAACTGGCGGACAAGTACGGCCAGGCCGACATTCGCGCGACGAGCCGCCAGTGCTTCCAGTTCCACGGCGTGCTGAAGGGCAACTTCCGCTCGCTCGTGCGCGACCTCAATCTCCTGCAGCAGATCACCAGCATGGGCGCCTGCGGCGACGTGGTGCGCAACACCATGGCCGCCCCCGTAGCCGATATCGATCCGCGCTACAAGGATTGCGGCGCTGACCTGATTGCGCTGGCGCAGGAAATCAGCAACGCCACGCTGTTCAAGTCCCACGCCTACTACGACCTCTGGCTCAACGACGAGAAGGCCTCGGTCGCCCCGGACGGGACCCTGGTCTTCGGCGAGAACCTCGTGGAAGAAGTCGAGGACCCGTTGTACCTCAAGCAGTACCTGCCGCGTAAGTTCAAGATCGGCATCGGCACGGACTTCGACAACAGCGTTGACCTCTACACCAATGACCTCGGCCTGATGGCGGTGACCGAGAACGGCGTCATTGTGGGCTACGAAGTGCTCGCGGGCGGGGGCCTCGGCTTCTCGCACACGCTCGAGCGCACCTACCCGCGCGCCGGTTCGCACATCGCCTTTGTGACGCCCGACGAGGTGCTCGATATCACCCTCGCCGTCATCAAGGTACAGCGCGATTTCGGCGACCGCACCGACCGCAAGCAGGCGCGCCTCAAGTACACCATCGACGGCATGGGCCTCGATCAGTTCAAGGCGCAGGTTTATGAATACGCCGGCAAGTCCTTCGATGAGCCGCGCAATGTGACGCCCTCGGCGCAGCCCGACTACCTCGGCTGGCACAAGCAGTTTCAACAAGGCCTGAACTACGTCGGCATCTGGATCGAGAACGGCCGCATCAAGGACTTCGAGAACAGCTACCAGTTCAAGAGCGGCCTGCGCGCCATTATCGAAAAGTACAAGCCTTCCGTGCGGGTCACGCCCCACCACAACATCGTCCTCGCCAATATCAAGGACGCCGACGTGGCGGACGTGCAGGCGCTGATCGACCAGTACAAGATGCCCACCGACAAGGGCATTGCCACGCTGCGCCGCATGGAAATGGCCTGCCCGGCGCTGCCGCTCTGCGGCCTGGCCACCAGCGAGGCCGAGCGCTACATGCCCACGCTCATGGACCAGCTCGAGGCCGCCGGCTTCGGCAACGAAGAAGTCATCATCCGCATGACCGGCTGCCCGAACGGCTGCGCCCGTTCCAGCAGCTCCGAGATCGGGCTCATCGGCAAGGGCCCGGGCCGCTACACGCTCACCGTGGGCGGCGACTATCTCGGCACGCGCGTCAACGAGAAGCTGATTGTCACGATCAAGGAAGACGACATCGCCCCGACCATCGGAAAGCTCCTGACCCTCTGGCGCGAGCAGCGCAGCGAGGGCGAGTATTTCGGCGACTGGTCGAAGCGCGTCGGCGTGCCCGCCCTGCAGGCCGCCCTTGGCGTCGAAGGCTAGGCGGGTACCCCTATGGTCATCGAGACCACTGAAAAAGATCTCTACGAAGAACTGCGCGACATGGGCCCGGAGGACATGTTCCGATGGGCGCTGGCGCATCATGGTCCCCGCGCGGGCATCGTCACCAGCTTCCAGGACACCGGCTGCGTCATGATCGACATGATGTCGAAGGTTGCGCCGGGCCTGCGGGTCATGACGGTTGATACGCTGCGCCTGCACGAAGAGACCTATGCCCTCATGCGCGAAGTCGAGCAGCGCTATGGCCTGACCGTGGAGCGCTTCACGCCGGACCCCGCGCGCCTCAAGCGCATGGTGGCCCAGCACGGCGAATACTTGTTCTTCGACGACAAGGCCAAGCAGGAGTATTGCTGCAAAATCCGCAAGGTGGAGCCGAACGACGCCGCGCTCGAGACGCTCGATGTGTGGTTTACCGGCCTGCGCCGCGACCACAGCGAGTTCCGGCAGGAGACGCCCAAGGCCCAGCTGATCAACCGCAACGGCCGCAAGCTGCTCAAGCTCGCGCCGCTGGCGGATTGGGACAAGGAGCGTATCGACGCGTATTCGGAAGAGCACGGTGTGCCGAAGAACGCGCTCTACGAGAAGGGCTATACGAGCATCGGCTGCGTTATCTGCACCACGCCGACGCTTCCGCACGAACACGCGCGCGCAGGCCGCTGGCGCTGGTTCAATTATCTCGACGAAGACAACAAGGAATGCGGTATTCACATCGGCGGTAGCGGCATCTAAGTCCGCTACCGGCCGATGCGCCGCTGCCAGGTTCCTGCGGCCAGCACCGCCGCGAAGTTTGCACCAGCGAGGATCCAATCGCCCAGCCGGCTGATCGGATCCTCGCCGTTGGTAATGCAGCCGCAACGGCCTTCCTCGATGATGGGCTCCGGCTCGAATACCGCCGTCACCGACTTCGCCTGATCCATGGTGACCGTGATGCTGGCGTCGGACCATTGGGCGTCCGATACGTCGCCCTGCCAACCGGCGAAAACCCAGCCCATCGAGGCTGCCTGCCGCACCGTCACCCGTGTGCCGGGCAGGTAGGACCGCTCATTGTCGGCGTTGGGCGCCGTCTCCACCGTCACCTGACCGTCGCCCGTCCGGCGGACCTCCAGCCGGTAGGTGGCAGGAGGGGGGAGGCAGGCCCCGAGCGGGTCGTACACCGTCACCGTGGCCGTGCAAATCTCCGGTTCTCCGCCCTGGTTCACGGCAATCAGTGACACCGTGTTCCGGCCGATATCTTCGCAGGTGAAGCGCTCCTTCGAGAGGCTGACCTCGGCGCTACAGTCGAATCGGGTGCTGCCCAAGGCGATGGGCAGCAGCGAGGCTTCGCCGTGTTCATCGAGATACAGGTCCACGTTGCGGCAAGTGGGCAGCAGGGGGTCGGGCTCATCGATTACGGTCACCTGGGCCGTGCAGGTACTTACCCGTCCGGAATTGTCTGTGCCGCGCAGGGTAACCGTGCGCGCGCCGACATCGTCGCAGGTGAACGTGCTCGGCTCCACGCGCAGCACCACCGGGCCGCGATCATCGGAACTGCCCGCATCGATGTCGCGCGTCTCGATGGTAGCAAAGGGGAAGTTCGGCTCGAGCACCGCGACGATATCCTGGCAGAGCACGATGGGCGCGTCGTCCTTCTCGCCTTCCGTCGGACCGTCCACATCGCAAGCGACATCGCCCGGCGCCAGCAGTGCGCCCGCGGTACCGGCCGTGGCATTCCGCAGCAGTAGGTTCGAGCGGCACTCTGCGTTTTCACAGACGCTCCGGAAACGTAATTGAAGTACCGTCGCGTCGCCCGAAATCGGCGCGCCGAAGAAGGCTGTGCCCCCGGCGCTGATAACGCCCCGGGAAAGTTCGTTGGTGTCGGCTAGAAGCCAGCTTCGGGTCGCAGGGCCGCGGCGCGATCCAAGGAACTCGTACTGCGCACGGTTGTAGACAATGTCCACGCCGAAGCTGGCGAGGGCCTCGGCGCCGAGCACCCGCAGCGCCACGGTCTGTTCCTTGCCGCAGAAACCATCTCCGGGGCTCAGCACCTGCACCGTAAGCGCGATTGCCTGTGGCGACAAGCAAACGAGGACCAGCAGGGAAAGTGGGAGGCTACGCAATCGCATGGTGTCAGGTACTCCGACAGGAGCAAACGAACTCGGGAAGTCGGGCATTCCGGCGCACCCAAATGAAACAGGCCCCGGAGCCAGCGGGCTCCGGGGCCTGTACGTGCTTCATGGATTACCTATCACCAGAACTTACGCTGGGCGGCCGCCATCATGGCCAGCGCGCTCAGCGTCGCCAGCGACATTACGATATCGCCCAGGTTGTCGAAGGGGTTCGACTTGCCGGTCGGGTTGCAGTTGCAGCCCGTCGGCGTGGTGGTCGATTCCTCAAACACGGCGGTGATAGCGCGGTTCTGGGTCATCGGCACGGTAATCGTGTTCGTACCGAAGCTCGCCCCGCCGATGTCGCCGGTCCATTCCTTGAACGTCCAGCCCGTGTCCGGCGTTTCCTTGATGGTGACCCGCGTGCCTTCCTGATACGACACGCCATCGTCAGCGTTCGGCAGTGTCTCAATCGTCACTACGCCCTGTCCATCGCGGTTCGTCGTTAGTGTGTAGCTGGGAATCACCACGCAGGCAAAGAGAATATCGCGCACTGTCACTGTCGCGGTACAGGATTCCACGTTGTTGTTGTTGTCCGTCACAGTCAGCTCGACCGAATTGCGCCCCAGGTCGGCGCAGGTGAACTCGCTCTTGGAAATCGTGATCGACTTGATGCCGCAGTTGTCCCGCGACCCGTTGTTGATGTCCTGCGGGCGCACGGTCACGGTCCCGTCCACATCGACATACGTGAAGAAGTTCTTACACACCACGCTCGATACCCGATCATCGACCACGGTCACGGTCGAGGTGCAGGTGCTGACCTGTCCGGCACTGTCGCGCACACGCAGGGTAACGGTGTTCGGCCCGAGATCCGAGCAGAGGAAGGTGGTCTTGCTGGCCGTGAACGTGACCGCCCCGCGATCGTCCGTGCTGCCGCCGTCCAGCGCCTGCGGCTGAATCACCACAAAGCCCTCGCTGGGCAGGGTCACCGTGATATCCTGGCAAACCGCCACGGGGAATTCGTCTACCAATTGGCCCTCGCCGTCCTCGGAACCTTCGGTGGTGCCTTCGGGACTTCCTTCCGTCGTACCCTCCGGGCTTCCCTCGGTGGTGCCTTCCGGCGACCCTTCCGTGGTGCCTTCGGGGGAGCCTTCCGTTGAACCTTCGGGACTACCCTCGGTCGTGCCTTCCCCTTCGCCTTCCTGCACCGCCGGGCCACAAGTTATCGTTGCCGATTCCAGGGCGTACGTCGAGGTATTGGCAGAGGGATTCTGAAGCGTCAAGGGCGATTCGCAGTTGGGCCCCCCGCAAACGCTGCGAAACACCAGGACGGCGGCCTCGACGTCGCCATTTAAAATTGCGCCGGTAAAGCGCGCGCCGCCCACAATCAGTACCCCGGGGCGGTTAGCGGGCACGTTGCCATTTACCAGCACCCACGTGGCGGTGTCTGCCCCTTTTTCCGTGCGCACGTATTCGTACTGCGAGGTGTCGAAAGCGACTTCGAAACCGAAACTGGATACGTTGGCCGTGCTCGTCAGATTGACGACCACGCTCTGCTCGCCGCCGCAGGCGTCGGCGGTCCCCGGAACCAGCTGAATGGATTGCCCCCATGCCAGTGCCGGCATCACGACCATGGCGACCAAGACCGCCAAAATAAAACGGCGTCCAAACATGACCTGTCCCCTGAAGTTGCTCATGCGATTCTCCCCTGAACCATTGCGCACCCGAGCGCTCACACCATGACCTTCACTATAAGCGGTTCCGCAATAGCGGTCAACCGGTATGTTTTGTTCAGGCACCGGCCCGTTCTACGTTCGCCTCGTAGACTTCCTGCATGATCCGCTCGATGCCGTAGTTGATCTTCCACTCGGGGTAGTGTTCCTCGAAGCGGCCGAGGTTGCCGATCCACCAGATGTGGTCGCCGATCCGGTTCTCGTCACGGTATACCGTGTCCATCTTCTTGCCGGTGATCTCCTCGGCCATCGTGATGGCCTCCATCATCGATACATTGCTGTACTTGCCGCCGCCGATGTTGTAAACCTCGGCCACGCGGGGGGCCTGATAAAACTGCCAGAAGGCCTGAATCAGGTCGGCGCTGTGGATATTGTCCCGCACCTGCTTACCCTTGTAACCGAAAATCTGATACTGCCGCCCGATGACACAGCACTTCATCAGGTAGGCCACAAAGCCGTGCAATTCTGCGCCCGAATGGCCCGGCCCGGTCAGGCAGCCGCCGCGGAAACAGACCGTCTTCATGTCGAAATACCGGCCATACTCCTGCACCATTACATCCGCTGCCACCTTGCTGGCACCGAATACCGAGTGCGTGCACTGGTCGATGGACATGTCTTCCTTGATGCCCTCGGCATAAGCATGCCCCGGCTCGATAGTCCAGCGGGTCTCGGTCTCTACCAACGGCAGGTAATTGGGCGTATCGCCGTAGACCTTGTTGGTGGAGGTGAAAATGAATACCGCCTCGGGGCAGACCTCGCGGGTGCATTCGAGCAGGTGCAGCGTTCCCAGCGCATTCACGCCGAAATCGGTGCGGGGGGCACGCGCCGCCCAGTCGTGCGACGGCTGCGCCGCCGTATGCACCACCAGCTTGATGTCCTTGCCGTAGGTGTCGAAGATGCGGCGCATCGCGTCGTAATCGCGGATGTCGTCGGTGTAGTGCGTGTAGCTGCCGATTTTTTCCTTCAACTGCGCCACAGACCACGAGGTGGAGGCCTCGGCGCCGAAGAATTCCGCCCGCATGTCGTTGTCGATGCCGACTACATGAAAGCCCTGCTGGCTGAAAAAGCGGACCGACTCCGCGCCAATCAGGCCGCCCGATCCCGTAACAATCGCCACATCCATGCGCTCAAAATCTCCTTGCATAAAAGTGCGCCGCGCCGGGGCCCTCCCGGCGCGGCGTGGAAGAGACGCCAAAGTTTACCAGAATGCGCCGGTTTAGGCCAACCGGCCCCCGGCTATTCCGTGATGAATCCGTGGTAAAGCCCCATGTAGTACGGCAGCAGAAACACGGTTCCGTTGCCCAGCGTACGGCCGCTGCCGCCGTAATCCAAATCCCACGGGTCATGATTCCAGTGGTTCATGTGGCGGTTTTCGATGGGCAGCACCTTGCCGTTCACGCAGTAGCCGCGCCCCGTGAGCGGGTCGAACAAGTCTTTGCCGGTCTGCTGCCAGCGCAGCGGCACCACGTCAAGCCGCTGGCTGTTCTTCATGGGCCAATCGAGCCGGTCCAGCGGGAAGCCGAGCAGCGTGTCCATCGAGTCCGCCAGCCAGCCCCGGCGCGGCGGAATCGGGAAGCTGCCCCAGATGCAGTCGTAGGCCTCGTCGATGCCCATCGCGGCGTAGGCGAAATTGAAAAAAGGGTTCAGTTCCGGCTGGATGATGGCGTAGTACTGGAAGAACGAGTACAGCATCATCTCGCGCAGGTCGGGGTCCTTTGTGTACTTCACCAGGTTGTAGTAGCACATGATCGCCATCTCGTCGTCGGACTGGTTACCCGAGCCGACGCCGAACTGTACCTTCGTAATCATCGCATTGGTGTCGTAGGCGTGCTTTTCGCGCAGCATCTGAATCGCGTCGCTGTACTTCTTGTCACCGGTCATGTGCTCGGCCACGGTCAGGTAAGACAGCATGCTCAGCGACTTCAGGCCCCGCTCGCTCCACCAGTTTACGTCGTGGTTGAGGCTGTCGGGACCGTAAATCGACCAGCGCGTCGGCGTGCCGTCGTGGTCGACCAGATAGAAGCCGTTCTCGATCAGGTGATTGGTCAGGTCGCGCACTACTTCGCGCACACGCTCCTTCTCTTCCTCGGTCTCGCACACGAGGTCGTAATAGGCGGGGTAGAAGAAGTAGTGTCCGTCGAGTTCGTCGCTGCTGGTGTCGCTCTTCCAGTACCACTTGCCGTCGGCGCTTTTGGGCCAGCGGGGTTCGTAGACCTTCCAGAGCGCGTCGCTCTTCTGCGATTCCTTGTCCCGCTCAAGACGCCCTTCATTGGGGTCGGGGCCGTCGATGGGGAGGATGGTGCGGGCCACATAGCCGTGCGGCGGGGCGTGTTCGCCGCCCTGCGTAACTTTCTGTAGCTGGCGTAGCGCCTCGAAGGCCGCCACTGCCCGCTTCTTGTACATGGGGTCCTTGGTCGCGCCGTAGGCGAAGCACTCGCCCGCGCCGTACATGCTGGTCCAAAGGCCGTCGTTGTCGCTGTCGTGGTGGTGGATGGTGCTCGTGCGGTCGCCGGGCACTTCCAGCGTCGCCTCGGCCACGTATCCGAACTCCGTACGGCGGATGAGATCCATCTCCTTCTCGTAGTATTCCGCCTTCTCGCGCAGGGTCATGGGGACGAAGCTAATGCGGCCGACGCCGCCGTTGGTCGCCACCCAGACGTCGCCGTTCGATGCGGCATGAATGGCGCGGACTTCATCGCCCGGCAGCCAGCGCAGGCCCTGACGGTAATTCCATTCGCCGTCCTTGTAGTAGACGAGGCCCATCGTGGTGCCGAACCAGACGCTGCCATCCGCGGGTGCAGTGGCGCAGGTGAAGCTGGTGTAGGGGAGGCCGTTCTTGCCTTCGATGAACTCCCAGCCGGCATCGGTCTGGCGCGCCACGCCGGCCTGCCAGCCGATCCACAGGCGGCCAGAAGCGTCTTCGACACTGGCCTGCGCCTCGGACGCCTTCCAGACACGCCCCAGACCGTCTTCGATGTCGCTCAGCTTCGGCGCGTGCGTGCGGCCCGGCTTCACGGGCGTCGTGGCCTCGAAGGCATTGTCGTGGAGATAGTACGAGCCACCCGGACCCGAGACGGAGATCGTCCCGTCGTCTTCCGAAATGCGATCGATATCGGTCAGGGCCGTTCCATCGAGGGCAGTTTTCCACTGCTCGGAAACCTCCTGTCCGAAAGTGCCCGCCTCGTACGGAATCTTGTCGGCGGAGGCCACAAAAGAAAACGCCGCGATTGCCGCGGCAACTGCACAAAAACGCATTAAATTCTCCTTGGTGAAAAGGTCGTTAGGGACGGGCGAACACAACCCCCACGGCTCCGTCGGGCTCGCCCTCATCATTCTGGGTGGCCTGGGCATAGGCCGTCACGCGTGCCTCGCCGCCGTCCTTACGGCGGTGTACCGCATGATACCCGGCGCAGGGCCGCCCTTGCATCAACTGTTCCAGCGCTTCCAAATCGCGCGGCCCCTGGGTCTCGTCGGCCACGGCGGCCATGGGCAGGCCTCGCAGTTCCTCCGGACCGAAACCATACAGCGCCTGCACGCCGGGGCTGACGTATTCGATACGTCCCCGCGAATCCACTGAGAACAGCACGCCGTGGAGCGACTCCATGATGCTGCGGTATCGGGCGTCGGCGCTGTTGGTCTGGCTGCGCCGGTCCTGAATATCGGCAATGTCGGTGGCAAGCACGACCGCGCCCACCACCTCGCCGTCCTCGTCTTCCAGCGGCGCCCAGGTCAGGTGCAGGTGCAGCGTCTTGCCCGTCGCGCTCACATGCTCGGTCACGGAATCGACGCGCGCCTCGCCGCGCAGCACCAGATCGAGCTGGGCACGGTCATTCTCCGCGCTGCCCGAGGCCGCGAAATCGGAGAGCGGGCGGCCGATCATCTCGGGCGCTATCGCCTCATAACGCATCTCGGCCGCGGGATTCACAAACACGATACGCCCCTCGGCGTTCACCGCCCACACGATGCCACGGGTCGAATCCAGCAACTGGCGGTAAACCGGTGACTCGCGATACTCGTCTTCCGGGGATTCCTCGAGTTCGTCTTCCGCAGGCTCGGCAGGGGGTGGCGGGGGCGTGCGGCCGATTTCGAGCACGCGCGCCACGGAAGCCGCCGCGAGCAACGCCAGCGATTCTTCCGCCGGATCCCAGTGGCGCGCGCCATTCGCGTCCTCAATCAGCACGAAACCGGTCAGGCTGCCGTCGCGGAACCAGGGTGCGATCAACATCGGCTCGGGCAGCAGTTCTCCTGGCCAGAGCGGCAGCAGGGTCGACGTGCGCGGGTCGGACTGAAAGTCCGGCACGCCGAGGAACGGAAGCGCCTCGATAGAGCCGAAGAGCACGACGTGCTCCGCGGGGTTTAAATCAGGTCCCGGGATGAAGGCGTTTCGAAGCCGGTCGAACCGGGCCGCGCAGTGGAACTGTCGTGTGTCTGCGTCGCGCAGCCAGATGCCCGCCGCAGCCACCGCCATGCCCTGCGCGATCGACTGCGCGAAGTTGTTCAGCGTGTCGCCATCCTGCTGGGTACCCTGGGTAGCGATGCGTGCGATTTCACGGGCGGATTCGCGTGCGGTCTTCCAGCGTAGTTCGCGCGCTTCGATGGATTTCTCCGCCTTCGCCACCAGTTGCCGGGCGTCCTCGTTGTGCTGCTTGGCCTGCCGCAGCTGCCGGCGTGTGGCCTGCAGCGCCTGGATGTATGCCTCGGGCACATAAACGTCGCCCTCGCCCGCAGGGGCCGGCCAGCTTTCCACCTCGGGTGAAGTTGTGCCCAGTGCCACCGCCTCGGCGGCCTCTTCTGCCGCGCGCTTTTTCACCGGCGCGGCGTGCACCACCATCGGAATGTCGCGCGCCT
This sequence comes from Candidatus Hydrogenedens sp., assembly GCA_016125095.1. Classification (GTDB taxonomy): domain Bacteria; phylum Hydrogenedentota; class Hydrogenedentia; order Hydrogenedentales; family JAEUWI01; genus WGMK01. The sequence goes on along the minus strand of WGMK01000005.1, from coordinate 16,456 downwards.
CGAGCTGCTGAATGACCGCTTCGCACAGGTCGTCGAGCGCGGCATAGAGCTGGTCGAATTCGCGGACGCGCGATTTGGGCCGCAGCGCCGCCGAGCGCGTCAGGAAGTCGATGCGGCGCGTGCGGCGCAGAAAATCCTTCAGCGGGGCACTGAGCGCGCGCGCATAGAGCAAGGCAAACAAAGCGGCCAGCACCAGCGCCGTCACCATGCCGATGGCAAGCGCAATCTGCTGCCCGCGCTCCTGGCTCAGCAAGTGCGCCTCGGTAACCCCGGCGCACAAGTACAGCGTCTGGTTCTGTCCCAGTTTGAAAGGCTCAACCGAGAACCACCAGTTCGCTCCATCCGATTGCTGCGCGAAGGCCTCGGAAGGGGGGTAAGTGTCGGTGGCGAAGCGTCGCATCGCCTCGGAAAGCGGATGGTTGGCTATCGAGTCCAGCCGGGGTAGCGCCAGGGCGTCGGCGGTTGCGGGGTTCACGCGGCGGGGTGTCGCCAGCAGCGTTCCGCCCTCCGTAGCAATCAGCGTATGCTCCGGCCGCACATCGTAGATGCGCGACGAATCGTCCGCCAGCGCCCGCCAATCGGAATCCACGCTGACCAGCCACGACTCGCTTGGCGGCGTTTCGAAGGCCAGTGCCGCGGTCATCCCCGGGCCCTGGGTGCGTTCCAGCCGCGATGCCTCCGACCACAGTACGGCCGGCGAAAGCCCGAGGTTGCCATCGCTTCGTTCGTGCAGGGCGCGCTCCGCGGCCTCGGCTACCGATGCCATCCGTGTGTCGTCGAACGCCGCGTCGCCCTCGGAATTAAGCAACTGGCCGTCCTTGCGCAGCCACCGCTCCCACACCGTGCCGGTGTCGGTCTCGCGGCGCGTCAGCCAGGAATCGCCATCGGGGTAAATGACCCAGCGCAGGCCCTGCGGCCCGGATACCCGCAGTCCGGCCAGGGCCGGAAAATGCGTGAGGACCGGTGCCAGCGTGGCGCGGAGGGTATCGGGGTGTCGCGCATCGGCGGGCAGCGCCGCCAGCAGATCGCGGCTGAGGCCCAGCGCGCGCGTGGCCTGGTCGGAGATGCCCGAGGTTTGCAGCCGGAGCCGTTCGACACTGCGCCCCAGCAGGTCGTCGGCCCGCGACTCCACGCCCAGCACACGTGCCTGCAGCAGCAGCGCCGCCAGACCCGCGCCCACCGCCAGCACCACCAGCGCGCTGCTTAGAAACAGACTCGCGGCCAGCGGCACCGAGAAGGGATTGCGTCGTTGATTTCGGCGTTTCGTGCGGGACATGCTGCTCGTGCCGGTTCCAATTGCGTAAAGGTCGCGCGCATGGTAACGCAAACCGCGCGGGGCGCACCACCACAACCCACCGGAAAGGCCTCTCCATGGACTATCGCGGGAAACGCATCATTATCACCGGCGGTTCCACGGGCATCGGACTCGAGATGGCGCGCGAGCTCAGCCGGCGCGGGGCGCGGCTTGGGCTGATTGCCCGCACACCCGAGGCGCTCGAGGCTGCTGCTGCAATTTGCCGGGAAGCCGGGGGAGAGGCGCACTGGGCCAGCGCCGACGTGACCGATGCCGCAGCCCTCGGCGACGCCCTCGCGGCTTTGGTGGACACCCTCGGCGGATTGGACGGCATCGTGGCGAACTCTGGCTACTGCCATCCGGGCAATTTCCACGATATCAGCATCGAAGACGGCGCGCGCCAGCTGGATACCAATCTCAAGGGCTGCGTGCACACGGTTCGCCTCGCCCTGCCCCGGTTGCTGGAGCACGGCGGCTTCGTCGCGATCACCTCGAGTCCGGCGGGCAATGCCGCCATCTACGGCTTCTCGCTTTACGGTGCCACCAAGGCCGCGCTGAACAGCCTGGCCCACGCGCTGCACCACGAATACGCCGACCGCGGCATCCGCATACACCTGCTACTGCCGCCGGATTCCGACACCCCCGGCTACGCGAAGGAGACGCTGCTGTATCCCCCTGAGACCAAAGCCATACTCTCCGGCGGCGCGTTGCTACAACCCGACCATGTCGCGATGCGTTTCGTCGATGGCATCGCCCGCGGCCAACGCCAAATCGCCGTCGGCTTCGAAACCCATCTCCTGCTCCGCATGATCCGCCACACCCCCTGGCTCTGGGAATGGTACAGCCGCCGCCAGATTCGCCGGGCTCGGCGGGGGTGATTTTTGACAGGATAACGGGATTACTGGATGGAAGAGGAAAGAGGTTTTTTAGACAGGATTAACAGGATTGACGAGATTTGAAGAAATAAGAAATGGCCAATTCCGCGAACTCCAAACGGCCGCTTGCGCCATCCCCCGGTAGGGCGAGCGTACGCGCGAGCCTCCCTGCCTTCCTTCTCCTCGGCACTTTCTTCGTCTTAGTCCACTCATCCTGTTATCCTGTCAAAAAATACTTCCCCAACCCCGGAGCGCAACCGCATGAGCACCCCCTACAAGCCCGAGGGCTACACCAGCGCCGCGCCGTATCTCATCGTGAAAGACGCAGCGGGCACCATCGCGTTCCTTCAGCAGGTATTCGGCGCCGAACCCTTGCGCCGCATCGACAACGAGGACGGGACCATCCGGCACAGCGAAGTGCGCATCGGCGATACCGTCGTCATGCTGGCCGACCGAGCCGAGGGCTGGCCGCCACTCCCGGCCTACGTGCATGTCTACGTTCCCGACGTCGATGCCGCCTACCAGCGCGCCCTTGCTGCCGGTGCCGAGTCTCTGCAGGAACCCCTGCAGAAAGACGACCCCGACCGTCGATGCGGCGTGACCGATCCCGGCGGCACCACTTGGTGGATTGCCACGCAGATGGGGTAGAGCGGCTAAGATGTTTAGACAGGATTTACAGGATTGACAAGATGTAAATGAACGGAAAGCGGTGTCGCCGTGCTGATGTCACACTGCAGACTTAATCTTCCAATCCTGTTAATCCTGTAAATCCTGTCAAAGTAAATCCCCCCGTTCGAATAACCCCCGCAGCCCGGTGGTATAGTGGCGCAGGAGGAGGCATGCCATGTTTAAACACGTCTTATGCTGGACCCTGCTGCTGACGGCCTTGGGTGCGCCGGCTTTCGCGCAGAAGATTCCCCTGGCCCGTCCCGGCGATCGCGAGTTCGTTACGGACCTGGCCGAACTGATTGACGCGGCGGACGAGATAAAGATTGCCGCGACGGCGGACCAGCTGCTGACGGAGACCGCGATTCCGATCATCGTCGTGACCATATCGAGCATGGCCAATTTCGGATATCCCGACTGGCGCATCGAGAATTTCGCACGCACGCTCTTCGACCAGTGGGGCATCGGGTATCAGGAATTGAATGGCCGGAGTTGGAATCGCGGCATCCTGCTGCTCGTCTCCCGCGACGACCGCAAGGCCCGCATCGAGCTCGGCGCGGATTGGGGGCGCGAACAGGATCAGACCTGCCAGCAGATCATGGAGGGCGTTATCGTCCCGGCATTCAAGAAGCGTGATTTCTCGGGCGGTATCGTGGCCGGAGTCGAGGCGCTCGACAAGGTCGCGCGCGGCGTGGAGATTCTGGGGCTTAAGGAGAAGGCGGCCCAGGCCCAGCGTCGCAGCGCGGGGGGAGCCAACCCCATTGCCGGCTGTTTCGCCGGCATTGGCCAGGCCATCATGCTGCCGTTCATGCTCATCGCGGCGCTGTTTTCGCGCATGTTCGGTGGCCGTGGCGGCGGGGGCGGCTACTCGGGCGGCGGATTCAGTAGCGGTGGGGGCGGGGGCGGATTCTCCGGCGGGTCGTTTGGCGGGGGTTCATCCGGTGGCGGCGGTGCCACGGGCTCGTGGTAGGAGGTCACATCATGTTCTCGTTCTCCAGTCAATTCACCCCCGAGGCCCGCGAGCGCGTCGAGAGCGCCATCGCCCAGGCTGAGACCCGGACCAGCGCCGAAATCGTTGTAGCCGCCGCGCCCGCCTCGGGTCGATACGATCGCCCCGAGGATATCGCAGGGCTGCTTCTCGCCACGGTGCTGCTCGCTGTGTTCTCGGCATTCCAGCCGGAGTACTTCGAATTCGCGGCAGCGGTCACCATCCTCTTCGTCGGCTTCTTTGCCGGGGTCGGCATCGCGATGTACGTCCCGCCCCTCCGCCGCGTCCTCACCCCGCGGGAACAGATGCTGCAGGAAACCACCCGCGCGGCCGAAGCGCTCTTTTACAAACTCGAGATGCGCCGCTCCGCCTCGCGCTGCGGCGTCCTGCTCTACATTTCGTTCTTCGAGCGCACGGCGTCCGTCATGGCCGACCAGACCGTGCTCGACGTCCTCGGTCAAGACGGCATCGACGCGCTGTGCACCGAACTCACCGAAGCACTGAAGGCGGTGCCGCCCGCCGAAGCCATCGCCAGTATAGTCGAGACCGCCGGCGCGCGCCTCGCCGAATCCCTCCCCCGCGCAGACGACGACACCGACGAATTGCCCAATCAGTTTCTGGTGCTGTCGTGATGCCTCATTGACTCGCTTTGGGGGTGTAACTACACTGTAGCTACGAAGGCAACATGAGAATCCTTGCGATGAAAGCGGAATACGATCTCTCGTCCATGAAGTCGCGGAAGAATCCTTACGCTCGGCGCCTGAAAAAACAAATCACCTTGCGGCTCGATCCGGAGGTGTTGGAATACTTCAAAGCGCAATCGGAGAAACACGGCCTGCCATACCAGTCGCTCATCAACCTCTACCTGTTGGATTGCCGGAACCAGGGGCGGGAACTCAAGATGGAATGGCGTTCGCATCAGGAGTGATTCTTGAGGGAATGGTGCATTCGAATCGAAAGAGCATTCGCCGAGGCGGGGCAAGGGGGTTAATTCAATGGATCTGGGTCTGAAAGGAAAGGCCGCGGTAGTCGTCGGCGCGGATAAGCCGGGCGGCGTAGCGCGCGCGATTGCCGAAGCGCTTGCGGCCGAGGGCGTGCACATCGCCGTATGCGGCGGGGACGCCGCAGGGCTGGAAGAAACGGCCGCCGTGCTCAAGGGCTACGCGGTCGAGGCCTACGCCATACCGGGCGATATCTCCGACGCCGAGGAAGCGGAGGCCATGATCGATCGCGCCGCGCGCCTCGGCGGTATCGACCTGCTGGTGTACGCCCCGGAGGGCGAATGGGGCGGGGGACCCATCGCCGAGTACGACCCCGACGACTGGCAGATCACGCTCGAGTTTCATCTGGTCGGAGCCTTTCTCGCCACGCGCTATGCCCTGCCGCATCTCGTGAATTCGGGCGCGGGCAGCATCGTCAACATCGCCTCCATGGCGGCAACGCGCAGCTGCCCCGCGCACTCGGCCTACGCTGCCGCCATGGCCGGCATCGCCCAATTCACGCGCGACACCGCCGCTGAATATGGACCACAGGGCGTGCGCGCCAATTGCATCCTCGCCGGAGACATCCGCACCGATCGCTTCGAGGCCGAATGCCGCACCCTCTCCGCCCTCCTCGGCATGAGCGCGGAAGAAGTGGCCCGCATGACCGCCGACGCCGCCCCCCTCAAACGCCTCGGCGAACGCGACGATATCGCCGCCCTCGCCGTGTTTCTCTGCAGTACACCCGCCGCCTTCCTCACCGGCCTCAGCATCCCCGCCGCCGGCGGCAAGGACGTGCTGTTCCAGGCGCGGTAGGGGCGACAACTCAAAGATTGTTGTAGTCTGAGGAGGAAAGCTGATGCCCGAGCTTTCAAGGTTCTTGGGAATCGTCATCGTCATGTATTACAACGATCATGCCCCGCCTCACTTCCACGCACTCTACGGTGAATACGAAATGAAACTGGATCTATTGGACGGCCACATGGATGGCGATTTTCCGCGGCGAGCCAAAAATCTGACGCACGAATGGTGTACTATATATAGGTAGGAATTGCTTGAGAACTGGAACCTGGCGCGGGAACGCACGGCGCTCAAGCCGATAGCGCCTCTGGAGTAGCAGATGACATCCCCAAAGCTGATTGCGGCCACCCACGAATCGGGCTACAAGATTCACGTCGTTTTTGCAGACGGTGTGGAGGGAACCATCGATTTGGAGTCCGAGCTCTGGGGAGAAGTATTCGAACCGCTTCGGGAGGCGGAGCGATTCCGCGAATTTCGGTTGGACATGGAATTGAACACTATCGTCTGGCCGACGGGGGCTGATTTCGCTCCTGAGTTTCTCCACGAAAGGGCTTTGTCCAAAGCAGAGGTCGCACGCCCGTAACGTGGTCGAGGCGTAATTTCGTTTTCCGCCACCCCGCCCCGTTGCCCCTCCTCCCGGTATCGGGTACACTTTCCTTGCAGATTCTTGGGGTCAGTGTAGGGCTATTTTTGGAGGCAGTCGCGTGTATCGTCTATTCCTCGCGGGGCTATGTTGTTGCATCGCATGGCCCGGCTTCGCTGTCAGCGTTCCGGCCCGACCGGGCATTCCGGGCGCGGTCGCGCAGCCCAAGGTCCGCATCGCGCCGCCTGCCCCTACCGCCCGCATCGTATTGCCGCCGCTGAGCAGCGCCGAGCAGGCCATGAAGTCGCTGGAGGACAGTCCCGAAAAAGGCGTCTTTCAGACCGGTTTATTTCGCGACATGCCGGAGACCGTGGGCATCCTCTCGGGCGCGTCTAGCGTCGGTGCCTGGAGCGTACAGCCCGATGGTTCGCGGCGGTGGACGCTCGCGCTCGAGTCCCCCTCGGCGCTGGGCATCCGGATCGAGTTCGGGCAGCTCGCCTTGCCCACCGGGGGCGAAGTATGGATCTTCGGCGATCAGTCCGCACCCGAGGGGCCGCTGACGCAGATTCCCCCGGGAGAGGCCTCGCTCTGGTCCGCCACGGCCGACGGAACGACGATCGTCATCTCTTGCTCGCTCCCCGCCGACGCGCCCGTCGAATCGGTGCAGCTTCGCATCGACCGCATCATTCACCAGTACCTGTTGCCGGGCAGTCTCGCCGCCAAGGCCGCGGGCACATGCAATATCGACGAGAATTGCGAACCGGCCTGGGACAGCACGGCCAGCGGCGTGGGGGGGCTCGGTGTGGTCGGTATCAGCGGTTCGCTCTTCTGCACCTGCACGCTCATTAACGACGCGGACCCCTGCGGCGACACGCCCTTCGTGCTCACGGCGAACCATTGCGTGGGTGGACAGACGGGCTCCCATGGTGCCAGCTCGCTCGAGTTCTACTGGAACTACGAGACCAACGCCTGCAACGGCGTGGCGCCAAGCCCAGCCACCGTGCCGCGCACCACGGGCGGGGCAGACTACCTGGCGGGCTCCGGAGGCACGGGCTTTACCGGGGGCGGCAGCGACTACACGCTGTTGCGACTGCGCAGCGAACCGCCCGCCTCCCTCACGCGCGTCGGATGGAACACGAATCCGCAGCCCGTGGGCACCCAGGTCACCTGCATCCACCATCCACGCGGCGACTACCGCCGCATCAGCCACGGCGAACTCACCGATACCGACAATCCCTTCTCGTCGCTTTACCACGAAGTGACCTGGGCACAGGGCACGACCGAGCCGGGTTCTTCGGGCAGCCCACTCATGCTTACCGCCACGCAGCAGATCATCGGGCAGCTCTGGGGCGGCGGGGCCTCGTGTTCCTTTCCGTTCGACCCCGACTACTACGGCCGCTTTGACAAGTCCTACACCACTGCGCAGTCGATACTGACCGCCGTCACCACGGCCTCCCTGGCATCGGTCTCGGCCACCGCCAACGAGTCCGCCGGCAGCGTCCTCGTTCAGGTAAACTTGACGACCAACGCGCCGCCCGGCGGCTACAGCCTGCTGGCCACGCTGGCCGCGGGCACGGCCTATCCGGGACTCGATTACACCGGCGGGGCAATCGCGTTTTCGATCGCGGCCGGCAGCGATTCCGGTTCCTTCTCCATTCCGCTCATCAACGACACGCACACCGAGCCGGCCGAGACCCTGACCGCCACCATCAGCGCGACGGCAGGGTGCCCGGCCATCAGCAGCAGCGCGCATACCTTCACGCTCACGATAGCGGACGACGATACCGACACCGATGGCGATGGCATTTCCGACGCGGATGAGAACAGCGGATTCCTCGGCTACGTGACGAATCCGCTCGAAGCCGATTCGGATTTCGACGGCATCAACGACGCTTACGAGCAATCCGGAACCTATGGTTACAACACCAATCCGAATGAGGCGGACACCGACGGCGACGGTACCGACGACTATACGGAGATCTACTTTGGTACCGATCCGCTGGTGCCGAACGTCAACGCCGTTCCCTCGATACAGGTGCCCTGGCTCCGCGAGTTGCCATGTCCCTGATCGAGCGCATCGTCGCTTTCGAGGTGCCCGATGCCTGGCTCTCGTTCCGCGATAACGCAGCATTAGGGGAGCACCTCGCAACACTCGGCTGTCCTTTCGAAGCGATTGGCCAATCGCGGAACGGGCAAGATCTCTTCGGCGTAACCTGCGGCACGGGGCCGCATCACGTCTCCGTCATCGCCGGATCCCATGCCGACGAGCCTGCCGGTCCGATGACGGCGCAGATACTCCCGCTCGCACTCGAGCGCCTTGCCCCCGAGCTCCTCGAGCGGTGCACCTTTCGCATCGTGCCGCAGATGAATCCCGACGGTGCCGACCGCAATCGCGCATGGTTCGCCGATCCGCCCGCCTTCGCCACCTATATCGAACATGCCGTGCGGGAGCAGCCCGGAGACGACATCGAGTTCGGATTCGCGCTGGACGAGGGCGCGCGCCCGGAGTGCCGTGCGGTGTTGCAGTGGCTCGCGCAGGAGGCCCCGTACGCGGCGCATTCCTCGTTGCACGGCATGGGCTATGCCGAGGGCGCCTGGTTCCTTCTGTGCCGCGAATGGGCCGAGCGCAGCGGCGAACTCATGAACCAGCTCGCGGAGATCTGCGAGCGCCTCCGATTTCCGCTGCACGAGATCGACCGGCAAGGCGACAAGGGCTTCACCCGGCTGCGCAAGGGATTCAGCACGACGCCCACCGCAACGGCCATGCAGGACTTCTTCCACGCGCAAAACGACCCTGCAATGGCTGCGAAATTCCGGCCCAGCAGCATGGAGGCCATCGCGGCGCTCGGGGGCAATCCCCTCTGCATGGTCAGTGAAATGTCTTTGTTCCGCATTACGCACGGCACGAGCAGCTTGGAGGATCCGATCTACTGGCGATTCCGGGACGCCTTGGCCGAGGCACGCGCATCGCACGCTCTGGATGCGTTGCAGGCCGAATACGGCATTGAGCCCGTGCCTTTCGCCACCCAGATGCGGGTACAACTCGCCATCGTGATTTTGGCCGTCAAACAGGCCATTTCTTCCCTATAGTGAAAATAGTGCGAGTTCGGTAAGCCTGTAAATAGATCCTTTATTTTTTTTCGGTGCGTGGTATACTCTTGACGTTAGCAGGAGGAGCCCGAACGTGGCCAAGCTTTCAACGAAGTATCCGGGATCGGCACTCATTACCGGCGCCAGCGCCGGGCTCGGCGAAGCGTTCGCCCGCCGATGCGCTTCCGAAGGTATGGATTTGGTGCTGGTGGCTCGTCGGCAAAGCCGGCTCGAGTTGCTGGCCGAACGCCTCAAGCAGGACTACCACGTCAACGTACTGGTGGTCGTCGCCGATCTCTCCAAGCCGGGCGCCCCCGAATCAATCAAAGAGGCCTGCGATGCCGCCGGTGTCACGGTTAGTCTGCTGATCAACAACGCGGGCTTTGGCAGCCACGCCCGATTCCATGAGACCGAGCTCCAATGGCAATCCGCCATCGTCGATGTGAACGTCAAGGCGCCCACGGTCCTGACCGGGTTGTTTCTGCCGGGCATGGTGGAGCGGGGGAAGGGCGGCGTGGTGTTTCTCGCCAGCACCGCCGCCTACCAGCCTGCGCCGATGCTCGCGGTATACGGCGCATCAAAGGCCTACAACCGCATGCTGGGCGAGGCCTTGTATTCAGAGCTGAAGCCCTGCGGTATCGATGTGCTATCGTTGTCGCCGGGATACACCGCCACCGAGTTCCACAACGTGGCGCAGGTGAAGCGCCTGCCTCCGATGGAAATGTTCCGCAAGCCGGATCAGGTGGTGGATACCTGTTTCCGCACGCTCGGCAAGCAGCCGGCCGTCATCGATAAGGTGACCCCGTTCCAGGCCTTCATGGCGCGCGTGCATCGCAAGCTGAGCCGTTGGCAGGCTGCCTTGGGCGCATCCATGTTTACGGGTCTGCTGGCCTACGCGGGCGACGTGTTCGCCGCGCTCTAGCAGAGGTTAGACCGGGCTGATATCCGCTGCGCCGCGGATACGCACATAGTCCGCCTGCTTTACCTCGGCGGCGCGCATCAGTTCCCGGAATCCCTCGTCCAGATACTCCATGATCTTGTCGACATCATTGCCCACGATGCCATCGGCGCAGCAATTGATGCAGAGCTTCTGGTCGTAGGTGGCGATGGCGAAATTCACGCCCATCTCCATCACCACGGGCACCTTCGGAAACGTCGACAACAACCGCTTGCCCTGCACATAAAGGGGAATCTGCGGGCCGGGCACGTTCGTGCAGATCAGGTTACCCGGAGGCATGGCCGTGGGCAGGATAGACTGCACGGTCGGGTTTGCCACGGCCGCCAGCACGGCGGCCTGCAGTTGCGCCGGAATGCCCTGCAGCGCCTCGAACATCAGGCTCACCGAGCCGCTCACCTTGGCCTCTTTCAGTTCCGAAGTCTTGAGCGCGATCGCGTGCAGCCGCTCCATCGGGTCTGCAATATTCAGCGGCACTTCCACCGGCAGAAACGAAATGCGGTTGCCCAGCGCGCCGCGCTCGTGTTCCTGGCGTACATTCACCGGGCAGAGTATGCGGATGTTGCGCGGAATCCTGCGGCCGTTCGGCGTCTTGTCGAGCATGTAGCGCCGTATAGCCCCGGACACGCAGGTGAGAATCACATCGTTAAACGTGCCGCCCGCCACCGCGCGAATCGCACGGGTGTCGGTGAACGAATACTCGCGCCAGCAGACCAGGCGCCGGCCGCTCAGCGGTTTGTTGAAGGGCAGCCGGTTCAACGGCAGCAGCAGCTTGCCCACAGACGCAGCGAACGAACGCAGCGCAGTGCCCAGGTCGGTACCGTTCAGGCTCGATCCGAAATCGGTTACGCTGCGCTGGAACCGGGTCCAGTGGTTGACGCTTTCGATAGCACTGTCCCACAGCGCGTCTACCAGCAGTTCCTGCGGCTCGGGGAGCGGCTCCGGACGGAAGGGTTTCTTGCGGGATTTCGGCGGGTCGGGCACCATGTCGAACAGCACGAACGCGAGACCGATGCCCGCCACGCCGTCGACCATGCAGTGGTGTACCTTAAAGATGAGCGCGCCGCGGCCGCCTTCGCACCCCTCCACCACGTAGATTTCCCACAGCGGCTTGCTGCGATCGAGCGTGCCGGTGAAGATTTTTCCGCTCAGCTGGCGCAGTTCCTTTTCACCGCCCGGCGCCTTCACCTTCACCCGGAATACATGATTCTTGATGTCGAATCCCGGGTCGTCTTCCCACGTGGGATGCCCGATGCCCAGCGGCGAGGGCACGATGCGCTGGCGATAGCGGGGGATCAGATGCAGGCGGTTTTCCAGATTCCGCATGAAGCGCAAGAAAGGAATCCGGCCGTCGAAAATGCACGTCGCCCCCACGTGGAGCGGCTGATCTTCGCGCTCCGCGTAGAGAAAAAACGCATCCATGCCGGACAACCGGCGCGGCAGTTCGGAATCCAACATGCTTGATTCACTCCGACGGAAGTTGAAAGGGACCGCCTCCCCGCAGCGGGGGAGAGTATACTGGACTGGCGCTGGTTCGCTCAAATCAATCCCTGTATTATGAACAGGTTAGACGCCTCCAACCGGATTGATTGAATTCGTGGAATTCCGGACTTTCGCTTTGGTATGGTACGATTAAGGTTGGAGAGCCGGGAATTGCTCGCGGTTCTCCTACGCCCGGGAGTCACATATGGCCCGAATGAATACCGTTGCCGTGGTCGATACGCCCCAACATGTGGATATCTCGCTCTGGCGCGAGCTTACCTGCGGGGTCGAGTATTGTGCGCTGAAGACTTCCAGCGTGTACTACGGCTTTGGTGTTCCAAAAGGTAACGGCCAGCCCGTGGTGGTCGTGCCCGGGTTTCTGGGCAACGACTGGTACCTCATCGAAATGTACCTGTGGCTGCAGCGTATCGGCTACAAGCCTTACTTTTCCCACATCGGGCACAATGCGCAGTGTCCTGACAAGCTCATGCACCGGCTGCTGAATACGGTCAATCAGGCCTACGCGGCCACGGGTAAACCCGTGCACCTGGTGGGGCACAGCTTCGGCGGGGTGCTTTCGCGCGGCGTGGCCGTGCGCAAGCCTGAGCGCATCGGTTCGGTCATCACGCTTGGTTCGCCCTTTGGCGGCGTGCGCGTGAATCCGTGGGTGCTGTGGGCCATCGCCCAAGTGCGCCACCGTACGCATCGCAACGTGGGTAAGCGCCACAAGGATTGCTTTACCGACGCCTGCGCCTGCGGCTTTCTCTGCACCATGAACAACACCTTCCCGAAGTCCATCCCCCATACGGCCGTATATACCAAGACCGATGGCGTGGTCGATTGGCAGGTTTGCCTGAATGGGGATGAAACCGATATCGAGGTGACCGGCACGCATGTCGGCTTGGCCTGGAATCCGCAAGTGTTCCGCGCCATCGCCGATCGGCTCCACGATGCCTGCCGCAAGGAGCGTCCCGAGGAGCTCATCTTTATGGAAGAGCCGCATCGCCGCGGCCGCCGCAAGGCGCTCCCCGCCAAGCGCCGCGTTCGAAGTGCCAAGAGCACCGAAGCCGGCGCGGCGTAGTCGTCGACTCAGTCGTCGCCCTGCATCGGTTTTGCCCCCGACTTCACATGCTCCAAATGCTCCAGTGTTTCGCGGTAGCGTTCCGCGCAATCCGGATGTGCGGCGATATAGCGTCTCAGCGCCGGGGCCAGCCGTTCCGGTTCGAAGGGCACGATCTGTTTGGCGGGCCAGGTCTCGGGGGCGTTGGCATAGGGGATTAACCAGTCGATCGCTGCCTCGATAGACGCACCCTGTTCGGTCTCGTAACCCCAGACGTCGATGCCCAGCCCCTGCGCCAGTTCCGCCATCCGAGTCATGGCGTCGAGGTTCATGGTCGCGTAGTCCCAGGATTTCGTGCGCATCAGTTCGAAGGTCATGCGGCCATCGGGCTTGATCTGCTTGCGGATGCGTTTCTCGCCGACGGCCGCGAGCACCTCGCGCGCGAGCGCTTCCCGTCCGGTCGCCACGGCAAACGTCGCCACCTGCACGTCGTACCAGGTGCCGTGGTTGTTGAAGGCGCGCGATTCGCGCTGACCGGGTTCGCTGGTGGTCAGCCAATCCAGATAGGCATTTAGCCATTGTAACCACGCCGATCGGTCCGCTTCGGTCCAGACTGCTTCCGGCAGCGAGGTGAGCGCTTCGTGTATATCCAGCAGCGACATGCCCCGGATGATGGCCTCGGGACTGCCTTCGTTCTTCCCGGGGATGCTCTGCCCGAAGCGGAAGCCGGGCCGCATGGAGGTGGCTTCATCGACGAACCACGCCCGGGCCCAGCGCGCGGCGCATTCCGCAAAGCGTTCGTCTTTACGGGTCTGCCAAGCGGCCGCGCACGACACGATGGTATCCGTCATTTGGAAATAGTGCCGGCGGTCGTAGGTGTCCGTATTCGCCTCTGGGTTCACTTCGCCATCGCGGCGCACATAGGGCAGGCCATCCGGAGATTCGGGGTTCGGCCACCAATACGGCGAGAGCGTGTAATACTCCCGCTTGTCGCCATTGGGCGCGCAGCCGGTCTTGTCGACGATGGTTACCAGCGGGCGCTCCAGCAGTACCTCGGGCGCAGCCTGAAAGCTGCATGCCAGCACTAGATGAAACGTGAAAACGAGCATGGGTGTCCGTTCTTGTTTGCTTAAGGTCGAGCGGCTATTGTTCCGGTCAGCCCCCGCCATTGCAAACGCCTCGGAGAACTACGCAATGAATACCGTCGACGTCTGGATGCAGCACCCCACGGAAACCTTCGTGAAGCAGCCCTGGCTGGCTTCGCTGCTGCGTTGGATGGGCGTCGAGGAATTTCCCGCGCTGCCGGTGGATTTCACGCTCGCGGCCATGCAAGCGGCCGGCGTCGGCACCGGGCTCTGTGCCGCGTGGTGCGGGCCACAGGGCTGGCTGATTACCCACGACGATGTGAAGGGCTTCGTGGCAGCCTCCGGCGGGCGGTTGAAGGGGATTGCCTCGGCCAACCTCTACGAACCCATGCAGGCCGTGCGCGAACTCCGCCGCGCCGTGAAGGAAGATGGATTCATCGGCCTGCGTGTCGTGCCGTGGCTTTGGAATCTGCCGCCCGACGACCGGCGCTACTATCCGCTTTTCGCCGAGTGCTGCGAGCTGGGGATTCCGTTTTGCACGCAGATTGGCCATACGGGGCCGCTTTGCCCGAGCGAACCGGGCCGCCCGATTCCCTACCTCGATCACGTGTGCCTCGAGTTCCCGGAACTCGTCGTCGTGGGCGGGCACGTCGGCTACCCGTGGATTGAAGAAGTGCTCTCGATGGCGCGCAAGTATCCCAACTTCTATGTGGATACCTCGGCCTACAAGGTGAAGCGGCTGCCCGCGCCGCTCGTCGAATTCATGCGTGGCCGCGGCCGCACGAAAGTGATGTTCGGCACCAACTTCCCGATGATAGCGCCGCAGGCCGCACTCGCGGGGATCGAGGAACTTGGCCTGGACGTGGAGGCGGCGCAGTTGTTTCTCTCGGACAATGCGCGCCGCGTGTTCAAGCTTAATCTGCCATAAAGAAAATGGGCGCCCCGAAGGGCGCCCCGATAAGTACAGGTAATCGAATAGGAATTAGATATCAGACGATCGGCATCCGGCGGGCTATCGCCGGATCGGAGGGCTTGCGGCGCGTACGCGCGCGGCGCTTGCGTTCACGCAGCGCATTGGCCTTGTAAAAAAGCGCGGGTTCGATAATGGGTTCGTGCAGGCCTTCGGTCTCGATACCGCCATAGCTCACGCGTCCGCGGTAGGTGCGGTTCGACAAGATAATCGCAATCGCCTGGCGCGACCACTTGTTGCCCTTGCGCGTGAAGATGCCCTTCGTGTGGAGATAATTAACCACCTTGCCCGTGCTGCGCGTATTCAGGTACTCCCGGAATATCATGCGCACCACTTCCGCTTCGCGGTCGTCCACCATCAGCGGCTTCTCGCCTTCCCGGCCGCGGCGGTAACCATAGGGGGCAGGACCCGTACCGTACCGGCCCTGCTGCACGGACGTGAGTTGACCGCGTTTGACCTTCGCGCCGTGGCTCAGGCGCGTGCGATTCGCTTCACGCGATCGACGCTCTGAGTCCAGCGCACCGTTTTTGTGTTCGCTTCTCATGCCTCTTGCGCCTTCCAAACCATCCAGCCCTTATGCTTTTTTTCCAGCGCGGCAATAGTTATCCTGATACGCTTCCCTGCACGGACGTACCTTGCTGCCGCCAGAAACTTCTTGCATGTTTACCAGCGTACTTGCGATCACTTGGGGGAACAACGCAGCTCGCTCCCACATTCGCCAACACTTAAAGAGTAGAGCATTCCGCGTCGGATGTCAACAGTTTTCTGACCAAACTTTGACGCCAGGGGCATGTTCAAACAGACAGATCGCCCCGCCGGTTCGATCGGAACCGACGGGGCGGAAAAACCAGCGGTTGGGAAGCGGCTTACTTCTTGGTCGGCTTCTTGGCCAGCTTCAGCAGGTCGCTCGGGGCTTCGGCGTAGGGATTCGTGCTGGCCGAAAGGCTCATCTTCACGAGGCCGTTGATGTCGCGCTCCGACATCCCCGCCGCACGCGCTTCCATCAGCACTTCATGCATGCGGCCGATGATGCGGCGGTGGCACTCTTCGCGGCACTTCACCTCCACGCCCTTGTTCACATAGACGCCCATGCCACGGCGTGTGTACAATAGCCCCAACACTTCGAGATCGCGGTAGGACTTGGCGACGGTGTTCGGGTTGACGTTCAGGCGCTCCGACAATTCCCGTACGGAGGGCAGCTGATCCCCGGGCTTCAGGCGTCCCGACGCGATGGCGAATTGAACATGGTTCTCAATTTGCACATACACGGCAACGCTGCTATGGATGTCAATGCTGGATAACATCGACAACATTTCCTCTGATGACTCGTGCTTCGGTCGCGGCATTTCTCTCTCTCTCCAACGGTTAGATTTCCAAGCTATTTGCGTCCACTCGGCCCCACAACGTCCCGGATGCTCTCTGTTCACCGGTACGTTGCCGCCCAGTCTACTCACCTACGAAACCAAATTCAAGAAAAGTTCTACCTACGCAGATTCAAAGTCTAATTGCAACAGGCTTTTCGAGGAAGACCTGTGCCGGGGTGCGGAATCCGAGTTTCTTTCTGGGACGATTGTTGAGCTTGTCGACGTAGGTATTCAATTCCCCGTCGGTGAGGTTTTTGAAGCTG
>WGMK01000030.1 GCA_016125095.1 Candidatus Hydrogenedens sp. | reverse complement strand
GCCCTGTCGCTGGATGTCCTCGAAGAGCTTCTGGTAGGTGCCCTTGCGCTGGCGCACGATGGGCGCCATCACCTGCACCTTCGTCTTTTCCGGCAGCCGTAGGATCGAGTCGACGATATCCTGCGGGGTCTGGCGCTCGATGGGCCGGCTGTAGCGGTCGCACCAGGGCGTGCCCACGCGCGCGAACAGCACGCGGAGGTAGTCGTAGATTTCAGTCACCGTGCCCACCGTCGAGCGCGGGTTGCGGTGCGTGGTCTTCTGTTCGATGGAAATCGCCGGGCTCAGGCCGTCGATATGGTCTACGTCCGGCTTGTCCATCTGGTCGAGGAACTGCCGCGCGTAGGCCGACAGGCTCTCGACATAGCGGCGCTGCCCCTCGGCATAGATGGTGTCGAAGGCCAGGCTCGACTTGCCCGAGCCGCTCAGGCCGGTAATCACGACCAGCTTGTCGCGCGGTATCTCGAGGCTCAGGTTGTCGAGGTTATGCTCGCGCGCCCCCTTGATGGCGATCACCCCGTGGGCGGGCGCCGTTCGGGCAGTTTTGCGGGACGTAGCGGATTTCCGGGGAGGCATGAATACTCCTTGGCGCGGCGCGCCCTGAGAAACAGCCGCGTATGATAGCGCCTTCGGGGGAGGGCCGCAAAGCGCGGAATGCCCGGATAACGCTGGAACCGGCGTTATACTTCCCGGATGTGGGCCTGCCGGTGGTAATCCTCGGTCAGCATCCCGCCAATCCCCCAGTTATCCAGCGGTATTTCCTGGATAACGACGTGCGTATTGGCAGGCTTCTTGCCCAGGACCCGGACCAGGGAATCCGTGATATCCCGGACGATTTCGGCTTTCTGCTCCCGGGTGGCCCCGGCAGTAATCTGGACATTGACGTACGGCATGATCCATTCTCCGTGGATTGGTTGGAATCCGCTACTTTACGCGCAAGCCCCGGTCAGAAGGAATAGTTGCCATGCACCGCTCGATCTTCACCCGCGCCACTGGATTGCTCGCCGCCGTACTGTTCGCCTCGCTCGCCGGGTGTCAGACGCTTCAGGCCGACGAGGCTACCCGCGGCGGCGACGACTTCTGGGTGAACAACGGCCAGCTTTTCAAGGGCGATGAGAGCTATGACATCACCGCGATCGCCGTGCCGGACCTGGCCGCTCGCGGTGCCGAGCTGCAGGTGATGGTGCCGGCACTGGCGAAAATCGCCTCGCATGGCGGCAATGCGGTCGCGTTCGACCTGCCGGGCTTCAGCGGAGACGGCGGCAGCCTGAGCCCGCACGCGCTCAAGATGGTGCAGGCCTATGCGGACCGCGCCAAGGATCAACGCATGCGGGTCATCGTCGATGTGCTCGGCGATTCCGAAGACCCCGATTTCCGCGCCCGCGCAGTGCGCACCGCCGCCCGCCTGATGAAGCGCGAGCCCCGCGTGATCTATCTCATCGACGGCCCCGACGCCGGGGAGTTGGCCGCCAAGTTCAAATCCGCCGCGCCGAAGCTCTGCGTGGCCGCGCCGGCGAACGGCGATCTGCTGCTGGTGGATGCAGCCCCCGAAACGCCGCAGCCGGGCGTAGCCTACCTGGTGCGCAGCCTGCATGTGCCGGTGAACGCCTCGATGAACATCCTGCTCGCCGGGAACGAAGACGACTACACCGCGCTGGACCAGGCCCTGATGACCGAGGTGGAGAAGCAGGCCTACACGCCGGACCAGTCCATGCTGAGCGAGGCTGAGCGGGCCGAGGGCTTTGTTTCGTTGTTCAACGGCAAGGATTTCAATAACTGGTGGGTCTTTGGCGACAACCCGAAGGGCTTCCATGTGAACGACTGCGGGGCCATCGAGTGGGTTGAATCCGGTGCTGCGGCGCTGATGAGCCAGAAGCGCTACAGCGACTTCATCCTGCGCGTCGAGTACAAGATCATGACCGAGGGCAACAGCGGCATTTTCGTGCGTGCCCCGCGCGCGGCGCGCCAGTCGAAGATCGGCATGGAGTTCCAGATTCACGGCGATTTCGGCGTGAAGCCCTCCGACGACGGCACCGGCGCGGTCTACACGGTCGTCGCCCCCACCTCGAATGCAGCCAAGCCTAACGGCAAGTGGAACAGCCTCGAAATCCGCTTCGAGGGGCCGCACTTGAAGGCGACGCTCAATGGGGTCGTGGTGCAGGACATCAGCTTCGACGACAATGAGGAACTCAAGTACCGCCTTCGCGACGGCTTCATCGGGCTTCAGGACCACGACAACTACGTCGCCTTCCGCAATATCCGCATCAAGGAACTCTAGTCGCCGCACCCCGGAAAAATGCGCAAATCGCCGCCCCGGCTAGCCCCTGAGCCAAACCTGTGATATAGTTTAGGCGATAGCGTTATTGGGGAAACGTGTGCCGGACGCGGCGCGGTCTTGCCGCATTCCGCCGTGCCGTGCGCGCATGCGCCGCCGTACTCCGGCGGCCTTCCGAACACTTCGGTACACGGAGCGGTATTCATGAGTGGTTCTTGCAGTACTCTGGGGCGGGCGTGGTCTATTCTTCTGGGGGCGCTTGTGTGCGCAGGGGCCACGCTGGCCAGCGCGCAAACGGTCACCGTGAACACCCTCGCCGACGAGAACAACGGCGATACGGCAAGTATCACGGCGCTTCTGAAAACCCCTGGCGGCACCGGCATATCGCTGCGGGAAGCCATCCTCGCCACGAACAACACCGTGTCCGCCAGCAAGACCATTGCGTTCAGCGTGACCGGTGAGATCAAGCTGAGCAGCGCTCTTCCCGTGGTTTCCGGCGGTAATCTCGTCATTGATGGCAACGACGAGATTCTCCTGACCCCAAATCGCATCAGTTCCGCCGGCTTGACCATTTCATCCAGCAAGGTTTCTGTCTTACAGCTGAATATTCAGGGTTTCACGGAACCCGGTATATATGTCGAGGGCGCCCCGGAAGCTGCAGATCTGGTCATTCAAGGATGCAAGATTCTGGACAACGGCGGCACTTCCGCCACGGCGTCTGGAGCGGGCATCCGGCTGGTCAACGTAAACGGTGCCACCATCGGCGGGACGCAGAACAATCAGCGCAATTTAATCTCCGGCAATAGCAGCTACGGTATTGTGCTGGACAGTGGCACGCTGAAGAATGTGACCATCACGGGGAACTACATCGGCACGACGGAAGACGGGCGGGAGCCGAACGGCAACGGCAAGGGCGGCATCCTCATTGGCAGCGCGGCGGGGGCATCCGACACCACGGTGACCGGCAACCTGATTTCGGGGAACTCGGGCAGCGGCGTGCGTGTGAGCGCAGGTTCCTCGGGCAGCGCTATCACGAACAACATTATCGGACTCGATGAGCAGACCAAAAAGCCGATACCCAACTCGGGCAACGGTATCCACGTAACCGGCGGCACGGCGACGCTTATCGGCAATACCACCGCAGGCTCGGCGAACGTCATTGCAGCCAACGGCGCGAATGGCGTGCTGCTGGACTCAACCGGCGGCTCGACCACGGGCACCCTCGTGCGCGGCAACTACATCGGTTCGAATGGCGGAAGCACGCTAATCGGGAATGGCGAGAACGGCGTCGAGGTGCGCTCGGGTGTCACGTTGACTTCGATCGGCGGCACTGCGGCTGGCGCCGCGAATGTCATCGCAGGCAACACGCTCGACGGCGTGCTGGTCACGACGGCTATCCGCGTCAATATCCGCCAGAACAGCATTTATTCCAACGGGAAGCATGGCATTGAACTGCTGTCCGGGGCGAACAACAACATGGCGCGCCCGGGCATCAACCGGTTCGACTCCGCCGCAGGCACCCTGCATGGCACCGCCCCGAGCACCGGCGGCGGCGACAACATCGATGTTTTCGAGGACAGCGCCGACCAGGGGCGCACCTTCCTCGGCAGCACGACGTCCGCGACCGGCGGGCTCTGGAGCCTGGGCGGTATCACGCTCGACCCCGCGAAGTTCTACACCGCCACGGCCACCAACGCAACCGGCAATACTTCCGAATTCAGCATCCCCTTCGTGCAGAAATTGGTCGTCGATACCACGGAAGCCCTGATAGATGGCGCGACGTCCTCGCCCTGGGCGTTGATGGACAATAAGGGTATCGACGGAAAGATCTCGCTCTATGAGGCCGTGGCTGCGGCAAATAATCAGGGCGGTGTGCTCATCGAGTTCGCGGCTCCGGAATTCCTGATAGCCCCGGAAGGCGATCCCTTCGCACCGCTGGTGCTCTCGTCGGGCTACAACATTCTGCGTGGCGGCGGCACGACGACCTTCGACGGCAAGAGCGCGGGATTCCTGGATTCGGGTATCAAGATAACCGGACGCGGCAACCGCATTGAGGGCATGATTCTCAGAGGCTGGACCGGTGCCGGTATCTTCGTCAGCGGAGCCAACGCCGACGACACCGTCATCGTCGGATGCGATATTTCCGATTGCGCCTCACAGCAGGGTGCCGGTATCGACATCGGATTCGGAGCGGACGACACGCAAATCGGCGATGGTACGCCCGTGGGTGCCAATTACCTCTACGCCAATCACGCCAACGGCATCGTCACTTTGGGCAACCGCACCGAGATGCGGGGCAACCTTGTGGGTTGGAGCCCGACCGGCGAGAAAGGCGGCAACAGCGATTCCGGCATTGTCATCGACATCGACGCCTCGGACTGTACCATCGGCGGTCCGGACCCCGGCGACGCCAACGTAATCGCCTCGAACTCGCTTTACGGTATCGATGTGCGCAGCGGCGCGGACAATACGACCATCGAGGGCAACCTGATCGGAACGGCCCCGGACAATGCCAAAGACTTCGGCAACGGCCGGAGCGGCATCCGTGCCACGACTGTCGCAGATTTGCTGGTAACAGGCAACACCATCGTCGACAACACGCAATACGGCGTGACGATTGAGGGCGCCAGCACAGGCGCGCGCATCACCAAGAATTTCATCGGCACGGACAGCCTCGAAACCCAGGCGGGCAACGGCTTCGCGGGCATCCGCCTGACAGGCACCACGACGGATACGATCATCGGCACGGGCCGGGTTGGCGCCGATTTCTCCCAAGGCAACACGATCGCCTTCAACGGCACGAACGGCATCCAGCTCAGCGGCTCGGTGTCGGGCAATACCTGGCGCGGCAACAGCATCTTCAGCAATGCCGCCAGCGGCGTAACGAAGGACAGCGGCGCGCTCAACGGCGGCATCATCCCACCGCTCGTCGTGTCGGTCGATCCGGACACGAACGTCATATCGGGCACCGGCGAGGCCAACAGCACGCTCGATGTCTATTACGACAACGGCGGGCAGGCGCGCGAATATCTGCGCAGCGCGAATATCAACGGCGCCGGAAATTGGACCCTCACGAATGTCGACTTTGCGCAGCTCGCTACGCGCCGGTTCGGCCTGATCCAGACCGACCCGGACGACAACAGCAGCAATATCGCCACCTTCACGATGTTCCTGAACGTGACCACATTCAATGACACGACCGGAGGCGTTGCGACCGGTCTGGGCGACTTACTCAATTCGCCCGGACCCGATGGCCTGGTTTCGCTGCGCGAAGCCATCAATGCCGCGAACGGCCAGCCGGGCCCGAAGACAATCTCCTTCAGTGCGCCCGGCGGCACCGTGAACCTGTCGTCGGCGCTGCCCAACCTCACCTCGAGCGACCTGACCCTCGACGGCGGCGGCACACGGCTGGACGGCGCCGCGATTCCCAGCGGCACCCCCGCCGGTATCGGTATCTATTCCAGCCGCAACATTATCCAGAACCTCACGATTACCCGCTTCGGCGGACCCGGCATCCTCGTCGATTCCTTTGGGGGCGCCGACAGCAACCTGATCCGGGCGTGTCTTATCGGCACCGACGGCACGCAGCCGCTGGGCAATACCGGCGCGGGCATAGAGCTGGAAGACGTAGTCACCAATACGATCATCGGCGGCACCGAGCCCGCCGACCGCAACATCATTTCCGGCAACGGCGGCAGCGGCATCGAGATAGGCGGAAACGCGAACAACGGCAACGCCATCCTCGGCAACTATATCGGGCTGAACGCCGCCGGCACGGGCGCCATGGCCAATGCCGGCAACGGCGTACTCTTCAGCGGCACGTCGACGAATACCTTCGTCGGCAGTTCCGATACCGCCGGGCGCAACATCATCTCCGGCAACGGCGGCAACGGCATCCGCATCATCTCGGCCACGGCCGACAGCGTTTCGATTTTCGGCAACTATATCGGCACAACCGCCAACGGGCTCAGCGCCATCGCCAATGGCGACGCGGGCGTGGTGAGCGTCGGCGGCACGAACGTGCTTCTGGGCGGCCCGGGCGAGAACGAGGGCAACCTGATTTCGGGCAACGCGTCCTATGGCGTCATTTTCGCCGCGAACGGCGGTTCGCCCTGCCGCATCGAGGGCAACAACATCGGCGCCGGCCGCAATGGCTTCGG
Source organism: Candidatus Hydrogenedens sp. (assembly GCA_016125095.1). GTDB lineage: Bacteria > Hydrogenedentota > Hydrogenedentia > Hydrogenedentales > JAEUWI01 > WGMK01. The sequence goes on along the minus strand of WGMK01000030.1, from coordinate 114,790 downwards.
GGCCCTGCCCAACGAAGACGACGGCATCCTGCTGGGCGACACCACTTCGGGGCTGACCATACACGGCAACCTGATCTCCGGCAACGAAGGCAACGGCATCACGCTCGATGGCGCGGGCTCCGGCAATGTGATTACCGCGAACTTCATCGGCACCAGTATCGACGGCATGGCCGCAGTGCCCAACACGGGGAATGGCGTTCAACTGAAGACCGGAGCCAACACGAACATCGGGGAGCCGAGCGCCGGCAATGTCATCTCGGGCAACATCGGCAATGGCATCCTGCTTTCGCCCATGGTCGGGGGCACCCCCGTTGGGACCGCGCTGAATACCCTCATCCGGGGCAACTTCATCGGCACCAGCGTCGATGGCCAGAGCGCCATTGGCAACGGACAGGCCGGCGTGGCGCTGGCCGACGGTACTACCGGCGTGACGATAGGCGGCAACACCGCCGCCGCGGCCAACGTGATCTCCGGCAATCTCGATGCCGGCATTTACGCATACGACCTCGGCACCGGCGACGCGGTAGACACGCACACCAATACGATTTCGGGCAACATCATCGGGGCGAAGGCCGCGGACTATTCCGGCATCCGCCTCTTCGAGACCGACGCGCTCGGCAATCAGGCCAATGGCATCACCCTGTTGCGCACCTACAACAACACGGTCGGCGGCACCACCGCCGCGCACGGCAACATCGTGGCGTTCAACGGCAACAGCGGCGTGGAAGTATCCGCCTCGGCCTCCACCGGCAATCAGATCCGGCGCAACCGGATCACGGGCAACGGCTTCGGCGTGTCGGGCCGCGGCATCAAGCTCACGCTGAACGCCAACGACAACCGGACCGCACCGACGCTGTTGTCGAGTTCGCCCCCAGGCGGCCAGTCGTTTCCCGGCGCGAAGATCGATCTCTATGCCGATACGACCGACCAGGGTATGCTCTACATCGGCTCGACCACGGCCTCGGGCGACGGCACCTGGATTTCCGGCGCGCTGGATCTGAATCCTTATCAGGGCCTGAACCTTACGGCCACGGCGACGGATGCCGCGAACAACACATCGCCCTTCGGCAATACCATTGCCGTGCCCGACACCACTCCGCCGGTAATCACGCTCCTCGGCGATGCCACGCTCGTGCTGGAGTGCGGCAATCTGTCGCCCGACGTGATGATTCAGGCCATCGACAACGCGGACGGCGACATTACCGAGAACGTCGTGGTGACCGTGCAGGACTCAAACCTGTCGGCGGCCGTGCAGCAGCCCGGCATGTACCTCTTCCGCTACAACGTGTCGGACGAGGCCGGGAACAACGCCATCGAGGTCACGCGCACGGTCGAGGTGACCGATACCACGCCGCCCGTGCTTACCCTGCTCGGCGCGCTGGAACTCGAAGTCGGCTGCTTCGAGTCCTACGTCGACCCCGGCGCGACCGCCACCGACAACTGCGACACGAATGTGGATATCAGCGTCGAGGTGGATACCACCGTGGCGGGCGAGCAGACGGTCTTTGTCAAGGCGACGGACAACTTCGGCAACGAGGACATCAAGACCCGCACGCTGATCGTGGGCGGCGCGGCATCGTCGGAAATCTTTGTGGCGAACGACGGCGTCGATCAGGCCGCGGGCGGCACCGAGTTGTCGCCTTTCAAGACGATTGCCTACGCGATGGCCCAGGCGGACTGCCTGGCCGCGCCCGACAACATCGTCACCATCCGCCTCGCGCCGGGCCTGTACCCCGAGGTCGTTGCCTTCTCGCCCTATACCCGGCTGATTGGCGCGGGCTCGGAGAGCAGCATCATCCGGCCCAGCGCCGCCGCCATCGATGCGGTGGTGGGCGATGTGGCCGTGACCGGCGCGCAGGGCAGCACCCTGGAGGAACTCGCGCTCGAGATTCCCACCAATGCCCCCTCGGCCACGCGCATCCTGTTTATCGACGATGTGAGCATGCTGGTGCGCCGCGTGCGCATCACCGGCACCTCGCAGCAGACCGACTCCGTCGGCATCAGCGTGACGGAGCCCGGCTCGAGCGGCACGCGCGTGGTGCGGAGCATCATCGAGAACGTGAACTCCGGCGTGCTGGCCGTGCAGACCAATGCCCGCTTCGGCCTGAACGTGCTACGCGACATCAAGGAGATCGGCGTGCTGGTCGAGCCGCCGAACAACAAGGGGACCGAGGGCGAGGGCGAAGGCGCCGCGGACGGAACCACCCCGGTATTCGGCGACGAGAACGAACTACAGAGCACGGGCTCGAATACCTTCGAGGACTTCGGCTCGAACGCCACGTTTATCGTGAACAATTCCGACGAGGAGATGCTGGCACAGTTCAACGACTGGGACGGCCTGACCGATTCGGGCGAAATCGGCGGGATGATTCAGGGCGATGTCGTGTTCACGCCCTTCCTGCAGTCGAACGCGGTCTTCCTATCCACGGTAGTGATCGAGGTCTTGAGCCAGAATCAGCCTCTTACGGGTGCCAGCGTGAGCACCGTACCCGGCGTGAACGTGAATGCGACCGAGTCGCAGGCCGGCACCTATGTGTTTACCGGTATGCCCAACGGACGCTATTCCTTTGTCGTGGAGAAAGACGGCTTCGTCGACCGGGTGCTCGTGCTCGAAGTGCAGGATGTCGTCGTGAGCGCCGTGACCGAGCTGGCGCAGGAAAGCGGCAATGGCGGCGGCGGTATCGGGGCGCACAGCGCGGACATCAACGGCAACAACGCTGTCGATCTCAGCGAACTGCTCCGCGTTATCCAGCTCTACAACGTGACCTCGTTCTCCTGCCTGGACGGCACCGAGGACGGCTACACCCTGGGGCCGGGCGACCGTAATTGCGACCGGCATTCCGCGGACTACGAAGAACCCTTCTGGGTCATCAAGCTTTCGGAAGTGCTGCGCCTGGTACAGCTGTTCAATAGCGGCGGCTTCACCGCCTGCGGGAACAACGAAGACGGCTTCTGCCCGAACGGGTAAGCGGCTGGAGGGCTCCCGTCGTTGCCAAGGTAGCCTCGGGCTTGTCCGTACGCGCGGTGATCGGCCCGCCAGGTCGTAGCGCCGAAGGCGTGACCGTTCTCAGCCCGGGGTGAAGCGGCGTGACCAGGGAGCCATTACGAACCGCCAGACGCGACGGCACCGCGAAGCGCCATCGGCGCGCATGAACCGAAGCCCGGGGTGAAGCGAAGCGGAACCCCGGGGCACCGGCATCACTCCTTCGACACAGCCCTGTAAGGGCGTCCGAGGGATACGCTCAGGCCAGCAGCCCCGGAATCGCGTGGTGCTGTTCAACGCCCGTGAGCCGCACCTCGAGGCCCTGATACGGCACCGTCAGCCGCTCGTGGTCGATGCCGAGGCAATGCAGAATCGTCGCGTTCAGGTCGTTCACGTGCACCGGGTTCTCTGCAATGTTGTAGCAGAAGTCGTCGGTCGTGCCGTAGGTCTGGCCGGTCTTGATGCCGCCGCCGGCCAGCCACACCGAGAAGCAGCGCGGGTGGTGATCGCGGCCATAGCTCGTCTCGGTCACCGTGCCCTGCGAATACACCGTGCGCCCGAACTCGCCGCCCCAGATGATGAGCGTGTCGTCGAGCAGTCCGCGCTGCTTGAGGTCGGCCACCAGCGCCGCCGAGGCCTGGTCGGTGTCGCGGCATTGCTTGCTCATGTGGTCGGGCAGGTTGTCGTGCTGATCCCAGCCCATATGGTACAGCTGCACGAAGCGCACGTCGCGCTCGGCCATGCGCCGCGCCAGCAGGCAGTTGCGGGCGTAGGTGCCGGGCCGCCGCACGTCGGGTCCGTACATCTCGAGGATGTGCTCGGGCTCGTCGGATATATCCGTCAGGTCAGGCACTGACGCCTGCATGCGGAAGGCCATCTCGTATTGATCGATGCGCGTCTGGGTCTCCGGGTCACCGGAGATGGCGTGGTGCTCCTGGTTGAGCGCGCTGATCTGGTCCAGCATCTCGCGCCGGATATTCGTGGTGCAGCCCGCCGGGTTGCCGAGATAGAGCACGGGGTCTTCCGCGCTACGGAGCTTTACGCCTTGGTATCGCGACGGCAGCATGCCGCTGCCCCAGAGGCGGTCGTAGAGCGGCTGCCCGGCCGCGCGGCCCGTGCCACGCGACACCAGCACCATGAACGACGGCAAATCCTGATTGGCGGACCCGAGACCATACGCCACCCACGCCCCCATGCTCGGCCGACCGGTCAGCTGCGAGCCGGTCTGGATGAAGGTAATCGCGGGGTCGTGGTTGATGGCGTCGGTGTGGACCGTCCGCACGATGCAGAGGTCGTCCGCCACGCTCGCCGTATGCGGCAGCAGTTCACTGATCCACGCGCCCGATTCGCCGTGCTGGGCGAAATTGAAGACGGAACGCACGACGGGAAAGCTGGCCTGGTTCGCGGTCATGCCGGTCAGCCGCTGTCCCATCCGCACGGAATCGGGCAGCTCGGTCATGTGCAGATCTTTCAAGCCCGGCTTATAGTCGAACAGTTCGAGCTGCGACGGCGCGCCGGATTGAAACATGTAGATGACGCGCTTGGCCGTGGGCCGGAAATCAGTACGGCGCAGTCCTGCGGCGGCGGCCTCGCGCTGTCCCAGCATACCCACGGCGGCACTGCCCAGGCCCACACCCAGTGTGTGCAGGAACTGGCGGCGGTTCATGTCTTGTGCGATACGCAGCGTATCCATGGCGTGGCTATTCCTTCGTAATCGTTTCGTCGAGATTGAGCAGGGTCGTGGCGAGCGCGGTGTAGGCGGCCAGCGGCACGGGATTGTCCACGTGCTCTTCGGCCGCGGAATCGCCGTGCTGCAGGAAGGCGGCCGCCTCCTCGGGCGCGGCTTCATAGGCGTTCTCGAAGCGCTCGAGACCGGCAAGCAGCATCTCGCGTTCGCGCGGCCCCGGCAGGCGCCCCGTGGCCAGGCGGAATCCGTAGTCGATGCGGGCCTCGGCCGTGTCGCCGGATTCCTCCAGCATCCGCCGCGCCAGGTGCCGCGCCGCTTCCACGTAAGTCGTGTCGTTCAACAGCGCCAGCGACTGCAGCGGCGTGTTCGTGGTGGCCCGCTTGATCTCGCAGCGCTCGAAGCTCGGCGCGTCGAAGATGGCCAGTGTCGGGTGCGGCACCGTGCGCTTGCGGTAGGTGTAGAGGCTGCGGCGGTACAGGTCTTCACCCGTGCTCTGCACATAGGGCCCTTGGCTCGCGCCGCCCGCCAGCTCGTCCCAGAGTCCATCGGGCTGATACGGCCGCACCGACATACCGCCGATCTTGTCCGAAAGCAGCCCGCTGGCCGCGAGCGCATTGTCGCGCACCAATTCGGCCGGCAGCCGGTAGCGCGGGCCGCGCGCCAGCAGGCGGTTTTCCGGATCGCGCTCCTGCAATTCCGGCGTTATCGCAGAGTCCTGCCGGTACGTTGCGCTCATCACAATCTTCTTCTGAATCGCCTTCAAATCCCAGCCGGATTCCACGAACTCCGTGGCCAGCCAATCGAGCAGCAGCGAATGCGTGGGCGGGTCGCCCTGCACGCCGAAATTATCCAGCGAACGCACGATGCCCTTGCCGAAGAACTTGGCCCACAGCCGGTTCACCATGACGCGCGCAGTCAGCGGGTTGTCGGCGCTCGCTAGCCAGCGCGCCAGGCCCAGCCGATCGCGCATGACCGGCTCCTGTAGCGATGGCAGCACATGCGGCACGCCCGGCTCGAGCGGATGCTCCGTGTCGGGTTTGTCGTATTCGCCGCGCACCAGCCGATAGGTCGGGTTCGGCTCCGGCAATTCCTGCATCACCATTACCGAGGGCACGCTGTTGCTGATGTAGTCCGCCTTCTCCTTCTGCACTTGTTCGATCTTGCGGCGATAGCGGTCGAGCTCATACGACGACGCCAGCTTCACGAAGGCCATGGCGGCGGCCTTCCGCTCCTCGCTCGCCTCCGTAGCAAACGCCCGGGCCAGCGCACCGTTCATCAGCACCTCGGCGTCGGACCGCGACAATTCCGCCGCGAAGAACTTCAGGTCCGCGACTTCGCCCTTGAGGTAATTGGAGGTCGAGCGCCCGCCGATGCGAAGCGGCACCTCGCTCTGGATCGTCTCGTTAAGCTTGTCGACCTCGACGCGCGTCTCCGCCCGGCGTCCGCCGACGTAGATCTTCACGCCGCTCGCCGCGCTCGACCCGTCGTAGGTGGCAAGTATGTGCGACCACACGCCATTCTCGAGGCGCTTGTCCGTGGTCACCTTAATGGCGTTGTCCGGCCAGGCATTTACGAGGTGCACCGAAATCTCGCCGTTGCCCGCGAGAAACACATCCACCCCGCGCGAGGCGTTCGCGTCGTCCATCTTGCCAATGAGCGCGCCGTTGCCCTCGGGCCGCACCCACGCCGAAATGGCGAAGGGCTTGTCGCGCTCGAAGTTGACCGCGCTGCCCAGCTCGACGCTGTGTTCGGCCGTGCCGTCGAGCGTGAGCGCCGAACCCAGCAGGCCTTCGCTCCACACCGGCTCGGCCGCCGTTGTCCCTTCCACGCGGTCGCGCTCGAGGTAGGCCGTCAGTCGGCCGTGCAGCGGCACGCGCAGCACAGGTTCCGCCTCGGTGTCTTCACCCGCCGCCTCAGCCAGCCCGGCGCGCCAGGCGTCGAACTCGGTGACCAGTTCCGCTTCTTTCTGCTGCAAGGCGGCCTGCTGGTCGGCAATGTCCTTGTCGAACCGCGCCAGTTCCAACTGGTTTTCGTACGAGGGCAATTGGATCATCGGGCCGGCATTGCCGCGCGTTTCCTCGTAAAAGCCCTTATCCGCCGAGCTGTTGAAAAAGCCGTAGAAGCGGTAGAACTCTTCTTGCGAAATCGGATCGTACTTGTGGTCGTGGCAGCGGGCGCAGCCCATGGTCAGCCCGAGGAACACGGCCGATACCGTCTCAACGCGGTCCACCCGGTTCTCGACGTACCACTCCGCCTCGACCGAACCGCCCTCGGTGTTACTCCGGTTGTTGCGGCAGAACCCCGTCGCGATGCGCTGGTCTTCCGTGGCATTCGGCAGCATGTCGCCCGCGATCTGCTCCACCGTGAACTGATCGTAGGGCATGTTGTCGTTAAACGTGCGGATTACCCAGTCGCGCCACGGTGATTGGTCGCGCGCGAAATCGTTCTGGAATCCGTTGGTGTCGGCAAAGCGCGCGCCGTCGAGCCAGTTCACCGCCATGCGCTCGCCGTAGTGCGGCGACGCCAACAGCCGGTCCACCACATTCTCGTAGGCTTCGGGGCTGTTGTCGAGTAGAAAAGCGTCGATCTCCTGGGGCGACGGCGGCGTGCCGATGAGATCGAAGTACACGCGGCGCAGCAGCTTCTCGCGCGAGGTTTCCGGCGACGGCGCCAATCCCTCTTTTTCGAGGCGCGCCATGACAAACCCGTCGATCTCGTTCCGCGCCCATTCGGTGTTCGCGACTATGGGCGCGTCCGGACGCACCGGCGCCTTAAAGGCCCAGTGCTCTTCCCACGCGGCCCCGCCGGCTATCCAGCGGCGGAAAAGATCCACCTCGGCGGGCGTCAGCGGTGGCTTGTTGGACTCTTCCGGCGGCATGCGCTCGTCGGGATCTTCCGAGGCGATCCGGTGCATGAGCGGACTCTTGTCGGCATCGCCCGCAATGATCGCCTTGAGCTTCGCCTCGTCCTCGAGGTCGAGCCGGAGGTCCGCCTTGCGCGCCGCCGCATCGGGACCGTGGCACGCGTAGCACCGATCCGAAAGTATCGGCTGAATGTCGGCCCCGAAAGACGGTGCCGAAGCTGCCCAGGAGCCGGACGCTGCCGTCAACGCCGCCAAGCCCGTCGCTATCGCCCAATATCGCATGCCCATGCCCGGATTCCTGTTACGCTACCGTGTGCGCGCCGTTGACGCAGATGTTTTGACCTGACACAAACGAGGCCTCGTCGGAGGCAAGGAAGCTCACGGCTGCGGCCACTTCCATCGGCACGCCCCAGCGCCCCCCCGGCAGCCCGGCCAGGTAGCCGTCCTTCAGTTCCTGCGGATCGTTCTCGTGGCGCTCCACGGGAACCCATCCGGGCGAAACCATGTTCACCGTGATTTCCCATTTGGCCAGCTCAGTCGCGAGGCTGCGCGTGAAGCCGTTCTGCCCGCCCTTCGCCGCCACGTAGGCCGTGAAGTTCGGCACGCCGCGCTGGAATACCTCGGAGCCGATATTGATGATGCGCCCGTAGCGCTGCGCCTTCATGTGCGGCAGCACCGCGCGGGTCAGCAAAAACGGGCTCTTGATGAAAAAGTCCAGCATCGACTGATAGAAGTTCCAGTCGTATTCCTCGATGGGTTTCTGCGGCTGGTCGGGCGTGGCGTTCACCACGAGAATATCCACCGGGCCCAGCGAGGCTTCGATGTCTTTCACCAGCTGATTGACCGCGGTCTCATCGATTACGCTGGCGCGGAAGAGCTTGCCGGTGTGGCCCGCCGCCTCGAACTCGGCGAAGGTCTCCTCGGCGCGCGCCTGGTTGTTCGCGTAGTTGAGTGCCACCTTCGCCCCTGCGGCACCCAGGTGCATGGCCATCGCCTTGCCCAGGCCCGTCGAGCTGCCCGTCACCAGCGCCACCCGTCCCTCGAGATTGAACTGCCCTTTGCTCATGAATCCTCCATCGATCCGTTATGCCAGAATATCGTGCACCACGTGTCCGTGCACGTCGGTCAGCCGCATGTCGCGCCCGCTGAAGCGGAACGTCAGTTTCGTGTGGTCGAAGCCCAGCAGATGCAGCATCGTCGCGTGCAAGTCGTGGATCTCGACCTTGTTCTCGATGGCCTTGTAGCCGAACTCGTCGGTCGCGCCGTAAATGGTGCCCGGCTTGACACCGCCGCCCGCCATCCAGAGCGTAAAGCCGAATGGATTGTGGTCGCGGCCGTCGCGGCCCTGCGCAAAGGGCGTGCGCCCGAATTCGCCGGACCACAGCACCAGCGTGTCTTCCAAGAGTCCGCGCGAGCGCAGGTCGGCCAGCAGTCCCGCGATGGGCTGGTCGGTGGCGAGCGCGTTCAGCGTATGGTTGTTGCGCAGATCGCCGTGGGCGTCCCACCGGTCCACGCCGTCGATGCGGGGACAGGTCAGCTCGACGAAGCGCACGCCGCGCTCGATGAGCCGCCGCGCGATGAGGCACTGCCGGCCGTAAGCGCGGGTCTGCGGAAACTCGGCGTTCATGCCGTAAAGATTCTTGGTGGCCTCGGTCTCGCCGCTGAGGTCGGTCAGTTCGGGTACCGCCGTCTGCATGCGGAAGGCCAGCTCGTAATTCGAAATCGCTGCTTCCAGCTGGTCGTCGGCCCCACTGCGCTCCATGGCCAGGGCATCCAGCTCGTGCATCAGCGCCAGCTTGTCGCGTTGGCCCGCGCCGGGGGTTTCGGGCGGACTCACGTTGGACAGCGCAGGGGTCTCGTTCCGCAGGTACGAAGCCTGATACGCCGCAGGCAGGAATCCCGAGCCAAAGTTGTCGTGGCCGCCCGAGGGCACCGTGCCACCATTGAGCACCACGAAGCCGGGCAGGTCGCGGTTTTCGCTGCCGAGCCCGTACGTCGTCCAGGCCCCCACGCTCGGCCGCCCTTGCAGGCCGTGGCCCGTGTGCAGGAAATAGTTCGCGGCGTTGTGTTCGGAGAAGTTGGACACCATCGAACGCACGACGCAGAGTTCATCGGCCTGTGAACCGACATAAGGAAACAATTCGCTGACCGGCAGGCCGCTCTCGCCGTATTGCTTGAAGGCCCACGGACTTCCCAGCGTATCGCCGTTGTTGTCGAACTGCGTCGGCTCCATCTTCATGGCGAAGGGCTTGCCGTCGTCCTGGGTCAGGCGAGGCTTGGGATCGAAGCTGTCCATCTGCGCCACGCCGCCGTCCATGTAGAGGAAGATGACCCGGCGCGCCTTGGGGGCGAACTGCGGCGCGCGCGGCGCCATGGGGTCGCCGACCGTATTGGCGGCCGCCTCTTCGCCCAGCAGCGCCGCCAGCGCCAGCGCGCCGAAGCCGTTCGCGCAGCGTTGCAGCATCTCGCGACGGCTCAGCGGACGCGCGCCGTATCCACAACATTGACTCATCGTGTACTCCCGGGTCAGCCGATAAAGATAAACTCTTTCAGCGTGAAAACCACGTGGCTCAAATCAGCCCACAATTGGGCGTCGGATTCGTATTGTTCGGCCGGCACCCCGCGCGATTCCGCCTGGCTCTTGGCGAAAGCCTCCATGCGGGTCGTCTCGGCCTCCGTAGGCGGACGCCCCAGCGTTCGCTCGAATAAGGCCGAAAGCTTTTCGGCGAATCCCTTGTTCTCCAAGCCCGCGATCGTCGCGCCCAGCGCCGCCGCCTGATCCACCACGAAGGGATCGTTCATGAGCATCAGGGCCTGAGCCGGCACATTGGACGTGGTGCGGTTCCCGTGGGTGGAATCGGGCACGGGGAAATCAAAGGCCAGCAGTACCGGCGTCAGGTAATTGCGGCGCACCTCGATATAGATACTCCGCCGACGGTCGCCGTCTTCGGGTCCCGAAACCTCGGGCCGGCGGTTACCTTCCGAATAAGGCGAGATATAGGCCGCCACCGGGTAGCCGAACATGGTGGAATCGAGCGTGCCCGCCGAGGCCAATATCGCATCGCGCACCGCTTCGCCCTCCAGCCGCCGGCGGTTCATCCGGTGCAGCAGGATGTTGTCCGGGTCGCGTTCCTCGGCCGAGGCGTCGGTCGGCGAGCTCGACATGCGATAGGCGCTCGTCATCACGACGCGCTTGACCAGGTGCTTCATCGACCAGCCGTCGTCGCGGAATCCAGCCGCGAGATAATCGAGCAGCTCCGGGTGCGAAGGGGGCGCGCCAAGTACACCGAAGTTATCCACCGAGGGCACGATACCGCGCCCGAACAGATGGTGCCATACGCGATTGACCAGCACCCGCGCGGGCAGCGGGTTCTCGTTGGAGAACATGGCCTCGGCCAAGGCCAGACGTCCGCTGCGATCAGGGCCGCCCAGCGGCTGATCGCCGCCGAGTGCTTCAAGAAAACGCCGCGGCACCTCTTCGCCGGGGGTCTTGTAGTTCCCGCGCAGGTGCACGAATTCGTTCTCTGGCGTGCCTTCGGCTGCCACATGCGCGCGGTACGGTTCCGGAATCGACTGCTCGACCTCGCGCAGATCTTCCATCGCGCGCGCCAGGCGGCTTTCCGAGCGGCCGCCATCCAGCAGGTCGTACTCCAGCAGCCAGTCCACCAACAGCAGTTCCTCGGGCGAAGCCTGGTCGTCCACGGCCCGGGCCAGCGCATCGCCGATGCGGGCTGCGTAGGCGCCTGCCAAAGAACCCAGGGACTTGATGTTTTTATCTTGGAGCATCCGGCTGCCGGCGGCTTCGGACTCAGCGCTCGGCGGCGCGCTATCGGAGAAGCGGATTTCGTCGAGCGCAATCCAGCCGCCGCCGTTGTCGCGCAGTTCGATGTAGGCCTGCCGGCCCTTGAACTTGCCGATGCCGTTCACCTGGTGGAACCAGGTGAATTGGCTGCCGGTATCCGGCGTGTAAAGCGTGGATTCGAACAGCAATCCGTTGTAATCGCGCAGCTGGTAGCCCTCGATGACGAGCCGGATATCGGCACCGCGGCCTGCCACGCGGTAATGGATACTGTCGTGCTCGATGGTGAAATTCGGCGAGCGCAGTGTGCCCTGCAGCTTATTGGACGTGAGGCCGCTGTGGACGATTCCTCCCGGCGCGAGCTGCGGCTTGCCCTTGTCGTCGAACCAGGCGGGGGCGGTTGCCAGCGCGCCTTGGAAAGCCTCGCCTTCCGTAGTCCACCCCTCCAACGAGGCCGAATCGTTAAAGTCGGCGTAGACCTCGTAGGTATCAGCCTGCGGTGCCGCACCTTCAGGTTGCCGCGCGCCGCGCAGGAAGGCCTCGTCCGCCGGGGCATGCGCCGCATCCGAGGCCGTACGCCACAGGTTCATGGGATGCGCGGGCGATTGCACGCGCTTGTCGGAAAGCGCTTCGCTCCAGCGGCGCAGGCGCGTGCTGTCCAGACTCCGCTCCCTGGCCTGGGACTCAATCGCCGCCGCCTCATCTTCCTGGCCCGCCGCGGCGTGCGCCGCCAGGAGGTAATCGGCAATGTGCTGTTCACTCTTTGAGGCGGTGTGCATCACCTGCTTCAGCGCCCGGCCGCCGCGCTCGCGCTCGGACCGCACCTGTTCTGCCGCACGCGCGATTTCGCCGCCCGGATCCAGGTGCGCGTCCAACTGCCGCGTGCTCCGCATGAAGCCGGCCAGCGCGTAGTAGTCCTTGGCTGAGATCGCGTCGAACTTATGGTCGTGACAGCGCGCGCAGGACACCGTCATGCCCAGGAACGCCTTGCTGATCACATCGATCTGGTTGTCGATGCGGTCGGCCTGATCCTTGCGTACGTCGACCGGCGCGTGCGTGGCCTGGTGGAAGAACAGAAACCCCGTACCGAGGATAGATTCGTCCAGGCGCCCGTCGTCGCTCATGCGGGGATTCGGCAGCAGGTCACCCGCGAGGTGTTCCTTCACGAGAGCATCGTAGGGCACATCGCGGTTCAGCGCACGGATAACGTAGTCGCGGTATTCCCAGGCATAGCGGATGGGGTAGTCCTGCTCGTGGCCGTAGGTATCGGCGTATCGGATCAGGTCCAGCCAGTGCCGCGCCCAGCGTTCGCCGTAGGCCGGCGAGGCCAGCAGCTGATCGACCACCGCCTCGTAGGCGCCCGGCGAGGGATCATCGATGAAGGATTGCACCGTTTCGGGCGACGGCGGCAGGCCCGTCAGGTCGAAGTACAGCCGCCGGATAAGCGTGGCCTTGTCGGCCTCGGGCGCGGGCGTATAGCCCTCGGACTCCAATCGCGCCAGCAGAAAATTATCGATGGGCGATTTCGGCCACGCGGCATCCTGCACCGCGGGCGGCTCGACCGCCTTGATGGGCTGCCATGCCCAGTGCTCTGCCTTGAGCGCCTGCACATCGAAGCTGGCTGCGGGCGCCGCGCCCTCCGGATTGAAGGCCTCGTCGGGCCAGTACGCGCCCTGCTCGATCCACGTGCGCAGCACGGCGATTTCCTCGTCGGGCAGTTTGCCCTTGGGCGGCATCTGCAAATCGACATCGGCGTAGCTGACGGCCTGATAAAGGCGGCTTTCATCGGGCTTGCCCGGCGCCAGGACTGGACCGCTCTCGCCGCCCTGCAGGATGACCGAAATGTGGTCGAGACGCAGCGAGGCCTTCTGCTTTTCCGCGCCGTGGCAGGAATAACAGCGCTCTGCCAGCACCGGCCGCACCTTCGATTCGAAGAATTCGGCCGGGTCGCACCAGCCCGCCGCCGAAGCGCCCAGGGTGTACGCCGTAAGCGCGGCAACGCTCAACGAACGGCGGCCGGGGGATACTGCAAACACCATGCTCATGCTCCGATTTCAGCCCAAACGAGTCAGGTCGCCTCAGCCCTATAACATACTGCAAATCGGCGCCCCATCCAACCCTAACGGAAGAAACCTGCGAAAAGCGAAACGGCCGGTTCCGCGCGTGGCGGAACCGGCCGTGACCGGTGAAACTCTGCAGATCTGCCTAGTTCGACAGCAGCGGGCAGAAATCGTCTTCGGTTATCTGGCCGCCGCAATCCGACGCGTAGCCGTAGCTCTGGTCGGAGAAATTGAAGAACTGGATGGCGCGCAGCAATTCGGTGAGGCTGATCTGGAAGTCGGCCCCGCCTTCATAGTCGCTCGCGTGCGGCTTGCAAGCCGGCGCCGGGCTCCCCTTCTCCAGGACGACCTCGAAGCCGTCTTCGTTGTCGCCCGCCACCGGGGCGCAGCCATAGCCGTTGTCGGAGTTGTAGAACTGCACCACGCGAAGCAGCTCGGTCAGCGTGAACTTCTTGTCGCCGTTGTAGTCCATGTTGTGCAAGCGCACGGGACCGGCGTAGCGGTGCAACTCGCCCGGCGTCAGTTCGCCGTCGTCGTTGCTGTCGAAGGTGTCGAAGTCCGCCTGCTGCAGGGCCGGCAGGCTCGCCGACACCTCGTTGAAGCTCATCAGGTGGTCGTTGTCCAGATCGGTGAGCGGGAAGAGGAACAACAGCGAATCCGCGAGTATGCGCAGGCGCTCGAGCTCTTCCACGGTGCCCTCGCCGTCGACCACGCCGTCGGGCGCGCCCTCGTTCGAGCCGTCCACGGTGCCTTCGCCGTCGTTCTGGCCCTCGAAGGGGTTCTCCGCCTCGAAGTCAATCACGCAAGTAATATCAGCGCGCAGCGTTGCATTCGCGTCGGATTCGGACGTGATCTGGATATAGTGCGGGTTGGCCTGGATGATCTGCAGGAAGTCGGTGGTTTCGAGCACACCAAATTCGCAGACGAGATTCACAAGACCGCCGTCGTAGATACGGAAGGGCGTGCCATTGGCGCCCGGAGCGCCCTTATAAATCACGATCTGTGCCGGATCCGGAATCGTGTGGCGCACAATCAGGCCGTATTGATCGGTATCCGTGTCCTTCACGATGCGGAAGGTCGCCTCGTAGGTCGACGTCGACGGCGGTACCACCTGGTCCTTCGTCATCGGCTGCTCGCACTCGAGGTTGGCCGGTTCGCCCTCGGGGAATACCGGGCTGCATACGTCGCCTTCGCCGCCGCCTTCACCCTCGCCTTCGCCTTCCGGCACGCCATCGTCGAACGCGCACGCCGCGCCGATGTCGCCGCGGATGCGTCCGCCGTTGTTACCCACGATTTCGATGTAGAAATCGCCGTTCGTATAGTCCTCAAGTTCGCCGTAGGTAACCGTGAGAATACCCAGCGGAATCACGTTGCCGAGGTTGCGCACCAGCGGTCCGTTCTCGCCGGGAGCCCCGGCGCGCAGCGTAGCTTCCGCTTCGGTGTCGGTCAGGTTGTGCGTGATGAAAATACGCGCATTGGTCTGGTCCAGCGGGGTAATGACCGCGGTGCCGGTACCGCCGCCGCCCACATTCGGCGGGGCCACCTGCGCCGCATTCATGTTCACGGTGCACTCGTAGTCCGCAAAGCCTTCGGGCACATCGATGCCCGCTTCGCCTTCGCCTTCCGTCGTGCTGTTGCACGCGGTCGAGTTCATCCGGATTTCACCCTGCGGAAACGCGGCCGATTCCACCACCACATACCACGGGTTGTTACCGAGGTTCTGCAGTTCAGTCGCGGTCACGTTGTACACCACGGGGGACACGGTCTGTCCGCCGAGGCTGGTGATAATCTGGCCGTTGGTATCGCCCGGATTGCCCAGACGCACGCGCACCGCCGTGGCGGTTACGCCCTGGAAATTGATCGTAAGAATAAAGCCGGTCTGCGTGGGCGGATTGGCCTGGTCCGGATCGAAGGCCGATTGGAAGGTACCCGTCGCCGTGGAATTGGTACCTGCGGCCGCGGCCGTCAGGGGGGCCTGACACAACTGAGCCGACGCGGACGGCGCGGCGATGACCAGCGCAATCAACGCTGTAATCAGTAGATTTCGTTTCATACCCTCGGTAGACTCCCTGTTTTTCGCCCCCTTCAGAGCGAAGGCACGTCCTGAAAACAACGTGTCTCGAATTCCACACCTCACGCCAACATGGTGGTACATGCACAGTGTAGCACAAGCGATAAGATTATGATAGGTTACTTCTGCGTTGTCAACTAAATCCTGCTGAAATGCGCAGTATTATTCCATGAAGGGACCCCTGCCATGTGGAGAGCCTCAGGACTTGTCGCGGTAATGGTACTTTTTTCAGGTTGGGCGCAGGCCGATGCGATACCGCCGTCGTGGCGGCTGGACCACTATCAGTTCGGCGAGGGCTTCAGTCTGCCTGCGGACGGCGCGGCAGAGGTGCAGGTGTGGGCGTGGGCCCCGGCCGGCAAGGCCACCTGGATTTCGCTGAATGGCGACCGCATCAATCTGGACCGCGAAGGCAACCGGACCGATGGCTACACGTGGCGACACCTGAGTGCGAAGGCGCTTCCCCGGGGAGAGAAGATTGCCGTGGACGGGCACGACGAAATTGCCGCCATCACCCTGAGCGACAGCCCGGCGTATGACCCCGAGGAGGAGATGAAGCTCACGCGGGTGCTGCAGCAGCCGGGACGCGTGGACGACCGCCGCCACCTTATCGAGCGCGGCACCAACACCGTCTTCACCATGCCTATCTACAAGACACGCGAGGACTGGGAAGCGAAGGCGGCCATCATCCGCCAGCGCATCCTCCTCGGCTGCGGGCTGGACCCGAATTATCTGAACCAGAATCGTCCGGCACTGAACGCCAAGGTCTTCGGCCGCATCGAGCGCGACGGCTATACCGTTGAGAAGGCTTACTTCGAGGCGTGGCCCGGCTTCCTGGTCACGGGCAACCTCTACCGCCCGTTCCCGCTGCCGGAAGACACAAAGGTACCCGCCATCCTCTGCCCGCACGGCCACTGGGAACACGGCCGGCTCGAGGACACCGAC
This sequence comes from Candidatus Hydrogenedens sp., assembly GCA_016125095.1. GTDB lineage: Bacteria > Hydrogenedentota > Hydrogenedentia > Hydrogenedentales > JAEUWI01 > WGMK01. Next base: position 98,385 of record WGMK01000030.1, on the reverse strand, counting down.
AAGTGCTCCGTGCCCGGACGCAGCATCACGCTCGCCCGCATGGGCGCCACCGTGTTCACCTACGACATGGTCGGCTACAACGACAGCCTGCAGATCACCGACCACCACTTCCTAAATCCCGAAGCCGACGAGACCGGCATCCACCCCTTCGGGCTGCAGCTCTGGTCCAGCATCCGCGGCATCGACTTCCTGCAATCGCTGCCCGAGGTAGACCCCGAGCGCATCGGCTGTACGGGCGCTTCCGGCGGCGGCACGCAGACCTTTGCGCTCTACGCGGTCGATCCGCGCATCAAGGTGGCCGCGCCGGTCAACATGATTTCCTGCTCCATGCAGGGCGGCTGCGTCTGCGAAAACGCCCCGCTCATCCGGCTCGACAACTCTAACATGGAAATCGGCGCGATGATGGCGCCCAAGCCCCTGCTCATGGTCTCCGCCACCGGCGACTGGACCCGAGAGACGCCGCGCATCGAATACCCCTCGGTCCGGAGTATCTATGCCCTCTACGACGCGGAAGACAACGTCGAGACTGTGCAGATCGATTCCGGCCACAACTACAACAAGGCCAGCCGCGAAGCCGTGTACCGATTCTTCGCCAAGCACCTCTTCGGCTACGAAGGCTATGAGAACTTCACTGAGCCGCCCTACCAGATGGAGCCGGTCGAAGACCTGCGCGTGTTTCCGGATGGAGTACTCCCGGAGGGATTCCTGAAGGGCGACGCGCTGCTGGCGGAATTGAAGGCGACAGTTTACGCGGATGCGGCGGTACGCACCCGCATGTCGGTCACCGCTATACCCGTATCGCCCGACGAAATCACCCCCGAACGCCTGAGCATGGAAGAGCGCGACAATTATGTGATCGAACGCTGGGTGGTGCGTCGTGGTCCGTATGAGGCCGTCCCGATGATCTTGTTCCGGCCTCGGGGAAGTGAATCGTCACAGGTCTGTATCGGCCGGGGAAGTAATGAGAATGCTTCCATTGGACAGCGTATTATGTGGCCATTAAATAGATACGCCATTATCGATTTGGTCCCGTTCGGTGGCGGAGACTTCATTGATCCTTTCGAAGGCCCTGTGCATTACCCGATGGAGTCTGGCTTTGCATCCACCTTCATGCCCAGTATTGAACAGCAGCAAAATCGTGACATTGAAACTGTTAGGGCATTCGTCGAATTGCGCCGCGACCTTTTTGAGCCTCGGCATAGCAGTCCGTATTGTCCAGCCGATGTTCTGCTTTGATCGCTTTCATTGCTCCGGGTGGTGAAGTGAATTGCCAAATGATGTTTGTCTTTCCGTCATTGCGAGGAGCGAGTCTTCGAGCGACGCGGCAACCTCTTTGACGTGTAGACTGCAACGCGCCAAGGAGGTTGCCGCGCTTCGCTCGCAATGACGGAATAGTTCATTCTTATGGCGATATGCAGTCCAAAAGTGAAGACTCCACGCCCAGTCGCGGTTCCCCAAGAATTTTTTCTTAAAGGCACCTCAATCTATACTTTCCTTTAGAGCCTCCACCCCACAGGAATCCGCCTTGACTTCCCTGTTGCATCTCACCGATTTTCATTTCTGGACCCTGCTGCGGAATCCGGTGCGGATGCTGAACAAGCGGGCGCTGGGCAATGCGAACCTGTACGCGCGGCGGCGGCATCATTTTCCGATGCGGAGTGCGGAGACCTTTCTGGAGTACATCGAGAGCACGGGCATCCGCACGTTGTTTCTCGGCGGCGATTTCACCACCACGGCGCTGGACGAGGAATTCGCGATGGCGGCGGGCTGGGTGCGGCGGCTGGCGGAGGATGGCTACACGCCCTATGCCATCCCGGGCAATCACGACGTCTACACCTTCGAGGCCATCCGCGCGAAGCGCTTCGAGCGTTACCTGGGCGGCTGGACCCCGCCGGGCGGTCTGCCCTCGAAGGTGACGCTGCCGGGCGGCGCGCCGATGATCTTCGCGCCCACGGTGTGCCCGAACTTCCTGTCGTCGCGCGGGCGCATTTCCGCGGCGGAGATCGCGCAGGTCTGCGACCTGGTGTCCGGTTGCGAACAAGACAGCGTGCTGGTGGGCGCGCACTACCCCGTGCTCGAGCATGGTCCCGGCTTCAAGACCGCGTGGTCGCGGCGGCTCGAGGGCGCCGACGCCTTCCGCCGCGCGCTGGGCGCCACGGGCAAGCGGATCCTCTACTGCTGCGGACACGCCCACAAGTTCGGCTACCTGCAGGATCCACACCACGAGAACCTGACGCACCTGTGCACGGGCGCGTTCTTCCTGCACCGCACCGGCGCTGCCGAGCGTGGCACCTTTTCGGAAATCCACGTAAAAGAAAAAGCGGTGGAGGTCTACCTCCACCGCTGTACCGATCAATGGACCCGCGAGCGCGTCGAGCCGCGGGCGTTTTAGCCCCGCAGCCGCTTCAACAACTCGTTGCAGGCCTTGATGCCGTCGCTCTCGGACATGTCGCCGCCTTCGTATTCAATGCCGATGTAGCCGTCGTAGCCGTGCTTGTCGCACACGATGCCCAGCATCTTCTCGAAATCGATCTTCGTCTCGTTGCCGTCGTCGTCGAAGTCGTAGCACTTGGCAGATACGGCCTTGGCATAGGGCATGAACGCATCCACCGCCTCGTAGCGATCCACGTCGTCGGGAAAATTGCCGAAGTCGGGCAGCGTGCCGAAGCGCGGATGTCCCACGGCCTTCATCAGCGAGGTGAGCGGGTCGATGTAGGACGACGGTCCCCAGTGGTTCTCAATCAGCACGTTGATGTTCTTCGAGTCGCCGTATTCGCACAGCGCGGTAAAGCCCGGCACCGAGCGATCGATGAAGTCCTTCAGCATCTCCGGCGATTCCAGCGTGCCGCGCTCGTCGCCTTTCCAGTTCATCCGGATGGAGTGGCAGCCCAGGCCCGCGGCGTAGTCGATCCACTTCTTGTGGTTCTCCACCGCGATCTCGCGGAACTTGTCGCGCCGGTGGCCTATATCGCCCTGGCCGTCGATCATAATCAGCTTGATGGCCACGTTGTTCTGCAGCGCGTTGGCGGCCAGCGTGTCGAAGTACGACGTCTCGGTCGAGGCGAGCATGCCGCTCACCAGCTCGATGGCCTCGATGTCCCACTCCTGCCGCGCCATCTTGGGCATGTCGAGCATGGGCACCTTGCCCTCTCCATCGCCGATGGTGCGGTGCAGCGACCACGCCGCGAGGGAAATGCCATAGGTGCGCTTCATCGGTTTCTCCTTGTCTTCCGCGCGCGCGCCGAGCGCGAATCCGCCCGCGGCCGCCAGGCCTGCGGCCGCGCCGGCCTGCTGCATGAATTCTCTGCGGGTGCTTGTCTGCTTCATTTTGGGAACCTCCGTGCCATGGAAAAGGGGCGCTTCATGCTATGCCACGCGCGCGGGCGGAGTCCAGCGGCCCGACGCGTTTATTCCAGGCCGTACTTCTGCAGCCGGTAGCGCAGCGAGCGCGGCGTGAGCCCGAGCAGCGCCGCAGCCTTTTTCTGCGTGTAGCGGCTGCGCTGGAGCGCCTGGGTAATAAGCGTTTTCTCCATCTCCTCCACCATGCCCTCCAGGTTCATGCCCTCGTCCGGCAGCACGAAGGGATTGCCCGATTCCCCGCCGCCTGCCGCCGCGTCGTCCTCGCTGGGCGCATACAGCCGGATGCTCGCAGGCAGATCTTCCGGACGGATGGCCTCCGCCATGCACAGCGCCAGCGTGCGCTCCATCACATTGCCCAGTTCGCGCACGTTGCCCGGCCAGGGGTAGGCCTCCAGCAGGCGGACCGCCTCGGCCGAAAGCTCCACCGGGGCCCGCCCCATGCGCTCGGCGTGCCGTTCGATAAAGTGCCGCGCCAGCAGCGCAATGTCTTCCTTGCGCTCGCGCAGCGGCGGCACCACAATCGGAATCACATTGAGCCGGTAGAACAAATCGCTCCGGAAATCGCCGTCGTTCGACATCGCCTCGAGGTCGCGGTTCGTGGCGGACACAATGCGCACGTCCACCTTGGTCGAGGTAGTGCCGCCCACCGGGGTGACCAGACTGTTGTCCAGCACGCGCAGCAGCTTTACCTGCAGCATCAGCGGCATCTCGCCGATTTCGTCGAGAAACAGCGTGCCGCCATTGGCCGACACAAACAGGCCTTCCTTGTTCTCGTTCGCCCCGGTGAACGCGCCCTTCTTGTAGCCGAAGAGCTCGCTTTCCAGCAGCGTCTCGGGAATACCGCCGCAGTTGATGGCGACGAAGGGCTTGTTGCGGCGGTCGCTCAGTTCGTGCAGCGCGCGCGCCACGAGTTCCTTGCCCGCGCCGCTTTCGCCATGGATGGCTACGGTGCTGGGCAGCCGCGCCACGCGCCGCACCATGCCGAGCACTTCCTGGTACACCGGGCTGCGGCCCACCATGAAATCGACCTTGGCATCGCGCGATTGCGCGGTGCGGTAGGCCTCGTTCTCGCGCATGAGGTTGCGCTGCCCTACCGTGCGCTCCACCCGCAGGCAGATCTCGTCGTTCTTGAAGGGCTTCTGGATGTAGTCCGCCGCGCCCAGCTTCATCGCCTCGACCGCCAGCTCGACCGAGCCGTGCGCGGTCATCATCAGCGCGGGGGTCGTCGGGGCATTCTCCTGAATCCACTCGAGTACCTTGATGCCCGCCTCGCGGTCGGTGCCCATGTAGAGATCGGTCAGCACGGTGTCGAAGCTCTGCTTCGACAGGTGCGCGATTGCCTCGGCAGGATTGTTGGCGAGGGTTACTTCGTAGCCGGCGTTCGACAGCACGATCTCGAGCACTTCGCGCATCCCGAGTTCATCATCGACTACCAGTATGTGGGGATGAGAAGCCATGCATTACTCCCGGCTGGACGCGCGCGGCAGGCGCACCACGATACTCGCGCCGCCCTCGGGCCGGCTGCCCACCTGAATGGTGCCGTCGTGCGAATTCACGATGCGCAAGCACACCGCCAGCCCCATGCCGACGCCGCGTTCCTTGTCCGTGTAGAAGGGCTCGAATATGCGCGCCACCTTGTCGGGCGGCACGCCGGGGCCCGTGTCGTTAAAGCGTATCTCGTACGGCCCCCGCGTTTCGACCAGCTGGATTTCGAGGTAGCCCTCTTCCTGCATCGCCTCGACCGCGTTCTGCCCGAGGTTCAGGAACACCTGCCGGATCTGCGTCGGATCGCAGGAGACTACGCAGGGATCTTTAGGCTTTTGGATCGAAATCCGCAGGCCCGCCGCGCGGTCGTACTTGCGTTGGAGGTTGGCCAGCACGTCGTTAATGACTTCGCACAGGTCCACAGCCTGGCGCTCCCGGCTGGGCCGGCGGGCGAAATCGAGGAAGCCCGTGACGATCTTGTTCAGGTGATCCGACTCGCGCACGGCGATCTTCGCCAGCCGCTCGTTCATGCCGGGCTTGTCGGGGTGGCGCAGCAGTTCCTCCATCGCACCGCGGATGCTGGCCACCGGATTGCGGATTTCGTGCGCGAGTCCGGCGGAGAGTTCACCGATGACGGCCATGCGGTCCTGCTGCTGCAATTCCTGCCGCATCCGCGCCATCTCGGTCAGGTCGATGAATGTGGCGATCAGCCCGGTCAGTCGGCCCTGCGTATTCCGGATGCGGTTGGTGGTCAGCCCCAGCAGAATGCTGGCCCCCGTGCCGCATTCGCAATAGAACTCGTAGCTGCTGAAATCGGTATCGGAGCGCAGCGCCGTGGTCACCGGGCATTCCGCGCCCGTGGCCGGGGCCAGCACACCATCCACGTGGCGCCCCACGATGTCGCGCTCGACCAGCCCAAGGATGTCGCACGCGGCCTTGTTGATGGCGATGATTACGCCCTTGGGGTCGCTAATCAGGAAGCCGCTGTTCATGTTGTCGAGAATGTCGCGCTGGAACTGCTTCATGCGGCTGAGCCGCTGGTTCCAGTAGCCGCTGATGAATGCCGTGAAGAAGAAGGCGATGGCCTGGATGAGGAAGTTGTACCAGTGCGCCAGCGGGTCCGCCGCCAGGTGCGCGCTGGCCGCGAACTGGAAGAACATGAACATGGAGGCAAAGGTGGCGAAGACGAAGCCCTGGATAAGCCCCAGCAATACGCCCGCCTCGAGAATCACCACCACGAGCAGGAAGGTGAAGAAGCTCTCCTCGCCGCGCGTGAAGCTGATGGTGGCGACCACCACGCCGAAGTCGACGACCATCTGGGTCCAGGTGAGGGTGGGCGACACCCCGCCTTCGCGGCGCAGCACGATGAAATACCAAAGGCCGCTGGCGAAGGAACCGAGGTAGATGCCGCCGAGGACGTAGCCGTATTCAAGCGCCTCGACCAGCAGCAGAATGCCGGCGATAAGGATGAGCAGCAGCCCGATGCGGGCGATGCCCACGAACCAGAGCCACGTGGCGGGACCGTCGTACTGGGGCCGGAGCGCGGCGTAGAAGGCGCGGAGCTGCGATCGGATCGACTCGCTCACATCCCCTTTTCCAGCAGATGCTGCAGTCCTTCGGGGTCGGAGCTGCGCTTGAAGGCCATGTCCGTGGTGATGATGCCGCGCCGCATGAGCCGGTAGAGCGACTGGTTCATGGTCATCATGCCTTCGCCCTTGCCGATTTCTATCATCGACGGGATCTGTTCGAGCTTCTCCGCGCGGATGAGCGAGCGGATGGCCGGGTTCGGCATCATGATTTCCATCGCCATCACGCGGCCCATGCCGTCGGCGCGCGGCACCAGCTGCTGCACCAGCACGCCCTCGAGCACGAAGGACAGCTGTGTGCGCACCTGATCCTGCTGCGACGAGGGGAACACGTCGATGATGCGGTTCATGGTCTGGAGGGCGTCGTTCGTGTGCAGCGTGGCGAAGGCAAGGTGGCCCGTTTCCGCCACCGTGATCGCCGCCTGGATGGTCTCGGTGTCGCGCATTTCGCCGATGAGAATCACGTCGGGGTCCTGACGGAGTACGCGGCGCAGGGCCTGCGAGAAGCTCGCCGTGTCGGCGTGTACCTCGCGCTGGTTGATGACCGAGCGCTTGTGCTTGTGCAGGTACTCGATCGGGTCCTCGATGGTGATGATGTGCACGTTCCGCTCGTGGTTGATCTTGTCCACGATGGCGGCGAGCGTCGTCGATTTACCGGAACCCGTGGGACCGCACACCAGCACGAGGCCGAGGGGCCGGTAGGCGAAATCGGCCACGATGCGCGGCAGGCCGAGCTGCTCGAAGGAAAGAATTTCGAAGGGAATGGCGCGGAATGCGCCTACCACGCTGCCGCGGTCGCGGTACACATTGAGACGGAAGCGGCTGAGGCCCTCGATGCCGAAGGACATGTCGCATTCCTTGTCGGCCTCGAACTCGGCGATCTGCTCTTCGTTCATCACCGTATAGATGATTTCCTGGGTCTCTTCGCCGTTCAGGCTCTTGTAGCCGGGCAGGGGTTCGAGGCCGCCATGCAGGCGGATCATCGGCGGCGCCCCCACCACGATGTGCAGGTCGCTCGCGCCCTCCTTGATCATCTTCCCCAGCAATTCCTGAATACTCGGCGTCGCCATCTCGAATCTCCCTTCCGCGCAATACAGGCGCCGGCCGGAAATCGGCCGGGTCCGTACTCCCTGCTACCTCAATCCCTCAGTCGGCGGGCGTATGTTCCAGCACCTGCTCGATACTGCTGAGCCCCTTCGCCGCCTTCGCCAGCGAATTCTGCCGCAGCGATTTCATGCCGCAGGCCACGGCCGACTGCTTGATTTCATAGCCCGAGGCGCGGTTGAGAATCAACGGCTGCAATTCGGGCCAATTCAGCAATACCTCGACCACGGCCACACGGCCGCGGTATCCGGAATCTTTGCACTTGCTGCAGCCGCGGCCGCGCACCCAATTGACCTCGTCCAGGTAATCGAAGCCCCGGTACTGGATGCGCTCGAGCACCTCGTCGGGCACGTTGATGCGCTCGACGCATTCCTTGCAGACGCGCTTGAGCAGGCGCTGCGCGGCGGCGAGCGCCACTGAACTCTGCACGAGGAAGGGCTCGATGCCCATGTCGGTCAAGCGGGGGAACACGCCGGCGGCGTCGTTGGTGTGGAGCGTGCTCAACACCAGGTGGCCCGTAAGCGCCGCCTTCACCGCCACATCCGCCGTTTCGCCGTCGCGGATTTCGCCCACCATCACGACGTCCGGGTCTTGGCGGAGGATCTGGCGGAGCGCGTCGGCGAAGGTAAACTTGATGCGGGCGTTCACCTGCACCTGGTTCACGCCGAACAAATCGTATTCCACCGGGTCTTCCACGGTAACCACGTTGGTTTCGATATCGCAGAGCTTGCTCAGCGCGCTGTAGAGCGTCGTGGTTTTACCACTGCCGGTAGGGCCGGTGAGCAGGATCATGCCGTGCGGCAGCTGAAGCGCTTCGCGGAAGGCATTCATTGGCTGCGGCTCGAATCCAAGCATGTCGAGATCGAGCGTGAGGCTGCCGCGATCGAGCACGCGGAGCACGACCTTTTCGCCGAACTTCACCGGAAGGAAGCCCACGCGGAAGTCGATTTCGCGGTCGTTATAGCGGATGCGGAACCGGCCGTCCTGCGGTAGGCGGTGCTCGTCGATACGGCAGCCGGCCAGGATTTTCAGCCGCGCGATCAGGTTGTGCTGCAGGCTCTTGGGCGGGCCCTTCGCCTCTTCGAGCGTGCCATCCACGCGGTAGCGGATGCGCATGATCTTCTCGAAAGGCTCGATATGAATATCGCTCGCGCCGCGCTCGAGACCATTGAAGAGAATCAGGCGCACGAGCTTCTTGACCGGTTCGTCTTCGGCACCCACTTGGAGGTTCGAGACGTCCTCGATATCATTGTCTTCTTTCAGCTCTTCGAGTGCGGCATCCTCCGCCTCGCGTCCGCCGACGATGGACTTGTAGAGGCTCTCGGCCTTGTCGCCGCCGTAGTGGCGGTTGATGGCGTCGCGCAGCTCGGAGGCCACCGCGACCACGGGCTCGATCTCGTAACTGGTGAGCATGCGGAGATCGTCGAGCGCCATGATATTGAGCGGGTCGGCCATGGCCAGCGTGAGCACATCGCCCGTGACCGACACGGGCAGCATCTGGTATTGCCGCGCGAGCGTTTCGGGCACTTCGGCCAGCACTTCCTTGGGAATCGAATAGTGCGCCACGCGGATGTGGGGGATGCCGAGCTGCTCGCTCAGCGTGATGACGAGGTCTTCTTCGGAGAGATAGCCCTTTTCCACGAGCACCGTGGGCAGGCTCTGCCCCGTGGCACGCTGCAGGTTCATGCACTCGGTCAGCTGCTGCTGCGTGACCAGGTCCTGCTCGATGAGCATATCGGGCAGGCGCTTTTTAGCAATCTTGGTGGCCAATAGGGCCTCCTTTCCGCGCAGCGGCTGGGAGCACGCGCCCCCGGGCTAAGCTGCTTGCTCCGTGTTGAGGTGGCTGAGTATTTCGTTTGCCGCTTCGCAGGACATTTCCTGGCCAACGAGGTTGGAGTAGGCAATGATCTTTCGGAGGGAGCCGGTCATTTTCCGGATGTCGCCCGGTACCCGCATGGCAATGAGCGAGAGAATTTCGTCGGGCACCTTCGCCTTTTGCTGGGCGGCGTACTGGCGGAGAATCTCCACGCGCGTTTCCCACTCCGGCGGTTTCAGCTCGGCCACGATTCCGCTGCCGAAGCGCGACACCAGCCGCTTTTCCAGCAGGCCCAGCTTGTCCGGAGCCTTGTCGGAAGCAATGATAATCTGTCGCCCGGCACGGTGCAACGTGTTGAAAATATGGAAGAACTCTTCCTGCGCCTCCACCTTGCCGCCCATAAACTGGATGTCGTCGAGGATGAGCACATCCCAGCAGCAGTAGTTTTCGCGGAAGGCGTCGGCCGCGCCGCGCTCGAGCGATTCCTTGAGCCGCCGCGCGAAGTGGCTGGCGCTGACATAGCCCACGCGCATCTTCTGGTGGGTGCTGAGAATGGTGTTGCCGATGGCATTGATCAGGTGCGTCTTGCCCAGGCCCACGCTGCCGTATAGAAAAAAGGGATTGTAGTCGGTGCCGGGATTGGCGGCCACGGCCTGGCTGAGCTTGGCCGTGAAGGCATTGGCGTTGCCCGGCACGAACCGATCGAATGTCAGCGCTTCCTGTGGCTGATCGCTTTCAAGCGCTTCGTATACCCGTTGATCCTCGGGCGAGGGCTCGGAATCTGCTTCACCACTTCCGCGAAACGGCGTGACGGAACCGGCACTGTTTCTCTTGGTTAGACGGCTGCCATCCTGGTTCTCGTGCGTGGTGGCGTGCTCGACCAGCATGGCCGCCTGCTGCACGCTTTGCATGGCGGCCTCGGCAATCTGTTCGAGCCGCGCGCTGGTGACCGCCTGCGATTCCTGCGTACTGGCAAGTGCTGTGCGGAGCGCCTCGACGATGGCTTCATTGTCGCTGCTCTTTGGGCCCGAGGCTCGAAGCTGCACCACCATGGTGGCGATCGCTTCCTGCATGGCGCCGGCGATGCTATCGCGGATCAATTCCGCCATATGCGCAGGGTCGGGTCCGGCTGACTGCGATTCGGGGGCCGTCGCGACCGGTGCGGGTTGCTGCGTACGCATGCCTTCGAGAAGGCTCGCCGCGAGCTCCGCCTGCGATGCACGTATCACCTCGGTCATTTGTTCGAGTGTGGGCTGTGCGGCCGACTCGGCACGCAGCTTTACCATCACGGTAGCGAGTGCTTCCTGGAAGGCGCCGGAGAGACTGTCCTGCATCGCGGCCGTCATCGCCTGGGGATCGGCGGCAACTGCGGCCGGCGTCCCGCCTCCGGCCTGAATCGCCGGCAATAGATCGCGCAGCGCCTCTCGCATGGCGTCGGCATAGGCCGCGGGCGAAGGCGCCTGTGCGCCGCCATCGCCGGATTGGGCGGAAGCAGGGTGCTGCGATTGCAGTGAAGCGGCGAGTTCCTTGAAACTCGCCTGCAGGGTTTGGGCGAGGGCTTGCTGGCTTTCACGCACGATGGCGGACAGGGCTTGGCTGTCTATGGAGGCGCCCGATGGGGTCGCGGGCCGTGGCACCGCGGCAGCGCCCTGGTTCGGTTGCGCTGCCGGGGCGGACTCTTTCGGTTTCTCGGGCGGAAGCGCCCGCAGGCCCAGGCTCTCCGCCGTAATGGTGTTGGCTCCGCCCTTACGCTTTCCGCCGCCATCTTCGGAATCGAAAAGCTTTCGCGATACCTGCTCGTAGTGCATCCAGTTGCAAAGGATCGGTTTTATTCGTAGTTCGGGGCAGGTTTCGCGTACGGCCTCGAGCGCGCCGATGTCCAGCGGATCGACCATGGCCACCGTGAGGATGCGGCCGAGCTTGTCGATGGGAAGCAGGTGGTAGCGCTCGCAGATTTCGCGCGGCAGCAACTGCAACACATCTGGACTGACGTCGTAATCGAGGAGGTTGAGATGCGGAATCTTGCACTGCTTGACCAGTGCCGATGCGACCGCCTCCTGCGAGGCGAAGCCGAGATTGACCAGTATCTGGCCGAGAAATCCACCCTTTGATTCCTGTTCAGCCAATGCCTGGGCAAGCTGGTCGGACGTAATCAGCGACTCCTCCAAGAGGAGCTGTCCGAGGGTCTTATGGTTGGCCAACTGCGTACCGCCGGAAGCACCGGCAGCGGCGGGATTTTCAGCATCGGAAGACTTGCGGCCAAACATGAGGTGTGCAGTAATCTCTTTACATATTGTGTGATTAACTAGACCGTCGGCAATTTGAATTGTAGCACTGACTTGTCGCCGCGTCAAACGGCGAATCGGGAGAAAAGGAAGAGGGCGGCGAGTCGTTTGACTCGCCGCCCTCGAGGGGTTTAACTATCTGCGCTTAGGACTTGCGGGCGGCCTTGCGGCGCACGAAGAAGAAGGCGCCCAGGGACATCGCCACCAAGGCCAGCAGGGCCGGGCTCATCACGGCCAGCTTCCCGAGGAAGATGACCGGTACGAGGAGCACGCGTACCGCCGCAGCCAGAACCGGGCTGCTCGCAACCGAGTCAGCAATCGCCGGGCTGATGTGGTAGTACGTGTCCACGAAGGCCGAACCAAGCGGGTTGCTCAGCAGGTACTGGTCGCGGACGTCGCGCAGCACGTTGATGTCGTCAGCCATCGGCGAACCGTAGGCAGCCGTCGCGATGAAGCAGGGGCCGCCGCCGCCGCCGCCCGAGTCACCACCAGCAGCCAGGCCGAGCAGGGCAGCCAGAGCGCCCAGCAGCGGGATGAGCAGCAGGGCCAGCGGGAACTTGCCGCTGGACGCGCGGTACTCAAGCACGTTCTGCAGGTTGATGGTCTCGAGGGCGAAGTTGTTGGCCGTGCCCTTCAGCGTGATGCTGGCGATACCGGAGGCATTGCTCAGCGCCGGCGCCGTGAACTTCAGCACGTATTCGTCCGCACCCGGGTTCTGGAAGGTGGTGACGGTCGCTTCGACCGCACCGCCGTCGATGTTGATCTCGGCGCTCTTGATCCAAGCCAGACCGCCGAAGGGGCTGACGATGGTGAGGGCCTTCGACTGGCCGGCCGGAATGACTTCCGTACCGCTGGCGGTCGAGAGACGTACGCCCGAGGCGTCCACGGGCGGCAGCACCACGTTCTTGCGCAGGCTGAAGCCGTTGAGCGAGTACAGGCGCATCGAGATGGCGTCAATCGTGCCGATGACGTCGCCGTTGCGGATTTCCGACTGGTAGGCAACCGCCGGGTCGTCCTCAAGCAGCAGGGTCTCGGTCACGTAATCGAAGGCCGACTCAATACCCCAGACCGTGAGGCTGTTCGATACGTCGGCTTGCGTGATGTCGCCGTTCGTGGCCACCTGGAAGGTCGCCGGGCTACCAGCGTTCTCCGACGGCGTACCGTTCGGGTTCGGGGCACCCGGAGCGCCGCCAGCCAACGCACCGCCGCGGCCGAAGGAGGCCACGCCGTTCGAGGGCGTGAAGGCCGGCGCACCGACTTCACCCGTGTTGGCCTTGGCCGTGTCAAGCGGCGTGCCATACAGGTAGTAGGCCAAGTCGTACGCAGCACCGACTTCGGTATCCGCGCCCGTCAGGCCGGCATTGGAGAACTGGCTCGCGAAGACGCTGCCCAGCACGTTGCCGATGTCGCCCGTGCCCACAGGACCAGGCTCGATTTCGCCGGTGTTACCCTTGGCGGTTTCGTTGGCGATACGCACCAGACCGAAGACTTCGGCAAGGCCGGCTTCTTCAAGGTCCAGACGCGGCAGCGACAGGATGGCCGGATCGGCCGTGCCGTCGCCCACAGTGGCGTCGACTTCGAACTCGCCGCCCGCACCCGGGTCGGTGTACTCGAAGGCGGTCGTCGTCACGCCCGTGCCGACATCGACACGCTTGTAGAGGATGACCGGCGAGTCGCCCAGCTGGGTGCGCTCGGTGGAGTTGGTGTTCGGGTTGAAGCGGGTCACGAACAGGTTCGCAGCCGCATCGGTTCCGTCGGGGCCAGGGGCCGCGCCGCTGTCGAAGGCGTTGGTGCGCGGAATGACGAACAGACCGCTGGTGCCGTCGGCCGGCACGCTGAACAGGTCAGCCGTGACTACCGAATTCACACCCACCTGCACTTCAACCAGGTCGGCACCGGCGGTAAGGCCCGTACCCGTGATGCGCACGACCTCGCCACCGAACAACCAGACTTCAACCTGGCCGTCCGCGTTGGTACCGTCGGACGAATCCAGACCGCCCGCCGTCAGCGGCGTCGAGAAGATGTCGTCGGCCGTGAAGGTCGCGGTGATGCTCTGGTCGGAGTTCATGGTGATGGTCGTGGTCGACGCCGCCGGGTTGGCGATGTCGGCCGAGCCGCTCCAGCCGCCGAAGGTCGAGCCGACACCCGGGGTCGCCGTAATGGTGACCACGGTGCCTTCATCGAACACCGCCGGGGTAGCCGGGGTGGTCGTGCCGGAGCCCGTACCCGCCTTGGCGATGTTCAGCGTGTAGGTTTCGCCGCCGATGACGATCGCCTGGAAGGTTGCAGTCAGGGCGCGGTCCGCGCTCACCGTGATGGTGGTGTCGGCCGTGTTGGCTTCGGCGCCTTCAAGGCCCGACCACGACACGAACTCGAAGCCCGTGTTCGCGGAGGCGCTGATGGCCACCGACGAACCGTCGGCGTATTCGCCGTTGAAGTCCGGCGCGGTCACCACGGAGGCCGAGCCGCCGTTGCCACCGCCCAGCGTCGTCGCGTCCACCGTTACCGAGAAGGTGTCGATGATGTCGATGGCGTTGGTGATGGTATCAGCGAGCGTTTCGGTGCCGCCGTCAATCGTGAACACTTCGATGGTCGCCGACTGGGTGGCCTTCGTCGTGATGGCCGCATCCCAGTACAGGTACATCGCGTTGGAGGCACCCGCCAGGTAGGCCGACACCGCAGCGCCGCCGACGTCGCGGAAGCCAGCGTCCACGCCGTTGATGGCCACGCGGTAGGCCTCGGCCGCTTCGGCCGCGCTCAGCGCGACAGCAGCCGGGATGATACCGGTCAGGGTCACTTCGACGTCCTGCTCGCCGTTGAAGGCGCTCGACGGATCCACACCCGTGATTTCAAGCGCCGGCAGCTGGAACGCACCGAAGGCGCTCAGGCTGGTGACGGAAGCGGTCAGGGTGTTGCCGGTGGCCGTGGTCTCAACCTCGGTCCAGTCCTGCAGGCCAGGCGTGTTGCCCAGCGAAATCAGGCCGCCGACCTGCACGAGCTCGGTCGGGTACTTGAAGAGCGAAACGCCGGTCGCGTCGTCCACATCGATCGAGATGTTGACTTCGAGGCCGCTGTCGCCCAGCGAATCGATTTCCGAACCGTCGGAAACAAGAATGCTTACGTCGATGGCCGGGGAAGCCAGCGTGCGCGCGCTCACCGGAGCCAGCGCGGTCACCGCGTCACCCCATGCAGCCGGCGTGTTGTCGAATTCGCCGTCGCCGTCCACCGCGCCCGCGTCGAGCAGGGTCGAGAAGTCGTCGGATACGCGGACGATCAGCGCCGCGCTCTGGCCGCTGCTGATCAGGCCGGCCGAGGTCAGGTCGGCTGCGCTCGGGGCTTCCACCACGATACCCGTCTCCGGGCTGGTGAAGACCTGCGAACCGCCCTTGGCGTTGGCCGAGCCGAGGCTGGCCACCAAAACGGTGTTGCCGTTGGCATCAACCGTGGCGTACCAGACTTCGCCGTCAGCAACATTGCTGAACACGTCGTCCGGCGAACCGTTGCCGTCGGTGTCCGACGTGGTACCGTCGACTTCAGTGAAGCCAATCTGGTAGGGGTCGGCGGTCGCAGACGAGTAAACGATGTTGGCGCCCTGCAGCTGAGCATTCACGAGACCGTAAATGAAAAGCGTGCGGGCCTGGGCCACGCCGGATACCAGGCTGCCGAGCGGAAGCGACTGCGCGTAGGGCGCACCACCGGTGGCCGCATCGCTGCTGACGCGGTTCGCACCCGCGAACCACGTGCCCGCGCCACCCGCGACGCCACCCGTGGACCATACGCCCACGTTGTCGCCCTGGAAGCTGGCCACGTAGCGGACCGGCACGTTGTCGGACACGCCGCCAAGCGTGAGCGGAAGCGGAATTTCGGGCTCCGCATACGTCCCTGCACCGTCAACCGGCGTCTTGATGACGACAGCGGTGACATTGGAGCCGACGGCCGGGTCCGTACCCTTGTCGCTCATGAGAGCGGCCAGTACGCCTTCCATGTCGATGCTGTCGCCTGGCGACGCGGCCAGTCGCGTGGCGTCGTAGCCCGGCAATGCGCCGAGCACAAAGGCCAGCACCATGGCCAGGCTCACTAGCGACGCCAGTAAGACTTTCTTTCTGGTCCCCATGCTCATCTCTCCTCTATAACGTTTCGTTCTTTGCAAGAACCTGTACAACCGCCCACACACCGTGTGAAGCGTTTTCCTCAGTTATTTCTTGTCATCACGGGGCTTTGTTTGAAATGCCCCCACTCACTGTTTTCCCCGAATCATGAGCAGAACGGAATCTGCCCCTTTATTAGCTGTCCGCGATTATAATGAATGCCCAATAGGTTGTCAACACTTAATCGCCGCCGGATTTTACCCGCTGCCGGGCGTTGATTCAAGCCGTTGCAAGCACGTATTCCGGGGCTCGAAAGCGGGCGGAATCATACGGCGCGCGCCTCGGCAGGGCCGCCTTCGGCGGGCAATTTGCGCCAAACCGATACACGCAGCAGCAGCGCCAGCAACACCGAAGTCGCGACCATCCCAACGGCCACCCACTGCGACACGGTCATGTCGAAGAGGTGCCGGCCGCTGTCGCCGCGGAACGCCTCGACGATGAATCGGTGCGTTCCGTAGCAGAACAAGTACGCGAGCAGAATCGAGCCGGGCGGATGCGGCCGCTTGTGAAACATGCGCAGCAGCACGAAAATCACCAGCAATCCGGCGGTTTCGTAGAGCTGGGTCGGGTGTGCCGGCAGCGACGACGCGGCCGAGCTGGCGATAAGCCCGTCACTGACCTGATCGTTGAACGGCATCGAGCCGGCGGGATACTTCACGCCCCACGGCATGATGGTGGGCGAGCCCCAGCAGCAGCCGTTGAGGAAGCAGCCGACCCGCGCGATGGCGTGGGCCAGCGGCACGAACGAGATGGAGAGGTCGGCAACCTGCACGACGGGCGCACGCACGATGAGCAGGTATATCAGCCCCCCCAGGAATCCCCCGATAGCGCCGCCGTAAAACACGAGGCCGCCGCTCCAGAGGTAAAACGCCTTGTACCACAGGTCGATGCTCTCGTATTGCATGACGAAGTAGAGGCGCGCGCCGAAGAATCCCCCGAGAAACACCCACAGGCCGCCAAGCGGCGTGATGGGGGCCGGATTCGGATCGCGGTAGTTCTGGCGAACAATGAGAAATACTGCGGTAAGAAAACCCAGCGAGAGAAAGATCGCATAGGAGTGGAACGCCAACGTTCCGAATTTCAGCAGGGTGGGATACATCACGCCCTTCCGTAGGGCAGCCCGCCCGGGCGGGTGCCAGTTGAATGCGGGATGCTAGCGCGCAGTACGGGCGCGGCGCAAGCCCGCCGGCAACAGCGCCAGGGCCAGCAGGAAAATCAGATAGTCGCCCGCGAAGCCGGCCTCCTGCGCCGTGGCCGTCGATTTCGCGCCGCCGCGGAAGCCTTCAACCGGGCCGGAATACGCGCTTTCGCAGCCGCTGGCATCCATCGCGAGCAACCAATAGTAGTGCTTGGTTTCCTGGTCGATGGTCATCGGGAAGCAGCCGCGCGTCTGCGTCTGCACGGCGGCGATTGCTGAGAAATCCACGAAGGACGTGGCCGTGCTCCAGCCCTCTCCCAGTGGCAATGCCGCCGCGAGATTGTTGCTGTTCGCGCGGTACACGCGGTAGCGGTTGCCCGGCCCAATCGCGTCCCAGGTAACCGTCACCGAGTCGGTATCGCCGGTAGAGGCATCCACGCCTGATGCACCCGCGGAGCGCGATCCGCAACTCAGGTCGATGCCGCCGGGCGTGAAGAAGAGCGGCAGGGACGCCTCAATGCTGCCATCGAGATAGGCCGCGCTGCTGAAGGCGGCCTCATTGGCGCCGGTCGAGGGATTCGGCACCGTCACGCCGTCCTCGGCGGTCAGGCCCTGAAAGTTCAATCCGGCGTTGGCCGGCGCGTTCGATGCGACCTTGAAGCCCATGCGGAACAACTCGCCATCAGGTATGGCCGTCTGGTTCAGGCCCGTAATCGCCACACCCAGCACGCCATTCGAATACACCTGCACCTCGATGGCCTTGCCCGCGTTCACCACCCCGGCCGAGGGCATCAGGGCACCGCGGCGAGTGGTGGCGTTGCCGTCGGCATCGCGGATAACCGTGCCGCTTCCGTTGCGGAGCACGGTTTCGTAGTAATCATCGTCGGGATCGAGCGAGGCCACGGGGTAGGCGAAGAACAGGACCATCGACACCGGCTGCGGGCCCTGGGCATCCAGGCGCACCACCATCTCGGGCGCGCCACCGGGCAGGGAATCCGTGCTGGACACGATGATGATGGCCGCCTCGGGCTGGGCCAGGGCGGTCGAGGCGCACGCCAGCACCACCAACGTGCACACTACCGGCCACAGGCCGCTCCGAATTTTCGCAAAGCGTTGCATACCCTGTCGTCCCTTTCACCCTGTCTCGAGCGCCCTAGCGGGAACCCTAGCCTCGCTCCATTATAACGGCTCCCGCTGCAAACCGCACCGGCCGCGGGGCTTGTGCGGTTCCAAGTCGGCACGGTACCATGCCCGACTATGCTGGAAGTGGTATGTTCTCAGTGCGGGCTGCGTATCCTCGTTCCTCCCAGTGTACAGGGGAGGACCGGGGTGTGTTTCAATTGCGGCGCCCCGATGCGGATTCCCACCTCAACGATGATCCAGCAGCACATGGAGCTGCGCTATGACCCGGGCGACCGGGTGGCCGACCGCTATGTGATCGACAAGAGCATCGGCCGCGGCGGCATGGGCGTGGTCTACCGCGCCCACGATACCCTCGTGGACGAGACGGTCGCCCTGAAATTTCTGCTGCCCAAGCTGCTCACCGACCGCGGCCGGCGCCTGTTTACCCAGGAAGCCCAGGTGGCGCGGCGTTTGCGACACGACAACATTGTGGCCGTGCACGATGTGAACTTCACAAGCGAGGGCATCCTCTACCTGTCCATGGAATTCGCCGAGGGGCAGTCGCTGCGGAAATACCTGCGCACGCACCGGGAAGAACGGCGTTTACTGAACGTGCGGCTCGCCGTGCATGTGACCCTGCAGGTGCTGGCGGCGCTCGAATACGCGCACCGCACCGTGATCCACCGCGACATCAAGCCCGAGAACATCATGATGATGCCGGGCGAGCTGGTGAAGGTGCTGGATTTCGGCCTGGCGAAGGCCGTGCACGAACAGATGGCCGGCGGCGGCAGCGACCCCGCGAGCGAGGGCAACAAGAAGGTGGTGGGCACGCTGGCCTACGCCGCGCCCGAGCAGCTCGAGATGCGCGAGGTCGACGAACGCGCCGACCTCTATGCGGTCGGGCTGGTGCTGCACGAGTTGCTGACCCTGCGCACGCCGCTCGATACGCCCGTGACCGTGCAGCAGACCCGCAAGGACGTCTCGCCTTCGCTGCAGGAAGTGCTGGACCGCGCGCTCAAGCCCGAGAAAGAACTGCGCTGGCCCTCGGCGCGGGAATTCCGCCGGGCGCTCCGCGATGCCTACGACGCGTCCTACCGCCAGACGTCCCGCTCGGACAACGACGGCGGCAAGTCTGCCGACACGACGGGCATGGTGTATTTCGAGGGCGGTTCCTTTGTGATGGGCAACAACGAGGTCCGGCAGGAAGCCCCGGAAACGGAAGTTACCGTGGCACCGTTCTGGATGGACCGGCACCCGGTGACCGTGGCGGAGTACCGCGCGTTCCTGAAAGAGACCGGAGCAGCAGAACCCAAGCAGTGGCGCGATCCGCTGTACAACGGCGACGAGCAGCCGGTGGTCGGGGTCTCGCTAGACGAGGCGCTCGCCTATGCGCGCTGGTGCGGCAAGGACCTGCCCACCGAGGTGCAATGGGAATTCGCCGCACGGGGCCGGGAGCGGCGACGCTATCCCTGGGGCAATCTGCCGCCTTCGAGCACGCGCGCCAACTACGGCGACTTTATCGGCATGCCGACGATGGTGACCATGCACGAGGACGGCCGCACGCCGGAGGGGCTGCTGGATTTGGCGGGCAATGTGGCCGAATGGACGCAGGACCCCTATGTGCCCTACAGCCTGCTGCTGGGAGGGCACCGCGAACAGGCGCTGGAGAGCGAGCCGCGGCGGGTTATCCGGGGCGGCAGCTGGAGCAGCGGCCCGGAAGCGCTGACGACGACCGCCCGCGCGGGCATCTTCCCGGAGTCGCGCCTGCCCACCGTCGGTTTCCGCTGCGTGGCCCGCGCCCGCTAAAGGCTCTAGAGCTTACAGACCTGGGCGATGGCCTCGAGCCCGGCGTCGTGCAGCAGTCCATTCGAGGCGAAGACGCCCGTATTGGTCGCCAGGGTACGACCGTGGCCGAAGTCCAGCGGCTTGCCCTTCAGGTCGGTAATGCGTCCGCCCGCTTCTTCCAGCACAATCGAGCCGGCCGCCTGATCCCAGATCCGCTCTTTGTAGTCCGGCATCTTGGGGGACATGAGACGCAGCAGCATCTCGCCGCCACCGGCCGCGAGCACCGCGTACTTCGCCTGGCTGTCCATGGGCACCGGGTCGGCGACGACGCCGAGCGCCTGGGCGATGAGGTCGGTCTCGCTGATGTTGGTGTGTCCCTTCTCGACACTGCGCAACAGGCGTGCCTGGGTCTTATCGGCCTGCGGCGAGCAGTGGATACGCTCCAGCGAGCCGCCGGCCAGCGGCCGCGCGTAGGCCCCTTCGCCCCGGGCGGCAATCAGCACCGCGCCTTCGCCCCGCTGGGGACGGCAGGCGGCATCAAGGTTGGGACAGCCGAGCGCCCCCAGCCGTACCTCGCCGTTCTCGATAAACGCCAACGCCGCCGCGTACTGGTCGCCGCGCAGGTAGCCCTTGGTGCCGTCGATGGGGTCGATGGTCCAATAGGCGCCCTCGGCATCCGCCGTACCGTAGTCGATCCAGTCGCAGATGACCGACTCGCTGGCGTCGGCGATTTCGTGCTGCACCGCTTGCGCAATCAACCGCCGGGTACCGGCAGCGTCGTCGCCGCGCAAGGCATCGGCCGATTCTTCGCCCACCAGCTGAAGGTCGGGAAATGCTTCGCGCAGGCGACGTCCGATGTAGGCCTGAATGGCGTAGTCCGCCACGGTAACCGGGGAGAGATCGGACTTCTCGATGCCCTCGACGTTCATCTCGGCCTGAACCCGCTTGCCGATGCGACAGGCGGCTTCCACCATTTCCAAGGCAAACCGGATATCCGGGCGCTCGATACTCAACATGGATGCAGTCTTTCTCTTGAGTTTACAGGTAGCCGAGCGCGCGGAGCGCATCGACATCGGATTGTTCCAAGGACCGGTCGGCGGCGTCGGCTGCCGCTTTGCGGGCCTCCAGTTCCCGCGTCAGCCATTCCAGCAGCAGGGCATCCAGGGCATCGGCCTCGTCCAGATGCGCTTCGCGCAGGTTATGCTGTTCGCGGGGGTCGGATTGTACATCAAACAGCGCGTTCTCTGTCGGCTGGGCGGGAAGCGCCGCCGTCTCGGGTTCACCCGGTTCAGTAATGCCGTGCAGGTAGCGCTTCCGGCCGCCCGCCTCGACCGCCATCATGTCCCACTCGAGCGGGTTGCCGTCGGGCAGCGCCGTCTCGTCGCGCGGACCTTTGTAATAAGCGTAACAGCGTTCGCGCGGATAGGCCGCAGCCGACCCGCCGAGAAACGGCGCAAGGCTGATGCTGGTCTCCGGCCGCGTACCCGGAATGCCCGCGAGATCGAGCACGGTGGAAAACACATCGGTCAGTTGCACCGGGGTCGGGATGCGCTTGGGGCTTTCCAGCCCGCCTGCAGGCCGGATGATGAGCGGCACGTGAAGTTGCTCGCGGTAGAGCGTCTTCGCGTGACCGACGCCGCCGTGCTCCCAGAATTCCTCGCCATGGTCGGACAACACGACGACGTGCGCGCGGTCGAGCACGCCCGTCTTCCGGCAATGCTCGATGAAGCGGCCGAACTGTTCGTCCGTGTAGGCGATGCCCGCCTCGTAGCGCTGATGCACGTGCCGTTGCTGCTTCTCGCCCTTGGCCTGCTCGGGAATGTCGACCGGAAAGCCGTCGTAGCCGGGGTCGACGAATTTGTCTACCCATTCCTGCGGCGGGTCGTAGGGCGCATGGATCTCGTAGGTGTGCACGAAGAGGACAAACGGATTCTTGCCGTGTCGGTCAATCCAGTCGGAGGCGAGCTTGAACCGCGCCTCGGCGATGCGCGTGCGGGGTTCGCCGGGCGGCGGGCCGTCGGAATAGGAATCGAACCCCTGGTAGAACCCCAGCCCGCCGCGCAGGGCGACGCCCTCGGTAAAGGCTGCGGTCGCATAGCCGGCCTGATGCATCAGCGCGGCGAAGGTCGTCCAGCGCGGCTCGAGCACATAGCCTTCCGAAAAGATGCCCGCACGGTGCATCACAGGACTGAGCCCTGTGAAGACCGAGGCATGCGAGGGCGTCGTCATCGAGGCCGTCGCACGCGCCTCCTCGAACAGTACCGACTCCTGCGCCAGGGCATCGATATGCGGCGAGGTGGGTCGTTCGTGCCCATAGCATCCCAGGTGATCCGCGCGGAGGGTATCGAGCGAGATAACGATCAGGCTCTTGGAATCGTCCGGCTTGGCAGCAGGAGCGAAGAGCACCGGCGCGCCCCACAGCGGAAACGCGAGGCTGGGCTCGGGAGCGCCGGGGGCGTTCTCCGTCTCGAACACGAACCGTACCTGCTTGCCGCTCAAGGCCTGCAAGTCGATGGTCTGATCGCGCCACATGGGTCCATCGTAGTTCTCGTCGGCGACGTTGAGCGTCTTTTCAAAGAGCGTATCGGTCGCGCCATCGTGCTCGGCCAGCAGACGGAATACGGCCCCGCAGTCGCGCTCGGCGCGCCAATCGCTCTGCAATGCGATGGCGAAGTGGATGCGCGCGCCCGCAGGCACTTGAATCTCCGGCGACTCGAGTCGCTGCGTCACCGGCCAGGCCTCGCGCAATCGCACCCCGACGAGGCCCGTGGGCGCGCCCTCGGGTTGCAGTTCGAGGACGCCTTCCAGCGCCTCCCGCCCCACGTAGTCGTAGTGCACCCGCTTGCGCTGCTCCACCTGATAGGCTGAAAGCGCAAACTGCGACTCGACCCACCAGCCCGTGGCATGCGGACCCGGCTGGGGTACCCCTTCCCACGCGAGGGAGGCCTTGCCTGCGGCATCGGCAGTCAGATTGGGCAGTGATACGGTCGGCGGCGCCGCCAGTACCCAACGAGCGTCGGGTCCCATCTCCTGGTGCCGGTCGTGCAGGTTCGCGGGTGCCGGAAAGCAATCGGAAAAATGCAGCAGCCCCGTGCGATCGAGGCGTTCCTGCAGCGATTCGGCAGCCATGGCCTCAGACGCCGCGAACAGGAGCGCGGCTGCAACGAAAATCTGCAAACAAAACTTCATGGAATTCGGATGCCCGGACTAGATACTGCGCACAAACCGGGCACTATACCGGGGCACCGGGGCCGCCGCAAGGACCCGACGCGCGCTATTCCGCCGCGACAAGCAGCCCGGCATCAAGCAGCGCATCGGCAGCGGCCCGGATGGCGGCGAAAGGCAGCTGCGCCCGCAGCGCGATGTCGATCAGGCTGTTGCCGCCGTCGGAATAATTGAGCACCCAGAGCATGGCCATCTCGACCGCGCGCGTATCGGTGCGGCCGCCGACGGCGCTGTACAGGCCGCGCTTGCCCAGCTGCGGCTCGCAGTGCGGATTGGTATTCAGGTACGTACCATCGCCCTCAAGCGCCTCGAAAATCCGGAGGGCGTTGGTGAATGATTCGCCGAGCGCATGCGGACGCAACAGCCCCAGGTTGTCGCCGCTGGTGTGGTATTCGGGGTAGCCGCCGGGACCCGAGCGCATGAAGCAGCCGACCGGCAGATCGAAGCCGGGCGAACAGTACTGCCGCTCGTCGTAGCCGTAGGGCGAAAACGGCTTGATGGTCGAGCCCTCGGCATGCAGCCCGAGCACGAGCGACGCCGCCCGGTCGACCGGCGCATCGCCGCGGCGGCTCTGCTTGTAGGTAAACGGCGCGGTATCGCCCACGCACGCGAGAATCAGCCCGTGGCGCACACGTTCCTTGGCCTGGGCCTGATGCTCGCTGAGCCACGCGATGGCGCCGATGGTGCCGGGCGCGAAGATGAAGCGGTAGGTGTAGCGCGTCTCGATGTCCGTCAGCGCACGCGCCAGCTGCATCGCCAGCGTGATGCCCGAAAGGTTGTCGTTGGCCAGCGAGGGATGGCAGACGTGCGCGGAGACGATGACTTCGTCGCTGGTCGCCCCGGGCACCACGCATTGCGCATAGTCGAGTACGCCCGGACCCAGCGTGCTGTCGATACAGACGTCGTACTCCGGTTCGGTCAGGGCGTCGTACTGGTGCTGCGTCAGGCAGAATCCCCACTGCCGCTTGTAGTAGCTGGTGCGGTAGGGAATCCGGTCGGGGTGGTCGGGCAGCGTGTAGCAATGCGCCTTGAGATCCTCGGCGGACAGCCGCCCCTGGAAGGGCTCGCTGTAGCCGAGCACGTGCAGGTTGTGCTCGCGGAAATCCACGACGCGCTCGCCCGCGGCATTCTTGATCCAGGCGTCGCGGATGCTCCACTCGTCGGGGATGGTCCAGTCGAACACAGGCTGTCCGCTGGCGAGCTGATGGCGCTGGAGCGGAATCTCCGCCCCGATGGCGTCAAGCGTCTGGCGGAGTCCCGGCCCCGTGATGCTCCGGCACAGCGGGAAGAGCGCGCCCGCTTTCTCGAACATCCAGTGGCCGGTTTTTTCGGGGTCGTGCTGTTGCAGGTACTCGCTTAGGCGCATCGGGGCGTACCTCCTCGGGCGTATCCGGTTTCCGCTCGTAGATGATGTAGTTGCGGCGCTGCTGCAGCACATCGTAGTGCTGGTCCACCCAGGCCTCGGCCTCGGGGAATTTCTGGGTGACCTGATACGTGCCGCGCATGAATTGCTGATTGACCATACCGCGGATGATGAAGCGCGGCCGGGCCTCTTCCAAATCCTTCAGGAAGGTCTGCTTCAATTCCTTGATGTAGTCGGAATCGGGGTGGTGGAAGAAGTGGAAGTAGTAGATGAAAGGCGTGGCGATCTTTACCTTCGCACGCAGCATGGCATGAATGACGCCGCCGCCGGCCCAGTCGAGCGGCTGCACGGTATCGCCGGGCTCGACATTCTTCTCGAGGAACGCGGCGAGCTCGTCGACCACGCCGCCCTTGGCGCGTTGGTTGCCGTGCTTGTAGAGCGGCGCGAATCCGATGCTCGGCTGCTTGAGGAGATTCGGAATGCTCCAGGGTGTCGCGCGCCCGAATACCGGGCCGAGGCTGCGGCTCTCGGGCTGAAACAGCTGGACCCAGATGAGCGCCACGATAAAGAGCGGCACGAGGCGCTGCGCCCAGGGTGCTTCCTTGTCCCACGGACCGAGCACCTGTGCCGCGCCAACGCTCATGAAAAACAGCATCGGCAGGTAGTGGTAGTACCAGAACTGGCCGGAGAATACGGGGTAGATGGTGTAGGCGAGGCCGAGCGCGGCGATGAGCGCGGCCACGCGGCGCTGACCGGGGTTGTGTGCGCGATTGCCCAGCCCCGCCGCGAAGCCGACGTAACCCATGAGCACGAAGGACCAGCGTCCGCCCATCAGCATGAACTTGGAATAGAGGTAAGCCGGCCGGGCCTCGGGCGGGAGGATGCGGTGGTCGCCGGTCATCTGGGTGTAGAGCGGCAGGTAGCCGAAGGCCGCATGCACGAAATCCTGAAACACGCCGTGGTAGACCAGATAGCCCACGAAGGCCAGCAGCGGCAGCGCCATGCCCATGCCCGACGTGATGGCCAGCACGATCATGGAGCGGATGCGCTGGCTCAGCGGAGCGTCGGGGCCTTCCTGATCGGAGACGAGGTACAGCACGACCAGCGGCAGACCCAGCGCGAGCTGGGGCTTGATGGTTACCGCGCAGCCGTAGGCCAGCCCGGCCAGCCAGGCGCGCCAGCCTGCGGGCAGCCAAGGCAGGCCGGTGGCGCAGGCCGTGCCCAGGGCGATGGGCAGCAGGCCGAGGAACTCGCGCTGGAGGGTCATGTCGATGCCTTCGCGCAGATAAACCAGCGAGAACAGCATCGGGGCGAGCCAGGCCGTACGCCAGCCGAGGCGCCAGAGCATGGCCGCAGTGCACACCATGAGGGCACAGAGGAGGCTGACATCCGCCAGGTGCACGCCTGCGTCTTCGAAGCCGAAGAAATGCCCGATGGCCTGGTAGCTCAAGTAGGAACCGAGCAGGTTCATGTCGAAGAAATCGCGGTAGGGAATGAATCCGCGCGCTTCCATGAGGTAGCCCATATAGAGCAGCAGGGGCGTGTCGTGGCTGACGCTCCAGTCGAGGGAATGGCGAAGCACATCGAACAGCAGCCAGGAGACCCACAGCAGGAACGCGGCGGCAAGCACGGCACCGGCGCCGCGGGCGGCCGAGGCGGACCATTCGCGGGGTTCGGGGGTTTGCGGCTCGGCCATCGCTGCGGCTCCTTCGCGAAAACACGAGAGTTGGGGCGCCGCAGTCTAGCACACGGGTTGGAGGGTTTCTAACCGCGCGGCTATACTGCGGGTCCCAAGGAAGCGGGAGCGGCAGGCTTGAACATTCTCGGCATCGGCGGATATTCGCACGACTCGGCGGCCGCACTGATCTGCGGCGGCGAAATCGTGGCGGCGGTGGCCGAGGAGCGCCTGACGCGCGTGAAGCACCAGGGCGGCGTGCCGCGCGAGGCCGTGCGCTTCTGCCTGGACCAAGCGGGCCTGAAACCCGGCGACATCGACCACATCGGCTGCTACATGCGGCCGGGCCTGCGCCTGGCGAAACGGCTGCCGTATCGCGCGTCGCAGCTTTGGCGCGCGCCGCTGTATTCGGCCGCGTTCATGGGCTACGAGCTGCTGCACAACGCGGAGTATGCACGGGGCATGCGTTCGCTCTGCGGCGCGGGCACGCGCCTGCACTACATGCACCACCACCCGGCGCACGCGGCCAGCAGCTTTCTGGTCAGTCCGTTCGACCGGGCGGCGATTCTGAGCATCGATTACGTGGGCGAGTGGGACTGCACGTGGATGGGCGTCGGCGAAGGCACGGCCATCCGCACGCTGCAGACAGAGCACTACCCGCACTCGCTGGGCGTCTTCTATTCCGCGCTGACGGAATACCTCGGTTTCCGCCGCGCGAGCGACGAGTACAAGGTGATGGGACTCGCCTCGTACGGCGAGCCGGAATACGCGGACTTCTTCCGCAAGCTACTGCGGCCGGAGCCGGGCGGACGCTACCGCTTCGACCATGCGTATACGCAATGGCCCTACCTGCCCGGCTCGCGCTGCGGCTATTTCAGTCCGCGCTTCATCGAAGCGCTGGGGCCGCCCCGCGCCAAGGACGAGCCGGTAGAACGCCGCCACGAAAACATCGCCGCGAGCGCGCAGCTGGTGCTGGAAGAGATCGCGCTGCATCTGGCGCGGTGGCTGCGGGAAACGACTGGCGCGCGCGACCTCTGCCTGGCGGGCGGCGTGGCGCTGAATTGTTCGATGAACGGGCGGCTGCTGCGCGAGGCGGGTTTCGACCGGATCTACATCCAGCCGGCCGCGGGCGACGACGGCATCGCGCTGGGCGCGGCGCTGCAGCTGCACCATCAATACACCGGCGGACCGCGCCTGCCGGAAATGACGCACGCTTATCTCGGACCGCAGCATGGCGACGCAGCAATCGAGGCCGCATTGAAGACTTCGGGGCTGGCCTGTGAGCGGGTGCCGGATATCGAAGCGAGCGCGGCGGAGCTGCTGGCTGAGGGCAACATCGTCGGGTGGTATCAGGGGCGCATGGAATGGGGCCCCCGCGCGCTGGGTTCGCGCAGCATCCTGGCCGACCCCACGCGTCCGGACATGAAAGACAAGCTCAACCGGCTCGTCAAATTCCGCGAGGAGTTCCGTCCCTTCGCGCCGAGCGTATGCGAGGAGGACGCGCCGCGCTACTTCGAGGGCTGCGCGCGCTCGCCGTTCATGCTCTTCGTGTATCCCGTGAAGCCCGAAGCGCGCGGACAACTGCCTGCCATCACCCACGTGGACGGTACCGCCCGCGTGCAGACCGTGCGCGAACAGGACAACCCCCGGTACTACCGCCTGCTCCGCGCCTTCGAACATCGCCGCGGCGTTCCCGTGTTGCTCAACACCAGCTTCAACGTCATGGGCGAACCCATCGTCAACACCCCCGAAGACGCCGTGAAATGCTTCCAAGGCTCCGGCATCGACGCGCTGGTGATGGGCGATTGGCTGGCGCGGAAAGGTGGATAACGGAGTCCCATCAGGACGGACGGTAGATATCTTTGCGATGTGCTACAGCGACTACCAGTACGCGCAGGACCTCGTCTTCGATCTCGTAAATCACGCGGTAGACGCCGACCCGAATGCGCCACGCTGGCCTATTCGTGAGCTTCTTCGCGGAGCGCGGTCTTGGGTCACCGCTCAACGACCTTATCGCATCCACGATGCGCACTTGGTCGTCTTTTTGAATCTTGCCAAGTTGCTTCTGCGCGGACCGGAGCATCTCAACGGAATAGGTCATTCTCCAGTTTTGATACCCAGTTCTTCGATCGCTTGTTCGAAGGAAACGTGGTCCTGCGACTCCGCTTTGGCTTCATCGTAGGCGCGGATATCCGCAAGCATCTCCAGCTCTTCCATGAGCATCGTCCATTCGTCGATGGACAACTGTACCGCCGTGGGTTTCTGATCCTTACCGACAATGAACTGCGGATGAAGTTCCATCGCGCTTTTCTCCTGCGTCTTACGAATGTGCAGTATCGGCGATATCGGGGGCGGCGTCAACTGCGAACGCATTCGCCGCCGGCCAAAGCGGCGATGCCGCATTCGGTGGGGCGAATGTCCGCATGAGCCAAGCGCCCGTTTCCCCGCACGAAGATGGCTCGCGGGGCCGCTCGCCCTACCAATGGATACAGAATCCATCGTCGGTTTCCGGGGCGCCGATGCGGCAGGCGCCGTAGGCGCCCGCGCTATAGAGTTGAATCAAGCGCAGCAGCTCGGAGAGATCGATGGTCCAATACTGGGGCCGGAAATCCGCGTCGTGGCGCGGGCACAAGCGGCTTTGGGGATAGGCCACGAGACCGTAGCCGTCTTCGCTGTCCTCGCTGCAAAAGTATTCGCCCGCGTTGTAGAGCTGCACCACGCGCAGCACTTCGTTCAGGCTGAGCGACTGGTCGCGGTCGGTATCCGCGTCGTGCGTGCGACGCACGCCGCCTTCGTAAGCGCCCATATCGATAGTCGCGCCCTGTATTCGGGGCTTCCCCTCCAGATCGAACGGCACCGGCTCGTTGGTCCGGCCGTTCTCGTCCACATCCGCGTAGTCGAGGAACTCGGGATCGTCCACCCCGGCATCAATGCCCGGCGAATCCTCTACCAGACGATAATCGCCCGAGTATCCCGATTCATCCACCTCGCCTTGAGGATCCACGAAATCCGGCGCCGCATCAATGTTGCCTCCCAAGTCTCGAGCAAAGGATATATTCCACGCTTCACCGCTGCCGCCTGAGCCCGGGATGAGGCAGTGGCTAACATCCGTTTTGGCGGACGTTATGGAGGCTATCATCTTGTCCCAATAGTCCTCATCCGAATCCCAGAAAACACAATTTGTTAACGCGATGTTGTCGCTCTTTGCCACAACCGCTCCGCCTACTCCATCCGCCCGGTTATCGACAAAAGTGCAAGCTTCGGCTCGCGTGTTACGTAAGATCGCGAAAGCACCACCGCGTCCTCCCGTAGTATTTCTTATATAGAACGAATTTTGGACGAAGCCGCTACCCCACGTGGCTCCGCCTTCAATACTGCTATGATTCTCGATAAATATACAATTCGCCACCACGAATCCTGCGTAGATGGCGCCTCCATATCTTCCGACATTGTGGATAAACAGGCAATCTCGGGCTACGACACTCGCAATTGCCGATATCCCGCCCCCACTTACAACGCTTGTGTTGCCATCAAACACACAATGACTCAACTTGATGTCGCCGCCATAGGCGCCGATTGCTCCACCGCCGATGCCCTGGAACCCCCTATCGCTCCGGGACTCGTTACGTAGAAACGCGCAATGCGCCGCTCGAAGCACTGAATCGCACTCCACGTAAAGTCCCCCTCCGTTCCCGAAACTCGCATTATCGGAGATTTCTACGTTCTCCAACAATACGTTCGAAGACCCGACATAGAGGCCGCCCGCATAATCGCCAGAATAGTTCGCGCGAATAATCAAATTAGAAAGCACTATATCAGAGGCTTCGTAGATAACAATACCCGCTCCACGCGCCTCCTCCCAAGACCCGTATCCACCCTGCACGGCAAATCCATCCATTTTTGTGGGACCGGGACCGCCTGTGTGATATACAACGCCAAACAAATTGTCGTCGTACCACTCCGCGCCGATCTCCGGCGGCCCCGGGGGGTCGTTCCGCTCGACATCTCCGCTCAGTACTGTGTTGTTGGTATGCGGATCGGAATTACGGTCCTCAGGCTCTGTCTCCACACCCGTGAAACCACCCAGCACCGTCACGCCATCGGGGAGGGCGAAGGAAATAAAAGCGCCGCCAGGCTGGCCATCCGTACGCTCGATCGGGTAATAGGTGCCTTCAGCCACCCAGACTTCGTCGCCCGCCGCCGCCGCCGCGAGCCCGTGCTGCAGATACACGAATGCGTCTTGCCAACTTGAACCGTCGTCTGCACCTTGGGAGTCCGTATCGACATAAATGATCCGGCCCGCGGCGGAGCCTTTACGGCCGGTAGCCACAACCGCGCTCTCGCGCGGAGTCTGGCCGAATACCGACTCGCCCGACTTGTAGCCACAGGGATCGTCGTAACCTTTGCCGCCGGGTTCTCCCCACGAATGCAGCGCGCAGACGATGACCGCCGCGCACCCGAATAATCGCACCATGTTCCGCCTCCCCGTGCCGATGCGCCAGCATAGCATAAGCACTGTCGAAGCGACACAGAAAATTCGCGCGCGCCAGGCCGGTAGGGCAAGCGTACCCGCGCGCCGTCTTGGCGCAATCCTTTCGGCCGCGGCATCAAGATGGCTCGACGGAGTCTCGCCCCACCGTGCAGCTGCGGTCGACGCGGTTCTTGTGCGGCAATGCCGCCTTGGCGTGCGGCAGCGGGCTGCCGCTTTGCTGAGGAAGCGCGCTTCCGGCGCTTGAACGTCGGATTTAACCGAGCACCGCGAGATCGGGAGCTACGCGCTCCCTACGGAAAGCGGGAGCTTGCTCCCGTAGTCCAAGGCGGCAAAGCCGCAATCGGTGGGGCGAATGTCCGCATGAGCCGAGCGCCCGTTTCCCGCGCGAGGATGGCTCGCGGATACGCTCGCCCTACCGATCCGACGCGCATGGCAAACATCCCTTCCGCGCGTGCCGGTTGGGGTTCGTGGTATCTTCTCGCCACGTAGGAATCCGGGCCCGAAACGATGCGCATCCTAATCCCCACCATCGACTATCCCCCCATCGAGGGGGGCATCAGCACGGTGTGCCTGCAGTTGGCGCGGGTGCTAGCGGAGCGGGGGCACGAGGTGGTCGTGGTGGCGCCGTGGTTTCCGGAAATGCATGCCTTCGATCACGCGGAGCCTTATACCGTCGTCCGGTTCCGCGGCTATGGCTGGGGCTGGCTGCGGTTGTTTACGCTGCTCGCGGCCACCCGCCGGCATATGCGTCCGGGCGATTTGCTGCTCGCCATCAACATCGCCTATGGCGGCATCGCGGGGTGGATGCTGGGCGCGCGCTACGTCTGCTTCGCCTATGCCTACGAGTTCCTGAAATTCTCCGCCGTGCCGCCCTTGCGCGGTCTGCTGCGCCGGGTCTATGCGGGCGCGGCGGGTACGGTCGCCATCAGCGACTTCACCCGCGCGAGTCTCGCGGATTTCGGCGTGGCGGAGAATACGATCACGGTGGCCTATCCCGGCGCGGAAAGTCCGCCGCCTGCCGACGCGGCACATCAGGAAACCTTGCGGCGGCGGCTCGGCATTCCCCCCGGTCCCGTCGTGCTGGCGGTCGGCCGCTTCATTCCGCGCAAGAACCACCGCGTGCTCGTCGAGGCCTGGCCTCGCGTGCTCGAACGCATTCCGGATGCGCAGCTGGTGATGGCGGGGCGGGGCCCAGAGCGGGACCGCTGCGTGGCGCGCGCGCAGGCACTGGGCGTGGCGGATACCGTGCATTGCGCGGGCTATCTGGACGTCGAGGATATCGCGCAGCTCTACCACGCCTGCGATGTCTTCGCGCTACCCAACGGCGAGGATGCGAACGGCCACGTGGAGGGCTTCGGCTTGGTGTTCGCCGAGGCGGCCGCCTGCGGCAGGCCGGTCATTGCGGGCGATTCCGGCGGCGCGCGCGAGGCCGTACTCCATGGCGAAACGGGCTATCTCGTGCCGCCCGGCGATGCAGACGCGCTCGCCGAGGCGCTCATTAGGCTGCTGACCGATGGGGCCCTGCGCGAGCGCCTGGGCAACGCCGGACGCGCACGCGTGGCGGAGGAACTGAACTGGGAGCGCTTCGCGGACGGCGTGCTGCGCTCGGCGGGGGCGGGCTATGCCTAGGATTCGCGTGGCACATGTCATTACGCGGCTCATCAAGGGCGGCGCGCAGGAAAACACCTTTCATACCGTGCGGCTGCACGACGCCGCGCGCTTCGAGGCGGACCTGATTGCGGGGCCGCCGCTGGGCGCGGAGGGCAGCATCGAGGACGTCGTGCGGGCGGCCGGCGTGGACATACAGCGCGAGCCCTGGCTGCTGCGGAACCCCGCCCCGCTGCGCGACCTGATGACGCTGCGCCGTCTCGAACAGCGCTTCCGCCGCGGCCGATACGACATCGTGCATACGCATACCTCGAAGGCGGGCTGGCTGGGGCGCATCGCGGCGGAACGCGCGGGCGTGCCCATCATCGTGCATACGCCCCACGGCAATGTCTTTCACGGCTACTTCTCCCCCGCTGTCGCGCGCGCGTTCGTCTGGATGGAGCGCTACGCCGCGCGCCGGACGGACGCCATCATCGAACTGACGCCCGGCGGCATCGAGGAGCACCTGGCCGAGGGCATCGGACAACGCAGCCAGTACCGCGTCATCTTCAGCGGCATCGATACCGCGCCCTACGATGACGCCATCGCCATGCGCGAGGCCACACGCGCGGCGTTGGGTTGTCCGCCCGGCGCACTGCTTATCGGCGGCGTGGGGCGCCTTGAACCGATCAAGGGTTTCACGTATTTTGTCGAGGCGGCGCTGCGGCTGGCGGACGCCTTGCCCGAGGCGCGGTTCGTGCTGGCGGGGCAAGGCTCGGAGACGGAGGCGATCAGGCGCCGCGCCGCGCCCTTGGGCGATCGGTTTCAAATGCTGGGCCTGCGCGCCGATGTGCCCGCGCTGATGGCCGCGTTCGACGTCTGCGTGGTGCCGTCGGTGAATGAAGGCATGGGGCGCGTGCTGCTGGAAGCGGGTGCCGCGGGCACGCCGGTGGCGGCGTCGCGCGTGGGCGGCATTCCGGATATCGTCGACGACGGCGAGACCGGGCTGCTGGTGGCGCCGCGCGATGCGGACGCCCTGGCGGCGGCGCTGCGCGAACTGGCGGCATCGCCCGAACGGCGCGCGCTGATGGGCGCCGCGGCACGGGCCAAGGTGGTGCCGCGCTTCAGCCTGGAGGCGATGGTGCGGGATATCGAATCGCTCTACGAGGAGTTGCTGCATGAAAAGGCCCCAGACCGCCGCGGATGAATTCCTCGCGCAGCAGCGCCTGCTGGTCATCAGCCCCCACGCCGACGACGAGAGTTTCGGCTGCGCGGGCACGATGGCGCGCATCAAGGATCTCGGCGGCGAGGTCTACGTCATCTGCTGCTCGGTGGGCGACCTGAAGCACTACGACGGCAAGCACGAGCAGGTGTCCGCTTCGAGGCGCGAAGACGAATTCCGTACGGTGATGGATTACCTGAAAGTGGACGACTGGGAGATTCTCTACCGCGACGCCGACACGCACCTGCGGCTCGACATGATTCCGCGGCGCGACCTCATCGCGCAGTTCGAGCGCGAGTGCCGCTTGTCGCTCGACAAGCTCCAGCCCACCATGCTCGCCATTCCCGTGTCGTCGTACAACCAGGACCACGAGGCCGTGTTCCGCGCGGCGTTTACCGCGGCGCGGCCGGGCGTGCCGGGGCTCAAGGCCTTTCAGCCGCTCGTGCTCGGCTACAACAACACCTCGCTCTTCTGGAGCCTCGAGCACGAGAAAATCCACATGAACTTCTACGTGGACATTTCCGACTACCTGGACCAGAAGCTGCACGCGCTCGGGCTGCACCAGTCGCAGATGCGCGACCCCGTGCACCACTCCAGCCTGCAGAACGTGGAATACGCCGCCCGCGTGCGCGGCAGTGAAATCAGTGTCGCCGCAGCCGAAGGCTACATGCTCTTCCGCCAGGTGCTATAGTCCGCTTCGAACCCGAAAGGAACTCCCCGCCTGTGATCATCGATGGATTGGATCTGGATACCGACGACCTGGATGAAGAAGGATTGTTCGAGGTCGGCTCCGAGCTGCTCGAATCGCTGCACCTGGACGAAGCGGAGGCGATCGGCGGAGAACTCATTCGCCGCTGTTACACCGGCGGCTTCGAGATTAAGGCGCGCGCGCTGGGAGCGCGCGGCGCGTATGAAGAGGCCGTCGCCGTGCTGCGAAAAGGCCTGGAGAAAGCGCCGGAACTATCTCTTCTCTGGCACCTGTTGGGCAACTATCAGGGCGAACTCGGCGAGTATGATGCCTGCCGCGCGAGCTATAAGCGCGCGCTGTCCCTGCCCCGCTGCGACGCGGATTCCATCCGGCTGGACTGGGCGACGACGGAGCTGAACGAGGGGCGTATCGAGGAGGCGCGTAAGCTCGTCAGCGCCGTGACCGACCCCGAGGCGGCCGACGAGGTCGGCCTGTTCGAACTGCGCGCCGCGCTGCAGGAAGACGCCCACGCCCAGGCGCGCGAGCTCGGCCTCGCGCTCCTTGCGCCGGACCGCGTGCTCGACCCCGACATGATCGCGGTCGTGGCGGCGACCACGGGTATCGCCTGTCTCCGTCTGGGGAACACGGACGAGGCCAGATCCCTGGCGCGCGAGGCCTGCCAGCGGGACAGCAGCGACGATTCGGTGCAATACCTGATCCGCGAATTGCACGGCCGCATGGCCGAGCGCGAGCCCGGTTTGTATCACGTCATGGTGGACTTCGCCGAGCCCTCCGGCGAAGAATCCGAAGGCTACTACCAACGCTTCACCGTGGTCGCCGAGTCGGCGGACGAGGCGACCGAACTCGCCCGCGCCTACGCCGAATGGAGCGGACGCACCGGCTATTCCGTGGAACCTGCAGAGTACATCGAAGCAAATTCCGCTTCCCTCGCCGGCGTCTACTGGGAAGGCCCCCGCGAATATTACGACGACGAGACGGAGTAGGTCTCACCGTCTCTCTCGTATTCCCGTAGGGACCGCGGCCCTCTTCCCCCTTCGATGAAAATCGTGGCTGCGTGTGGCGGAGTAATGGCCTGGATATCCGTCGTAATCGCAGCGCGATTACCTAATATAGCCCCGTGTTGGACCGCGTCCGCGCGGGCCAACGCGGGGTTAGATTCAGACGCCTTAAACCCCGTATGGGGTTCCCTAAGCGATATCGATGCTGCTCTTTATTTAACCCCGCCGGGGTAAGCGAGCCGGCTTTTTTTCCCAGCGTAGCCCCGCGCGAAGACACGCGGGGCAACACTGGGCTATGCTATCCGAACACCTACGGCGTTCCAGCCATGCCGATTCCTTGAGGCCCGTTGTTCGTCCGTGGCCTCGCTTCGATTCTTTCGCGCATCCGCGGGGAATCCATACCTATAGCGCCAACGGCACAGGCCGCCCCCTCAATGAAAATCGTGGCTGCGCGTGGCGGCTGGGGGGCGGTCTACCTGGGGCTGCCAGAGCTGTTCGACGACGAGGTGGATGACGCCGGATTCTATCTGGAGTTTTCCGGTGACGCCGAGGAAGGACTGGGTCTTGGCGAGGAGTTCGTATTTCTCGAGCACCTTCTGCCACACGACTAGATTGACGAGGCCGGTCTCGTCTTCGAGGGTCATGAAGAGGACGCCCTTGGCGGTGCCGGGGCGCTGGCGGCAGATGACCATGCCGGCGTAGCGCACGCGGCGCCCGTTGCGCATGCGCTGGATGGCGGCGGCGTCGGGCAGGCCCTGCGCGGCGAGGGCTTCGCGCAGCGGTGCGAGCGGATGCCCCAGCGTGCTGTGCTCGGTGAAGGCGTAATCCCAGTTGATCTCCTCGAAGCGATCGAGCGGCGTGAAGCCGGCCCCGGCCTCGGCGCGCTCGAGGGGCAGGGCGTCGGGGGTGTTGTCCGCGCCGAGGGCGTCCCACAGGGCGTGGCGGCGCTCGCCCTGCAGGCCGTGCAGCGCGCCGCTTTCGGCCAGCCGCGCCAGCACGCCTTTTTCCAGGGCGGCGCGCGCGGCGAGATCGTCCACGGTGCGCAGGGCGGCCCGTTCCCGCGCGGCGATGATGCGGAGGGCGTCGGGCTGGCGCAGGCCCTTCACCAGGTGCAGGCCCATGCGCACGGCGAAGCCCTCGCCGCTGCCGGGGCAGGGCTCGAGCGCGGATTCCCACGCGCTGTGCCGCACATCCACCGGGCGCACCTGCAGGCCGTGGCGCTTGCCGTCTTCCACCAGGGTGGCCACGCTGTAGAAGCCCATGGGCTGGGCGTTGACCAGCGCGCAGAGGAACGCGGCGGGGTGGTGGCGCTTGAGCCAGGCGGTGGCATAGGCGATGAGCGCGAAGCTGGCGGCGTGGCTTTCGGGAAAGCCGTATTCGCCGAAGCCGCGGATCTGCTCGAACACCCGCTCGGCGAATTCCTTCTCGATGCCCTTCTTCATCATGCGGGCGATGAGGCGCTCGCGGTGGCGCTCGATGCGGCCGGCGCTGCGCCACGCGGCCATGTCGCGCCGGAGCTGGTCGGCCTCGCCCGGCGTGTAATCCGCCGCCACCATCGCCAGCTGCATCACCTGTTCCTGGAACAGCGGAATGCCGAGGGTCTTTTTCAGCACGGGCTCGAGGCAGGGATGCGGATAGGCGACGGGCTCGAGCCCCTGCCGCCGCCGCAGGTAGGGATGCACCATGCCGCCGGTGATGGGGCCGGGCCGCACGATGCTCACCTGCACCACGAGGTCGTAGTAGTTTTCGGGCCGCAGGCGCGGCAGCATGGACATCTGCGCGCGGCTTTCTATCTGGAACACGCCCACGGTGTCGGCCTGCTGGATCATCTCGAAGGTGGCGGCGTCCCGCGGGGGAATCGCGGCCATGCTCAGCGCCGGGCCGCCGTGCCGCTCGATGAGGTCGAACGCGCGGTGCGCCACGTTCAGCGCGCCCAGCCCGAGCAGGTCCACCTTGAACAGCCCCAGGTCGTCCACGTCGTTCTTGTCCCACTGAATCACCGTGCGCTCGGGCATGGTGGCGTTTTCGATGGGCACGAGATCGTGCACGGGCTCGTGCCCCAGCAAAAACCCGCCGGGATGGATGGACAGGTGGCGCGGAAAATCCTCGATCTCTTTCGCGAGGCGGAAGAGGAGTTCGTTCACGGGGCTCGCGGTGTCGAAGCCGGCCTGCTGGCCGAGTTCTTCCGAGGGCGAATCGTGGTGGGTGATGAGCCGCGCGAGGCGCTCGAGCCCGGTTTCGGGAATGCCGAGCACCTTGCCGATGTCGCGCACGGCGGACTTCGCGCGGTAGCGGATGAAGTTGGCCACCATGGCCGCGTGGGTGCGGCCGTATTTCTGGTAGACGTGCTGGATCACCTCCTCGCGCCGGTCGTGCTCGATATCGAGATCGATGTCGGGAGGCTCGGGCCGCTCGCGCGAGAGGAAGCGCTCGAACAGCAGCCCCATGCGGATGGGGTCGACCGCCGTGATGCCGAGGCAGTAGCACACCACCGAGTTCGCCGCCGAGCCGCGCCCCTGGCAGAGGATGTGCTGCTGCTGGCAGAACTGCACGATTTCGCGCATGGTGAGAAAGTAGCCCTCGAACTGCAATTCGCGGATGAGCGCGAGTTCCTTTT
Source organism: Candidatus Hydrogenedens sp. (assembly GCA_016125095.1). Lineage (GTDB taxonomy): Bacteria > Hydrogenedentota > Hydrogenedentia > Hydrogenedentales > JAEUWI01 > WGMK01. The sequence goes on along the minus strand of WGMK01000030.1, from coordinate 60,668 downwards.
CCATCTGGCGGCGCGCGGCCTCGGGCGGGGGACCGTTCCAGCGCCAGTACGCGCCCTCGTTCGCCAGCTGCCGCAGCCACGCGTCGGGTCCGAGCCCCATGGGCAGTCGCTCGAGCGGATAGCGGTAGCGCAGATCGCGCAGGGAAAACCGGCAGCGCGCGGCGACCTCGGCCGTGCGGCGCACCGCGGCGGCATCGTCGGGGTAGAGCATCTCGAAGCCGCGCGGGGCGCGCAGCGCATGCTCGGCGTTGGGCCGTATCCGTTGCCCCGCCGTGGCCAGCGTCACCCCGTGCCGGATGCAGGTGAGCACGTCTTGCAGGGGACGCCGGGCGGGCGAGTGGTAGAGCACTTCCATGCCGGCGACGAGGGGGAGTTCCCAGCGGGCGGCGCGTTCGCGCAGGCGATGCTCGAGCCGCTCCTCGCCGGCATCGTGGTGGCGGGCGAGCAGGGCGTAGAGCCGGTCGCCGAAGGCCTCGCGCAGGCGCCGCGCCATGAGCGCGGGCTCGGCTTCCTGCGCCAGCGCCGAGCGCGCGCCGCCCCACAGCGCCACAAGCCCCTCGGCATGCGCGCATACTTCGTCCACGCTTACCTGGCTGCTACCCTTGGGCGAACGCAGGCGCCCCTTCGACAGCAGACGGCAGAGGTTGGCGTAGCCGCCGCGATCGGCGCAGAGCAGTACGATGCAGGTGCCGTCGAAAAGCGTGACCTCGGCCCCCGCGATGAGCTGCACCCCCAGTTCCTCCGCCTTCATCAGCGCGCGCACCAGGCCGTACACCCCATCGCGATCCGTCAGCGCGAGCGCATGCAGCCCCAGCCGGTGCGCCTCTTCCACCAGCTCATCCGGATGACTCGCGCCCTCGAGAAACGAATAGTTGCTCTTGCACCACAACGGCGCATACGGCGTATCCGTGGGCCACGCCGTCATGGACCGCCCAACGACGGAAGCCGTCGGTTTATGGTAGCACCGGGAGCATACGGGCTGGCGCTCGACGCGGCAATCGACACACGCATGGTAACAAAGGTCTTAGACCCGAAGGGTCGGCGCAGCCTAGCCCAGGGCGTCAGCCCTGGGTTGAGGCGAACGAAAATCCGAAGAGCCCTGAAGGGGCGGCGCAAATGATCTATAGCCTGGGCCGCCCCTTCAGGGCTCGTCATATTTTCCGGCATCGTAAGCCCAGGGCTGACGCCCTGGGCTAGGTTGCGCCGCGCCTTTGGCGCTGAAGAAGGGAAATCTCCGGCTAATTCACCACGCTTCGGGCCAGGCCCCATGCCTCCCGTTCTGCCTGGACGCGCTGCTCGAGTTCTTCCCAGGAAGCGGCCGAGCGGGGGCCCGGAGGCAACTGGTCCAGCAAGGCCAGAACACCGCCTGCTTTCGGCGGGCGGGAATCGTAGTGCAACGTGATATCGACCGCCAAGCCCTCCGGAAGACCGGGCGCAGTGATTTCGATCCGGTTTCCCGGAAGACTGGTTGTCTTTACATGCCGTTCCGATTGCATCTGCATTCTCCTGAACAGCTTCTATCATTAAGAGTAACACGATGCCCATCCACCCGCCAGTCCGGATTCCGGCGGTACGCGTGTAATCGAGACACTTCTTGATCAGGCCTCCTTGCTGCCCCCTCATTGCACTTCGCCCTGCAGAAACCAGCGGCGGCGGCGGTGGTCGTGGTATATCCAGAGCCAGCGTCCGCTGCGGGTGCGCACGTAGTAGTAGGCGCGGGCGGCTTCGCGCATCCACCAGCCGCCGTTCACCAGGTGCGGCCCGATGACCTCTTCCACCGGGCCGTCGGCCACGCCCGCCACCAGCCAGCCGTCGGGCTGGCGGTGCTCGCGCGGCGGCAGGGCGATGGGCGGCGTATAGATGCGCCGCACCACCGGGGCCACCAGCGGCAGCGCGGGCCGCGGCGGGGCAGGCTGCTGCAGGCGGTCCCAGGCGTAGCGGGCCTCGGGCATGTGGCCCTCGTGCAGGCGCGCGCAGACCACCGCGCCGCTGCCCGCCTCGGCGCGGATTTTCGCGAGCGCGCGGGCGGCCGCCTCGATGCTGCGGGCCGACGCCTCGGGGAAGAGCGTGTCCTGCCGTTCGTGCCAGCCCGCGCCCTCGGCCCGCGCGAGCACTTCCACCACGCCCGAATCGAGCGCAAGGGTTTCCAGCCGCAGGCGGCAGAGCGTCAGGATGGGCGCGGCTTCGAGCGTGGGCGCGGCCGGCGCGATCTCCTCGCTGCATTCGCCTCCGTTGTCCAGCGCGAGCCGGAAACGCAGCGCGGCCAGTTGTTCGTAGCGCCGGGCCAGTTCGCGCAGCAGCGGCTGCAGCAGCACCGCCAGCACCGCCAGCAGCCGGCCGGTGTCGGTCTCCGGATAATCCAGCCCCATGGCCGCCTCGATCGGTTCGCGCAGATCGGCGGGCGCCAGCGCTTCCCAGCCTTCGCCCCGCGCGAGCCGGTGCAGCTCGCCCGCCTCCGCGCCGAAACGCCGCACGATGCCCGCCGGGGGCAGGTCGATAAAGCCGCCCAAGGTATCGATGCCCAGCTTGAGCAGCGTGTCCGCCAGCCCGGGGTCGAAACCCAGCCGCGCAATCGCCACGCGGCGCACCTGGGCGCGCTCCTCGTCCGGGGTGCCGAACACGCGGTGTTCCATGCCGGCGCGCGCGGCGGCGTAGCTGCCGAAGCGCGAAAAGCCCACGGCCACGACCGCGCTCAGGCCCGCCTCGCGCAGGTCCGTGCTGATGCCGGCCGCCCAGTCCTCGAGCGAGGGAAACACGAACCGCAGCCCGGAGGCGTCGAGCCAGAACACTCCGGCCTCGCGCGCGCTGGGTTCGATACGCGGACTGAACCGCCAGAGCCGCTGCGCGACATCGGCCGACGCCGCCTCGATCTCCGCGCCCGCCACTTCGCCGCCGCAGAGCTCGCGCGAGAGCGACAGGCCCGCCGCGTAGCGCATGCCCGGAAAAATGCGGCTCGCCCGCGCCCGCTGGTTCGCCCAGAGAATCACCCCCTGCGGCTTGTCGCGATCCACCACGACCGCCGGGCGCGTTTTCCATTCGGGGTGCGCCCGCAGCAGCAGCTGCAGCGGCAGCGCCCGGATATCAACACAGGCCGTCCGTTCCACGGCACAGCTCCTCATGCGTCCAGCCCGGACGCCCCCGTTTGTCTTTCACCACGCGCGCGCCGCAGGCGAAGCAGTCGTGTCCCGCGCGCCGCTTGAACGTGTCCGCCCGCAGCGACACCAGCGAACTGCGCGGACCCTCGGGACGCCGTTCCCGCGTGAGTGCGACCAGGGCCGCGCCGTGGTGCTGCGCCAGCCCCGACAGCCGCGTCTGCACGCCGAAGGGCAGCACGATGCCGCCGTCGATATCGGCCACGACCAGCGCGAACCCGCCCGAGCGAAGCAGGGTGTCGCAGGCACGCCAGAGCTGGCGGGCATCCGCCGCGCGCACCACCGCCAGCGCCGCCAGATCCACCCCGGCCGCCGCGAAATCCGGCGGAAAAAAACTCGAGGCCGGCAGTCCCACCCACGCCGCCAGTCCGCCCGCCTGCTGCGCCCCGGCTATCAGCCGCGCGCACAGGGTCAGCGCCGCCGTGTCGGCCCCGCCGCCCAGTTCGACAAAGCGCCCGGCCAATGATTCCAGCCGCCAGGCATCGGGCTGCGGCTCCGCCTTCCACGCCTCCGGCGATGCCAGTAAGGGATGCGCGCTCATGGAATTCGAGACCTCCGGCATAGAAAAAAAGGCCACGGAGGCGCACACGACGCACGCCCCCCGATCCGGTAATATACTGAATAAAGATTCAGTATTCAAGGGATGCCGGGAAACGCGTTAAGGCGGGTCTACCGGGCGGCACGAGCCGGTACAGGATGGCAGCGCCGCACCGTGTGCCTGCGGCCGGGCTCGGCGGTCTGCGCGATGTTGCGCAGCATGCCGTTGAATACGAATTGATGCAGGATGTAGAGCGCGTACCAATAGGCCAGCCCCGGCACGCCGAGCGGGTCGAAGATAGCGGTCTGGCGGATAATGGTACTGTTTTCGGCGGGTTCCACCGTGAACTCGAGCCAGGCGCGGCCGGGCACCTTCATCTCGGCGAACAGGTAGAGCCGCGCGTCGGGCTCGTAGGCCTCCACGCGCCACCAGTCTATCGCGTCGCCCACATAGGGTGTCTCGGGATCGCGGCGTCCGCGGCGCAGCCCTACCCCGCCGGCGAGGATATCCAGGAACCCGCGGATGGCCCAGAGCACGTTGGCGTAATACCAACCCTGTCGCCCCCCGATACGGCGCACCGGCGCGAATGCCGCATCGGGCGCCACACCCACCGTGACTTCACGGCAATCGATGATGCGCGAACCAAACGTGACGCCGCCCCAGGCCGGCCGGGGCGCCAGCGCCGATATGGTGTGCGACCACTTGGTCTCGGCGAATTCCTTGTCCTCGTAGCGAAGCGCCTGCGCGATGGCATCGGCGTTGCCCACGGGGCGGATGGCGAAGTCCCGCGTGGCGCGATCATCCTGCACCACCGTCGGGTGCGAGATGCTCTCGATCAGTTTTCGCCCGATGTTCGCGTGGACCGGCGTGACCAGGTGCAGCCACAGGCTCGAAAGCCGGGGCGTGAGGACAGGCACCTTGATGAAATAGCGGCGCAGTCCGCGCTGCCGGGCGTATTCCCGCAGAATCTCGCCATAGGTCACCACATCCGCACCGCCAATCTCGTAGATGACGCTCTCTTCCACCGGCACCGCGCGCGCCAGCAGCAGGTATTGCAGCAGATCCGTGATGGCGATGGGCTGGGCCTTTACTTCCAGCCATTTCGGCGTAATCATGACCGGCAGCGCGCGCACGAGCGAACGCACCAGCTCGAACGAAAGGCTGCCCGAACCGATGACGATGGAAGCGCGGAACTCGATGGTGAGCACGCCCGACTGCCGCAGCAGTTCGCCGACGTGATGACGCGAACGCAGGTGCTTGGACAATCCGCCGCCGTCCTCGCCCAAGCCCCCGAGGTAGACGATGCGCCGCACCCCGGCCGCCTTCGCGGCTGCCGCGAAATTCCGGGCGGCCTGCAGTTCCCGCTCCTCGAAATCGCCGTGATCGCCCATCGAGTGCGCCAGGTAATAGGCCGTTTCCGCGCCCTTCAGGGCCGGTGCCAGGGTATCCGGCTCGAGCAGATCTCCTGCCACGATTTCCGTGGATGGCGCCACACGGCCCTGCAAATGCGATGGCGTGCGCGCCATACAGCGCAACGCCGCGCCCTCTTCCTCAAGCCGCTTCAACAACCGCCCGCCGATGTAGCCTGTCGCGCCTATGATAACTATCAAGCGTCGCTCCCGCGCAGGCCCCGCGCCCGCGTGCTGCCGCGACTGCTAACACCGGCAGCGCTGGGATTATTTTCCAGCCACGACCGACGCGGATAACCGCTTACCGCATCCGCGCGAAGAGCCACGCCAGCCAGGCCTTGCGCTCGGGCGTCAGCTTCTTGCGGTTGAAGGCGTCGGCCGCCTTGCGCAGGATTTCGGCCTGCGTCGGGTAGGGATGGATCGTGCTGCCGATTGCGCCGATCTTCAGGCCGCTGCTCATCGCCAGGGTCAGCTCGCTGATCAGTTCTCCCGCATGCGCGCCCACAATCGTCGCCCCGAGAATGGTCCCCTTCGCATCGACCAGCACCTTCGCGAAGCCCTCGGTCTCGTCTTCGAGTATCGCGCGGTCGACGCTGTCCATCGGCACGACGAGCGTATCGAACGCCGCGCCCGACGCGTGCAGTTCCGCCTCGCTCGCGCCTACATGCGCCACTTCGGGTTCGGTGTAGGTACACCACGGCACAACGAGGCTGGAAAATTTCTTCTTCGGAAGGAACGGAAACAGCACGTTCTGCGCCACGATCCGCGCGGCAAAGTCCGCAGTATGCGTGAACTGATAGCGCGAGCAGACATCGCCTGCGGCGAAGATATGCGGGCTACTCGTTTGCAGGGCATCGTTCACCTCGACTCCCGCGCGGGTATCGTAGCGCACGCCGGCGGCCTCGAGGTTCATGCCCTCGACATTGGGCGCGCGCCCGGCCGCAGCGAGTATCGCATCGGCCTGCACGATTTGCTCCGTGCCCCCGGTGCGCACGCGCGCGGCATTACCGTTTTCCACGCCCGACACCTCCGCGTTGAGCAGCACCCGCATGCCCTCGCGGCGGAATACTTCGAGCAGCACGGCCGACGCATCGAGGTCTTCGCGCGGCAGCAGCCGCGCCCCTTTTTCCACGAGGGTCACCTGCGTGCCCAATCGCTGAAAGGCCTGCGCCAGTTCGCATCCTATCGGGCCGCCGCCGATTACGAGCAGCGACTCGGGGCGCTCGGTGAGGGAAAACACCGTTTCATTGGTCAGGCAACCCGCCTCCGCCAGCCCGGGGATGGGCGGCACGACCGCGCGCGCCCCCGTCGCAATGACCGCCTTTTTGAAGCGGAGGCGCTTGCCCCCCACCTCCACTGTCTCGCGATCCGCGAACCGGGCATCGCCGAAATAGACATCCACGCCGAGGTCGCGGAATCGCGCGGCGGAATCGTGGCGGCTGATCCCGCTGCGCAGACGACGCACGCGCTCCATAACCACGCTAAAATCGGCTTCGGCTTCGCCGCCCGCCGCACGAATGATTGCCGCCATGCGCGACGAATGCAGCAGCGCCTTCGAGGGCACGCAGCCGAAGTTCAGGCAATCGCCGCCCATCAGGTGCCGCTCAATGAGCGCAACCTTCGCGCCGAGTCCCGCGCCAATGGCCGCCGTGACGAGCCCCGCCGTACCCGCGCCGATGACGACGAGGTTGTACCGCCCCTGCGGCGCCGGATTCTCCCACGCGGAGGGATGCACATGCTCCCGCAGTGCGCGATTGTGTTCGTCCATCGGGGGTATCTGAATCTCGTCCGCCATGCGCGAGCCTTTCGTGGTTGCGGGCGATTATGGCAGCACCGACGCGAAGATTTCGTGCCGCGTCCACGCGGCAAACCAGTCTTGCAACTGCGCGCCGAACGCCGCATCGTCGAGCGCGCTCGATTCGGCGGCACGCTCGACGGCCTCGGCGAGTGTCGAGCCGGTTCGCAAGGCATCGAGCAGCGCGTGCTGCTCGGGCAGCAGATCATGACGGCGCACGATGTACTCGCGTCGGGTAAGAAGCATGTAGGTATCGTGTGCCGCCGGAATCGGCGGCATCTCGCCCGGAGCGGCGTAGCGCGCCGCCGTGTAATAGTCGTTCACCGGAAACCGAGCCGTAAGCAACCGCACACACGGCGCGAGTTCGAGGCGCAGCCCGGGCCACGCGGATTCTGGAATCGCATCGAGGTCTTCCGGCTTCAGCGGACGCTTGCCTTCCAGGCCCGGCCCGTCGAAGACTTGTTCGATGCTCCATTCCAGTCGCGCCAGATCGACGAGCAGTGCCGGCCAGTCCCCATCGCCGCTTGGACTGGTCTCGCTCAGGTAGTCCGCGAAGCGATCGGCGAGATGGTTCAGCGTGTACGACCGCGACGGATACGACTGGATATACCCGAAGGCGAAGCCGTTGAAGACTTCATCGCCCAGGGTCCGCTTCAACACCGGAAAAGACTCGCCCAGGCATTCGATGAGACGCGCGTGGTAGGCATGCGCGTAGATGGCCATCCGCTCCACGGCCGAGAGACGCGCGGACGACGTGACCATGCGCTCGAGTTCGTCTCGGCGCAGCGGCAGCACTTCCAGTGCCGCGCCCGATTCCATACCGGCCTCCACGCCCTGCGGGTGCGTGACTACCGACTGAAACCAGCGTTGCACCACATTCAGCGGGGGCGTTCCCATGGCCTACTCGACTTTCGCGACGACGTGGTGCAGCGGTTGCGGCAGGGCGTCGGACGCACCGGGGACGCAATTTCCCGATAGCGCGGCAGACGCGGGAACCAATTGCTCCGACATGTGCTGCCGCGCCTTGAGCACCTCGGCATGAAGCACGGGAAACGGCGGAATATCGGCATCCCACTCGAGCAAGGTCGACACGCCGCCGGTCAGCCGATGCGCAAGCCGGTAGAGCGCCCACACCGGATCGATCACGTGGTCGTTGTGCGTATCGATGATGTGGGTCTCGTAGTTCGTGTGCCCCGCCAGGTGGAACTGCACGATACGCTCGTGCGGCAGGCCGCGGATGAAGTCCTCGGGACTGCGGTCGTGGTTGAAGCTGGACACGTATACGTTGTTCACATCGAGCAGCAGGCCACACTCCGCCTCTTCGGCCAGCCGCGCAATGAATTCGCTCTCGCTCATGCACGAGACTCTGAACTCGACATACGAACTCGGGTTTTCCAGCACCAGCGGCCGCTCGAGGTAATCCTGCACGACGCGTATCCGCTCGACGACGTGCCGCAGCGTTTCCTCGGTGAAGGGTATCGGCAGCAGATCGTGCGTATTCCGCGCGGCCACCCCCGTCCAGCAGATGTGGTCCGACACCCAGCGCGGTCGCACCGCATCGGCCAGCGCCTTCAGCTTGCGCAGGTACTCCCAGTCGAGTGGATCGCTCGATCCGATAGACAGGGACACGCCGTGCATCACCACCGGGTAGCGCTCGGCGATCTGGTCAAGCACCCGCCTCGGGCGCCCCTGCGAGTCCATGAAGTTCTCGCTGATGATCTCGAACCAGTCCACTGCCGGCCAGTGCTCGATGATATAGGGAAAGTGTACCGACCGCAGGCCGAGGCCCAGCCCCAGGTTCGGCAATCCCAGTCGCGGCTTCATCGCTGCCCTCCTTCGGGTTTCGCCGGAGGGCCGGGCGGCGCGCATGCCGGCCCGGCCCCGCGGCGGATTCCTGACCCCGATCCCGCGCTACTTGGCGGGCGCGGCGCCCACGGCCTTGCCGTTGTCCTTCATCAGCTTCTCGAACTGCTTGCGGGCGATATCCCAGGTGTCGTCCTTCAACGGCACGGCGCATTCGCCCTTGCCCTTGCAGGCGTTCTGGCCGGGATACCCGCCGCAGCCGCCTTGGCCCTTGCACTCGTTCATGCCGTTGCAGGCGTGTGCCTCCACCGACGCGCAGGCGCCGTGGCCCGCGCAGGCGTGGTCGCCCTTGCCATGGCCGTTGCACATGTTCAGCCCGCGGCAGACGTTCTTGTCCGCCAGCAGCAGCGCGGGGTCGACCATAATCTTCGGCCCCTTTTTACCGTCCTTCATTTCCTTGTCGCCGGCGGCATAGGCCAAGCCGGCCGCGCCCATCACGCCGCCGACCGCTGCCGCAGTCAGCCGCGAGAAATCGCGGCGGGAAACCATCTTGTCGCTCATCGTTCGGGTTCCTTTGTTGGGTTGACGTTCGGAATGCCAGGCGCGCGCCGCCCGCCGGAACCGCGGAAAGTCCGTCTTCCCACCGCCCCGGCTTCGGGTGGATTCGACGGGCGCTCAATCGCAAGTCATGAATTTCCGTCGTCCGGATGGTGTTGATGTGCGACATGAAGTCCGCCCGTCTTAGAATGCAATCAGGAAGTCCGGATTGTCCGGTTCAGGAATTCGATTGGTCATGACACTACACGCTGCGCCTGCGCGATGGATTGGTATCGCCCGATGGCTGAGCTTTGCCGTCATCGTTGTTTCCGTATTCGTACTGACGCGATCGCTCGTCTCGCCGGAGGTCTTCGCGGATCTGCAGCAATGGATTGAATCGCTCGGCGCCTGGGGGCCGCTCGCGCTGGGCGTGGTCTATGTCGCGGGCGTGGTGCTGCTCGTGCCCGCTTCGGCGCTCACCATTGCGGCCGGGGCCATCTTCGGGCTGGGCGTCGGCACGATCATCGTGTCGATTTCTGCAACCACGGGCGCGGCGCTCGCGTTTCTGATTGGGCGCTATGCCGCCCGCGCGCGCGTGGAGGAAGCCATTCGCACGCGCCCCCGGCTGCAGGCGCTCGACCGCGCCATCGACGAGGGCGGCTGGCGCATCGTCGCGCTGCTGCGCCTGTCTCCGGCCGTGCCCTTCAACCTGCAGAATTATTTCTACGGGCTTACCTCAATCAAATTCTGGCCCTGCGTCGTCACCAGTTGGGCCGCCATGCTGCCCGGCACCTTTCTCTACGTCTACATCGGCACCCTGACCGGCGAAGTCGTGGCGGGCGGCCGCGAAAAATCTCCGTACGAATGGACGCTGCTGGCCGTGGGACTCGCAGCGACGGTGGCAGTCACGGTGTATCTGACGCGGCTGGCGCGGCGGCGGCTGGCCGAGGTCGCCATCGACGGTCCCGAAGCCGCGGCAGGGCCGGAGGAAACGGCCGGCGCAGTCACGCCGATACCGCTGCGGCTGTTTGCTTTCGCCGGCCTCATGGCTGCGCTTGCCCTGCTCGAGACCGTAGGCGGCGGTATCGCCCACGTGGGGGGCTGGTTCTCCGGCCCGCCCGCCGTCGAGATGCAGGAAACCTATGCGGCCGACACCGAAGGCGCCGCCTTCGACCACACTGCTTACGATGCGCTGCTGAAGGAGTTCGTGGCGGAAGGCGGCTGGGTCGATTACGCGGAGCTCGCCACCCGGAACGCCCTGCTGGAATCCTATCTCGATGCCCTCGCGGACGCGGATTTCGACGCCTTGAGCCGCGACGAAAAACTCGCCTTCTATCTCAACGCCTACAATGCCTGCACGCTCAAGCTGATTCTCGATCACGCGCAGGAGGCGTCCATTCTCGATATCCCCGCGTCCGAGCGCTGGCTGGCGAAGCGATGGCGCATCGCGGGCGAAACCCTCAGCCTCGACGAGATCGAGCACGAGCGCATCCGCCCGAATTTCCGCGAACCGCGTATCCACTTCGCGCTGGTGTGCGCGGCCATCGGCTGCCCGCCCCTGCGTCGCGAGGCCTACGCGGGCGATCAGCTCGAGGCGCAGCTGCAGGATCAGGCGGACTACGTGCATCGGCATGCGCGCTGGTTCCAGCTCGAGGACAACGCGCTGCACCTCACGCCGCTCTACGAATGGTACCGAGGTGATTTCGAGCAGGTTGCCGGTTCGATACTCGAGTTCGCCGCAAGTTATTCCGCGCCTTTGGGCGAACAGCTCGACGCGCATCAACCGCCGCAGGTGCATTGGCTGCCCTACGACTGGACGCTGAACGATCTCAAGAACCGCCCCGCGGAAGCCTCATGACCGACCGCCTCATCGTCTTCACCAAGTACCCCATGGCGGGAAAGGTGAAGACGCGGCTCATCGGCGCGCTGACGCCCGAGGACGCCGCCGGCGTGCACAGGGCCATGGCCGAACACACGGTCCGGCACGCGATACGGCTGCGCCGATCGCATGGCACACAAATCGAGGTGCGCTTTGCCGGATGCGATAGCGCTGAGATCGCATCGTGGCTGGGCAGCAACGTGGACTATGCGCCGCAGGGCGAAGGCGACCTGGGCGCGCGCATGGCCCGGGCGATGCAAGCCGCGTTTGACGACGGCATCGAGCGCGTGGTGATCGTCGGCACGGATTGCCCGGCACTGGATCATCGCGTGATGCAGTCGGCCTTTGCGGCGCTGGACGACTCGGACGGCGTGATCGGTCCCGCCCGCGATGGCGGCTATTACCTGATTGGCCTGCGCAGCGGCGCGTCGGTTCGGGCCTTGCCCGGGCTTTTCGAAGGCCCGGCGTGGGGAACCGATACGGTGCTCCGCACAACCATGGGGCGCGCCGAGGCCTTGGGGATTTCATTGCATGCCCTAGAGCCGCTGCACGATGTCGACCGCCCGGCGGACCTCCCGGTCTGGGAATCCCTGCGCACCAAAGAATGCGCGTTGCCGCAGATCTCGGTCATCGTCGCGGCGCGGAATGAGGAAGACTCCATCGCATCCACGCTACGCACCGTGCTCCACGAACCCGACACCGAGGTGATACTCGCGGACGGCGGCAGCAAAGATGAGACCGTAGCCATCGGCGAAGCGCTCGGCGCGCGGGTGGTGGCGGCCGAAGGCGGACGCGCCGCGCAGATGAACGCCGCCGCAAGATCCACGCACGGCAGTATCCTGCTTTTCCTCCACGCCGACACGCTCCTCCCGGTGGACTGGGCGCACCAGATGAGTGCCGCGCTCGAGCAGCCCGGCGTCTCGGCGGGCGCCTTTACGTTCGCTACAGACGGCACCGGCGCGGCCCTCCGGATGCTGGAGTGGCTCGTCGATCTCCGGTCGCGCTGGCTGCAACGCCCCTACGGCGACCAGGGCCTGTACCTGCGTAAGACCACGTTCGAGGCGGCGGGCGGTTATCCCGAGTGGCCACTCATGGACGACTACGAGCTGGTCCGGCGGCTGGCCCGGCGCGGCCGCATCGCCGTCGTGCCGGGCAAGGCCATCACCTCGGCCCGGCGCTGGCGGCGGATCGGCGTGCTGCGGGCCATGCTGCTCAACCAGACCATCATCGCGGCGTTCCACCTGGGCGTCCCCCCGGAAACCTTGGCGCGCTGGTACCGCGGGGCCGGCCGTAAACCGGGGGAAAATTCGTGACTTGGAATTCCCTGCGGCCAGAATGCATGCACCGCCATGGATGAATTCATGACCCAATTCGAGCGGTACAAGAACGAATTGTACCGCTATGCCCTGCGCACGGTATGGGACCGCGGCGTGGCGGAAGACGTGTTCGCCGCGGCGGTGCTGGCCGCCTGGGAAAACTGGCACCGCTTCGAGCCGGGCTCGAACTTCCGCGCCTGGATGTACAAGATCCTGACCAACAAGTGCTTCGTGGCGAACCGCGACACGATGCGCACGCCGCGTCCGCTCGACGATACGCCGGAGAGCTCGTTCGTCGAACTCGGCAACGACCGGGGCTACGCGGATATCCTGGAGGATTCCGATCGCTTCATGCAGGAATGCGGCGACGAGGTGCACCGGGCCTTTGCGCATTGTTCCCCCAAGGAGCGCGCCTGCCTGCTGCTCCGCGCCGAAAAGCTCTCCTACAACGAAATCGCCGAGGTGATGGGCATTCCCGCGCCGACCGTGATGACGCACCTGGCGCGCGGCCGGGCAAAGCTGCGCAGCGAGCTGCTCGAATACGCACGCGAGCGCGGCCTGGTACGGAACCTGCCGCGCCTGCTGGAAAAGGAAGCCCCCGACGAACACACGCAACGGATGCAGAACGAGTAACCGCCTATGCTGAACCGCACAGAAAAAGACCACCTCTGGATGGCGAACCTGGACCGTGAGGTCACACCGGCCGAGGCCCTGCATTTCCAGCAGCAGCTCTCCGAAACGGAGCAGACCCGGATGGCCCATGAAGTCCATCTGGAAGAATTGCTCGTGGAGAGGCTCCTGGAGGGTCCCGACTGTCCCGAAGCGCTCTGGCGCTCCATCGCGGGCCAGGTCGCCCAGCGGAAGCCGGCCCGCGTCTCGCGGCGTCCCGTGTTCGCCTGGGCTGCTGGCCTGGCGGCCGCTGCCGCGCTGGTGCTGGTGGCGGGCGCGGCCTGGATGGCCCTGAACCGCGCCGTGCCGGAGGCCCTCGCGGTGAACGCCCCCACGGTAGAGGCCCTCGCGGCGGAATCGCAGACGACGCCGGACCGTGCGGCCGTGGAGACGTTCCTGCGCGACCACGATTTCGCGCTCGCCCTGAACGATTTCGACGCTATGCCCCCGGCGTCCGAGCACGCCGTGGCTCTGCTGGGCGCGCGGGATAGCGATACCGACGGAATGGTCGAGTTGCTTTACAACTGCTGCGGCCGGCCGATGAAGCTGTACCTGGCCCGGCCCGGCTCGGAAGGCGCGCAGCTGTTGGCCGAGGCCGGACGTCGCGGCGGCCTGCTCGAGCAGAAAACCATCGGCGGCTATGCAGCGGGCGTGGCGGGCAATCATCACGCGGACAACCTGCTCCGGGTCCTCACTGCGCTTGAGGCCTGACCGCGCCGCATGCGGCGGGCCGAATCGGGTATCCTTGCTTCTGCGGAGTTCCCACGATGTCCCTGCCTGACGAATGGAAAGCCAAGCGGCCGGATTTCCCCTGGCTGGAAGATGGCGCCCTCGAGGCCGTGCAGACCCTGATGCAGGCCGAGGGCTGGCTCGACCCCGGCGAGCAGGTGGAATCGTGCGCGCGTGCCGGCGAGGGCAACATGAACCTCACACTGCGGGTCGTCACGAACCGCCGCTCCGTAATCCTCAAGCAGGCGCGCCCCTGGGTCGAAAAGTACAACTTCATTCCCGCGCCTTGGGACCGGGCGATTGCGGAGTTCCGGTTCTACGAGCGCGCCAGCCGCATCCCCCCAGTACGCGACCGCATGCCCCAGCTGCATGCAGCGAGCGCGGCGTACCGCTGCCTCCTGCTGGAAGACCTGGGAGAAGCCTCCGACCTCACTTCGATCTACGGCGGCGCGCCGATTGCGGCCGAGGAGATCCGGACGCTGGGCGCGTTTATCGCGACGCTGCATCAGGCGAGCCGTGGAATGCCCGACCCGGCATTCGCAAACCTGGACATGCGGGCGCTCAACCATGAGCACATCTTTCGAGTGCCCTTGCTGCACAACAACGGTGTCGATCTCGAGGCGCTCGAACCGGGGCTGACGACCGTCGCGGAATCGCTGCGGAAGGACACCCTATACCAGAGCCTCAGCGAACAGACCGGCCATCGCTACCTGGCCGACGGCCCCTGCCTGCTCCACGGCGATTTCTTTCCGGGTAGCTGGCTCCGCACACCATCGGGCATCCGGGTCATCGATCCGGAATTCTGCTTCTACGGCGATCCCGAGTTCGACGTGGCGATCGCGCTGGCGCACTTTTGCCTGGCGGACCGCCCCCGCACAGACGCCACGCTGCTGCTGGAATCCTACGGTTCGGCGCTGCCCTTGGACGAGGGCTGGATAGCCAGCTATGCCGCAGCCGAGGTCATGCGCCGCCTGCTCGGAGTCGCCCAGCTGCCCATCGCGCCCTCGTGCGGATTCCGCGCGCAACGGCTGCACGCCGCGCGCCGTGCCATGCTCACCAAGGATTGGAGACTGTTGTGGACACTCGATTGATGGCCCTCCTGCTGGCCGCCGCCGCCCTGTTCGCGCCCGCAGCGCAAGCACAGATCATGAACGTGTGGCTGGACGTGGACCCTGCGGCGGGCCTTCCGGATGCGGACGTGGACGATGCCTTGGCGTTGATTCAGGCCTTTCACTCCCCCGAGCTGCGCGTGCGTGGCGTGAGCGTGGTGTACGGCAATGCACCCCTGGCCGATGGCCTGCCCATCGCGCGGGAAGTGGTGGAGAAATTCGGGCCTGCGGGACTCGGGGTTTACGCGGGAGCGGCCGGTCCCGATGCGCTGGGGACGGCCTGCGACTCGACCGACGCCATGGCCGAGGCCTTTAAGGGGATGCCCATGACGTTGCTCGCGCTTGGGCCGCTGACCAATGTCGGCAGCTTTCTGAAACTGCATCCGGGCCTGCACGACCGCATCGCGCACATCGTCGTGGTGGCAGGCCGGCGCCCGGGGCAACGCATTACGCCGAACCCAGCCCTCGAGGCGAACTTCCGCGATTTCAATTTCGAGAACGACCCGGAGGCCATGCGCATTATCCTCGAGAGCAAGGTGCCGCTGGTGATGGCGCCATGGGAAGTCTCGTCGCATGTGTGGGTCACGGCGGCCGACATCGAGTCGC
Source organism: Candidatus Hydrogenedens sp. (assembly GCA_016125095.1). Lineage (GTDB taxonomy): Bacteria > Hydrogenedentota > Hydrogenedentia > Hydrogenedentales > JAEUWI01 > WGMK01. The sequence continues at coordinate 45,126 of WGMK01000030.1, read as the reverse complement.
TCCGGGGCAAGAGCGCGGCGGGCACCTGGATAGCCGAGCATAGCCAGCTCTGGCTGGGCCTTTGGCGCGACAGCTTCGAACGCGATGGATTCAATCCCTTCGACACGCTCGCCATCGGCTGGGCCACCCATCCCAAGCAGATCAAGATCCTGCCCGTGACCGTGTCGATTCAGCCGGGACCGGACGACACGCGCGAGCCGGATGGTCCGCCTGCGGAGAAGCCCTATCTGCTAGTCGACCCGGATAACCGTGCGGGCCGGGCGGCCACGTATTGCTACCTGCCCGACGAAAGCTTCAAGCCGATGCTGCTGGAACGCCTCGCCGGTCCGCCTCAGGCGGGCGGCGCACCGGGACAGTAGCCGTCTTCGGAACCGGTGCAAGCGTAGTAGCCGCCGGAATTGAAGAACTGCACGCTACGGAGCGTTTCGGAAAGCGATATAACCCAGTCCTGCGGCTTGTAGTCGGCCGCGTGCGGTGCACACTGCCGGTCGCCTCCGCTGAGCGAGAAGCCGTCCTCGGAACCGCCGTCGCAGAAGTAGGCCGTTCCGTTGAATAGCTGCACCACCCGCAGCAACTCCGACAGACCCAGCATGCCGTCCGCGTTCTGGTCGGCGCTGTGCGGCGAATCCACCGGCTCGCCTTCCGCCGTGCCGTCAGAAACAAGCGGAATGTCCATGGCCACAATGGCCGATGCCGCCACCACGGCGGGCTTGCTCGCCGACACATAGGCCGGCGCCTGGGCAAACACCGAATAGGTGTTCGGGTTGATGAAGGTGAAGGAATACAGCTTGCTTACGGCATCGAAGCCGGGATCGATTCCGGTGTCGATGGCATTCAGCTTCAGCCGAGGATCGGCATTCTCCAGCGCCGTCTTCGTCACCGAATCGCGGATGCGCACAAACACGCTGCCCGGGAAAATACTCTTGCCCAGGTACGGTTCGAACACGACCGGGCTGAGGCCCTTGGCGGTCTTGCCGCTTCCCGGCTCGGCCGAGGAAAATCCGTTCGCGATGTCCCCGGCGTCGTAAATGCCCCAGTCGTTCAGCTGTGCGACCAGATCGTTCCCGGTCGTGTTGCGCAGCAGGAAGGCGTCGCCCTCGTTGATGGGGTTGTTCTCCGCATCCAAAAAACCACCGATGTTGCGGAAGCGATTGAAGCCGCTGAACTCGAGGTCTTCCTCGTCGCCGATTTCAGGCTTTTCGAATTCGCCGGAATCCTTAACGGACGGAGGGCGCACATAGATGGCATCGCGCAGGATATCTTCGAAGAGGCACCGCGTGATGCGGAAGCGCGTGTCTTCCGCGAGGATTCCGACTTCCAGCCGACGCAGCGTCGCCTTGACCACCTGTGAAGTCTCCAGAAACTGGTTCTGCACGAGTATCCCGATACTGCCGCGATTGAAGCCGCCGTCGAAGACGACGTCCTCCATCTCCACTTCTTCCACACCGGAAATCTTGAGGAGCGGTATGCCGGCCTCGGCACCCTCGGGAATCCGCAGCGTGACCTTGTGCAGGGCCGAATGGTTGGCCGTCATCACAAGCGCCTCGGGCAGCGGTCCGCCCGGAAACTCAATCACGACGCCTAGTTCGTCGCCCTCTACCTTCACATCTTCCCGTAGCACCAGGTTCTCGCGGTACACGCCCTGCTTGACGATGACATCCCCGCCGCCCTCCGCGAATGCCGCATCGATCGCTTCTTGAATCGTGCAATAAACGAGATCGCTTTCGCCTTCTTTTTTGACACAACCCGCAGCGGCATCGACGACGAGGTCGCGAGCCGATGCCGCAAGGGCGGCAATCAGGATCGCGCCGCTGCAAATCAGCGTCCTCATGGAGCTATTTCGTGTCGCAGTCATTTGCTTGAAGCTTTGCCTCGTTGCCCGCTTCCCACGGAAAACCTCGGAATTATACCACCCAAACCGGACGTCGTATTTAGAAATAGACCACCGTCGACAGCACCAGCCGATGGCTTTCCTCGTCCGCCTCGAACCCCGCCACCCCCGGATTCAGATCGCCGTTCACGTTATTGCCAAACCGGTATTGATACGCGAGGTCGATATTCACGCGTTGTTTCAGCAGCACGCCCACGCCCACGGTCACGCCGTAGAAGTCGTCCGGGGTGCCGTCTCCCGGCGCGAACCGCCGCCGTGGATCGCGGCCCGAGGCCGGTTCCTGTTCCAGAAATACCCCGCCGCGCATGGTCCACAAGTAATCCAACGTCTCGCCGCGCTGTCTCGGAATAAACGCGTACTCCGCCCCCAGGCGCACCGCATACACCGGGTCGAAATGATTGCGTCGAAGCGGATTATTGAGGTCGGCCCCGTCAATCAGCGAGTAGCGCATGCCGCGGCGGGATGCCACATAAACGTCGTTCCAGTCCGTGCGGGTGACGTCGAGCGCCAGGGTGAGCCGGTCGTTGAAGCGGTAGGCCGCCCCGAGCGCCCAGGTGTCCGGCAGTCGTAGGTCGCGCTTTTCGCGCGCCCACGCCACGTTGACCAGGCCCGGCATCGCCGCGTTCGGCAGGAACGATAAATCGCGATCAAACGACGTGTAGTCCGAGGAGGCATGCAGCGGCGAATCGTAGCGCAGGCCCAGGCTCAGCTTGCTGGTGGCATGCCAAAGCAGGCCGACGGTCACATTCTGCCCTCGGATGTTCTCGTAGCGCTCGCGCGAATACCCGCGCGACAAGGACAGCGAACCGCCTGCGGTAAAAACCGAGTTGACGCGCGTGGTCTGCTCCCAGCCGTTCGGCCCCAGCCAGTCGCTGCGGAATAGATTTACCGCCACGCCCAGCGAAAGCTTCTTGGTGATCTCGAAGGCGAGCGCGGGACTCAGCGAGGCGAGGCCGCCCTGCTGCTCAAAGTCGAGCCGGGAATCCTGCCCCAGCACGATGCCGCCGGGTGCGCCCTGCGCCGTGATCACGCGTCCGTCGAATTGCCGGGTGAAGTCGTAGCGGCGCTGATAGCTCAACGAGAGCACGACGTTGCGGCCCAGTATCGGGCGCGGTATCGGATACACCGCGCTGGCAAAGTTGAGCGAAAGGTCGTCGAAGGTGTGATCTCCGTCCAGCTCGGGCTGCACGCTCGACCGGAAGCGATCTTTGTAGATGCCGTACTCGGACACGAGGGAAATCTCGGGCCGCTCGAGCTGCACGAGGCCGGCCGGATTCCACGACGCGGCGGAGGCGTCGTCGGCCACGGCCACGAAGGCATTCGCCATGCCGGCCGGGCGTGCGCCCGCGCCCACGGGCGAGGGTGTGGGCGGCACCGCGCGGTCGGCGCCCAAGGCACCGCCCTGCGCCAGCGCCTGCGAGGCACACAGGCACGCCGCGATGATCAGGCTAGCGCGTGGCAACATGATCGCTCACCTGCACGGGTTCGCCGCCGCCAGTCAAGCCCAGCCGCGACATCTGATCGCGGACCTCGTCGAGCGTGCCGCGCGCAATAACTTCGGTCGGTTGACCCAACACCGCGCCGGTCGCGGGATGCACAATCGGGTCGCCGAGGCGATAGACCACGCAAGGAAGCCCTGCGCGCACGCGGTCGGCGCGGGTCAGCGTGGTGTAGCACGCCCCCTCGGAGGGCACCTGCACGACATCGCCGCTCACGCGCGGAAATTCCTGCTCGAAGCGCAGCGCAAGATCGCGGGCCAGCGCGCGCAGATCATCGAGCGTTTCCACGGTGCCCGCCACGTCGGCATAGGCCAGCACGCTCGAGGTTTCGGTGCTCACCGCCTGGAGAATAATCTCGAGCGTCTCGCCCGTCCGCCGAACTTTACCCACGGCGAATACATCGGCCGGCACGAGTTGGCGCAGGCCGGCATCGAGATCGCGCGATCCCAGTACCGTGCGCAGCTCTTGTTCCTCGAGTACCCGGGGAAGGGCGTCGCGCGATACCAGGTCGAAACGCTGCCGCTCGAACAAGGCGCGCGGCAATTCGGCGGCCGTGAAATCGGCCTCCGCCTCGAGCTGCGGTCCCGCGCCTTCCCAAAGGTTGCCCAGCATGGCCACGCGGAGCCGCGACTCAGGCAGCTCGATGCTTGTGGCTTCGCGCTCGACCACCACCGTGGTCTCGCTCGTCTGGCCGCGGTCGTCCGTCAACACGGCCGTGATGCGGTGCTCGCCCATGCCATCGAGCCGGATGCGGCGGCTCACGTGCAGGTGGGCGGCATGCGGCACCAGTCCATCCAGCGGCGCGCCATCAAGGCTGATGCCCGCAATACCGTCGGGGTCGCTCGCCTCGATGGATACCACGATCTCGTCCATCAAGTATCGTTGGCCATCGGCGAGATTGGTCAGGTCAACGCCGGATTCGGGAACCTCGCTCTGTGCAAAACGCGCGGAGGCCAACCGCTCCGCCAGCCAGGTATTGTCGACCGCAGCGGCGACCGCGAAAGCGGCGGCGGTCCGGACTTGCGTCGCACCCGCCAGCGTGCCCTCGGTACGATTGCCCAAGGCATCCACCGCGGCGAACGCAATGGCGCCACCGGCTGCACGCGCTTCGAACCGCTGGGTTCCATCGGATTGCTGCGTCATACGCGCCGGCTCGCCGCCGATGGTGATTGATGTAATGCCGGCAGGGTCGTATGCAACCCCGGAAACCAGGCCGGTCGCCGCCGTATCGGTGTCGAAGCTGAGGGCAGGACCGTCGGTGTCGTGCTCGATCGCCACGCTCAGCTCGCTCTCGTTTCCGAGCAAGTCCTTCGCGGCAATGACGATCTCGTTGTGTCCCGCGCGCAAGGAAACCATGGGATTGAAGGAAGCCTCCGGCGCGGCGGAGGCCAGCAGCTGCGGCTCACCGGCGATGCTTACGGCGGCCACGTAGGTATTGTCGCGGACCGATACGGTGAGGCGGCCGGTCGCGGCATCGGCCACCGTTGCGGTTATCACAGGCGGCGTGGAGTCGCCCCCTGCTGCGCTGATGCGGGCCGCGCGGGTCAGGTCGAGATAATGCTCGGCCAGCGCCGAGGATTCCTGGGCAATGCTGGCCTGCAGCCTGCGCTCGGCTTCCTCCAACGCTCCCTGGTGGTAGAGCGTGATGCCCAGCTCGCGATTGGGAAAATACTCCGGAATGAAGTGCAGGCCATAGGTGCGCGCCCAGCGCTGGTCCTCTGCGCGAAGCCCCAGCGCGATGTTCAGGTCGGCCGCCGCCTCGTCGTAAAATCCGCCGTCCAGAAACGACCGACCGCGCTCGTAGTGGTTCCACCATCGGCCGCGGAACGTGCCATCGACCACGCCATATTGCTGGCCGTCGCGCACATACGCGTCGGGCTGCGGCACCAGGGTGCTGCAGCCGGTAGCGATAAGAATGAGGATTGCGCCGCTACGTCGCATCCGCGGCGACCTCTTCGACTTTCCAGGCACCGTCTGCCCAGGATTCGGGGAGCACGCCCTCTATCGTCACCTTGCTGTAGGACTCGCCGGGCGTTTCGAGTACGATTCGGGTATCCGGATCGATAGCGACGCCGGGTTCGACAACCTGAAACACCATGCCGGCCTTCGCGCCGCTCGCTTCGCTGACACTCACTGCGGGCCCTTCCTCGGTCGGCACCAGAAGTGCACGCATCGGGTAGGCCGCCCGCGTGGTGGCCAGCAAATCCTGCATCAGCGCATCGAGCCAAGGTTCCACATCCACCTTGCGGTCGATGGTATATTCGCCCACCGGCGTCATGCGGGTCGTCTCGGTGTCCACCAGCGAAACGTAAAGAATCTCCTCGTCGAAGAGCCGCGTTACCTTGAGCTGCAGCAGCAGCTTCGCGCCCATCACGCGGCCCAAGCGGAGCGCCTCGTCGGGTTCGCTCAACACCGCCGACAACTCCTGTTCCGCGAGGATGTCGGCTATCGCGCTCCGGTCGACCGGCGTCAAGAACGAACTGCTCTCACGCAGCAGCCCGCGCGACAAGCGCCACGGCAGCACGTCAGCCAGACCCGTTTCCTGGGCCACGACGCCTTTTCGCGCGTCCACCGGCGGTATCCAGATGCGTAGCGGGCGGCTGGACCAGGCGTCTCCGGCTTCCGATTCGGGCGCGCCTTCGCGCAGCGCCTTCAGCCGCGTCAGCTGCTCGCCCGTGTCCTTGCGCTCCAGGGTCTCGCTGCGCTGCCGCGCGAGCGCAGCGTAGTCCGATGCGAAGGCCTCCGGTTCGCCGGAGCCCGAGCGCTCCAGCCGGGCGAAGACCGCCTCGGCGCCCGAATAGTCTCCGGCCTTGTAGCGCGATTGCCCGAGCGTCTTCAGGTATTCGCGCCGCTGCCAATCGAAATTGAGCTGATCCTCGTCGATGCCGTCCAGCCGCTGTTGCGCCTCGTCGAAGCGGCCGTCCATCAGGTCGAGCCGTGCCAGCAGTACCGCCGCGTAGCCGCCGGGAGATTCCTCTTCGGCATGTTCGAGCGCAGGACGCGCCGCGGGACCGTTGGCCATGTAGGCCGTGGCCGCGCGGCCTTCTTCGCGCAGGGCCGCTTCGCCCAGTTGCGCAAATTCTTTGGCCGCCTGCTCGTGCTCGCCCTCCAGCAGGAATGCATAGGCCAGGCCGTAACGCGCCTCGGCGTTGTCCGGCTGGCTCGACAAATACTGTTCGAAGCCGGCCCGCGCCGCCTCATAGTCCCCATCGTTCAGCTTCAATCGCGCATCGGCCAGCACGACCGACCCATTGCCCACGCCGGGCAAGAGCCCTTGCACGAGGACGATTCCAGAGCCGAGGACCAGCACCGCGAGCGCCGCTGCGGCCCAACGGAGCACGGGCAGGGCCTTGCGGCGCGCCTGCCGCTTCGGAGGATTCGCGGCTTTCTGCAACGCCCGGGCGAATTCTGCGGCGCTCGGATAGCGGCGCGCGGGGTCCAGGGCCATCGCGCGCGTCAACACCTCCACCAGCGCCGCGGGCAGGCCGGGCCGCGCCGACGCGAGCGGGCGCAGCTTGCCGGCCGCGCTCGCCGCAAGGGCACCCGCGGAATCGGACGCCTCTACGGGAGGGGCTCCCGTGAGCAGGGTCTGCAGCGAAGCGCCAAGCGCATAAATATCGGAAGCGGCGGTCGCGGGCGAACCGGACGCGCACTCGGGAGCGAGATACGCCGGGGAACCGCCCAGTGCCGGATCGTCGGACTGAATCCGCGCAAGCCCGAAATCGCAAAGCTTGATGTCTTGACCATCGTCGGAAAGCAGGATGTTCGAAGGCTTCAGGTCGCCGTGTACCACCGATGCCGCATGGGCCGCCGAAAGCGCGTCCGCGCAGGCGATACCGATACGTTGCACCTGCGCCATATCCAGGCCACCCGGCTGCCGGGCCAGTCGCGAGGCCGCCGATTCCGGAACGTACTCCATGGCCAGGTAGCACTGCCCCTCGTGTTCGCCCCAGGCGTAGAGGTCCACGACGCCGGCGTGCTTGCCCACCCGGGCCATCGCACGCGCTTCCTGTTCGAAACGCTGGCGAGCGGCGGTATCCACCGGCCCGCGCAGGAACTTGATGGCCACCGTGCGATCAAGGCGGACATCTCGTGCGCGGTACACCACACCGAATGCGCCCTCGCCGGCGCGCGCCAGCAAATGATAATTGCCCACAATCTGGCCCAGCAGCGGATCCTGTTGAACCGCAAGCTGATCAAACGTGCGCGTAGCGTCCGCCGGACGGGGCGGGCGCGCCGCTGAATTCGATTCGTGGCCGGTCATGCAGTGTTATACTCGCTTCGGTTTCGACGCGGGCCGCCCCCTCACCGGAGGTCGGTTTCCTGCGTATCGCTACATCCGACGGACTTGCCGGGGAAACGCTTACAATTCACGCCTATACTTTCGACGGACAGGGCCGGAAATATTGAGTATGGCACAAAACAGGTCGCCAGAAAGCATAAAACTTGTCGTTATCTCTGGGCCTTGCTCAGGGCTAATGCGCGAAGTACATGGTTTGCAAGTACTTATGGGCCGCGATCAGGATTGCACCCTGGCGCTGGCCGACGATGCAACGGTATCGCGACGGCACGCCTCGCTTACCTGGGAGGGCGCAAGCTGGGTCTTGCGGGATCTCGGCAGCAAGAACGGCACTGCCTTCCTGAGGAACGGAGCTGCGGAAACCGTAGAAGGCGCCTGCATTGTGCAGCCCGGAGATGAATTTCTCGTGGGGAGCGCCCTGCTGCGGCTGGAAACCGCGGATTCGGAGACCAACACCGGCGGAAGTATTCTGCGGGTGTTACCGGAAGACGACGCCCTGGTGTTCGAATATGCTGCCGATGGGGTCGTGGTGGAACGATGGACGCACGCGGATTGCGCGCAGACCGCCAACGCGCGGGCCAACGCTCTGCGCGCGCTGGTGGCAACCCAGCAGGCCGATGGCGCCCTGGCGAGCGACGAGTCCTTTCTAAACGCTTGCATGGATTGGACCTCGGCAGTGCTTCCACCCCCACTGGCGCAACGCCTGCAGGACAACGCCGATAGGACGTTGACTCTCTTGCTGGCCCCCTCGCTGCTCGACCTGCCTTGGGAAGCCCTGGCAATAGAGTCTCGTTTGCTCGCCGTACAGCGCGCCGTGTCTCGACAGGTGCTTTTGGAACAGGCCCCACGTCTGGCACCATCCCGAGGCCGCGATTTCCTGATCATCGCCAACCCTACCGGCGACCTCGTGCACGTGCACGAAGAAGCCGAAGTCCTGCTGCATGCGCTTGCCGATGAATTCGGTATGTCCCACGCGCGGTTTCTCGCAGGTTCTCGCGCTACCGTCGCACGTGTCTGCTCAGAACTGGAACGATGCAGTGTGGTGGTTTACTTGGGCCACGCCGGCCATGACCCCGATGCGGCGGGCCAGGGCGGCTGGTATCTCGCGGATGGCCTTTTGACGGGAACGCACATCGGCCGTCTCGCCCGCGTGCCTGCCCTGGTCGTCGCAAGCGCGTGCGAATCCGCCCGAGAAAAGCATCCCGGTGCGGGCCTGCAGATTCGTGGCGACACTTCCGGCGTGGCCGCAGCATGGATGCTGGGGGGTGTCTCGCAGTTTATCGGCACGCTCTGGCCGGTGCCCGTTGTAAGCGGAGCCGCCCTCGGCACCGTCCTATTGCGCGGTCTGCTGGAAGGCCAGCCTTCCGGTGAGGCCATGTTGAATGCCCGGCGGCGCGTGGCGGCCAGCTATCCCCACGCTGACGCCACCTGCGCCGGTTACGCGCATTACGGCCGTCCGGATTGGCGGCTGCGGCCCTAGATACTTGTAAGCAACCTCGGAAACGGAACGTCCACTGTGTACGAATGCGAGACGGAACTCATCGCCGCCTGCATCGCGGGAGATCCCGATGCCTGGGGCGAGTTCAAAACCCGCTATCAGCGCCTGATACGCGCCACGATAGTAAGGACCAGCGCCGTGGACGACACGATTGTGGACGACTTGGAATCGACGACCTACCAGAAGATGCTGGAGGATCGATGCCGCCGTCTACGGGCCTGGCGCGGCCGCGCGCGGTTCTCGACCTACCTGGTGCAGGTCACGCGCAATCTGGTGCTCGACTGGGTGGACGCGCAGAAGCGCACGCTCGCCACGGCACCGATGGACGACCGGCCGGAAATGGCCGGCGACGCGCCGGACTATGGTTTCGATGAAGAGGCCGCCGCACAACTCAAGGCGCTTCAGGGCGCGATAGCGGCCCTGCCGGAGAAACAGGCCGTCATCATGCGGCTTCGGATTGAGGGCAAGTCGCTGCGGGAAATCGCCGGCCTGCTCGGCAGACCCGTGGGGACGGTCTCGGTGGAAAGTTCGCGCGCCATGGAACGCATGCGCACGCTGCTCGAACAAAGCGGCGCCTTCGCGAGAGGAATACAGGTATGAACTTACTGGAGCTCTTTATGGACAAGCAGCGGCTTGAGCTTGCGCTCGCCATTTCGCGGGGTGTCGCCAGCACGGATGCTATCGAAGCGAATCTCGAGCGCGCCGGTATTCCGGCCGCAGAGCGAGTCTCCTTCCTCCGCGGCGCGCGCCTGTTTTCCGCCCTCCGCGACGAGGCGCAATGCGCCAGCTGCAGCGACAGCTCGGCCTGCCTGGACGAAAACCAACTGGCGGAATTCGTGGAGGGCGTGCTGACCGCTGAAGAGGCGCCGGTCGTAGAGCGTCAGCTGGCGCATTGCGGTTCCTGTCTGCGCAAGGCCGTCGAACTGGCCGAGTTGACCCACGAACTTAACCCCCCGGAAACCTTCTCCTCGGTTGTCGTCGGTATCGTCCGCCGGGGATTGCGCGTGCTTTCCCACGCGGGCGAGGGCTTCTCCGCCCGCGCGCTGCAACCCGCCGAGGTGCTTTCCGCCGCCTGCGATTCCCCGGCCGCCCAAGGTTGGACGGTGGTGCACGGCGATACTGCCGCGCATTTCACGATGACCCTCGAGCCGCAGGGAACGGTGGCACTCCATATCCGTTTCAGCGTCACCCAGGGCCCCGGACTTGTCGGGCGGGTCGCGCTGGTTCACGAATACCTGCTGCTGGAGTCGCAGGCGCTGTCCGCCGATGGCGAGCACACGTTCTGGAATCTGGAACCGGGGCGCTATGTCATCGAGCTCGACATGCCAAGCCAGCGCACCCTCAGTTTCATGGTCGAGGTGCGAGGCGACGGGAAAGTACGCGCCTGCTAATTCCGACTTATTCATTACCCCAATCGCCCCGGCACCGCACTGGTCCGGGGCGATTGCTGTATTCGGGCCCCTTCGGCGGCCCCGTGTAAGCGCTTTCGCCAAGCCCTCGTCTAATGCACCGTCACGGCAGAAGCACCCGTTACGCACGCAACGAAAAAGGAGTGCGCATGATGATGAAACTCAAGAACCTGATGGCTCCGCAGCGGTGGGCACTGGCCTCGCTCTTGGCTTGCGCCCTCTTTGCAGGCACGGCAAGCGCGAAAGACGGCGTAGTGACGACCACCGTCGCGCTCGGCGGCACCGATGCAGAGCCCTTCGCAAACGGCTCGGTACGCTACCGCGTAGAAGGCGTTGACACCAAGCTGGAACTCGAGATCGAGGACCTGCGGAACACTGCGGTAATCGCGGCGGAAATCGATGGCGTCGCTATCGGTTCCGCGCCTGTCCTTTTCGGCCAGGCCAACATCGAGCTGGAATCCGAGAACGGCGCCGTGCCCGTGCTCGCCCCGGATTCGGCCGTGGTGGTAACGAACCTGGAAACCGGCGATGTCATCGCCACGAACGACAGCGCTTCGGGCGTGGGCAGCGGCGACGACGAAGGCGAAGTGGAAGGGTCCAGCGAAGGCGCCGACGACCATGGCGGCAGCAGCGAGGGCGAATACGAGGATGAAGGCGAGGACGACCATGGCGGCAGCAGCGAAGGCGAGTACGAAGATGAAGGCGAAGACGACCATGGCGGCAACAGTGAAGGCGAATACGAGGATGAAGGCGAAGACGACCATGGCGGCAACAGTGAAGGCGAATACGAGGATGAAGGCGAAGACGACCATGGCGGCAGCAGCGAAGGCGAATACGACGAAGACGCCGGCGAGCTGGAGCTGGAGTTCGCGCTGATTCCGACGGCGAACGACCCGAACGCCTCGGGTAAGGCCGAGCTGAAGAATGACAACGAACGCCGCCGCATCGAGGTGGAGGTGCAGGGCATCACGGCTGCCGAACGGATCAGCGTGCTGGTCGACGGCATCAATGTCGGCACGGGCCGCGTGCGTGAAGGCGAAGCCGAAGTGAAGCGCGACGAGCGCGCTGACTACACCATTCCGAATATCAACAACGCTTCCCGCGTGGACGTGATCGATTCCGACAGCGGCGACATCCTGCTGTCCAACAAGGACGTGGTTATTGTGGTTCCCGAGGGCGAGCCGGAAGGCAGCGGCAGCACCGAGGGTGAAGGTTCGCCCGAGGGCGAAGTGGTCCCGGTGGACGGCATTCAGTTGACCCAGAAGCTCGGCGCGAATGGCTACTACGCTCCCGGCGAGACGATCATCATCGAGGCCCGCATGAGCTACACGGGCACCGTGCCGGTGCTGGCGCTCAGCATCGAGCAGACGCTGCCCGAGGGCTGGACCTTCGTGGGCGACGTCAACAACATGGGCGCTTTCCTGCGGCCGGTGGCCGGTGATTCCGGCACGCTCACCTGGGCTTGGATCAACGTGCCCGGCATGCCCGCCGTGCTCCGCTACGAAGTGCTCGTGCCGGAGACGGCCACCGGCGTGCAGACCATCGCGGGCAATGTGCTCTACCGCCGGATGGGCGGTGCCGAGTATGCCGTCGCGCAGCTGGACGCCCCCGCGGGCGAGGGCTTCGCGAAGTCCTACTGCCACAGCGCCGACTCGGACGACAGCTGGACACTGGATCTCACGGAGCTGCTCCGCATGATTCAGTTCTACAACGTGGGCGTGTACCACTGCTCCGACGGTACCGAAGACGGCTACTCGCCGGGCCTGGGCGACGATACCTGCGCGATTCACGACGCGGACCAGTTGCACGCCGACTGGTCGGTGGACATCAGCGAACTGCTCCGCACCATCCAGTTCTACAACGCGGAAGACAGCGCGTATCACGTGGAGTTCGAGACGGAGGACGGGTTCAACCCGGGCGTCTTCTCGCTCCAGAACTAGAGTACCATCCCCCCCTCAACGCCGCCGGCCTCCGCTTCCCCCCGCGGAGCGCCGGCGGCGGCTTTTTGTTTCAGGTGCGACCGGACGCAGTTTGATAGCCGTGGCACCGCAGCCGATAATCCGGGGCTCGCCTGCGAAGCAACCGGAGACTCGAACATGGCCGGCACAACACAGGATGCAGGACACCCGGGCTGGCGCGGCTTCGTTGTCTTTACGATCTTGTCGCTGCTGCTGCTCGGAGCGATACCGCTGCTGAGCCTGGCCACCGGCGCCAGCATGGATTTTGATGCTGCGGGCGCTCGGGCAGCCGCCGACACGGGCATCGCATGGACCTCCAATCTGCTGGCCGTACTGCGGCTGTGCCTCGTCGAGCCTTCGCTCTGGCTGCTCGTGCTGGGGTCCGCCATTCCGAGTTTCGCAGGCATGCTGGCCGCCAGCTCACAAGGCCGCCGCTCGGTGCAGAGGCTGCTAGCACGGTTGATTCCCTGGGGCGCAGGCGCTTCGGCGCGCGGGATTGCCGCCGCGTACCTCGTACCCTTCGCCGCTCTGCCCGTGTGCCTCTTCGCTACCTATGCCCTGCGAGGTCTGCTACCCGGACCGGACTACGCGCAGCCAGAGAACCTGATCGGCCCGGCCTTCTTTTCGGCGCTGCTCTTGTCCGCCCTGCTCGACCAGGGTGGCGTGCTCGAAGAACTCGGGTGGCGCGGCTTCGCCCAGCAGGATGCACAGACCCGCCTCAGTTCGCTGGCCGCCGCCCTGCTCGTCGGCACGGTGTGGGGTCTCTGGCATATCCCGCGCGACGTTTTCGCGGGCGTCATCGAGCGGCTCGGGGCGTTGCAGTACACGACGCTCTACTTGCCTTCGTTTCTGCTGGGTACCATCACGGTGTCCATCGTGGCGGCCTGGTGCATGAACCGCGCCGGCGGCAGCGTCTGGCCCGCCATCGTGGTGCACGGCATCACCAACGACGCCCTCGGCATCGCCGGACTTGCCGACATCAACACCGCCCTCACCCCCTACCACCAGTTCACCAAGGCCGTTCCCACGCTCGTGCTGGTCGTCGCGTTCGTGTGGTTCAGCGGGCGGGAACTGGGCATGCAGCCGCCCCAAGGACCAACGCCTGAAAGCGCGCCTCGGTACCCCGGAACTGCCAATCCCCGATAATTTGGCGATTTCTCCCGCATCGGGTATAGTGCAGACTCTGAAGAAAATACCGGCTAAGTGGTTCGCCAGGAGGAATTCTGCCATGTGCTATGCCCCTTATTGCCGGTATTCGGCCATGGCTTGCCTGATCTTCATGCATGCAGGCGCGGCGTATTGCCAGCAGACCTACAACATAGTAGCCGGGGATACCGACGGGTTAATCGCCGCAGTGGAGAGCGCCAATACGGATGGCGTCGCAAGTATCATCCAGCTCACCGCTTCCACCTACACGTTCACAGCGGTGGATAATTCCAACTACGGCCCCAATGCGCTGCCACTCATCGAAAGCGATCTTGCCATCGAAGGCAACGGCGCCACGCTGGTCCGCGAAAATGGCGCGCCGGCGTTCCGGTTCTTCGCGGTATCGAACGGCGCTGATTTGCCAAGCGAGGCAGGCAGCCTGACACTGCGCGACGTTACGCTTGAGAACGGTCTTGCGCAGGGCGGCAACGGCGGTCCCGGTATCGGTGGCGGCGGCGGCGCAGGCATGGGCGGCGCGATCTTCTGCCGTGGGGGAGTGGCGCTGGAGAATGTTTCTTTCAAGGGGAACACCGCACGCGGCGGCGAAGGCGGTGTAGACAATGGCTCGGGCAACGGCGGCGGCGGCGGCGGCATGGGCGGCAGCGGCGGCAGTTCGGGCAACGGCGTATCGGGCGGCGGTGGCGGCGGCGGCATGGGCGGCGACGGCGGGTCGTCAGGTGCCGGGTTTGCCGCGGGTGGCGGTGGCGGTGGTATCGAGCTCGATGGCAGCGCGGCCTCGGGGACAGTTGGCGGAATCGGCGGCGGCGCAGAAGGCGGCGATGGCGTCAACGACGGAGACGGACAGAATGGCTCCCCTGGCGGCGGCGGCGGCGGCAGCTCCAGTAACGGCGGCAGCGGCGGCTTCGGCGGCGGCGGCGGTGGGGTCGGTGCAGCCGGCACGCGTGGCGGCAATGGCGGCTATGGCGGCGGCACGGGCGGCGGCGGCGGCATAGAAGACAAGCCCCAAGCCGGTTACGGCGGCGGCGCGGGGGGCGTTGGATTTCCGGGCTTTGGCGGCGGAGCGGCCTTCTTTTTTGTTGCCGGTGGCGGCGCGGGCTTCGGCGGCGCCCTTTATTTCGACGGCGCGCAAGGCAGGATTAGTAATTGCGCATTCGAATCGAATACTGCTGCGGGCGGGGCCGGCGGCGGCGGCGCGTTGTCGGGCCTCGGGCTCGGGCTCGGCGGCGCCATCTTCTCGCGGCCTGAAACTAGCAGCGTTTCGGCGGTCAATCTGTACTTCGACGGAAACGTGGCGGCAGATTCCTCCGGAGAACTCGGCAATAGCCAGGATGCGTACGGCATCTTGTCGAGTCCGTTCCGACTCAACGCAGGCTTGCTGGCTTATGACATCGAGCAGAATACTTCGGCGGCCTGCCTGCAGTTGCCGGTGCTATTGGAAAATACCTCCGGTGCCGACATGGATATCCTCGGACTCCGCTATTCTGTTGTTGTGTCCGAAACGGCGCTTACAATCGTTGGCGGTGCCGACACACCAATGCTCATTGCCAATGCCTTCGCGCCGGCGGGCTCGGGCAGCGGCACCGCCGGCATCCGCAATCCCCCGGTCGATCTGGCGAACGCCAGTCCCTTGGGCGATCCCTCGCCGAGCTGCCCCGTGTTGTTCAATGCTGCGCAGGTCTCTCCCTCGAATGCCATCGATTTTCCCGCCGGGACCGGTGCGGTGTGGTCCGTTGAGGACAAATCGCCCACCGGGTACAAGCGCGCAGAGACGCTTCTGGCGGCCGAGCCCTTCGGCACCCTTCCGGCCGGCGGCAGTATCCTCGTCGGGGTGCTCGAAATCCCCGTGGACGACCATGTATCCCCGGGAGAAGTCCGCGCGAATTTCGCCTTCAACAATTTCGACAGCATGGAGAACTTCGTCGTGGAGGCGATTCCCCATAGCCCTGCCAAGGGCGGCGAGCCCGCAAACGGCAGCGTGGCCTTCGGCGTGGGTTCCGCTGGAAACGGCCTGATCACGCTCGATTTCGAGCGTCCGGATTGCACGAACGCAGATATCGACGTGACCGACAACGTCTCGGGCCTTAGCGGTACACTCGCGGCGCCGCCGCGCTTGCAATACCGCGACCCCATGGTGGGCGGTCCTGGCGGCAGTGTGACGATTACGGTGCACCATGACGCAACGGTGCAACAGGTTGTGTTTCAGGCAGACGGCAACCCGATCGCCACCGTGGCCGCCACCGGCACACAGACCTCGCACACCTTCATCA
Organism: Candidatus Hydrogenedens sp.; assembly: GCA_016125095.1. Classification (GTDB taxonomy): domain Bacteria; phylum Hydrogenedentota; class Hydrogenedentia; order Hydrogenedentales; family JAEUWI01; genus WGMK01. The sequence continues at coordinate 29,137 of WGMK01000030.1, read as the reverse complement.
CGGCGGCCGATGGCTATCCGGACATCACGGTCGAACGGCAATTGAATGTCCGGCTGGAGCGACAGATCAATGGCGCGGGACCGTTCTACTCGGGCTCGGAATGCATCAATACCATCGAGTGGGAGCCGCCGAGCTGCGAGATCATCGTGTCGCCAGGGGCCCAACTCGAGTCCGGAGATTCCGCATCGTTCGATATCGTCCTGAAAAACGCCGTGTTCGATGCGGGCGCGTACGGCACATTGGCGGGACCCGCCGGCGCGTCGGCATCGCTCACGGTACCCGGCACGGCCCTGGGAAATACCCTTACGTTTTTCAATGCGTTCTCCATTCCCAGCGTTACCACGGCCAACAACGGCTCACACCTCGTATTCGTTTCCGGGCCGGGAGGCAATTTCAGCAATTGCGGCGCGACGCTGTCTATCGATGGTCCCACCGACATTACCCTGACCGGTGCGACCGTGGCCGAAAACCAGCCGGCGCTGACGGTCGTGGGGGCCTTCAGTTCGACGGATGCCAACCAGGCACTGGGACACTCTTATGAACTCATTCCCGGCGAAGGGGGCGACGACAACGATAAGTTCATACTGGATGGTTCCGTGCTGCGCACCAATGCCCCGTTGGATTTCGAAGGCAAAAATCCGTTGTCCATCCGCTTGCGCTCGACCGATGATGATGGCGGCACGTTCATCAAGGTATTCGCCATCAGCGTGACCGATGCGCCCGACGCGCCCACCGGCGTGCGTTTGTCTCACTATGGCATCGCGGATGGCCGGCCCGCGGGCACGGAAGTCGGCGTGCTTTCCGCCATCGACCAGGACGGCGAGACCGACTACACTTTTGCGCTCGTGGCGGGAGAGGGCGACACCGGCAATGGCGTTTTCACGATCATCGGCGATCGGCTGCAGAGCACGGCCGAATTCGATCGCGCAGCGCAGGAATTTTACAAAATACGCGTACGGGCCGAGCGCGGCGCGGACAACGCCGAGTCCCCCTTGGTGATCTATGTCACGCAGCCGGATGTCGTTTACGACAACGGCTATATTGTAAGCGGCGCGGACGACGGCGCGGGCGGTGCGCCGACTTCAAACGATGCAGAGACGTTGTATGTGGGCACGCCCACCAGCACGGCGGCCGGTAAGCGAGTCGCTGACGATTTCGTGGTGGATGGACCGCTGGGCGCGACGATCAGCGAAGTCGAGGCCTACTTCGTGAACTTCAGCGCGGTTACCGATTCCCCGATCGAAAGTTTCAACTTCCGTATTTGGGATGGCGACCCGAGCCTGCCCGGAAGCGCCATCGTGTTCGGCGACACCACCACCGACCGCCTGGCTGAAACCGGTTGGACCGGCATTTACCGCACCGGCGCGGTACCTTTGGAAACGTCGTTTCCCGTTCTCTACGCACGGGCCGCGCTGGGGTCCGTTTTGTATCTCGCGCCCGGCACCTACTGGCTTGATTATCAGCCCGGCTATTCCAGCTCGCTATTCGCTGCACCGGTTACCGTGTCGGGACCATATCCGGAAGGGAATGCGCTGGTGAGCGCCGGAAGCGATTGGACCCCGATCGTCACCAGCCCCGACGCAGACCCGGAGTCCGTAATTCCGCTCGCGCTGGCATTCCGGCTGCTGGGCAGCGAAGCACCCGTCCACAGCGGCGATACGACGCCGGACGGCATTTTTTCCCTGACCGAGGTGCTCCGCATTGTGCAGTTCTACAACGCGCTCCGCTTCGGCTGCGAAACCGGCACCGAGGACGGCTACGCCCCCGGCGACCTCGACGAGGGCTGCACGTCGCATGCTGCCGACTACAACCCCCAGAACTGGATCATCCAACTCGGCGAACTGCTGCGCATCATCCAGCTCTACAACCTCGGCGGCTACAGGTATTGCCCCGCCGTCGGGGAAGACGAGTACTGCGGCGCGGAGGGCTAGCTATGCCCGCTCGAGCGTCACGAAGGCCACGGCGTATTCGTTCTTCTCGTCGGCGGGGTGTTGGGTGCGGCTGGTTTCGGCGAAGGAACTGAAATCCAGTTCCGGAAACCATGCGTCTCCGTCGATTTCCGCGTCGACTTCGGTGAGGTAAAGCGTGTCGGCGAAGGGCAGGGCTTCACGGTAGACGGCCTCGCCGCCGATGATGCAGGCTTCTTCCGCGCCGGATTCTTCGGCGAGCTTCAAGGCCTGGCGCAGGCTGGATACCGTCTCGGCGCCCTCGGCGCGAAACGACGCATCGCGGGTGAGCACGATGTTCAGCCGGCCCGGCAGCGGGCGGCCGATGGAGTCCCAGGTCTTGCGGCCCATGATGACGGGCTTACCGAGCGTGGTGGCCTTGAAGTGTTTCAGGTCGGCGGACAACCGCCAGGGCAGCGTGCCGTCCTTCCCGATGCAGCCGTTGCGCGCGACTGCCGCAATGAGACTGATGCGCACGGACTATACCGCCACGGGTGCGCTGATGCGCGGGTGGCATTCGTAGCCGGACAGCGTGAAGTCCTCATAGCGGAACGCGAATAGATCCATCACCGTCGGATTCAGCGTCATGGCCGGCAAGGGGTACGGCGTGCGGCTCAATTGCAGGTCCACCTGCTCCAAATGGTTCAGGTAAATGTGCGTGTCGCCGAAGGTGTGCACGAACTCGCCCGGCTTCAGGCCGGTCACCTGCGCCATCATCAGCGTGAGCAGCGCGTAGGATGCGATGTTGAACGGCACGCCCAGGAACAGGTCGGCGCTGCGCTGGTAGAGCTGGCACGACAGTTTTCCCTCGGCCACGTAGAACTGAAACATCGTGTGGCAGGGCATGAGCGCCATCTGGTCGAGCTGCGCCACGTTCCACGCGCTCACCAGAATGCGGCGGCTGTCGGGCGATTCGCGCAGCAGCCGCACGGCCTCGGCCATCTGGTCGATGCTGCCGCCATCGGGTGCCGGCCAGCTGCGCCATTGCGCGCCATACACTGGCCCGAGTTCACCGCGCTCGTCGGCCCACTCGTCCCAGATGGACACGCCGTGCTCATGCAGCGATTTTACGTTGGTCTCGCCGCGCAGAAACCAGAGCAACTCGTGGATGATCGACTTGAGGTGGACCTTCTTGGTGGTCACCAGCGGAAAGCCCTCGGCCAGATCGAAACGAATCTGCCGGCCGAACACGCTCAGGGTGCCCGTGCCGGTACGGTCTTCCTTGCGCGCCCCGTTTTCGCGCACGTCCCGTAGCAAATCGAGATATTGCCGCATCGCTGTGCCTCCTCAGGCCCGTATCGTATGCCACGCCCGGCCACGGTGTCCACGACGGCGCTCGGCAAATCAAAGTTGTCTAGATTTTGTCTGTTTATTTTTTGGGAATAGATAGACACAGAAGGTCGTTCCTCTCGACAGCAGCGGAGACCGCAGGCGCCGCGGACCGCCGCTGCACTGGAGAGAACAACGAAAACAGGAGTGCCAACCATGACCCGATCGATGTCCAAAGCCCTGGCGCTGACCACGGCGCTTGTATTCGGATTGAGCTTCTCGGCCAAGGCCGGGGACTACGAAAAGAAAGAGAAGAAGAACATCGTCGAAGTAGCCACGGAAGCGGGCATGTTCACGACTCTGCTGAAGGCCGCCGTGGCGGCGGACCTGGCTGAAACCCTTTCGGGCGAAGGCCCCTTCACCGTGCTGGCCCCCACCGACGAGGCCTTCGCGAAGCTGCCGGAGGGCGCCTTGGCCGGATTGCTGGAGAAGCCCGAGGCGCTGAAGGAAGTGCTGCTCAATCACGTCATTTCCGGCAAGGTGTTGGCCGCGGACGTGGTCAAGCTCGAAGAAGCCGACTCGCTGCACGGCGACAGCCTGACCATCGATACCGAAGACGGCGTCAGCATCGGCGGCGCCAAGGTGGTGAAGACCGACGTGATGGCCTCGAACGGCGTGATTCACGTCATCGATACCGTCATTTTGCCGAAGGCCGAATAGATTTACCCCCCTCCCATGGAGCAGGTCCCCGGCCTGCTCTGGCGGAGGCCGGCAAACGCCGGCCTCCGCCTTTATGGTTTTTTTCAGCACTCGCAGGAATAGGCGCGGTACGCCGATTGTCTGTATAATGTCTAGCATTGGGGGAACGGCAACAGGCCGATGCTAGACAGGAACGACAGCCAGTAGCGGGGAAATCGCCATGAGTTATTCTGAGCCGCGCCACCCGATGAACGTCGTCACCCGGCGCACGGGGATGACTTCGCACGCCATCCGCGTATGGGAAAAGCGCTATAACGCGGTAAGACCGCAACGCACCGACACGAACCGGCGCCTGTATTCGGACGCTGATATCGACCGGCTGCGCCTGCTCCACGCGGCCACCCAGCAGGGCCATGCGATCAGCGGCATCGCTTCGCTGAAGGTGGAAGAACTCGAGCGGCTGCTGCAGGACGCGGCAGAACTCAAGCCGCTGCCCCGCCTGCATGCCGATTCCCCCTTGCGACAGGACGACGCCGACCTGGCAGCGAACCTGGCGACGGCGGAGCCGGAGTTGCGGCCGTATCTCGCCCAGGCGCAGCGGGCGATCGAGGCGCTGGACGACATCGCGCTGGAAGCGGCGCTGCGCGAGGCGCTGGCGGATTTTCCGCGGCCGGTGATGCTGGAAGGCTTCGTGATTCCGCTGATGGGCTGGCTGGGCGAATGCTGGCAGTCCGGGCGGCTCCGCGTGGCGCACGAGCACTTCGCCTCGTCCATCGTGAAAGGCTTTCTCCTCACGATGCGGGGGCAGTACGCGCCGGACCCCAGCGCGCCGATTCTGCTCTGCGGCACGCCCGCGGGCCAGCACCACGAAATCGGCGCACTGACCGCCGCCGAGACCGCCAGCAGCCTGGGCTGGCACGTCATTTACATGGGGCCGTCGATACCGGCGGAAGAAATCGGCTACATCGCCCGCGAACGGCACGCAGCCGCCATCGCGCTAAGTGTGGTGTACCCCGTGGACGACCCGCGCGTGGTGCGGGAAATACGCGAACTGGCGCAATCGCACCTGCCGGCGGGGACCGAACTGCTCATCGGCGGGACGGGCGCGGAGGCCTACAACATCGTGTTTGATGAAACGCGCGCGGTGCATGTGCCGACGCTGCACGATTTGGCCGAGACCCTGCACCGCATCCGCGATGCGCGCGGACGCGCCGTGCGCGCCCGCGCCTGAAGGCATCAATAGCTGAACTTGCCCAGCTCCACCTTGCCGCGGAAGGTCCAGTAGACGATCGCGGTGTAGGCGAGCACGATGGGCATGCCCGCCACGGCGATGCCGAACATGATCCACAGGGTCTTGTCGCTCGACGCGGCGTTGTAGATCGTCAGGCTGTTGGCCTCGGGCGCGACGCTCGATATCACCATGTTCGGGAAGAGCGCGATGCCGAAAAGGCTGACCAGCGCGGCGACGGTGCAGCAGCTGGACGCGAAGGCGTAGCCGGGCTTCTTGAGAAAGATCGCGCGCGGGATATTGGCTACTGCCAAGATGTTCAACAGCACGATGAGCCAGGCCGCCGGCAGCCGCTCGAAGTTGCCGATGGCATGCGGCACCTGTACGAGCGTGAAGATAGTGGTGAACATGTAGAGCACCATGAACGTGCCGAAGGTGTGCCAGAGCGTCGGGTAGACCCGCTTCTGCAGATCGCCCTCGGTCTTCAGGTAAAGGTAAATGCTCCCGTGCATGGCGAAGAGCGCCACGGTCATCGCGCCCACGAGCAGCGGATACGGGCCGAGCAGGTCGAGGAAGGTGCCGGTGTAGTCTCCCTTCTCATTCAGCGCGATGCCCTGCATGGCGTTGCCCACGGCCACGCCGAAGAGCAGCGCCGCCAGCCCGCTCGCGGCGCAGAAGGCGTAGTCCCAGGCGCTGCGCCACCACAGCTCCGGCCGCTTGCTGCGGAATTCGATGGACACCGCGCGGAAGATGAGCGCGCAGAGCAGCAGCATGAACGCCGTGTAGAAGCCGGAGAAGACGGTGGCATAGGTATTGGGGAAGGCTGCGAACATGGCGCCGCCGAAGGTGACGAGCCACACCTCGTTGCCGTCCCAAAGCGGACCGATGCTGTTGAGGAAGATGCGGCGGTCGCGGTCGGTGCGGGCGAGCGGATGCAGGATGCCGACGCCGAGATCGAAGCCGTCGAGTATGGCATAGCCCGCGAGCAGCACCCCGAGCAGGCCGAACCAGATGACGTGAATGTCGAGTCCGAACATGGCGTTATGCTCCCCCGTCGCTGCCGACGTTCCCACTGCGGGAAGAGGTCATCGACGGTCCGGCCGGGTCTGCGAAGGCCGCAGCCGTATCGAGGAATCCGGCGTGTCCGGCGTGCGCGGGTTCCGCGGCATCCGGTCCATGCTGAATCTTGTCGTTGAGAATGTAGACATACAGGGCGAAGAGCAGCAGGTAGACGAAGCCGAACATGAGGATCGAGCCGAGCACCTGGCCGCTGGTAACCGACGGCGACAGCGCGTCGCCCGTGCGGAGCATGCCCCACACAATCCAAGGCTGACGGCCTACCTCGGCGGCTATCCAGCCGGCCTGGTTGCCGATGTAGGGCAGCAGCACCGCGGGAATCAGCAGCCCCAGCAGCCAGCGCTGCTGTTCGAGCGAGCCGCGCCACCAGAAGAACACGCCGACCGCGGAGAGCCCGAGCATCGCCATGCCCACGGCCACCATGAGGTGATAGGTGACGAAGGGCGTGACCACCGGCGGCAGGTCCTCGGGGGGAAAGTCGGCCAGCGCCGGCACGGGCGCGTTGAAATCGCCATGAATCAGGAAGCTGAGTCCGCCCGGAACCGCCAGGCCGTAGCGCACGGTCTCGGCTTCGGTATCGGGCCAGCCGAAGAGCCACAGCGGCGCGCCTTCGCCCTCGGTCTGGCGGAAGTGTCCCTCGAACGCCGCAAGCTTCTGGGGCTGCGTCTCGGCCACAGTTTCCGCCTGAAAGTGTCCCGACACCGGCGCCAGCAGCGAGAAGATCAGGCCGGCGAACAGGCCCACCGGCATGCACCGCCGCGCCACGTCCTTGTGCTTGCCCTGCAACAGGTACCACGCCGAGATGCTGGTCATGGCGAAGGCGCCGGTCAGCATCGAGCCGATGAACACATGGTTCAGCCGGTGCATGCTGGAAGGATTAAACACCATCGCCCAGAAATCGGTAATCTCCGCGCGCATCATGCCGGCGTGCTCCACCAGGTGATAGCCCGCCGGCGTCTGCTGCCACGAATTCGCCACGACGATCCACACGGCCGAGAAGGTCGCGCCGAGCGCCACCATGCAGGTGGCGAAGAAATGCATGCGCGGCGACACGCGGTCCCACCCGAAGACGAGGATGGCGAGGAAGCCGGATTCGAGGAAGAAGGCGAAGATGCCCTCGGCGGCCAGCGCCGAACCGAACACGTCGCCCACGAAGCGCGAGTAAATGGCCCAGTTCGTGCCGAACTGGAATTCCATCACGATGCCCGTGGCCACGCCGAGCGCGAAATTGACCGCGAAGATCTTGGTCCAGAAGCGCGCGGCGCGTTCGTAGACCGGATCCCCCGTGCGGAGCCGCTGGCCCTCCAACACCACCATCAGCCACCCCAGCCCGATAGACAGCGGCGGGAAGAGATAATGAAACATGACCGTGAGCGCGAATTGCACCCGCGCCAGGACTTCAACTTCAAGTTCCATGGCGAGTTCCTCCTGCGCATTCCTTATAGCATCCCGGAAAAGCAGGATTCAATTTTTATTGCATTAATAGAATTTATCGAATCTTGGTCAGAATGGTCGGGATTGGGATTGCGGCAGCGCCCTTGGCGAGGCCCGGCGAGCGAATATCTTCTTACCTTGGCGGGTATCTACCCGAGAGATCTCGTATGCAGGAACGGCGGCAGGAAAAGGAATGGACGGAATTTTGCCAAACCATGCCCCCATAGAGAAGCGCCGGGGCGAGTTCAGCATGCGGCTGGCCCCGCGGCGGCGGGGAATTGGTGAAGGCCTATGCCGACGCCGGATTTAAGCCGGAGGGACTCACAGTCCGATGAGCCTGATGATGATAGTGCTACTCGTGCTCGCCTGCCTGTATCTGCTGGCTACGGCGATAACCTCGTTCCACTACTCCCGCCGCCTCGCCGAATGGGTCCACGAAGAATATGGCATCGACGCCACGTTCACGTTTCTGCCGTTTTTCATTCTCGGCTTGCCCGTGGCCGCAGTGTGGTTGTTTCTGTGGGTGCCCATTTAGCGACTCGCTCGGTCGCCTGCGCCGCGCTTTCAGCGCTCAGCTTCCGGGAGACGCGAACCCCGGGGCTTGCGACCCGGGCTCTGGTTCGCGCGCGCCGTTGGCGCTGAAGAAATTCGATACGCTTCGTTGAGCTATCTCTCGGTACGTCGTGCGCCAATGCCCCCAACATCGTCATCCTCGCGCACGCGGGAACCCATCTTAGGGCGAGGTTGGGGTTCTTGCAGAAATGCGCTGCGAATGACAATCAAGCCGCCACCAGAAGTACGTGGTTCACGGTGGGCCGCGATGGGTTCAATCGCGTCTGCGTCAGGATGGGTCCCCGCGTTCGCGAGGATGACGATTGAGGGGGCGGGGCGCAGCACGAGGTTCGAATGATTGGCACGACGATGTCTTTCAATCAGGAGCGCCAAGAAGTTCGCCCGCAGTTTGCGCGTTGGACAAATTTACCGAACGCGTCGGTACGGTGGGGCGAGACTCTGTCGAGCCATCTTGACGCGATCGCGTCGAGCCTTCTTAATCCTGTGAGCGGATAGCAAAATCCACCCACAGCCATTCCCTACGCGAAGGGATCGAAGGTCTCGGTGTTTTGAATCTCGTGCAGCATGCGGGTGCTGTCGCCGAAGTGGTCGACGGGCACGTCCATGGCGTTGAGCATGGTGAGGTAGAGGTTACAGAGCGGCGTATTACGCTCGGACGCGACGTGGTAACCGGTCTTGAGCTTGCCGCCGGCATTGCCGCCGAGAAGCATGGGCAGGTTGTTGGGATCGTGGGCGTTGCCGTCGGAAATGCTGGACCCGAAGAGCACCATGGAATTGTCGAGCAGGGTGCCTTCGCCTTCGGGAATCGAACGCATCTTTTCGAGCATGTAGGCGAATTGCTCGACATGCCAGCGCGAGATTTCCTGGTACGCGGCGATCTTGTCTTCCTTGTTCTCGTGGTGCGACATATCGTGGTGGCCGCCGTTCACGTTGGGCAGGAAGGAGAAGTTCCGGCCGGACACGTCGTTGGCGAACATGAAGGACTGCACGCGGGTGGAGTCGGTCTGGAAGCCGAGCACCATCAGGTCGAGCATGAGGCGGACGCGTTCGATGACGCCGCCGGGGTTCTCGGGCGCCTCCGTCATCTTGGGCTCGGAGGACGGCCGCCATTCGCGGGGGTCTTCCTTCATGTTGAACTCGATGCGGCGCTCGACGGCACGCACGGATTCGAGGTATTCGTCGAGCTTGACCTGGTCGTCGCGGCCGAGCTTATGCCGCAGGCGGTGGGCGTCGTCCAGCGCGAGGTCGAGCAGGCTGCGGAAATCGGCAGCGGCGCGCGGGTCGGCCGCACGGGCCTTGGTACGATCATCGCCGAAGATGCGCTCGTACACAAAGCGCGGATTGATCTCTTTCGCCACCGGCTGGGTGGCCGAGCGCCAGGAAATGTAGGAACCGTAGAGGCGCGTGTAGCCCACGGCCGTGTCGATACCGGAGATGACGGGGTCGATGCCGAGTTCGAGCGAAGGCAGCGGGGTCATGCCGCCCACATGCTGCGCGGCGAGCTGGTCCATCGAAATGCCGCCGACGCTCACGTTCTTGCCGGTGGTCTTGTTAACAGGTTCGCCGGTGAGGAAGTTGGCGGTCTTGGCGTAGTGCCCGTCACCGCCGCGGCTGGCGGCCTTGTCGAGGCCGGAGAACACGTTCACGCGGTCGCGCAGCCCCACGAGCGGCTTGAGCGAGTAGGGCAGATCGAAGCCGCGGCCGGCGGTCTTGGGAATCCAGGCATCGCGCCAGACGCCATTGGGGAAGTAGATGCAGGCCATGCGCACGGGGGGCTTGGCCACGGCGGCGGCCGCCTTCGCGGGCATCATGGCGTCCATCAGCGGAAGCGCCATGGAGGCGCCGAGGCCGCGGAGCATCGTCCGGCGCGAAATGCGCCACTTCTCTGTGCTCATGAGGTCTCCTTCACGTCCGACTCGCCGCCGCTGAAGCGGTGCCGGAAGGGGTAGCTTAGCACGATTGTGGAAAAAAGTTCCGTCGGCCGGTAGTTGCTGGCCTGGAGGTTGTGGATGCAGTCGTCGATCACACATTCGTCGTATTGCGTGAGCGCGCGGCCGAGGGCGTAGCCCAGCGTCTTGCGGGCGAGGTTGCGCATGATGCCGTCGCGGTTCGCCAGCAGCACCTTTTTCAATTCGGCGGGTCCATTGAAGGCCTCGCCCGAGGGCAATTGGGCGGCGGTATCGATGGGGCTGCCGTCGGGCTGCGTGCGCCAGCGGCCCAGCGGGTCGTAGCTTTCCAGCCCGAAGCCGATGGGGTCCATGCGGCTGTGGCAGCCGGCGCAATCGGGGTTCTCGCGGTGCACTTCCATCTGCTCGCGCAGGCTGAGGGTCTCGTCGTGCGTGGTGTCGGCGGGCAGCGCGGGCACGTTGGGCGGGGGCGGCGGCACGCGCTCGCCCAGCAACTGCTCCATCACCCACTTGCCGCGGTTCACGGGGCTGGTGCGTAACGGGTGCGACGTGACCGTCAGCACGGCGGCCATGCCCATCACGCCGCCGCGGCGGTCGTCGGCGAACCACACACGCTGGAAGTCGTCGCCCGTGATACCCTCGAAGCCGTAGAGCTTCGCGAGGCGCTCGTTCACAAAGGTGTGCTTCGAGTCGATCAGCTGGAGCAGGCTCGCGTTGGTGCGGATGGTCTCGTAGAAGAAGGTGACGACCTCGTCGCGCATGGCCTGCGCCAGGGAGGCGTCGAACTCGGGGTAGCGCGTGGGGTCGGGCAGCTTGGTCTCGCCCAGCGGTGTGATTTCGAGCCATTGGCTGGCGAACTGTTCGCCCAGGCCGCGCGCCCGCGGATCGCGGAGCATGCGGGCTACCTGCTGCTGCAGGGCCTCGGCGCTCTGCAGGCGCCCCGTGCGCGCGAGGCCAAAGAGTTCCTCGTCGGGCATCGACGACCAGAGGAAGTACGACAGGCGCGAGGCCAGCTCGTAGCCGCCCAGCGCGTATTCGCCGCGCTCGGCGGGCTTGGGCTCCACCAGGAACAGAAAGTTCGGCGAGATTAGCGCGGCCTTGTAGGCCAGCTTGAGGGACTCCAAATAGGTGTCGCCGCGGTCGAAGGCCTGGTTGAAAATCTTGACCAGGCGGCCCACCTCGGTGGGCTCGGGCGCGCGGCGCCAGGCACGCTCGATGAAGCTGGATATGGCCAGTGTGGCTGCCATGCTGGGCGGGAGATCCTCGCTGGGCTCTGCCGTAATCAGTAAGCGCCGCGCGTTCGCATAGTCCAAGCGGGTGCCCGGCCGCTCTTTGACATTCGCGAGCAAGGCGTCGAATCGCGGCAGGGCCGTCTCGATGGCGCGGTCTGCCGCCTCGAGGTATTTCTCCATCTGGATGGCGGAAAGATAAAGCGTGTCACCGGTGGTGTCGAAGCCTTCGCCGCCGGAGTTGTCGGCGGGGAACAAGTGTTCGACATCGACCGGTACGCCGAGCAAATCGCGCATCGTGTTCTGGTATTCCGCGCGGTTGAGGCGGCGGCTCATCACCACGCCCGGAAACCACCCGACCGTCTCCTCAGTGGCAATCACATCGCAGTCGACGGTATTGACCTGTAGGCCCTCGGCCCAGGTGACGAAGGCGTTGCGCTGGTCGTCCGGGGGAGCGTCGGTGCGGCGCGGCGGCATCTCGCCGTTCTTTACCCGGATGGCTGCGCGCTGCCACACGGCAATCGCGTCGACCACCTGATCCATGGTCTCGAACCGCTGGAGATCGAGGTCGCCCTTCAGCTTGTCCGGGTTGTGGCAAGAGACGCAGTGCTGCTGCACAAAGGGCACCACGTCTTGCGCATAATCCGCATACGCCAATGGCGGTGGTGGCTGGGGCATGTCCTCGGCCTGCACGCAAGGCGCAATACAAGCAACCGCGCAGCCGAAGGCCAGCTTATGAATTAGACGTATTCGCATTACCCAACCTTAGATCAGCGCGGAAACGGGTGCAAGCTCTGCGCCTTATCTAGACTGCGGGGCCGGGCCGCCGGTTTCCAAGCCGGATCAACCGCCCTTGCGCTGCTGGGCCATGAAGTCGGCGAGGGTATCGAGGCTCTCGGGATCGATACCGGCGCGGCGGGGGCTGAGCGATTCGCCGCCATCGACCACGAAGATCGAGCCCGTAATCCACGAGGCCGCCTCGCTGGCGAGGTAGACGCACATGTTGCCGATTTCCTCGGGCTCGCCCGCGCGGCGCAACGGGATCGTATCCTTGTGCTCGGCGAAATCGCCGCCGAGCTGGAAGGCCTTCTGCACGCCTTCGGTGATGATGGGGCCGGGGGCGATGGCGTTCACGCGGATGCCGAAGCGCGCCCACTCAAGCGCGAGTGTGCGGGTCATGGCGTCGATTCCGGACTTGGCCGCGCAGGCGGGCACCATGCCCACCCAGCCCTGATGGTGCAAGGTCATGCTGGTGCTGATGATGGAGCCGCCCTGTTTCGCCAGGTGCTTCTGCGCCGCGCGGCTGCAGAAGAAGGTGCCATAAAGATCGATTTCCAGCACGGCCTTCCACTGGTTGTCGCTCAGCTTTGCGGCCGGATGATAGAAATTGCCGGCGGCATTGTTGACCAGAATATGGAGGCCGCCCATCTTCTCCGCGGCCTCGTCCATGGCGGCGTTCACATTGTCGGAGTCGCGCACGTTCAGGCCGATGCCCATCGTCTGCACGCCGTACTTCTTGGCGAGGGCCGCGGCCACCTCGTCGCACAGCTCTACCCGGCGGCTTGCGATGACCACGTTGGCTCCGGCCATGGCCAGGCGTTCGCTGATACCCAGGCCGATACCGCTCGCGCCGCCCGTGACAAAGGCCGTCTTGCCGGCCAGGATGTCGTTCTTGAAGATGAAGGGAACGTCCATGAAAGTGCTCCTCGCGCCCGCAGGCGGCTGATGCTTCTGCCCAGTGAAGGCCGCACTATCCCACGCGCCCGGCGCGCCGGTCAACCAGGCCGGCGCGCCCGTAGGTACGTTGTGGGAAGGCGCTATCAAGGCGCCGGGCAGAACTGATCCTCGGATTGGCCCGGGCAATAGACGATAGAGCCGAGGTTGTAGAACTGGATCAGCCGTAGCAATTCCGAAAGGGCGATGACACCGTCGGCCGGGTCGTAGTCGCTTGCATTCGGCGGGCATGCCGGATCGAGCGCCTTGACCGACACAGCCCCCGGGAAGAAGCCGTCTTCGGATTCCTGATTCGGGGCGCAGCGGTAGCCGCTGGCGTTATAGAACTGGATCAGCCGCAACAGCTCGGACAGGCTGATGACGCCATTGGCATTCTGGTCGGCGTTATGGATGGGTGCGTCGGCGCCCGCCTTCGCTTGCAGTTCGGCGGTGGTCAGCTCGCCATCGCCATTGGTATCCAGCGCGTTGAACTCGCCTTGCGTAAAGCCGAGTGCGCTCGATGCTTCCGAGAAGCTCAGTACGCCGTCGTCGCTGGTGTCGGCCGACCGGAAACCGACCAGTGCCTGCTTCGCGCGCGTCTCATCGGAGGAGCCCTCACCACCGCCTTCGCCATCGGCGGAACCTTCCACGGGCCCGCCTTCGCCGTCCTCTACGCCTTCGGGCTGCCCCTCTCCGCCGGGCGCGCCTTCCACGTGGCCCTCGCCATCCGTCACGCCTTCTGCCTGACCCTCGCCTTCGAACGGCAGTGGAGGACAATCGATATCGCCGCGGATTTCACCGCCGAGGTTCGCGGACGAATGCACGTTGATGTAGTGGCCCGTGCGATAGACCTCGTAGTCTGCCTCGCTCAGATCGAAAATGATGGGGCTGGCGGGGCTTCCGAGATTCTGCACCACGGGTCCGTTGACGCCCGGCGCGCCGGAGTGAATGTGCGACGCGGTCACGTTGGCGACGTTGTGCACGACTTCGAGGCGGACGATTCCACCGGGCAGCCGGGTGAAGGTGGCCGTACCCGTGGCGCCCGTGGCGGGATTCGGCGGCGACACCTCATTCGCTTCGTTCAGCGCAATCGTGCAGAGGATATCCGGCGCGCCTTCGCCGTCCTGCGCGCCCTCGCCGTCGGAAACGCCTTCCGGCGTTCCTTCGAGCGTGCCTTCCCCGTCTGCAACACCCTCCGGCGTTCCTTCGACACTTCCCTCGCCCTCCTTCGGTATCCCTTCGCCGCCGCCCTCGATGGCGCCTTCACCGCCAGGCATTCCTTCGCCTTCCATGCCGAGGATGGCCGGTTCCAGGATGATCGCCGCGCCCGGACCGGACAACGCCAGCGTCGGCAGCGGCGGTGCCAGCATCTTGGAGCTCGGCGGCGGCGAGAAGGAGAATCCTGGGCTGCAAGCCGCGCTCGCATCATTCGGCGGCGGGAATTGCGACCAGGGAATACCCTCGGCGCTCAACGGCAGGAAGCCGCCCAATTCGATCATGTCGACCGTGAAAGTATTGCCCGGTGTCCCGGTGTCCTGAAAGGTCAACTTGAGGCCGGCCGCCAAACGCAGATCGGCCGTGCCCCCGCCACCGGCATTGTGCAGGTCGAGCGATCCGCTGCTGGGCGCGAGGAAGCTTATCTCGACCGTCACGTCGAAAAAGCTGTCTACATGGAATACCGGGGCGACCGACTGGAGCGAGAGCTGATTCATCTCCAGGTCGATCCGGTCGTCGGTGCGCCCGTCGCTGAACCGCGCCGGCCCGGGACGCTCGAGGATGCCCGAGGCGATGTTGTCGGGACAGGCGCTGGACGCCACTGGGAGACCGGCCTGCAGGTCGATCCGGCCTTCAAAAGGCGGTGCGGTGAGACCGAACAGATCTCCCGGGATAGGCGGCAGGCCCAAGCCCGGGGTGATATACGATCCTTCTCCCGCCTGGAACAGGGAAGCGCCCGGAAGGATATCCCCGCTCATCGGCTCGTAGGGCGTGCAGGCCGGAACGAAGACGACTTCATTGCCCCCATCGGTCAGTAGGCCGGGTGCGAATGGATCGTCGCAATCGGGACACGCCAGACCGGTATCCCGGTCGCTGAACGGGCCGATCGCGTTGATGAACAAACCCACCGGGGGCGACGGCTGGAGCAGGAGGGTGTCCAGCGGATTCAACTGGTTCACCAATTGGATTTCGATGATGGGCACGGGCAATGTGACCTGGAATTGTCCGTTGCCGCCGCTCAGTCGCTGGGCGCCGGCCGTGCCTTGCGGGGCCGGCGCCTCCTGCGAGGGACGCGCATAGACGTCCCAGGTAGTTGTCGTCTCACCGTCCGACACCGTGATGGGGTCGATTCCTACCAGGTTCAACTCGCGCAACTCGACGGGCACCGAGTCGATAGCCCCCGGCTCGGGGATAACCAGCGGACCGAGGCGCTCGATGACCGTATCAGCGGACCCGAGTGGTCCCGGACAGACAAGCGAGTCGTTCAGCGGCGCGCCGGAGAGTTTGATTTCCGCCTCGAACGGGAGGCAGCCCGGATAGAAAAAGTTCTCGGGTATCGGTACCGTCACATCGAAGAATCCATCCACCGAGAAGGTATCGATGCCCGGCGGAATGGTGGGCGGGCTCGCACCGTCGCACGGGTCGGTCGCCCGATCGAGTTCGTCGATCGTCAATACGCCGTCGTGGTCCGGGTCTCCCAAGGGGCCGGCATCGATATCCGTCGTCCCGTCGTCGTCGGGATCGAGGCAGTCGTATATCTCCTCGTAGACATCCGGCAGGCCATCCAGGTCAGAATCGATCTCGGGCTCCTCCACCGGGTGGTCGCCGATGGAGATGTCGTCGTCGTCCGGATTCACTTCGCCGCCGCCTTTGGTGCCGGGGCAAGGCGCGTACTGCCAGGCGTAGCGGGAGTAGACGTGGCCCCCGATAAACGCGCCGTCGGTATCGAGGTTGTAGCACCATTTCCCGCCGGGTTGAATCACCACGGGCGGCTCGCCGTTTTCATCCACGATCGGGAAAATAGCGTCCCAGTCGATGTCGTCCTCGATGTCGTCGTACCTCGTGTCCGACGCAAGCAGCTTTACCTCGCTCACATAGAGGCAGAGCGCCGGGTCGTCGTTCTCGATGCAGAAGGTGTGGAAGTGATTCCCGTCGCCGCCGCCATCGCCTTCCTGCGCGCCCTGCCCGCCGCCGCCGGGATTGCCATTTCCCCCGTTGCCGCCAGGATTCGGCCCGCCCACGCGCCAGCCGCCACCGCCAGGCTTCGGCACCATGCCCGGGTCATCGTCGTAGGTCCACTCGATATCCTTCAGCTTGAGGCAATTGCGTTCGTTCATGCAGAGCTGCACGTCTACCGTGATGCGTTCGCCGTTGGCCACCGAACCGCCGGACATGTCGATCTGCGCGCCATGGAACGGGGCGCCTTGTCCCGAAGGCGTGCCGGCACCATTGTCGGAATCCAGCTCGGCATCCACGTTGTCGAAGGCGTCGCTGCCGGCGTTGGCCCCGAGCACCTGCACACTGGGCCGGTCGTTCTGGTAGAGGTAGAAGTGAAAGTCGCTCGCCGAGCGGCCCATCGCATCGGTGTGCTTGATGCTGAATTTGCCCCGGACGGGCACCAGCGGCGGATCGCAGACGCCATCGCCCGCACTGCCCTCGCCCGCCCAGGCGCTCCCCAGTGCCACTAGAACCGCCATCGCGGAACCGGTGATTGCGGCACGCATTCGCATGGCCGATCTCCCCTGTTCTGCCGGCGCGACTCCCTACTACGCCGAACGCTTCGTGCTGAATGGTCCCTTCCGCACGCATGAGCGATGTTCGCAGTCTAGATCAAAAAAGAGATTTTGGCAACCCATTTTCGCAATTTTTTTAGTTAGCGGGATTTCAGCAAAAACAAGCGAGCCGCGCCTGCATCCAGGCTCAGCTGCAATCCGGGCATGTCGGGACTGTTGTCTTGAACAGGCGCGATGGCGCCGTCGCGCGGGCTGACTTCCTGCACGGCGTCGGACTCGAACTCGACGGTGGGCCAGGCGGCGTAGGCGTAGTCGTCGTTCATCAGCAGCACGGCGCGGGTACCATCGTCTGTGTGGAAGATGCCGATGCGGTAGTTTCCCTCGCTGATGTTGGCGAGTGGCTGCCCCGCAAGAACGTCGATTGCCTTATCCCCTCCAGATACCTGCAGCACCGCGTCGGAAGTCAGGCGCATGAGGGTCGGCCCCCACTGCTGCAGGACATGATTGATGCGCTGCGCCTCGTCGTAATGGCGGGTGCGGGTTCCGACGGCATTTAGAATCGCGCCGCCCTTGGCAAAGTCGTCGCCGCGCGGCGACCAATAGCAGAAATAAAGCACGCCCTTTGCGCCGTAGCAGAGCGAGGCGTTCACTTGCCAGCGCACCTGCGCCTCGGTCGGGTCGAGGTGCGGCCCAAAGGGCATGATGTTAAAGAAATTCCAGAAGGGGACGCCCGCCTCCATCGCGTGGGCGCGCATCACGGCCAGGTTCTCGCAATAGTCGTCGCGCGTGTCGCTCTCGGGGGTCATGTAGGGATAGTGGTCCATCGAGAGTACTTCGGGGCGGTAGATCTCCATGAACTGCCGCACGTGCTCCTCATAGGTTTCCGTGCCCAGCTGTTCGGCGCTGGCGTAAGTGGGAAACAGGTTCACGTAGGGCAGCCTGTCGGGGTAGCGCCGGCGGAGCGCGTCGGCCCGTTCAGCAAGCGCGGCGAAGTCGCCCAGGCTCGGCTCGTCGCGCAGGGTGTAGCCCCAGCAGGCGGCATGGTTCGCCCAACGCTCGTCGTCGGACGGCGGCCGCGACGCAATCAGCTTCAGGCCGTTCCGCTTGCACAGGCGGAGTTGCCGCTCAATCTCCTCCTCCGACCGCGGATGCATGCCGATGACCACGCTGAAGCCCGCATCGGCGATTTCCTCGTAGCGTTTCGGAGTGAGTTGATCGGCAGGCGGATCCACCCAGAACCCGATGGCGAAACGATCCTGCTCGAAGCCCTCAGCGGCGGCACCAAACTGGACGCAGCATGCCAGCACGGCGGCCGCGATGATCCGGTAGGTTTTACGCATCGTTGCAGTTCCTTCCTCGGCCGGCCGCGCCCGCTAGAAATGCCACACCAGCGGCGCCAGCGCGACCACGACCACCATGACGATAAAGTTCAACGGAATACCGAAGCGCACATAGTCCGCGAACTGGTAGCCGCCGGGACCATACACCATCAGGTTGGTCTGGTAGCCGAAGGGCGTGGAGAAGCTGGCTGACGCCGCCATCATGATGCTCGCCATAAAGGGCGTAGCATTCACGCCGAGCCGTTCGGCCGAGGCGATCGCAATCGGGAAAATCAGCACGGCGGCCGCATTGTTCGTAATCAATTCGGTAAAGAGCGACGTGACGGCGAAGACCATCAGCAGCACGAGCCAGGGCGAACCGCCCGCGAGGCTGATCAGGTATTCCGCGATCGACGTGGCGGCACCGCTCTGGGTCATGGCCTGGCCGAGCCCGAGCGCCGCGCCGATGACCAGCAGGACGGGCCAGTCGATGCTGCGGCGCGCCTCGTCTCCCGTGCAGCAGCCGGCGGCCAACATCAGGCCGGCGGCAAGCAGCGAGGCGTTCAGCATCGACAAGGTTTCGGTAGCGGCGAGCAGCACCATGCCCATCAGAATGGCGATGGCCACCCACGCCAGGTGATGGCGGCGGGGGGTCGTGTCTTCGCGGCTGCTCACCAGGTAGAAATCCTGCGAATTGGAAAACTTGCGCAGGAAGTCGCCGTGGCTTTCGAGCAGCAGCGTATCGCCCGCGTGCAGCACGAGATCGCCGATCTTGCCGGGCAGCCGCTGTCCGCCGCGCCCCACGGCGATGACGGCCGCGTCGTAACGGTGCCGGAAGCGCCCTTCGCGGATGCTCTTGCCGACCACCGGGCACTTGTGCGACACGACGGCCTCGATCAGCAGCCGCTGATCGCGCGGCCCCTTGAGCTTGAACACCTGGTTCGTCGCCGGGGCGATGCCGGGCATCTGGTGCAGGTCGGACACGGAATCCACCACGCCCGCGAAGACCAGCCGGTCGTCGGATTGCAGCACCTCGCTGGAGGACACCGCAGGAATGACGCGCCCGTCGCGCTCGATTTCGATCAGGAACAGACCCGGCAGGTGGCGCAGACCGGCCGCCTCGATGGTCTTGCCCACCATCGGACCGTTGGGTGCCACCACCACTTCCACGGTGTACTCGCGCGGGTTGTCGTCCAGCGTGACTGCGGCACCGCGCGACGGCAGCAGCCGGTTGCTGAACAGGAAGATGTAGGCCAGTCCGGCAGCGGCGGCCGGCACACCGACCCAGCCCAGTTCGAAGATGCCCATGTCGGCCACGCCGCCATGCCGCATCATCAGGCCGTAGACCACGAGGTTCGTGCTCGTGCCGATGAGCGTGCAGGTGCCGCCGAAAATGGTCGCGTAGGACAGCGGCAGCATGAGCTTCGAGGCGGGAATGCCCGTACGCTTGCACAAGTCGCTGATGACCGGAATGAACATGGCCACGACCGGGGTGTTGTTGAGAAACGCGCTCATGCCCGTGGCCAGCGGCAGGATGCGCAGTTGCGCGCCGCGGGCCGACTTGGGCCGCCCGAGCAAGGGCGTGAGCAGCCGGTTCACGCTGCCGGTGTACACCAGCCCCGCGACCACCACAAACAGTAGGCCCACGGTGACCAGGCCCGAATTGCCGAAACCCGCGACGGCCTGATCGGGCGAGGGCAGGCCGTCCGTGCCGGTGATTGCCTGCACCGTCATGATGAGGCCGATCGCGGCGAACATGACGAACACGGTCGGCGCCATGTTGCCCATCAGCGCGGCCAGCACCACCACGACCACGCCGATCGTAAACCAACCTTCCCACTCCATTGCCCGGTATCCTTTCCGCCGCCTGCCCAGGCGGCGCTTGCCCGTCTATCGGACCTTGCGGCCCGCGTGCCTCGCACCCTGCTTCATCAGGTCCGCCACGGTCTGCCGCTCGAGCACGGCCGCCATGGCGTCGCGCACTTCGCGCATCATTGGCCGCACGGTACAGGTGTCCATGTCGGCACAGCCGTCGCATTGCTGCGGCTCTTTGGTGCGCGCGCAGGGCGTGGGCGCGAAGGGCCCATCGAGCGTGCGGATGATTTCCGCCAGCGAAATTTCCTGCGGCGCGCGCGTGAGCGCGTAGCCCCCCGCGGGTCCCCGGCGGCTACGCAGCAGCCCGCGCTTGCGCAGTTCCGTCAGCGTCGCCTCGAGAAACTTGACCGGGATTTCCTGCTCCCGAGCGATGTGTTCCACCGCCACGAGCTCGCCATCGCGGAAACTCCGCCCGAGCACCGCCATGGCCCGCAGGCCGTATCGCGCTTTCGAGGACAACATATGAAACATTTCCTATTGGCTTACAAGACAATAGAGGTTCTCCGTGCCGGAAATCAAGCAGGGCCGAATTGCGGTTTATCGTAGGGGTGTTGTAAAGAATATGGGCGGGAATCGTCGCCCTGAGTTGTGAATGCGGGCCGTGCAAGCAAACAGGAGGAGCATGCAGCCATGAGTGAATGCGGTGAACAAAACGGGCGGGGCATGTGTGATCGCTGCGCCGTGCTGCCGTCATTGGACCTATCCCTGGAGCTTTTGGTGTTGGCGCCGCCGGAACATGGGACGCGCGCACAGCTGGTATCGCTGGCGAAACAGCTCGGACTCGAGCATGGCGGCGTGCCGCTGCCGGAAGAGGACCTGCTGGCCTGGCGGCTGCCCGCAGAACGGCGGGAGGCCTTTGCAGAAGCCTGCCGCGAGATGCTCAACGAGATTCAGCTGCGCGACACCATGTCGCTGCTGACGCATCCCAAGCAGGGGATTCAGCTATCCGACGTCTTTTCCGTGGTCCCCCTGGTCAAGCAGGTATCGCTGTTCGAAAGCATGCAATTGCTGCGGGTGCTGTCGCAGAACCGCCTCACCTCGGTGTTCCATCCAATCGTACATACGAAAGCGCCGGAAGAGGTGTTCGCCTACGAGTGCTTGCTGCGGTGGTACGACGACGAAGGCCGGCTGGCACCACCCGGAAAGCTCTTCGGCCTGGCGCGCGAGGCCGAGCTCATCTTCCAGCTGGATCGTGCGGCGCGCGTGTCCGCGTTGTCGCAGGCCTCGCACCACCAGATCAACGCGAAACATCTTCATCAACTTTGTGCCCACCACCATCTATCGGCCGGAGTTCTGCCTGCGCACCACCTTCGCTGCCGTGAACGAATACCAGCTGCGCACGGATCAGATCGTGTTCGAGGTGGTGGAGAGCGAGTCGATTCACGATGTGAAGCACCTCAACCACATCCTCAACTACTACCGCGAAAACGGATTCCGGGTGGCGCTGGACGACCTCGGCGCCGGATACTCATCGCTGAACCTGCTGCATGCGCTGCGTCCTGACTTCGTAAAGCTGGACATGGATCTCGTGCGGAACATCGATCAGGATCCGTACAAGGCGCTGGTTTGCCGGGCGCTGCTCGACCTGGCAAACGACCTCGGTATTCCCTCCATCGCGGAGGGCGTCGAGACGGTGGGCGAATGGCAGTGCATCAAGGAATTCGGTGCGACCTATATTCAGGGCTACCTCTTCGCGAAGCCAGGCCAAGAACCGCCCGTTCCAAAGGTGCCCGCCTAGGCCGAGGCGCTTTATTGCAGCGCGCGCAAAAAACCAGAGGGCGGCGGCACCTGCATATCGGGGATACCGGCGGAGGAAGCCGAACCGGGCGCCGTTTGCAGTACACCGCCGCCCGTCGAATGGCAGCGTTCTCGCCAGGCTACGCGGGCTTGCGCGCCTGGAAATAACCCCACTTCATCTGTTCGGAGTTGCACCAGCCGATCTTCTTGGTCCAGCGCGACACGAGATAGTCGCAGTCTTCCGGGCTCAAGCCTTCCTCGGCATTGGGCGGCAGTGATTCGGCGCGCTCGATTTCCCGTTTGAGGATATCCACGAAGAGATTGGTCTTGTCCTCGCCCTTCACGTCCACGAAGCCGGCTGCGGCGATTTCGGACACATAGGTTTCGATCGGGCGCAGGAAATAGCCCGTGTCGCGGATGTAGTCGGTAAACTCCGTGCTCAGCAGCCCCGTGCCGGTGGCATAGTCGCTGATAAAGATGCGTCCGCCGGGCGCCAGCAGGCTGAACAGACGATTGAACAAACGTTCCTTGTCTTCGATGTGCAGCATGGCGTCGCGGCTGTACACGAGATCGAAGCCGCACTCGGGCATGTCGGTCTCGAGGATATCGCCCTGCAGGAACCGCACGCCCGCGATGCCCTTGGACGCGGCGCGGTTGTTCGCGATTTCCACCAGCGGCGCGAGTACGTCGACGCCCGTCACCACACACCCGAACTCGCGGCTCATATAAAAAGCCGACCCGCCGATGCCGCTGCCCACGTCGAGCACCCGCGTGCCGGGCTGCAAGTTCAGCCCCGCGCAGATGTCGTGCGTGGTCTCGGGACCGCCCGTGCTGAGAAAGTCTTCGCCGAAAATCCGCTCGTAGCGCCGCACACTGCGTTCGCTGTATTGCGGCGACTCATGAATCGATGCACTCAAACTACATACCTCCGAATGGTGTTGGGGACGGCGCTCCGGCCCGCCCGTGGATCATTGAAGCGCTCCGCAGGTTCGATTGTCAAGCGTATAACTGTTTAACGTCTAGCAAAGAGCGAAAAGCGGCGGCGCGCCCTGCAATTCCGCC
This sequence comes from Candidatus Hydrogenedens sp., assembly GCA_016125095.1. Taxonomy (GTDB): domain Bacteria; phylum Hydrogenedentota; class Hydrogenedentia; order Hydrogenedentales; family JAEUWI01; genus WGMK01. The sequence continues at coordinate 6,341 of WGMK01000030.1, read as the reverse complement.
CGGAGACCGCTTGCCCTTCTACGGCTTTGGGCGTATGCTCGTGCGATTACAACGAGAAGGAACCCGTGATGCGAGGACTGTTGACCGTGCTCTGCACTGTAGCCTTGGTGTCTTCTGCGGCACGCGCCGAAATCGCCGCCGGGGTGGGCGTGGCAAGCATCACGCCGCTGGAGGCCGGCATTCCCACGCAGCTGGGAGGCTACGGCGATCGCATGGGCAAGCCCGCCGAGGGCATCCACGACACCATCAAGGCGAAGGCGCTGATCATCGAGCAGAACGGCCAGCGTATCGCCATCGTGACCGTGGATACCTGCACCATCCCCCGCTGCGCCGTGGAGCAATCGCTGGAGAAGGCGGGCGTCGAGGGGCTGAATTACATGAACACGCTCGTGCCGGCGAGCCATACGCACGGCGGCACCGAGGGCTTCAGCCTCGATGTGCGCAATGTCTTCGGAAATCCGCACGTGGGTATCTTCTCGCAGGAAGCACTGGACTTCACGACCGACCGGATTGCCGAGGCGCTGAAGGCGGCCGCCGCCGACCTGCGTCCTGCGCGCGTGGGGTCTGCGTCGCTGATGGCGCCGGGCTTCGCGGCCAACCGGCGCGACGACGAGTATGTGGACGACGAACTGACGCTGCTGCGTATCGACGACCTGGACGGCAAGGCGCGCGCGGTGCTGGCCGGGTTCACCGCGCACGGCACGTTTATGACGCCGGACGAAATGCTGATCTCTGGCGACTGGGCGGGGCATTTTCAGCGGACGACGGAAGCGGCGCTGGGCGAGGGCGTGTGCCTGTACATGAATGGCGCGGAGGGCGATATCCGCCCGAGTGGTGCGCATGGCGGCAGCCGGTGGGAAATGGCGGAAGACCACGGCCTGCGACTCGGCCTGATTGCCGCACGCGCTGCGGCCGAGATCAAGACCTCCGACGACGCGATGGTGCGCTTTGGCTCGAAGATGATCCCGCTGCCCGCGCGCGTTGCCTCGCCCGATTTCCTGCTTATCGCAGGCGAGGAGTACGGCGTGAGTCAGGAGATGATCGGCGCGATGCTTCAGCCGATGTTCCCGGACGAGGTGCCCATGTACGCGCTGCGCATCGGCGATTGGCAGGCCGTGTCGATGCCGGGCGAGGCCATCTGTCAGATTGGACTCGCGGTGAAAAAGGCCGTGCAGGGGGAAGGCGTGGCGCACCCGGTGATTGCGGGCCTCACCTCGGAACACATGGGCTACATTCTCACCGAGGACGAGTATAACCAGAGCGGCTACGAGGCGACGGCCTCGTTCTACGGCCCGGGCCTCGGCAAGATCATCCTCGACAACGCGCTGGAACTCGGCGTGCAAGTGGCGCGCATGAAATAGTGCCGCGCGGCCTGCTGGAATCTCGCGCGATCATGCCCTAAACTCGTGGGTTCAACGCCTCGAGTGCAGGGAGATTCACGATGTTGGTGCAGTGTGCGATGTTGGCGCTGGCTTTGGGAATCGGCGCGGCCGACAAGCTGCCGCCGCTTTCAGCGAAACAGATAGCGGAATACGGCCTGAAGTACACCGAACCCGCGAAGACGTGGGACGAGGGCCTGCCGTTGGGCAACGGCACCCTGGGCGCGCTGGTGTGGGGCGATGGCGGCCCGCTGAACATCAGCATCGATCGGACCGACCTGTGGGACTTGCGCCCCGTGTCCGAGTTTCATTCGCCGGACTATCGCTATGCCACCATGCGCGAATGGGAGAAGGCCGGCAAGTACGACGAACTGAAGGCGCTGTACGAAGACCCCTACGACAAGGCCGGGCCGACGCGCCTGCCTGCGGGCCGAATCACCATTGGGGTGTCGGGACTGGAATTCCGCGAGGCGACGCTGGACATCACCGAGGGACACAGCCGCACGCGCTTCGGCGACAACGGCTCTATCGAGGTCTGGATTCATGCGGAGCGGCCGGTAGGTTTTATCCGGATTCAGAACGTGCCTGAGGCCGAGGTGCGCCTGGTGCCGCCCGCCTTTTCCGGCGAGGTGCCCGAAGACGAGAAACCCGGCATTTCCGCCGGCTCGCTCGCGCGGCTAGGCTACCCCGAACCCAAGATCACCTCGGGCGACAATTGGCAGGCCTACGAGCAGGAGGGCTTCGGGGGACTGCGCATCGCCGCTTACCTTTCCTGGCAGCAGGTCGGCGACAGCACCTTCAACGGGGCGTGGTCGGTCGCGCGGTCGTGGGATGGCTCGGACCCGATGGTGGAGGCGATGAAGGAGGTGCGTATGGTGATGGGCCCGGACCGCCAGGCCATCGACCAGGAGCACGCGCAATGGTGGCGCAAGTACTGGAATCAGGCGTGGATATCGATTCCGGATCCGATGATTGAACGCCAGTACTACCTCGACCTGTACAAATTCGGCTGCGCGGCACGCCGCGGCGCGCCGCCGATTTCGCTGCAGGGGCCCTGGACCGCCGACGACGGCAAGCTGCCGCCGTGGAAGGGCGATTACCACCACGACCTGAACACGGAGATGAGCTATTGGCTGGCGTATACGGGCAACCGCCTGGACGAAAGCATGGGCTTCACCGACTGGCTCTGGTCCACGCGCGAAAACTGTATGGGCTGGACACAGTACTTTTACCGCCTGCCGGGATTGAACGTGCCGATGTCGGGCGATTTGCTGAACAACCAACTGGGCGGCTGGCGGCAGTACACCCACTCGGCCACCACGGCGGCCTGGCTGGCGCAGCACTTCTACCTGCAGTGGCAGTACACGCGCGACGAGGCCTTTCTGAGGGAACGAGCGTATCCGTGGCTGCACGACACGGCCATCTTCCTGCGGGCGATTACCACCGAGCGCGATGCGGACGGCAAGCGCACGCTGCCGCTGAGTTCGTCGCCGGAGATTCATGACAACAAGCCCGAAGCGTGGTTCCCCACGATCACGAACTACGACAACGCCCTGATTCAGTGGGTGTTTTCGAAGGCGGCCGAGTTGGCCGAGGCTGTGGGCGAGACCGACGAGGCGCAGGCCTGGCGCGATGCCCTGGCCGAAATGCCGCAGCTGGCGGTGGGCAAGGAGGGGCTGCTGGTGGCGGCAGATACTCCGCTGGAGGAATCGCACCGGCACTTCTCGCACCTGATGGCGTTTCACCCGCTGGCCCTGGTCGATTGGAACAGCGGCGACGAGGCCCGCGCGCTGGTGCAGCGTTCGCTGGAGCACATGGAAAAGCTGGGCACGAAAAAATGGATCGGGTTTAGCTTCGCCTGGTGGGCCAACATGCTGGCGCGGGCGCACAAGGGCGATGCCGCCGCGCACGCGCTGCACATTTTCTCATCGGCCTTTACCCTGCGCAACAGTTTCCACTGCAACGGCGACCAGTCCGGCGAGGGCCACAGCGACTACTCCTACCGGCCGTTTACGCTCGAGGGCAATTTCGGCGCGGCCGCCGCTGTGCATGAAATGCTGTTACAGAGCCAGGGCGGATTCATCGACGTGTTCCCCGCGCTGCCGCCCTCATGGAAGAACGTCCGGTTCGCCTTCCTGCGGGCGCAAGGCGGCTTCGTGGTGAGCGCCGCCCTGGAAGACGGCGCCTGGGCACTGCTGCAGGTGGTCGCGACGGTCGATGGGCCTTGCCGCATCCGTTCGCCCAAGGACGGCAAGATCGTCGAGATTGACCTGAAGCGCGGCGAGGGCGTCTTGTGGAAAGACGGCGAATTCGTCGCGATGAACGGCCGGTGAACTAACGCAAAACTAACGGGCTGCGCATTGAAGAGCGCGTAGATTCCGCTTATACTCGTGCGAACCGGCGTATACATTCCGTTGAGGAGGCTGTATGGTCGATGCGCAAGTTCTGGTACTGAACAAGTCCTGGATAGCCGTAAACGTGACTTCGTTGCGGCGCGCGATGCTGCTGTTGTTTCACGACAGCGCTCGGGTGGTGCACCCGCACGACTATTCACTGTACGACTTCGACAGCTGGTGCGCCCTGTCCAACGCCGAGGACGGCTTCTCCGAGGGGCGCTATATCTACACGCCCAACATGCGCGTGCGCCTGCCCGAGGTAATCGTGCTGAATGCCTACAACCGCTTTGTGAAGCGCGAAGTGCGGCTGTCGCGCAAGAACATCTTCGAGCGCGACCGGCACGTGTGCCAATACTGCAAGCGGAAATTTTCCAAGGCCGACCTGACGATCGACCACGTGATGCCCCGTTCGCGGGGCGGCCGCGACACTTGGGAAAACCTCGTGCTGGCCTGCGTGAAATGCAACATCCGCAAGGGCAGCCGCACCCCCGACGAGGCCCACATGCCCCTGCTCCGCCGCCCCGCCAAACCTAAATGGCTGCCCAAATTCGGCACCCACGTGCCCAAGGAATCGCTCCACTCCTGGCAGCGCTTCGTCGACATGGCCTACTGGAACACCGAAATCGGCGACTGAGCGGCCGGGGGGCAGTCCTATTCGTCTGGCAGATTACTTGCTCGCCGAAAGGGCCTGCTCAATATCGCTGCGAATGCGCGCCGCCCGCGCCAGGTCTTCCTGTTGGTGCTCTTTCGTGCCCCAATTTCTCGGCTTCGCCGCCCACGCGGCATAGCGCTCGATAGTTTCAAGGGCACGGGGCAGGTCCCCGTCCAGTTGGAAAAGCCGAGCCTTCATCCATCCTAGACCCGGCTTTCTGGTCTCATTGATCTCGTTTCCAACGTCGGTGATCGTAGTGATAGGAGCCAAGTAGGGCAAGGCCAAGTCGCGAATCAGTGGGAGAATTGCATCAACACTTGCTTTGGTCTCCTCCTCGGTTATACAGGGCCAGCGCCCGGAATTCAGATCCCAACCCTTGGGGGTAAGATGCATGAGACCATCATGTTTCATATAGCCGAAGCCGCCTACTTCCTCTTTCAAAGGCAACGCATCCACCCCGCACATCACTCTAAAAGTCTCGCCCCCATGCGGATCCTTTCCTATCCCGATTAAATGGACAACGCCGGAATCGAGAGTTCGATAGTACCTGCCGTCCTTCTCCACAAAACCAGCGGGCTTGAGTTCCGGTTTCCAGATTTTTCGTGCCTCTCGATACACCTTCTTTGCTGGCAATCCCAACACTCAATTCCTTATTTGTTGAATAGGCACTTGGAATCGCTGTTCCCGCTCAAGGTGCCCGGCACGGGGCCACGGCGTGATGACCAGGTGAGACGAGATCGCAGCCAATTAGCACAGGTTCAACGTTTACTTTCGCTCATCACTTGCGCCACCCCTTCGATCTCTGCTCGAATTTGCTCAGCCCTATCAATTTCTCCCTGTACATGTTTCTTGGACATCCATGGCCTAGGGGTCGTTACGAATTCTTGGTATTTCTCTATAGTATTGAGTGCTCCCGGTATATTTCGATCCAGCATCAGGAGGCGCGCTTTCAGCCACAGTAGGTGGGGCATACGCTTTTCGTTAATTTCATTGGCTACATCGGAGAGCGTGGCGATGGGAGCGAAGTACGGTATGGCAAGTTCGCAGATAAGCGGAAGCAGCACTTCCACACTTGCACGTGTCTCAGCTTCCGTTTTGCACGGCCACCGCCCGGAATTTAGGTCCCACCCGCTGGGCGTCAGATGCATGAAACCATCATATTTCATATAGCCGAAGCCGCCCAATTCCTCCTTTAGCGGCAACGCATCCACTCCGCACATCACTCTAAAGGTCTCTCCCCCGTGCGGATCCTTTCCTATCCCGATTAAATGGACAACGCCGGAATCAAGGATCCGGTGGTACTCGCCATTTTTCTCGGCAAAACCGGAAGGCTTCAATTCTGGAAACCAAGCTTCCTTGGCAAACTTGTAGACCTGTCTCGCCTTTACTACCATCAATTAGACCTGATCTGCTGAATCGGAACACCAAACCTATCAATACGTTCCTGCAATCCTGCCCGCGTCCACGGTCTGCCAGTCTTCAAATCAAAGCCCCGCACGTTCACTCCGTGATATTGGATGAGTGCGTCAACTGATAGTGAACCTTTGGTTCCGCGAGGAACCAATCGATTTCCATCGCTGAACGGCTCGATTACAATGTTAATCCCTCGTCCCTTTAAGCGATCCCGCGTTGCGGCATTCAATTCTGCAAACTCCTTGTGGGCACGCATACCCAGCGCTCCATGTTGATTCGTTAATCCCGCTTCACGCGCAATCTTTGTGGCCTTGTTTGCGTTAGCATAGATTTCTTCGATGCCGAGATGCACGTCGAACTGGCTTACGGCGGTGGCATTAGCAGACGCCTTAATGTTTGCCATAACGCGGGCACGCATGGCCGATTCGGCCGCGCCGGCGGTGGTGCCGGTGCCTGCTGCCAGTACGCCCCCCTTGCTGATTAGATTGGCCGCTGGGGCCG
>WGMK01000035.1 GCA_016125095.1 Candidatus Hydrogenedens sp. | reverse complement strand
GTTGTTGGCGACGTAGGTGTAAGGGTTGCCGAGGTTGTTGGGGTCGTGGACGGGGTCGGTGGCGAGGAAGCGGCCGGCGGCGGGGTCGTAGTAGCGCTGGCGGTAGTCGTAGAGCCCGAGCGTGGGCAGGTATTCGCGGCCGGTGTAGAGGTGGTTGTTGCCCACCGCGGTGGCGCCAATCGCGCTTCCGGACGCGTCGTAGATGGAGGGGGTGCCGAAGGGGTCGTAGTCGTAGCGTTCGGCCAGGGCTCCGCTGGCGTTCAGCAGCGCGACGGTCGAGAACTGCTGGTCGGTCAGGTAGTAGAACGACTCGGATGCGGCGAAACTGTTGTTGTCGTCCAGGTCGCGGCGGGCCGCGACGATATCATCGACGTACCCCGGACCCGGCACATAATCGGCAAGGACATGCCCCGAAACGGCATCCACCTCAGCCACAAGACGCCAGCCGTCCCATTGGTAGAGGGTGTCGGCAACGGTCTTGTCTTCAGTCGTAAGATAGAGGTCGAACTTTCGCTCGCGGATTTTGCGGCCGAATGCGTCGTAAGACCATGTAGTGCAGTTGTCGCTGATGTCGTACGCAAAGGTGTAGTTCTTCAGTTGGAATTGGTAGTCGGACTCTTCGCCCTGCGTGAAGCCGATAACGTCGCCGTCGATATCGGGCAATTCGGGGCCGGGCAGCTCAAGCAGCAGCGCCATGGGTTCGCCCGCGGAATCGCTTGTCCGATTGAGCGTGAGGAAGAGATTGGGCACGCCCGCTATCGCGCCGCCGAGCAGGCCGATATTCAGGGTGTACCACTCGTCTTTTTCCGTCCGCACCGACACGGAATCCAGCTCATGCATGTCGGTGCCGTCGAAATACACGAAGGACATGCGGTCTGATCTGGATGTGCGCCAAAGCAAAATCAGGCCCCGCTCTGGCTAGAGCGGGGCCTGATGTTCAGGGGTGTATTGGGGGCTAGGCGCCTAGTCGCGGGCTATCAGGGCGCGGCGGTATTCGCGGTTCATGGCGGTGATGTTCTCGACCTTGATCTCTTTGGGGCAGGCGGCTTCGCATTCGTAGTGCTTGGAGCAGGAGCCGAAGCCTTCCTTGTCCATCTGCTCGACCATGGCGACCACGCGGCGGTTGCGTTCGGGGTGGCCCTGGGGCAGCAGCGCGAGCTGGTTGATCTTGGCGGCGGTGAAGAGGCTGGCGGAGGCGTTCGGGCAGGCGGCCACGCAGGCGCCGCAGCCGATGCATTGCGCCGCGTCCATGGCCTTGTCGGCCGCGGGCTTGGGAATCGGAATCGCGTGGGCGTCGGGCGCCTGGCCGGTGCGGATGGACACGTAGCCGCCGGCCTGGATGATGCGGTCGAAGGCGCCGCGATCCACCACGAGGTCCTTGATGATCGGGAAGCCGTTCGCGCGCCAGGGCTCGATGATGACGACGTCGCCGTCTTTGAACTTGCGCATGTGCAGCTGGCAGAGCGTGGTGGCGGACTCGGGGCCGTGCGCGCAGCCGTTCACCACCGCGCCGCAGGAACCGCAGATGCCTTCGCGACAATCGTGGTCGAAGGCGATGGGATCGATGTCGTGGCGTTCGAGCTCGTCGTTCACCACGTCGAGCATCTCGAGGAACGAGGCGTCGGTCGAGATGCCCTTGGCGTCGTAATCCTCGAACTTGCCGGCCTGTTCGGGGCTGGCCTGGCGCCACACGCGCAGCTTGAGGTTGATGGTCTTGCTCATCTTACTTGTAGCTCCTCTGCGTGAGCTTCACGTTCTCGAATTCCAGCGCTTCCTTGTGCAGCGTGGGCGTCTCCCCCACGCCGTTGTACTGCCAGGCCGCGGCGTAGCAGAACTCGTCGTCCTTGCGCTTGGCCTCGCCCTCGTCCGTCTGCGATTCCTCGCGGAAGTGGCCGCCGCAGGATTCCGAGCGGTGGAGCGCGTCGGTGCACATCAGCTCCGCGAACTCGAGGAAGTCGGCCACGCGGCCGGCGCGTTCGAGGCACTGGTTCAGCGTGCCGGGCGAGCCCGTCACGTTCACGTCCTGCCAGAATTCCTCGCGCAGTTCGGGAATGCGCTTGAGTGCCTTCTTCAGGCCTTCCTCGTTGCGGGCCATGCCGCACTCGTCCCACATGAGCAGGCCGAGTTCGCGGTGGAAATCGTTCACAGCGCGCTTGCCGGTCATGTGGATGAAGGTGTCGATCCGCTGTTTCACCTCGGCCTCCACCTTCTTCGCCTCCGGGTGGTCGGGCGTGACGCCCGAGGGGCCCGCCTTCGCCAGGTAGTCGCCGATGGTGTAGGGAATCACGAAGTAGCCGTCGGCGAGGCCCTGCATCAGCGCGCTCGCGCCGAGGCGATTCGCGCCGTGGTCGCTGAAGTTCGCCTCGCCCAGCACATGCAGGCCGGGCAGATTGCTCATCAGGTTGTAGTCCACCCAGAGGCCGCCCATCGTGTAGTGCACGGCCGGATAGATCATCATCGGCGTCTTGTAGGGGTTGTCGTCGGTGATACGCTCGTACATCTGGAACAGGTTGCCGTACTTGGCCTCAATCACCGACATACCGTCGCGCTTGATGGCGTCGGTGAAATCGAGGTACACGGCCAGCCCCGTCGCGCCCACGCCGTTGCCGGCGTCGCACACGTCCTTGGCATTACGCGAAGCCACGTCTCGCGGCACCAGGTTGCCGAAGCTAGGGTACTTGGTCTCGAGGTAGTAGTTGCGGTCCGCCTCGGGAATCTCGTGCGCGGGGCGGGTGTCGCCCGGCTTCTTCGGCACCCACACGCGTCCGTCGTTGCGCAGGCTTTCGCTCATCAGCGTCAGCTTCGACTGGAAGTCGCCGTGCACGGGAATGCAGGTGGGGTGGATTTGCGTGTAGCAGGGGTTGGCAAAGTAGGCGCCGCGCTTGTGCGCGCGCCACGCCGCCGTCACGTTGCTGCCCTTGGCGTTGGTGGACAGGTAGAACACGTTGCCGTAGCCGCCCGTCGCCAGGCAGACCGCGTCGGCCGTGTGCGTCTCGAGCTGGCCGGTGACGAGATTCCGCACGACGATGCCGCAGGCGCGGCCATCGACGACGATCAGGTCGAGCATCTCGCGGCGCGGGAACATCTCGACGCCGCCGCTGGCGACTTCCTTCATCAGCGCGCTATAGGCACCGAGCAGCAGCTGCTGGCCTGTTTGGCCGCGCGCGTAGAACGTGCGCGATACCTGCGCGCCGCCGAAGGAGCGGTTCGCCAGGTAGCCGCCGTATTCGCGCGCGAAGGGCACGCCCTGCGCCACGCACTGGTCGATGATGTTCACGCTGACTTCCGCCAGCCGGTGCACGTTCGCCTCGCGCGAGCGGTAGTCGCCGCCCTTCACCGTGTCGTAAAACAGGCGGTAGACGCTGTCGCCGTCGTTCTGATAGTTCTTCGCCGCGTTGATGCCGCCCTGCGCCGCGATGCTGTGCGCGCGCCGGGGGCTGTCCTGAAAGCAGAAGGCCTTGACCTTGTAGCCCAGTTCCGACATGGTGGCGGCGGCGCTCGCGCCCGCGAGGCCCGTACCCACCACGATCACCTTGAACTTGCGCTTGTTCGCCGGGTTCACCAGCTTCATGTCGAACTTGTGCTTGGTCCACTTCTGGCCGATGGGGCCCGAGGGGATCTTAGAATCGAGGCCCGCGCTCTCCGCGATCTTCCAGTAATCCGTCGCGATAGCCATTACGCGTGCCCTCCGAGTACGTAGGTCTTCAGCAGGATGTAGATCGGAATCGAGCTGAACCCGAGCGCCACCACAATGCCCGCGGCCCGCGCGGCCAGTTCAGCGCGCTTGGTGCCGTTTTCGCTCAGCCAGCCCAGCGTCACCACCACGCTCGAAATGGCGTGGCTCAGGTGCAGGCCCAGCGAGCACACCGCGACGATGTAGAACACCGCGCGGATCGGGTTGCCCAGGAAATTCCAGACGAGGCCGTAGAGGCCGAGGTCTTCGCCGCCCACCATCGCGTTCGGGCCCTCGTGCGAGCGCAGGGTGAAATCGGTCAGATGAAGGAGGATGAACGCCAGCAGCATGAGGCCCGAGTAGAGCATGTAGCGTGTAGCCGCACCCTTGCGGCCGTGGCGTGTCTCGATGGCGTAGCCCTGCGAGCGCGCCTTGCGGTTGTGCTTCGCCAGCTGCACCGCCAGCACGATGTGCGTGACGAATACCGCGAGAAGCCCCGCGCGCGCCACCACCAGCAGCGGCCCGAGACTGCGCATGTTTTCCGCGTAGGCGTTCAGGTATTCGGGGCCGAGGTAAATCAGCAGGTTCGCCGACAGGTGGGAAATGATGAAGCCCACCAGCAGCAGGCCCGAAATCGCCACGGCCAGTTCCCGCGCCACGGTCGACGTCAGCCGCTTCGGCAAGACTGCGGTCGCGCTCATGATACACACCTCCAAGCCGCCCGGGAATCGCGCCCGACCGACCGGTAGGTCGGGTGTCGGACCCGCGCCAAAGTACTCTGCGAGCGCGAACACCGGGTGTGCGTAAAACATTCAGAGCGCGGGTTGCCGGTATCGTACACCATTCGCGGCAAAGGTTCCAGCAACCCCCGCCGCCACGGGTGTTTACGGACCTGAACGAGAATTGGGAATCCTGAAGCGCGCAGGATTGCGCAGGGACCGCCGGGGCACTATGCTGGGGGCATCACCCACGGGAGGACACCGACATGAGCGAGCAGAGCCAGAGTCTCTTCGAGGATGCCATCAGCGTGCTGGACCGGGCGGCGGCCTACGCCGACATCGACCCGGAGGCGATCGAAAAGCTCAAGCACCCGCGCGCCATGCTGACGGTGTCGATACCGGTGCGCATGGACGACGGTTCACTGCAGGTGTTCACGGGCTACCGGGTGCAGCATGACGGCACGCGTGGGCCGACGAAGGGCGGCATCCGCTATCACCCGAAGGCCGATATCGACGAGGTGAAGGCGCTCGCGTTCTGGATGACGTGCAAGTGCGCTGTGGTGGGCATTCCCTACGGCGGCGCGAAGGGCGGGATCACGGTGAACCCGAAGGAACTCAGCCGCATGGAGCTCGAGCGGCTGAGCCGCGGATTCGTGCAGCAGGTGGCGGACTTCATCGGGCCCGACACGGACATCCCCGCGCCGGACGTGTATACCAACGCGATGATCATGGGCTGGATGATGGACGAGTATTCGAAGATTCAGCGGCACCACACGCCGGCGGTGATCACCGGCAAGCCGGTGGAACTGGGCGGCAGCCTGGGGCGCGACGACGCGACCGGCCGCGGTGCGTATTACTGCATCAAGGAGCTCGAAGAGCGCAAGGGCTGGAATCCCTCCGAGACGACGGTGGCGGTGCAGGGCTTCGGCAATGCCGGCCAGCACGTGGCGAAGCTGCTGCATGCGGACGGCTACAAGATCGTGGCCATCAGCGACTCGCACGGCGGCATCTACAGTCCCGACGGCTTCGATGTGCCGAGCATCATCAAGATGAAGGACGAGACACGCGAGGTGCGGGCGGTGTATTGCAGCGGCGCCCTGTGCGAGAGCGTGCCGAGCACCTCGATCAGCAATGCCGAGCTACTGGAACTCGACGTGGACCTGCTGATACCGGCGGCGCTGGAGAAGCAGATCACGGCGGACAACGCCCCGCGCATCCAGGCGCAGCATATCATCGAGGTGGCGAACGGCCCGATTACCAGCGAGGCGAGCCGCATGCTTTCGGAGCGGGGCATCCTCATCGTGCCCGACATTCTCGCCAACGCCGGCGGCGTGACGGTGAGCTACTTCGAGTGGGTGCAGAACAAGGCCGGCTACTACTGGGATCTCGAGGAAGTGCACGAGCGGCTGCACAAGATCATGCGGCGCGAGTTCGACCTGGTGTACCGCCGCATGATGGACAAGGAAATCGACATGCGCACGGCGGCCTACGCCCACGCCCTCAGCCGCATCGGCACTGCCATCGCCGCCCAGGGCACACGCGCCTACTTCGCCAACGGTACGGCCTGATCTTTTTTTTGGACAGGATAACTGGATCTTGAGATGGAAGAAGAAGGAGGACGAAGAATTTCTGACAGGATTTACAAGATTAACAGGATTGAAAGAGAAGAGAGCGAACGGTCTGCCTTTCCTCATTCTCCAATCTTCTAAATTCTGTTAATCCTGTCTAATTGTCTTCCTCCCTCTTCAATCTCAAGATCCAGTTATCCTGTCAAGAAGTCTTCAACCCGCGGCCCGTACCGTGCGGATAGGTCTCGTAGCCTTGGATATCAGCGTGGTGTCCAAGGCCGCGGATATCCCCCCGCTTAGAGCTTCATCCAGCCGGTGCCTTGATAGACGAGGAGCAGAGTCTTGTCGGGCGAATCGAGGACGATGTCCGCGCCTGTGTGGAGGTTGCCGGTGCCGTTGCGTACGGTGACGACACGTGCGGCGTTTACCGAGCGGAGCAAGAGCAGGTCGCCGGGGCTGCCGCCGTGGATCGAGTCGAGGTCGTCGGCCGAGGCCAGCCCTTCGGTATCGACCTGATAGTGCGAGCGCGCGATGGTGACGGCGCCGCCGCTGATGACCTGCGTGGAGGGTTCGCCCAGGCTGACCAGTCCCTCGGCACGCAGCCCCGCGCTGAGGGTCACATCGCCGTTCGTGGCGATGCGGCCGCGCGCGTCGATGTCCGCGCCGCCGTCCGGCAGCGAACCGTAGCCCCCTCCCACGCGAAGGTTTTCCAACTGGCGCGGATGCGCCCCGACGTCTGGCAGATCCATCGTCCGTCCTCCCGGCCCCTGAGGCCTGCTGTTACCCGGTTTCTTCCCTTGAAAGCCTCCGTTGCAGGGCAGGACGATGAAATTAAATTGTCATACCCTTGACAGTTTAGTTTTAACCCATTGCAAATAAACAAGTTGTATTTTATACTCCCCTTCTGTCGGCGGGTTGTATGGCCGACCGGAACCGAGGAGAAGGCCGTGTTGCGGAAGCGTCGTACCTACATCGCACTCGCTGTATTTCTGCTGGTGGGGTATTCGGCCCAGGGTAATCTGTCCGGGTATCTGGGCTACGAGGACGAAGGCGAATACTTCTTTGCCGATGGCGTGAAGCTGCATTACCTCGATGAGGGCGCGGGAGAACCCGTGATACTGCTGCACGGCTACGGCATGAACATGGAAATCACGTGGCGGCAGCCGGGCGCGTTCGACGCGCTGGTGGGCGACGGCTTCCGGGCCATCGCACTCGACATGCGTGGCCACGGCTACAGCGCCAAGCCCTACGCCGAGGAGCGCTACGGCACGGAGATGGTCGAGGACGTGGTGCGGCTGATGGACCACCTCGGCATCGAGAAGGCGCACATCGCGGGCAATTCGCTCGGCGCGCTCGTGGGCATCAAGATGCTCGAACTACACCCCGACCGCATGCGCTCGCTCATCGCATGCGGCATGGGCTACATGCGCTACGAGGGCGAGGCTAAACAGGCGGCGGAAAACCTGACGGCCTCGCTTGCGCGCGGCGGCGGCTTCGAGCCGCTCATCCGTTATCTGCAGCCGCCGGACGAGCCGATCGGCTGGATGGAGGTATCGGCGGGAGACGCGCTCGTGAGGATGTGGAACGACGAGCACGCGCTGCTGGAGATGACCCGCGCGATGCCGCAGCTCGAGCCCGACCCCGCGGCACTGCGGCGCACCGACGTGCCCGTGCTGAACCTCATCGGCGCGAAGGATCCCCTCATCGAGAACGTCGACAAACTCGGTGCGCTGGTGCCGGACCATCAAAAAGTGGTTATCGAGGGGGCCAGCCATTTCACGCTCATCGGCTCGCCGGGAACCATCGACACGATGCTGGAATTCCTTGAGGCACACCGGACGGACGCCCTCCCGCCGATGGCTTAGCGGGTGAGGGCGATGACCTCTGCCATGGTAAGCGCGCGGGGGTAATACGTCGCCGCTCCCGAAGCGGTCCCGCCGGGGAGCACAGCGAGTTCCTGAGGGAAGCGGCCCCAGCCGTATTGGCGAGTCTCTCCCCCATCGCACGGCACGCCATCCACGACGGGCAGGATCACGTTGGGGCCGCCATCGACGACGAAGGCGATGGTATGTCTTCCGCCCGACATCACTGCACCGGGGTCAGTGTCCCACGTGGCCGTATGCTCGTCGTCGCTCAGTGTGATACCGACCGTGCCGCCCTCGGTGGTGGCAACGCGCACGCCGCCGCCTTCGAAGAGCGCCTGCGCGGGGGTCAATGACGGCAGCTCAAGTTCCAGCACCAGCGTGAACCCGCCCTGGTCGAGGCTGGAGTAGGCAGCCGCCTCTCCAGCGGACAATTCCACGCCGTCGTTCGGTACGCGCGCCTCGCCCTCCAGCGAATGCCACATGCCCTCGAACAGCGCGCCATCCACTTCCTGCACCGTGGCGCGGGTCTTCTGGGTGACGCTCACCCAGTAGCGGCCGTCCTGCTCGACGAGATCCGGGTAGCTCAGTCGGCCCGTTTCGTAGGAATGATCGTGGCTGTAGAGCAGGATTTCCGGCGCGGACCACACGATGCGGCCGTCGCGTTCGATACCGCCGGACACCCACGCGGGGTTGCGGTCGGCGAAATCCGTGCCGCCGTGGTTGTGCTGCCAGAGCAGGAACTTGCCGTTCGCCGCGCGCCACAGCCGCGGACACGCGCGCGGATGCTTGATGGGGCGGCCATCGGCGTAGCGCGCGATTTCCGGCGTCGACCAGGTGCGCCCGCCATCGTGGCTATAGCTCTCGATGATGTGGCCCGTCGTCGTGCGGTAGACGCAATAGAGACCGCCGTCGGACAGCGGCACGAGGTTGTGCTCCTCCTGCGTGGATCCGAACGCCGGCGCGCGCAGGCCGTGGTCGCCCTCGGGCAGCATCGTCCAGCGCAGCTGGTCCGGGTCCCGCTCCGTCAGGATGTTATCCGAACGGAAGAACCAGCCCTCGCCCTCCTCGAGCATATAGCGGCCGAGCTTGGTAAAGCCGAACCAGGCCGTACCGTTCCACTTGACAGGCTTGCCGATGCCCCAAAGAATCTGCACCTCGCCGCCCCAGTCGTTGCCGCGGTCGCACGCGGTGACCCGCACCGGCAGGCGGCGCCGCTCGGACCATGTCGCGCCGAGGTCGTCGGAGTAGCGGTAGCAATACCAGCCGAGCATGTCGGCGCGGCAGGCCTTGCCGTTCGGCAGTGTGCGCACCTCGTCCCCGTTGAAATCGTAGAAGGCGTAGACGCGGCCGAAATAGGTCATGAGCGGCATCGCCCATGAGGCCTCCGGACCGTCCGGCGGCTCAATGGGCACCGGCTCGCTCCACGTCTGGCCCTGGTCGGTGCTGCGGCTGCTCGCCACGTATTGCCGCTGTTGGCCCTCGTGGCCGGGGTTCGTGGTGAACACGCACACCCACGTGCCATCCGGCGCGACGACGATATACGGCTGATCGCAGTAGCCATGCTCGTGGATCACGCTGCCGTTCGCCACGTCGCGCCAGTCGGCCGAGACCGAGAGCGAGGCGAGCGCGACCAGGGCTGCAGCGATCATGATTCCGGCAGCGCCTTCTTCGCGCCCGGCAGCGCGAGGCTGAAGGCATAGCCCGCGACGAGTGCGGTGAGGAAGCCGATCATGCCATAGAGGAAAGCATGCGCGTGGGTGAAGGTGATGACGGCCCACAGCACGACGCCGCTCGTGATGGCGCCCGCGATGGCGCCGGGACCGTTGCCGCGCTGGGTAAACACGCCAAGCGCGAAGAGTCCGGCCAGTCCGCCGCCCGCGAGGCCGAGTATGGTCAGGAAAGGGTTCCACAGCGATACGGCGTTCAATTCCGCCATGACCCAGGCGCAGGCCGTGCCGACGACGCCCATCACGATGGTGACGATGCGGGCAAGCCAGAGCGTGCTGCGTTCGTCGGCTGCGGGGCTGAGGTAGCGCTTGTAGTAGTCGTTGATCGCCACGCTCGCTATGCTGTTGATGCTGGAATCAAGCGAGGACATGGCGGCGGCAAAGATGCCCGCAATGACCACGCCGCGCAGACCCGCGGGGAATTCCGTCATGATGAAAAGGGGCAGGATGGCGTCGTTTTTCATGCCGGCCGGAATCAGCAGCGGGTGCTCGCGGAAATAGCCCCAGAGGGCGGTGCCCAGCAGGAAGAAGATCAGCGTGGCAGGCAGCGTGAGCCACATGTTGGTAAGGGCCGCGCGCCCGGCGGACTTCGCGTCGGCCGTGCTCAGGTAGCGCTGCACCACCGTCTGGTCAGCCGTGGTGGGATAGAACATCATGAAGAGGTTGCCGATGAGGATGACCCAGAGGCTGTCGGTGGCGTAGCTCCAGCTTGGGCTCGCGAGCCGCAGCTTGTCGTTCTCGAACGCGCTGACTGCAATGCCCGACCAGCCGCCGTCGACATCGGCGACGACCAGAAAGAGCGCCAGCACCGCGCCGAGCACGAGCACAACGGACTGGAGCACGTCGGTCCAGATGACTGCCTCGATGCCGCCCATGGCCGTATAAAGCGTGGCGAGCACACCCATAACGACGATGCACTGCCACACTTCCATACCCGTGGCGGTGTTGAGCGCGATGGACGGCAGCAGCAGCACGATGCTGATGCGGCCCGCCTGAAACAGGAGGAAGCACAGGCTGCCGTAGACGCGCACGAGCGGATGGAAGCGGTGCTCGAGGTACTCGTAGGCCGTGCTTATCGGCGCCGCGCGGTACTTGGGAATGTAGTACCACACGGCGATGGGCGCGACGACAAAGGCGCCCGCGTTTGCGAAGACCATAGTCCAGTCCGTGGCGAAGGCTTGCGCGGGGATGGACAGGTACGTGATGGCGCTGAGCGAGGTACCGAAGATGCTGATGCCCACGGCCCACCACGGCACCTTGCGGCCGCCGAGGAAAAAGCGCTCGGTGTTGTTTTCGCCACGCGCGAAATACCAACCCACGCCCACCAGCGCGGCAAGGTAGAGGATGATCGCGGTGTAGTCGGGCCAGGTAAGTGTGTGCGGCGTCCGGGGAATCGACGCGCTGTATACGCCGGTCGAACGGCGGCCCGGCTTGGGTTCGCCCCCGGGAATCACGACGCCGCCGTGGTAGTAGGCCGCCGTCGTGGTGACCAGGGTCTCGCGGGTCTGCCCCGCCACCGACCAGGAATCGATGGCGGGCTGATAGGCGAGGATATCTTTGCCGAAGCCGGGATGGCCATCGCCGAGTTCCGAGCCGCGCGCGGCGAGCGAGCCGTCGTCGCCGCCGAATATCAGCATGACGCCGAGTTCGTTGCCATAGGCCGGACCCGCCGCCACGGGATGCGGCACGGGCGCGGCCTTGGCCCACGCGCCGCCGTCGTCGCCGGGCGTATAGACCCAGTGGTCGGTCAGGTAGGTGCGAACGGGTTTGCCGTCGGGTCCCGCCTGCAGCGAGGCGCCGGAGACCACGTGCAGCTTGCCATCGAGCACGGCGACGGCCGGCAGGATGCGCCCGCCGCCGGGAATCGGCGCGAGCGTCTGCCAGCCCGCGCTGGCGGACTCGAGGTCGAGCGCATACAGCTGGTCGGAGGCCGTGGTAATCGTCGGGCCGGTCTGCCCGCCCACGATATAGACTGTGTTTCCAATCAGGCCGCCGCCGTGGTAGGCGAGCGGTTCGGGCAGTTGCCCGCCAAACGGCATGACCTCGATACCATCCGGCTCCAGCGTGATGCGGAACGAATCTCGGTGATGGCCATCGCCATACGAACCGCCGATGACGTAAAAGCCGGAGGGATGCGAGATGCTGACGCCATAGGCGCGCGCCTGCGCGAACTTGCCCACGTAACCCCACACGGGCGGCTCATTTTCGTAGAGCGCGTAGATCTTGTTGTGCCAGAACTTCGTGCCGCCTTCCCACGGCGGCACGGGAAAACTGGTGCCTCCCGCGATGAACAGCACGTCGTTGTGCACGCCGGCGAACTGGCCGGAGGTGCTTTCCGGCAGGGGTGGCAGGCTGTCCCATTCGACGGTGGTCTTGTCGATGGCCTGCGCGGGACGCACCGCCAGCAGCGCCGCGGCAAGCAGCAAGAGGCGCAGCGACAGGGATACGGCGCTTGTGACACGGTGATGCATCGGGCCACTATAGCAGCCGGGCACCGGCCGCGCACCTTGAAGTAAGCAGGAGGGACTACGGGAAATGAGTTGCAGGAAAGACGAGAACCTAAGCAAGGGCTTCAGGATGGCTCGCGGGTTTGCTCGCCCTACCGATTCGCCGGGCACGCTTTCCGGTAGGGCGAGCGTACCCGCGAGCCTCCTGGCACTATCGCTGTTCTTTGCATCCATCGCCTCTGCGGCGGCTAATCCCCCGCTGCCGGACCCGATGATCATGAACGACGGCGCGCGCGTGGAAACGCGGGACGATTGGGCGCAACGCCGCAAGGAAATGATCGCGATTCTGGAAGACCTCGAGTACGGTCACGCGCCGCCCATGCCGGAGGTTACCGCGAAGAATGTCGTACGCGAAGAAGTGCACTTCGAGGCCTCCGGCCTGTGGGCCGAGAAGGTAACGGTGACGCTCGTGTTCCACGGCGTCGAGGCGCAGGCCGGCTATTGGAAACCGCGCGGCGTTGAAGGCCCCCTGCCCGTGCTACTCGCCTGCGAGCCGGTATGGTGGGACGGTCCCTTTGTGACGAACGGCATTGCCGAAAAGGTGGTAAAGGCGGGCTATCTATTCGCGGGATTCCAGATCAACGACTTCGCGAGCTATGAGGACGAGCAGCACTGTCCGGCGCGCGACGCCTATCCGGACTACGACTGGGGCACGGCGGCGGTGGGCGCGTGGGCGTATGGCGTGACGATGAACTGGATCGAGACCCTGCCCGAGGCCGATGCGAAGCACGTGGCCATCTGGGGGCATTCGCGGCGAGGCAAGGCCTGCGCTTGGGCGGGGGCGACCGACGAGCGCTTCGCGGCGGTGATTCCGCATATGTCGGGCATGGGCGGCACGGCGGCGTATCGCGTGCGGAATCAGGGTGCGCAGCAGCTCGAGGGCCTGCTCGAGCGCTACTGGCTGCATCCGCCGATCTATGAATACATCGACCGCGAGGAGGACCTGCCTTTCGACCAGCATTGGCTGCACGCGCTCGCCGCGCCGCGCGCGCTATACGCGCATACCGGACTCGGGGACGCCTGGGGCAATCCGCTTGGCGAACAGGCGGCGTGGCAGGCGGCGCTTCCGGTGTACCGCTGGCTCGGCGCCGAGGACGCGCTTGGGATCTATTTCGGCGACTACGGCCACTACGATCCCAACGGTCCCGAGGGCGGCGACTCCTGGGATACCGCGCTCGAATTCCTCGACTGGCACTTCCGCGGCAAACCACCCGCGAAAGTGTTTAACCGGCCGCATTTCAGCGAGTAGGTCCGGTAGGACAAGCCATCTGCCCGGGAGCGCTGCTTTACAGCGCGAGCATGTTCGCGAAGATTCTTACTGCGCCGGGGTTGAGTTCCCGCAGTTGGCGGTACCACACGAGGGCGGTGTACAGGTATTTGCCCTCGCCGTAGTCGGCGATCAGCATGCTGCCGGGCGGGATGTGTTCGCCGGGGTCGGTCATTTCGGCGAGCGGCGTGTAGGCGTCGTCCCATTCGCCGGCGAAATAGAGGCCGCGCTCCTGACGCCAACCTTCCCAGTCCGCCGGGCCGATGGCGTTCGGCACGTTCCACACGGGATGCTCCGGCACCAGTTGCGTCACCGGCGCGTCCTCGCGCGTCACGCGGTTGTTCGCCACCACCAGCCGGTAGGGCGCGTAGTCCGCTACCCAGTCGAAAGTTTTGTGGTAGTTCACAATCATCGTGCCGCCGCGCTTCACATACTCCAGCACGGCCGCGTTGTTCGCCTTCAGGTCCGGACGGTACAGGTACGATCGCATGTCCACGAGGATCAGGTCGTAGCGGTCGAGCCGCTCGGGGCTGAAGTCCTGCTCGGTAATGGCTTCCCACCGCACGCCCATCTTGTCCATCGCGCTGCGGAATTGCACATCGTAGCTGTCGATAAGCCCGATGAGCGGATCGCCCGGCGGCGGCGCGAAATCAATCACCGCGACCTTCGATTCCTCGGTATAGCCCAACTGGTCCGTATCCGCCGTGAGCGCATACTCGCCGGGCGCCACGCCCTCCGGCGCGCGCACCGTCAGCGTGATCACCTTCTGTTCGTCCTCCCGTGCGAAGTCCATTTCCACCGACGCGGGCTCCACCACCCACCCCTCCGGCGCGCCGATGCTCACCGTCTGCGTATGCGGCCCCGGCGTGTAGTTGGTGAGGCGGACGGGCACGGAGACTTCGCTCGCTACGCCTTGGCGGAGGAGGTATGGGCCGTCGAGAAACTCGGGAAGGACGGGCGGGGCGACGTCGATGTGATCCGTCATCATATGCGGCCCCCCGACTTTAAAATCATATTTATCACAGGAAAGTTGTACGTAGGCCATGATCTTACCTTCATCTTCGTCTCGAAGATGTCTTGCTCTCGGTATCGTATAAGGGGCGTCCGCTGGAATTGGAAATGCGGTACGCCGCATATCCTTGGAATCATGCACCTTTACAATCTTGCTACCATTTACTCCTGCTCGAAACCAGTCGAAAAGCCTCGCTTCGGACGCCACTTTCAGTAAGTCATGCTTAGGGCCGGACTCGATGACCGCAAGGTCGACTGACTGTCCATGCACCGCAACCCGATCACCAACCACGAAACGGGCGTCATAGTCAAACACGAGTTCCAAGAATTCGGTACCGACATCGAAAATTGGACGCCGGAGAATCTGCTCTCCGCGGTCATCAAGCAGGAATAGATTTGTATCCAAAGTCTTGGATTCGCGCCATTTACGCAAGACATCTAGTAGCTCTGGCCTTGATTCGGCAAAACGTATCCCTTCGAACAATGGACCATAATCTTTGCTCGATGTTTTGAATTTCTCAGGATCCACATCAGCACTAGATACCAATTCGTAATAGGCCTTTGGGTTTCCGTTTAACAATCGATCAATGATGAATCCCATGCCTTGTGATTCGTGAGCCCGAAGCGCATTGGCATGCATTTCTGCATAGGTTTCCCTGCGAAAATCGTCTGTTTCACTAATATCAATCTCGATTGTGGATTCAATCGAACCTGTAAAGTCCCTTATGTAGAGCCGCTGCGCCTGCCATGGTTCAACCTCAGCATGTGCGACCGTCGGATATATGCCCGGCCGTGGCTTTAGCGCGTAGTCAGCATCCCCCGCCAAATCAAACGCCTTCTGCACGGCCCAGCCGACGGCCTGATGGTGGCCGTGGTCTTTCATTTTGCCGTGGTGCGTGATGATGACGTGGGGGCGCACTTGCCGGATGACGCGGACCATGCGCTGCAGCAGTTCGTCTTCGCCCCAGACCTCGAGGGTTTCCTCGAGCGATTTGGAGAAACCGAATTCGGGCATGTCGAGGAAGTGGAGTTGCGCGCCTTCGATCTTGGCGGCGGCCTGCATTTCCTGGGTGCGGATGACGGCGAGGTCTTCGTAGAGTTCCGGGCCGATTTCGTTCTGTCCGCCTTCGCCGCGCGTGCAGACTAGTACATGCGTCGTGATGCCGTATTTGTAACGATGATATGCCAATGTAGCGCCGTCTTCGTCGTCCGGATGCGCCGCCACGCATAACATCCTCAAGTCGCTACTATTGTCTTTCATCATTTGTTGGAATTTGACTTGGCGCTGCTCGACCGCCGATTCCGAAACCGCCGGCTGCGCGGTTGCGGCCAGCGGCAGGAGGAGCAGGGCGGCCAGGAATGCAAGGATGGACTTCTTCATGGATAAACTCCCGCGGAGTGGTTGCTACTTCGGGCGGACGAAGCCAGCGTAGCACAGTAAGGCGGGAAACGGGGAAGCGTATGCCGGGAGCGCTGCTCTCCAGAGCGGCTCTTGATGCCCCGGCTGGACCCTTACGCCAAGATGCCGCTCTGGAGAGCAGCGCTCCCGGGTGGGTTACGGCTTGACGAAGACCGCGTGCAGGAACAACCCGAACTTCCCCGCGCAGCAGCGGTCGATGAACTGCACGAGGGCGTCGGGACCGGCGGGAAAGGCGAGAAGCGTCTCAATGCGCTCGACGCGGAAGCCGGCGGCCTCGGCGTGGCGGCGCAGTTCCGCCGTGTCGACGAAGCGGTGCGGTCCCTCGGGCAGCTTGAGGCGCAGGCGTTCGAGCAATTCGAGCAGGCCCGCCACGCCGCCGTTGGGGGTAATCAGCGCGCAGCGTCCGCCGGGCGCGAGCAGCCGGTGGCATTCGCGCAGCAGCGCGGCCGGGTCGGGCACGTGCTCCATGACGTTCAGGCTGTACACGCCGTCGAAACTGGACGGCGGAAAAGGTGCCTGCTGCATGTCGGCCACCACGCGCGCGGCTCCGGCGGCGGCGTTGCGGCGCGAGAGCATGGCGTGGCTCAGGTCGGCGCCGCAGGAGAACGGCGCGCCGATGGCATCGAGCAGGGGACTCGCCCCCGCGCCGATTTCGAGCACGCGGGCGCAGCCTCGCAGGTCCACCGGAATCAGGCGCTCGTACGCGCGCTTGCAGGCGGCGTTCGCGCCGTCGTCGTAGCCCTCCGCGAGCTTGGCGTAATGCTCGCGTACGGTGCGGGTGGTGTGCTCAGCCATCCATCCGCTCCACGCATTCGCGCGCCTTCGTAATGTGGCCCGACTGCGTGCGGTCCTCGGGATAGAGGAACACCGAATCGAGCAGCGACAGCCCGGCCAGCGGGGCCTCGGGACTCGGCAGCAGGTTGAGGAAGCCCGTGGGGCAGATGGCCTGCGCATAGGGTGCGCGCGCAATGTGGTGGTCCAGCAGGTCGTCGTCGGTCAGCCCGTCGGAGATCAACTTGAGCGCTTCCCACGATTGCTCGAACAGCGTCGCGTCGTCCATGCGGTAGAAGGGGTGATCGGTCGCGACGTAGTAGGGCACATAGGCGATGTGTGCGCCCGCCTCGGGCAGCGGGTTCAGGTTGGTGTATTCGATGATGCCGTTGAAGGGCACGCGGGTGTCGTGCACGTTCAGCCAGAAATACGGCGACACGCGCCGCTTGAGCTTGAACGACAGGCAAACGACGCCGATGTATTGGATGGCGCGGAGCTGTTCGGCGTAGCGATCCTGGCCTGGCGGCAGCAGGCCCGCCAACACTTCGAGCGGCACGGTGGAGATCACGCGGTCGCAGACGAACTCGGGCTGCTTCGGCGTCTCAAGTCCCGCAACCCGGCCGTCTTCCGCGCAGATACGGGTGACGGGTTCGCCCGTGTGCAGCACCACGCCCAGCGCGCGCAGGCGTTCGATCAGCGTATCGATGAGCAGTTGCGTGCCACCCTCGAGGTAGCCCATGCGTCCGCGCGATTTCGCCACGCGATGGATGCGGTGCCACACCCAGGCGGCGGATATCTTGTCGTGATACGCGCCGAACTTCAGCGCGAGCAGGGGATCCCATACCACGTCGTAGGTGCGGTAGCCGAGGCGATCGATGAGCCAGGGCTTCGCAGTGATCTGGTCGAGCTGGCTCCATTCCGTACGCCAGCGCGCCTCGAGCGCGAAGAGACCGAAGCGGATGCGCTGCGAAAACGGGATGGGGCGGAAGCGCAAGAGGTCGAGCGCGGTGCTGAATCCGAAGCGCTCGCCCTGGTAGTAGAAACCCGTGTAGGCCGGCCGGAAGCGGATGCGGTCGGCCAGGCCGAGGCGTTCGCACAGGCCGAAGTAGCCCTCGTCGCCGCCGCAGAGGAAGTGGTAGAAGTGCTCGATGCGCACGCCGCTGAAATCGAAGGTGGCGATGAGGCCGCCCGCGGTTGCCTCGCGCTGGAATACGTGTACCTCGTGTCCGCGCTCGGCCAGTTCCAGCGCCGCCGAAAGCCCCGAGATGCCCGCCCCGATAATGCCTACGCGCATGGGGCGTGACCGTAGGGTGGGCCTTGGCCCGCCAAACTTGCGGCGCAGCCGCCTTGGAGTGCGGCAGCGGGCTGCCGCCCTGCATAGGAAGCTCGCTTCCGTTGTCCGTAGCAAGGTATTGGGTCGGCCCACCGGCGACGGGAGCGAGCTCCCTGATGAAAGCGGGAGCTTTGCTCCCGCACTCCAAGGCGGCCAAGCCGCAAAAGCAATCCGGTGGCTCGCGGGTACGCGCGCCCTGCCGAAGGGTGTGTCGTCATCGCTCCGTTCGGCAGCTTCGCGGCGAGACGCGGGCCGACGACCACGCTACGCTCCGCCGCCCATATAGGCGGCAAAGGCCGCGTTGAAGGCGAGGCGGTTGAGGTGCGTGCGTTCCTTCTCCTCGAGCGTTTCCTTCGCGGCGAGCGCCTGGGCCTCGTCGCCCAGCGCCACGCCCGCCCAGGCGCCGGCATTGTAGAAGTCTTCGCGCGGCAGCAGGGCGTTCAGCTGTTTCAGCAGCAGCTTGCTGTTCTCCACGACGAGGTTGGTCGGGCTGTTCAGCAATTGCTGGCGGTTTCCCGACTCGATGAGCGAGAGGATGTGCTTGCCCGGGCTGGCGGCCTCGGCGGACCACGCGGCCTTGAGCGCGTTCACCAGGCCGGCCATGTCGGCGATGGCATCCGGACGCAGCATGTCGGCGCCGCCCGCCCCGCCCGCGCCGTTCAGATCGAGCATGGGCACCGAAACGCCCGTTACGGAGAAGGTGCCCTTCTCCATGTCGAGCGTCATCTTCTCGCCCTTCATGCCCTGCACGCGCGCGCTGGTCATCACGGGGTTGCCGGTGAACACCAGCTCGCCCGTATCGAAATTCCAGTCGGCGCGGTCGGCCGACACATCGGCGTCGGGGTGCTTGATGCGCACATTGCCGCTGAGCACGATGCGCGAGGGCTGGGCCTGGCCTTGCGGCCAGTCGAAGGTGATGCTGCCCGCCTGGATGGGCAGGTCGCTCTTTTCAGGATCATCGGATTTCAGCACGATGCTGACGCCGCCCGACATTTCCTGGATGGTGCCGTCGAAGCCGCCGGTAATCTGGCCGGCTTTTTCGATGGCCATGCTGGCATAGCCGCCCATGCCGGTCTGGGCCTGGGCTGCCGCGGTCAGCAGCGCCAGAGCTGCGGCAAGGATATTCATTCTCATGAGGATACTCCTTCGGTTGTGGCGGTCTCGCCGCCCGCCGCCGTCTCCGGCTCCGCCTGCGGGAAATCGAACCGGCCGCGCACGTCTATCAGCGAGAACTGACGCGCGTCGGGATACAGGCGGAACTGCTCCGCGTAGAGGTCCATGGCCGGGTCGAGCAGATGCACGGGGCTATCGCTGCGCGCGGTACTTGCGCCCGCATCGCCCTCGGGGCCCCAGGTCACGTTGTCCATGTCGATGGTCATGGTGCCGATGGTCGCCTTCACGCCGCCGTCCATGTAGGCGCTCTCTTCCTCGCGCAGGCTGCCCTGCGCCGCGTCGAACACAATGTCTTCCGCCTCGGCGTTGTCCTGCCGGGCAATGGCCTGCGCCTGCTCGAAGCGCCAGACCTTGTCGTCTTCCTGCACGAATTGCTTCGCGCGGATGCTCAGCGCGGGCTTGCGCTGCTCGCCCGTCACACCCGCGTCGAAAAGAAACATCTCCACATCGCGCATCACCACGCCCTCGTCCACGGGCTTGGGCGCGCCCTCCTCTGCCACAGGCGCCGGGGCCGGGCTTGCGCCGCAGCCAGCCAGCAGGAGCGCCGCCATGCCATGCCGCAGCCTCACTCGGTGCCGTCCGTGTTCTTGCGGTAAATCGCGCGGAGTCCCTTGAGCGTGAGCAATTCGTCCACGATGTCGATGCTCGTGCCGACCTTGGCGATGGTATTGGCCAGTCCGCCCGTGGCAAGCACCTTGGGATTCCCCTCCATCTCCGCCTTGATGCGCCGCACCAGCCCGTCCACCATGTCGGCATAGCCGAAGATCAGGCCCGAACGGATGTTGGAAACGGTATTCTTGCCGATGGCGTGCTCCGGCGGAACGAGTTCCACGCGCGGCAGCTTGGCGCAATTCTCAAACAGCGCGTTGGCCGATAGCTGGATGCCCGGGCAGATAATGCCGCCGCGCCATTCGCCGCGCTCGGTCACCACGTCGAAGTTCGTCGCCGTGCCGAAGTCCACGATGATCAGCGGTCCGCCGTATTCCTCGATGGCCGCCACG
Source organism: Candidatus Hydrogenedens sp. (assembly GCA_016125095.1). Classification (GTDB taxonomy): domain Bacteria; phylum Hydrogenedentota; class Hydrogenedentia; order Hydrogenedentales; family JAEUWI01; genus WGMK01. The sequence goes on along the minus strand of WGMK01000035.1, from coordinate 62,024 downwards.
CTGTTCACGATGCGGTCGGCGCCCACTTCCTTGGGGTTGTCGCATTGCAGCACCAGCCCGGTCTTCACACCGGGGCCGATCATCAAGGGCTCGGTGCGGAAGGTATCGCGGCATACCTGCTGTAGCGCGAGGTTGATCTGGGGCACCACGCTCGAGATGCAACAGCCGTTGATGGCGCTCGGGCGCACGTTGATGCTGTTGAGCAGCATGGCGAACAGGATGCCCAGCTCGTCCGAGGTACGGTAGGTGGTGGTGACGATGCGCCAGTCGCCGACGAGTTCGTCGCCGTCGTACAGGCCGAGCACCGTGTTGCTATTGCCGACATCCATGACCAGCAGCATGGTTCATTGGTTCCTTCAGGTAAGCGCGTCGGTCACGCGGGCTTCGCCGCCGTCGTCGATGCGGACCAGCAGCGTGCCGTCGGGGGCATACGCCGTGACCACGCCCGCCACGCCGCCGCGCGCGATACGCTGCCCTATCATGCCACAAGCGGCTTGCCATTCCAGAAATACAGCCTGCGCCCCGCCGCCACGCAGGCGCCCCAGCTGCCGGCCCAATTCCATAAGCAGCCGATCGAGCACGGCGTCATAGTCCACCGGCCGTCCGGCAATCTGGCGCAGCGAGGTGGCGGTATCGCGCAGTTCCGGCGGAAAATCTTCCGGCTTGTGGTTCAGGTTCAGCCCGATGCCCAGCGCGCACCAGCCGCCGCGGCACTCCACCAGCATGCCGCAGCACTTTCGGCCGCCGTGCGTCAGGTCGTTCGGCCATTTCACGGTGAGCGCGGCATCGGGCGCGCAGGCGTCGCGCACGGCCAGCGCCGCAGCGAACGTGAGCCCCTCCGGGCCGCCCGCCAGGCAGACGCTCATCCAGAGTCCGAGGCCTGGCGCGCTTTCCCAGGTTCGACCCAGGCGCCCGCGGCCGGCGGTCTGGCGCAGCGCCACGAATACCGCGCCGTCCGTCTGCGCCTCGAGCGCGAGCCGGTTGGTGCTGTCCGTCGCTTCCAGCCGGTGTACGGGACCCAGCGTCAGCGGCTGCTCAGGCATGCTCGATCAGCAGCGACAGATCGATCGCCGTGGCGGAATGGGTAAGCGCGCCCACGGAAATGAGGTCGACGCCCGTCTCCGCCATGCCGCGCACGCGGTCGAGCGACGCGTTGCCCGAGGCCTCGATGAGCACACCGGGATAGTTCGCGCGCGTGAAAGCCACAGCGGCCGACATCGTGTCGAGGTCCATGTTGTCGAGCAGGACGACCTCGGCACCACCCTCCAGCGCCTGCTGCAGCTCGTCGAGACTGGTCACCTCGATCTCCACCCGCATGAGGTGCGAGGCACTCTGCCGCGCGCGCAGCAGCGCCTCCTGAATACCGCCCGCCGCGGCGATATGGTTCTCCTTGATCAGGATGCCCGTCGCCAGGTTGTAGCGGTGGTTCACCCCGCCGCCATCCACCACCGCCTGCTTCTCGATGCGCCGCAGCAGGGGCATCGTCTTGCGGGTGTCGGCAATGCGGCAGGCGAGCCCGTCCAGCTGCTCCACAAAGGCCGCGGTGAGCGTCGCGATGCCGCACATGTGCTGCAGGAAATTCAGCGCCGTGCGCTCGCCGGTCAGCACCCCGCGCGCGCGCCCGTTAAACGTGGCGATTACCTCGCCGTTCAAGAAGCGCTCGCCGTCGAAACGCGCGTTCCAGTCCTCGATATCCGCACCCGCCAGCCGCAGCGTGGCCTGAAAGAGATCGATGCCGCTGAGTACGCCGTCTTGCTTGGCCACGAGCCGCACGTCGCAGCGCAGATCATCGGGCACGGTGGCCTCGGTGGTGAGGTCTTCCTGGCCGACGTCTTCCGACAGGGCCAGCGCGGCGAGCCGTTCGATTTCCTGGTGCATGGCGGTGCTTCTCCGGGGGAATGTATCCGGGAACGATAGCACAAGAACGGGGATGGCGCTAATCCGCAGCGAGCCGTCCGCCTCCGGGGCCCAGCACGAGCGTCGATTGTATGGCGAACTCCGGGGCATCGGCTGCAGGCGCCTCGACCCGCAGCACCGCAATCCGCGCGGGCTTGTCTTCGTCTATCGGCTCGATGTTGTGGAAGGTCCAGACATAGGGTTGTCCCGGCGAGGACCAGGTCTGCGCCGTGTAGCCCGGCTCCACCTGGTGCAGCGTCAGCTCGGGACCGTCGCCCGGGCCGGGCCGGACAGCCGCGACCACCTGCCGCCAGGCGCTCGGCGGAAAGGCCTCCACGGCGTAAAGCGTAAAGGGTTGATCGTCTGCGGCTGCCAGTGGTTTCAGTTCCACCTTGACCCGCGTGCGCGGACTGTAGCGGAAGCCCTCGCGCAGCACCGCGCCGGGCCGGGCGTCGTTTGGCACGATGACGAGATCGACCAGACCCCCGGCATCGTTGCCTGCGTCCGGCACTTGCAGCCGCACCAGCGACGGCGAACTCCACTCAAGGATGCGCGCGGCGTGCCCGCCCAGCAGGTACCGCGCGTCCTGCGGCAGCCGTTCGCCCGTGAGCGCCGCCTCGATCATGCCCTCGGCAGGCGCCTGCGGCGGATCAAGCCGCTGTATCACCGGCGCGCCGAACACCGGCGCCGCGAAAGCATCCGCGCCATCCCATACGCTGTCGCCATCGCTGTCGGGATTGCGCGCGTCCGTCTCGCCCGGATCCTGCCGGCCGTTGCGGTCGCGATCCTCCATGCCATCGGGCAGGCCATCGCCGTCCGTGTCTGCCAGTAGAAAGTGCGTCTCGCCCGGGTCGAACGCGCCGTTGCGGTTGGCGTCCTCCACCGCGTCCATCAGGCCGTCGCCGTCTAGATCCGGCACATCGCGTCCGGCCTCGGCCAGCCAGTGGAACACGTCCTGCACAAAGCCGCGCTCGTCCTCGGTAGCGAGGGCATCGGCATGCAGCCACGAATCGTCCGCCGCCAGCACGATGCGCCCAAGGCCCAGCGTACCCGCGGCAAAGCGATAGCCATCGTCGTCCGGCGTCAGCACGGGCGTGAACCGAGGCGATCGGAAAGCATGCCGCGACTGTAATGCGAGCGCTTGAAGCGAGGTGCTGATGGGCGACTCCGCATCCACCGCAAAGGGACCGCGGGCCGTTGGCGTACTGACCAATTCGAAGCCGAGCGCCCCGGCCCAGATTTGCAGATAGGGCATCAGCGCGACGTCTTCCTCGCCGCCCAGAAACAACAGCGCCCCGCCGCCAGCCACGAAATCGAGCGCAGCCTTCTGGCTCAATACGCCCCGCGCCGCTGCGGCCGCCTCGATAACCACCATATCCACATGGTCAAGGCTTCCGGCATAGGCCGCATGCTGCCATTGGTGCGAGAAATACTGTGGCGGACCGCCCAGCACGTCCATGGCGCGGTACCATCGGTGGGGGTCCTTCACGCTCCGCAGGTCGACCGGCTGCTCGTCGCTGACCAGCCAGAGAATCCGCCGCGCGGCATCGGTTGGCCCGTCGATACGCACCGCGACGTGCGCCGGGCTTCCTTCCGCCGGGGTGTCTGTCGCTACGTCGAACAGGGAAAGTTCCAGTACGCCAGAGGCATTCGATGCGTTTCTGGCGACTATCGGGTCGACGCCGAAGTAAAAGGGCGAGGATTGCACGCCTTCCGAGGGATACAACCGGAGCCAGGGGAGGGTAGCCGCGTCGTACGCCACTTGCCATCGCACGGGGAGGTCGTTCGAGGCGCGCATCCACCAGGCGCGCAGTTCGCGCCCGGCGCCGCGCGCGCGCAGCACCAACTCGTCCGGCGGCTCGAACGTTGCGGACGCCTGGTTCGGCAAGGGGTCTCGGCCGTCGAGAATGCCATCGCCATCGGTATCCGGATTGTTTGGGTCGAGCCCGAGTTCCGCTTCCTGCGTTGCGTTCAGTCCGTCGAAATCCGCGTCGTCGTCGCGATACGCCGTGGCGGGCAGGGCAGCTGCCGCCGCGACCCACCCCGATTGCAACTGCGCCACCGGCGTCGCTTCGCCGTTCTCGGCAGCGAGCGCGAAGATGACATTTCCCGCGGCCGCGAAGAGGCCTCCGCCCGACCAGACACAGACCCCGGGCAGCGAGTCGAAATCCGCAACCCAAACAAACTCGCCCCGGGCGCTGAGCCGCGCGAGCGCCTCGCCATCCCGGAAGATGGCGTACGCTCCGTCCGGTGATGCCCAAAGCGCGGGGTCGGCCTCGAGCTTGGTCAACACCGTTTCTCCGGTCTTTTGCCAGCCGCCGTCCTCGCCGGGCCCCAAGGTCGTCAGGTAGCCAAAGGGCGTACCCGGCGTTCGCGTCACCACGTGGACACCGCTTGCCGCCGCCGCGCCCGCGCGTTCCGTCGACACCGGAAGTGCGCCTTGCAATTGGAAGGTTTCGATTCGGTCCTGCCCGTTATTCACTGCGATTTGTGTGGAATCGACGCCCGCTTCCTGCGTCGTATAGGCGATGGCTGCCCAGCCGAGATCAGGAGCGGTGCCCAGCCAGATGCGCCCGGCATCCAGGGGTCCGGCGACATCGGGAAACTCGAAGCGCGCGATCTCGGGGCCGTCTGCCTCGCGCAGCACGCGGATGGAAAGGCCGTGGGCTTCCTGCACCAGCAGCGCGAGCGCCGGTTCCGCATGTTGCAGCTGGGTTCCCGTCAACACGCGAGGCAGGTTCAAGGGCTTGGCCTTCAGGTCGCCCGCCGCCACGGCCGCCAGCCCGCGCGGATAGGCCCAGACGCCGCCCTCCGCGTCTTGGGCAATTAGCGCCAGCGGGCCCCCGGCAATCGGAATCGTCCCCAGCAGTCGGACGCCGGGCGGAAGATCGCTCTGCTGCGCCTCCGCGATGCGGCCGAACGGGCGGCTTCGGAGACCGGTGGCCCGCCGGGTGCCGTCCGGCCGCGTCAGGCTGGTCCACACCTCGGCACCATCCTCGAGGCGCAGCACACCTTCGAGGGTAACGCCGGTACCCAGCGGCACAGCGCCCGGCAGGAGCATGCCGGAGCCGGTATCCAGCAATTGCGCCTGGGTGCGGCCGGGGCTGCCCGCGGCGCTGCGGGCCTCGGTAATCACCACCAGATGTTCGGCTGGGGCCCCGGCGGCGGCCAGCAGCGCCGCGGCGCAAACGGCCGCCGCGCGTGCTATACTCCCGCTGCAAAACAGGAGTCCGTCCATGAGCGAACGCTTAGTCACAATCTGCACCCTGACCACCCAATCCGAGGCCGACCTGGTGGAGTCGCTCCTCCGGGCGGCGGAAATCGATATCGTACATGATCACGAGTACGCGACGACGGCCGGGCTGGGGAATACCTCGGGCATCCATATCGCCGTGCGCGAGGAAGACGTTGAACGCGCGCGCGAAGTGCTGGACGCCTCCGATTTTTCGCTGCCCGAAGAAGACTGACGCATGGCGGACGAGGAGGAATATGTTGTCCTCGGGGACTTCTGGGAGCCCTCTCAGCCGCTGTTGCTGAAGTCCGTACTTGAGGCGAATGGCATCGAGGCGCGGATAACCGGCGAATATGCCGGCAATATCTCGGGCAATATCGGGCTCTTCGGAGGCAGTTCCCGTGGTGGCATCCAGCTGTGGGTACACGCAGACGACGCCCGCGAGGCGCGGGAAATTCTCGAGCAAGGCGTCGATTCCGAGTGAACCGCCCGGGGTTCCCCCGGCCGCGATCGGCACGCTATACTCCGGTGGTCTCGCGCGGCTTACCAGCGCGCAAAAACACGCGGGAACATTTCACCCATGCAACTTGCAGATTGGCTGCCCTCGCGCTGGGCCGCCGCCGTCATTGTCCTGGCCGCCGCCGGCGCCGCCGTGGTGCTGCCGCGCCTCAGTGTGGATACACGCCTCGAGCGCATGGCCCTGGACGACCACGAGGCGACGCAGCGCTATAACGAGTTCGTCGAGCAGTACGGTCAAGACGACTTGATTCTCATTGCGGTCTCCGGCAAGAACGTCTTCGACGTCGAGGCGCTCGACGCCATGGTCGAATCGATGGACCTGCTGCTCGAATCCGACACCGTGGCGTCCGTATCCGGCTTGCCCCAGGTGTTCATGGATCTCTACGGCGGCGAGGACCCCGAGGCGCTCGAGGAAGAAATCACAAGCACGCCCTTCTACCAGGGGTTCTTTATCTCCAAAGATCGCTCAATGGCGGGCATTGTCGTGACTGCGGCGGACCTTTCGGCCATCGACGCGCGCGGTAAGTTCGTCGATGCCGTGCGCGGCGCCATCGGCCCGCTCGTGGACTACGGCTTCAAGGTCGATCTGGTCGGTTCGATTCTCATCGGAGAAGATCTGCGCGCCATGGCCGGCCACGAAGCGAAGCAGTTTTTCCCGGTCGCCATGATCGTGTCGCTGCTGATTCTGCTGGCGCTCTTGCGCAGCGGACGCGGCGCGGCGGTCGTGATGGTCTGCGGCGCCATCACCATTGTTCTGACCTTGTCCACCATCGTGCTCGGCGGCATGTCGCTGAATGTCGTCACCCAGTCGTCGCCGCTCATCCTCTGGATGCTCACGCTCGCCAGCTGCATCCACGTCGTGTCGCGCTATCAGCACTTTCTCGGGGCCAACCCCGACCGTACCCGGGCCGCGAAGAACGCCCTGCGCGAAATCGCCGTGCCCTGCTTCCTTTCCGCCATCACCACCTCGTTTGGTTTCATCTCGCTCACCCTGTCGCACGTGCCCCCCATCCGCGAGTTCGGCATCGTGATGGCGGTCGGCATGATCTACGCGGTCATCGTCAATCTCGTGCTCGGCCCCTATCTGCTGATGCTGTTCCGGGTGGGCATGCCGAGGTTCATTCCACAGGAAGACGGCCACCGGTTCCGCGCGCTCGGCCGCGTGGTTGCGGCGCGCCCCTGGCCGATCATCGTCGTCTTCGCGGGGCTCATCGTGCTGGGCATGTACAACTTCACACAGGTGCGCACCGAGCGTAGCACGCTCAGCTTTCTGCCCAAGGACGCCCCGGCCGTCGTCTCGTTCCACCATGTGGCCGATTCGCTGGCCGGCATGTACACGATGGAGATTCTCATCAACACCCCCGGCGGCTGGACGAATCCGGAGTATTGGAAGCCCATCGACGGGCTCGCCGCCGAGATTCAGCAGCTGGACCACGTGACGCGCGTGCTCACGCCGCTCGATTATCTGCGCAAGCTGCGCCAGTGGGACGAGGGCGGCGATGCCGAGGCCTACGCGTTGCCCGAGACGCAGGAGGAGGCCGACCACCTGATCGCCGGGGTCGCGGAAGAAGACAATGCCGGGCTCAAGCGTCTCGTGCGGCAAGACGGCGGCCAGGTCCGCATGACGGCCATCCTGACCACGGCCGACGCGGGCGACTTCCTCGCCCTGTACGAGCGCATCAACGGATTTCTCGCGCAATTGCCCGCGCCGCTCGACGGCTGGGTGACGGGCCGCGCCACACAGATGCAGCAGATGCAGGTAGAGCTCGTAAACAGCCAGCGCAGCAGCTTCGCGCTCGCCTTCGTGCTTGTGTTCGCCAGTATCCTCATCGGGCTGCGTTCGCTGCGCATGCTGCTGGTGTCGGTCGTGCCAAACCTCATGCCCATCCTGTCTACCTTTACGGTGCTGGTCGTGCTCGATATTCCGCTCGACGCCGGCACGGTGATGGTGGCCAGCATCGCGCTGGGCATTGCCGTGGACGACACCGTCCATATCCTCTCCGGCTTCCAACGCCACCTGAAAGACGGCGACACGCACAACGAGGCTATCCTTGGCACCATGGGCTCGGTCGGCCCGGCCATCACGGTGTCTTCGTTCACCATGGGCATCGGCTTCTTCATTCTCGGCCTCAGCGTGTTCAAGCCGCTCAGCTACTTCGGCATGGCCTCCGGCGTCGCCATCGTTATCGCGCTCCTCGCCGACCTGCTCTTCGTGCCTGCGCTGCTGTCGGTATTCGGCGGCAAAGACGAGCCCGAAGCGGCACCAGCGCCGCGCAACGCCTAGCGGTCTTGTGAATATCCCGCCGGCCTCGCGCGTCCATTAACCCGGTAAAGAGTTGCCGTATGGCGACAATTTTCGTATAACGGACCGCCATCGGGGCACCTCAGGAATGTTTCGACTCTCGAACTGTTAGCAGGCTAACGGCTTGCGGCATGGGATCCGGATCGTTCATGCTGGCGCCCAGGGTAGGCTGTGATAGAGGATGAATTCATGGGTCTTTCATGCGTTTTCGCATTGCTGGCGCTGGCGGCAGACTTCTCCGGCGCCACGATGGATGAACTAAAGGCAGCGGCGGACAAGGCACGCACGCACTACGATCTCGAGCTGGGCCAGTCGATCATTCCGGAGTTGCAGACGCGTATCAATTCGACGGCCGACACCCAGAGCGAGGAACTGCGCTGGGTGCTGGCGGAAGACACGCTGCTGGTGGCGAGCCTGCTCCGCTACCGCTACGAAAAGCCTGACACGAGCAACACGGAAAAGCGGAGCCTGGGCGAACAGATCGACCAGACGGCGTCCATCGGGTTCACGGCCTTGGGCGGGCTGCCCGACACCTCGGAAAAGCACCGCATCATGTCCGACCTGTACGCGATGATGATGCGTACGCGCTTCAAGGGCAACCGCTTCCAGGAAGCGATGCACGACAACATCAACAAGGCGCTGGAGCTGGACCCGAAGAACGCCAAGGCGCTGGTGTCGCAGAGCCGCCGCAAGCTCTTCGCAGAAGAGGAATACGGCGGCGATTTCGAGGGGGGGCTCGCGCTGATCAACGAGGCCATCGAACTCGACCCCACGGACGAGAGTGCTTACATTCTCCGCGGCCTGGCCTACGAACAGCACGATGAACCCGAGAAGGCCCTGGCCGACTGGGAGAAGGCGCTGGAGATCAATCCCGACGCCCGCCCGGCGCAGGAACACCTCGATCGCGTGCGCGCGAAACTCGCCCCGGCGCAGCCCTAGAGCGCGGCAATCGCCTTGCGGGCTGCCTCGATGGTGTGCCCGATTTCTTCCGGCCCGTGCGCCGAACTCGCGAAGGCCGCCTCGAACTGCGACGGCGCCAGATACACCCCGCCTTCCAGCATCGCGTGGAAGAACTTCGCATAGCGCGCCGTGTCGGATTGCGTCGCCTCCGCGTAATTCCGAACCGGTCCTTCGTGGAAGAACGTGCAGGCCATCGAGCCCACCTGCGCCTGATAAATCGGGAAGCCCTTTTCGCGCGCCGCCGCTGCAATGCCTTTGCTCACTTGCCGGAGCGCCTCGGCCGCGCGCTCGAAGACCCCCGGTTGCTCGAGCGCCTCGAGCGTGGCCAGGCCGGCCGCCGTCGCCAGCGGATTGCCCGAGAGCGTGCCCGCCTGATAGACCGGCCCCTCGGGCGAGAGGTGGTGCATGACCTCGGCCGAGGCACCATAGGCCGCGAGCGGCATGCCGCCGCCCACCACCTTGCCGAGAATCGTCATGTCGGGCTGAATACCGAAGTGCGCCTGCGCGCCGCCCAGCGCCGCGCGGAATCCCGACATCACCTCGTCGAACACCAGCATCGCGCCGTACTTCGACGTCAGCGCGCGCAGCCCCTCCAGGTAGCCCGGCTCGGGCAGGATGACGCCCATGTTGCCGGGCAGCGGCTCGATGACCAGGCACGCGATGTTCTCGCCGTGTGCCGCGAAGATCTCCTCCGCGGCCGCCAGGTCGTTGTAGGGCATGGTCAGCGTGCAGGCCGCGTAGCCTGCGGGAATGCCGGGACTGGTCGGCGTGCCGAGGGTCGTCAGCCCGCTGCCCGCGTTCACCAGCAGCCCGTCCATATGGCCGTGATAGCAGCCCTCGATCTTCACCACCAGGTCGCGTCCGGTGAAGCCGCGCGCCAGGCGGATGGCGCTCATGGCCGCCTCGGTGCCGCTGTTCACCAGCCGTACCTTTTCGATGCTGGGCACCAGCTGGATGATTTTGCGAGCCAGCAGGGTCTCGGCCTCGGTGGGAATACCGAAGCTCGAGCCCGCGCGCATCGCCACGCACACCGCCTCCACGACCGCCGGATAGGCATGGCCGAGAATCAGCGGACCCCAGGAAAGCACATAGTCCACATAGCGGTTGCCGTCAACGTCGGTAATCCACGCGCCCGAGCCCGAGCGCACGAAAACGGGATCGCCGCCCACGCCCTTGAACGCGCGCACGGGGCTGTTCACGCCGCCCACCAGCACCTCGCGCGCCTCGGTAAACATTCGGGAAGATTGGGTGTGGTCCATGCTACTCTCCGTATCGACGGGGAAAATGTGCGCGGATAGTGTAGCGGACGCCGACCGCGCGGACCAAGCATTCGACGGAGCAAAGCATGAGCAGACTTACCCTGGTGCGGCACGGGCAGGCCTCGTTCCTCGCCGCCGACTACGACCAGTTGTCCGAACTGGGTGAACGGCAGTGCCGCTTGCTGGGCTCGTATTGGGCGGCGCATGGCATCACTTACGACTGCATCTACGTGGGGCCCTGCAAGCGGCACCGGCAGAGCACCGAGGCCGCCGCCGAGGGATACCGCGAGGCAGGGGGGACGTGGCCCGAGCAGGTGGACGTGCCCGGCCTCGACGAGTTTTCCTGGGGCGAGCTGATGGAATACGCCAAGAGCGAACTGTCGACGACGGACCCGCACATTGCCAAGCTGCGCGCCGCCTTCGAGGATGCCCCCGACCGCGCGGAAAAGAGCCGCACCATCCAGCATCTGGTCGAAGCCGTCACCCAGCAGTGGGTCAATGGCACCCTGCAGCACCCCACAGTGGAGCCCTGGACCGATTTCCAGAAGCGCGTGCTGCATGCGGTCGAGGTCATGACCGCCGGCACCCCCAGCGGCCACCGCGCGGCAGTGTTCACCTCGGGCGGTCCGGTCGCCGTGACCATCCAGCGGGCCCTCCACCTCACCCCCGAAAAGACCCTCGAACTCATCTGGACGCTGCGGAATGGCGCCATCGCCGAGTTCCTTTACAGCGGCTCGCGCTTCAATCTCGCATCCTTCAACGACGCGCCGCACTTGCAGACACCGGATTTGTGGACCTACCGTTAAACGGGTATTTCATAGTTTCCGCGTGTAGGACCCGGCAGATATCTTGTTTGCCAGACGAAAGAATGCTATTGTCTGGGCTCTAGCCATGGCGGCGCCCGGCAGTGGGGGTTGGACACGCCGCCTGAAAAGGCGATTCCATTTGCGTAGCATACTGCCAGGAGACGTCCATGCCTACCTTTAACCGTTACACGGTCATCCCTTCCCTGCCCGAACGCCTGCAAGGCCTGTTGACCATCGCCAACAATGTGTGGTGGTGCTGGAGCCCGGAAGCGGTGCAATTGTTTCACCGCGTCGACCGGCGGCTCTGGACCGAGTGCGGCCAGAACCCGCGGCTCATGCTGGGCAAGGTCAGCCAGATCCGGCTCGAGGAGCTCGCGAACGACGATAGCTTCCTCGCCCACCTCGATCGCGTGTCCGACGCCCTCGAGCGCTATTGCACGCACAATCACTGGTTCGACCGGAACCCGGGCGCCCCCAAGGAATTCCTCGCGGCCTACATGTCGGCGGAGTTCGGCCTGCACGAAAGCCTGAAACTCTACAGCGGCGGTCTCGGCGTGCTGGCGGGCGACCACCTGAAGGCGGCCAGCGATCTCGCGTTGCCGCTCATCGGCGTCGGCCTGCTCTACCGCGAAGGCTATTTCAGCCAATACCTGAACGCCGACGGCTGGCAGCAGGAACGCTACCCGCGCAACGACTTCTACAACATGCCGCTCGAGAAGATCACCGAGGCCGGCGGCGAGCCGATGGTGATCGAGGTGCCGTATCCCGGCCGCACCGTGAAGGCCTGGCTGTGGAAGCTGCAAGTGGGCCGCGTACCCCTGTATCTGCTCGACGCCGACCACCCCGAGAACGCGCCGGAAGACCGCGTGATTACCGACAAGCTCTACGGCGGCGACCACGAGGCGCGCGTGCGGCAGGAAATATTGCTGGGCATGGGCGGCGTCATTGCGCTGCATAAGCTCAACCTGCACCCGACGATCTACCACATGAACGAGGGCCACAGCGCCTTCATGGCGCTCCAGCGCATCCGCGACGTGATGAAGGCCGAAAAGCTCTCCTTCGAGCAGGCGGTCGAGTCCGTGAAGTCGGCCAGCATCTTCACCACGCATACGCCCGTGCCGGCCGGTAACGACATGTTCGGGCCGCCGCTCATCGAGAAGTACTTTTCGGATTTCTGCCGCGAAGTCGGCATCTCGATGCAGCAGCTCATGGCGTTGGGCCGGCAGAACCCGGACAACGCGCAGGAAGATTTCTGCATGACGGTGCTGGCGCTCAAACTGGCCGCCGGCGCCAACGGCGTCAGCCGCCTCCACGGCGAGGTCGCCCGCGACATGTGGAAGGAGACCTGGAAGGGCGTCCCGGTCGACGAGGTGCCGATTACCTCGATCACCAACGGCATCCACGCCAAGACCTGGATCTCGCAGGAAATGGGCGAGCTTTACGACCGCTATCTCGGGCCCGGCTGGGAAAACAGCCCGGACGATCAGGCGGTGTGGGAGCGCGTGGACGAGATTCCGGATTCGGAACTCTGGCGCACGCACGAACGCCGCCGCGAACGCCTGGTCGATTTCGCCCGCAAGCGCCTGTACAACCAGTACAAGTCGCGCGGAGCCTCGAGCGCGGAACTGCGCATTTGCAACGAGGTGCTGGATCCCGAGGCGCTGACCATCGGCTTCGCCCGCCGCTTCGCCACCTACAAGCGCGGCGCGCTGTTCCTGCGCGACAAGGAGCGCATCCGCGAGATCATCCTGAAGGCCGACCGCCCGGTGCAGTTCATCATCGCCGGTAAGGCCCACCCCGCCGACAATGCGGGCAAGCAGGTCATCCGCGAAATCATGCACTTCGCCCGCGAGGCCGACGTGCGCCGCAACGTGATCTACATCGAAGACTACGACATGAACGTCGCTCGCTATATGGTGCAGGGCGTGGACTGCTGGCTAAACAACCCGCGGCGCCCGATGGAAGCCAGCGGCACGAGCGGCATGAAGGCGGCCCTCAATGGCGGCCTGAATATCTCGATCCTCGACGGCTGGTGGTGCGAGGCGGTGGAGCTCGGCCCGAACGGCTGGAGCATCGGCCAGGGCGAATCCTACGAATCGCCCGAGGAACAGGACGCCGTCGAGAGCGAGGCGCTGTACGACATCCTCGAGCAGGAAGTGGCGCCGTGCTTCTACGAACGCCCGGCCGACGGTCTGCCGCGCAACTGGATGCACCGCATGAAAACCGCCATCCGCACCTGCGGCCCCGTGTTCAACACCTATCGCATGGTGCAGGAATACACCGACCGCTTCTACGTGCCGTGCTCGCGGCGCCGGGTCGACCTGCTGGCCGACAAACGCAAGCGCTCCATCGCGCTGGCCGCGTGGAAATCGTCGGTGCGCAGCGCTTGGCCCCAAGTGTCGATTCACGACGTGAAGAGCGGCGACCGCGACCAGCTGGCCGTGGGCTGCGAGCTCGACGTCAGCGCCGTGGTGTCGCTTGGCAGCCTTACGCCGGAAGATGTGACGGTCGAGGTATTCTACGGCCCGCTCGACCCGCAGGGCTGTGTCACCTCGGGCCGCACGGCCGAGATGAAGTTCATCGGCGAGAAGGACGGCGCGTCGCGCTACGAGGGCAAGATTCCCTGTGAAACCACCGGCGAGCTGGGCTTTACCGTGCGCGCCGTGCCGTATCACGTGGACCTGTGGCAGAAGCACGAGATGGCGCTGATCGCCTGGGCATAGGCGGACATGTTGTTCAACGGATTTCTCGTTCTGCTGGGGCTGATGGGCGCGGCGGCATTCGTATGCGTGCTGCTCGCCTTCCGCGCCCCGGTGGACGAGGATCCGCCTTGGGAAGACGACTGAGGGCGAGGGATAGATGAAGACCGTGACGGTGCAGCTCGGCGAGCGCGCCTACCCCATTCATATCGGCGAGGACGCGCTGCAGCAGTTGCCCGGGCTTATCGAGGCCTCGGGCCAGCGCGGCGCCGTTGGCATTGTGACGGACTCCAACGTGGGGCCGCTCTACGCTGCCCAGGTGGAAGCCCTCGCCGCCGGCACCGGCCGCCGTGTGATCACGCATGCGTTTCAGGCCGGCGAGGACCAGAAGCGGCTCGCGCGCGTGGAAGAGATCTGCGGCACGTTTCTTGAGGCGGGGCTCGACCGCGCCAGCCTGTTCATCGCGCTCGGCGGCGGCGTCGTGGGCGATGTGGCGGGCTACGCCGCGGCCTCGTTCATGCGCGGCGTGCCCTTCATCCAGATACCCACCACCATCATCGCCCAGGTGGACAGCAGCGTGGGGGGCAAGACCGGTGTGAATCATCCGCTGGGCAAGAACACCATCGGCGCGTTTCACCAGCCGAACGGCGTGCTCATCGATCTGCGCATGCTGGGTAGCCTGCCCGATCGCGAACTGCGCGCGGGACTGAGCGAGGCCATCAAGCACGGCATCATCGCCGACGAAGCGCTCTTCGCCTACATGGAATCGAACGCGGCCGCGATTCTCTCCGGAGACCGCGCGGCGCTGGTATACCCGGTTGAGCGGAGTTGCGAAATTAAGGCGGCCGTGGTGGCGGAAGACGAGCACGAGCACGGCGCCCGCGCGAACCTGAATTACGGCCATACCTTCGGCCACGCCATCGAGGCCGTGACGGCCTACAAGAAATTCCTGCACGGCGAGGCCATCAGCCTGGGCATGTGCGCGGCGGGCCACCTCTCCGAAGCGCTCGGCATGGTCGGCCCGGACTTTGTCGCCCGGCAGCGCGCCTGCTTCGAGGCCTACGGCCTGCCCGTCGTCTGGCCCGAGCTGCCGGTGGAAGAAACCCTGGCCGCGATGACCAAGGACAAGAAGGCCCGCGCGGGCACCCTGAAGTTCATAGTGGCCGCGCGGATGGGCGAAGTGGTACAACGGACAGACATCGCCCCGGAGTCCGTGCGCGCCGCGCTCGAGGCCATCCGGGGCTAGGGCCGTAATTCCGAGGGAGTCCGCCATGCCCGTTTTCGGCGGCGACAATGCCGACAGCTATTTCGACGAGGGCGTGACCGCCGCCATGAAGGGCGATCTGAACCGCTCCATCGAATTCTTCGAGAAGTGCATCCGCCTGGACAGCAGCAACAGCGGCGCCTATCACCAGCTGGGCAAGGTTTACACCCGGCTTGGCCGTTTTCCGAAAGCCATCGCGTTTCTCTCGCAGGTGGCCTCGGCCAAGCCGAAGCTGCTCGCGGCCCGCATCGACCTCGCCTATGCCCACCTCGGCGAGGGCAACCTGAAACAGGCGCAGGATCTGTTTGTTACCGCCGCCACGGAGAAGCCCGACAACGTGCGCGCGCGGCTCGGCATGGCCTATTGCGCGTATCAGGAGCAGCAGTACGACGCCGCGCTGCTGATGGCGCAGGACATCGCCGACACGAGCGGCGCGAACTTCGGCGTGCTCTATCTGCTGGCGCGTTCCGCCAAGGCCGCCGGGCGCCCCGACCTGCTTCCCGAGGCCATCGGGCGCGCCGATGCGCTCATCGAGAAATCGCTGCAATCCAGCGAGGACCACGCCGCAGGCTACTACTTCCGCGGCCTGCTCTATACGCTGAAGAAAGACTTGGAAAAGGCCGAGGAGAATTTCGCGCTAGCGGTGGAGAAGGCCGATCCTTCGCAGCACTATTCCGCCTATGAGGAGCACTTCGCGTTGCCCGACATGCTCGCGCAGCTGGCCCGCACCCGCGAAGCGCGCGGGCAAGACGCCTCGGCCGAGTGGGACAATCTCCGCGCCATCGACCCCGAAAGCCCGCTGCTGCCGGGACCGGCGCAGGAATAATCCCGATGGGCAGCGCGGGCCGCTTGAATCAGCAACTCGGCTACCCCGTCCGCCCATGAGCGACCTCAGCCTGCAGATCGTCCGCGAGTGCTTCGAACTGCACCAGTTCCGCGCCGTGCCGCATTGGCCCATGGATGAAGGCGGCTGGAACAGCGCCGAGGCAGCGCCCCTGCTCTTCATCGAGCGACTCGAACCCGAGCCTGGCACGCCCGAGTTTCTATTGCGCGCGCAAGATCTGCCCGCGCTCCGCCGCGCAGTCGTGGAAGTGCGCGCCTGGCATGCCGACAAGTTCTACCCGAGCGTCGTGGAAAACAACGTCGTGCTCGGCAACGTCGCCAGCGCCGCCACCCGTGCGCTGGCCGCGCAGGTGCTGCGTGCCGAAGACGCCGCAGCCATCCTCGTGGTGTCCGAATTGCCCCGCAGCCCTGGCCCCCGCCAGCGCAGCCTCGAACTCTTCCGCTCCAAGGGCATCGACCACGTGCTCGAGTTCCCCACCCTGCTCGGCGCAATGCTCGAACGCATCAGCCCCCACGGCAGCTACGCGCCCTCGCCCACCCTGCAGGCCTTCCGCCTGCTCAAACGCTACGGCTTCCTCAAGCGCCAACAGCTCGAATTCGAGTTCCCGGCCAGGAAAGACGGGGAGTAGGGGGCGTAGGATGGTGGGCGATGCAGGGCTCGAACCTGCGACCCCCTGGGTGTAAACCAGATGCTCTAGCCAACTGAGCTAATCGCCCGGAGAGGCCGGAAGTATAGCATTCGAAGGGCGGCCGGATAAAGCAACGCGCGCGGGAACGGAAGGCTCTGTTCCCGCGCGGCGGAAGATGCTACGGCGGGCCGCTATTTTTCGAGCGGGATGAGCTTCCAGCTCTTGATGACTTCCTCGTAGACCGGGCCCCATTCCTTGAACTGCTCGTAGGTGCCGGTGAGGCCGACGATGTAGGCGCTCTTGTTGCCGTAGGACTTGATGTGCCAGCGGTGGATCTCGTCGCCCTGACTCTTGTCCACCTCTTTGTACCAGTAGGTGTTGCCCTCGTAGTCGTAGCCCTTCTTCTTGTCGAAGTCCACGATGTCCTTGTAATCGGGATCGGGCGAGTCGATGTTCTGCTGGTCGCTCTTCTTGTTGGTGCTGTACATGGTGCCGGAGTCCACGTCGGGCATCCAGGTCCAGTTCACGTAAATGCCCAGCGCGGGCTGCAGGCCGCCGCTGTCGCCCGAGCTGGACGACGACTCGGATTCCTCGGTCTTGAAGCCGATGCCGCGGATGTTCACGCCGAAGGACTTCTTCTTGCTCTTCGACGAGTCGCCCGTGGCGGCCGAGCCCGGCTGATAGATCCAGTTCGTCGTCTTGTCTTCGTCGCTGATGGTGAATTCCGCCGGAATCTTCAGCGAATAGCCGTATTTCTTGCTCTCAAAGGTCTTCCATTCGCGCGCCTGCGCCGGCAACGCAAATGCGCACGCCACCGCCAGCCCCGCCGTCAGCATCGCTGCCTTGGTCATCCACTGCTTCATACCCCAATCTCCTTCTTCTCTCCGTTGAATCTCACCACTCCGGTACATTCCGGAGTAATGAGTTTACCCCGAGATCGCGAAATGCGCAAAAGGAAATCCGATATTCTTGAGAAGACTCAGGGGAGGCGGAGTTGAAAGCCAGAGCGGGTCAGCCGTAGTTAGTCGGAATCGAACAAGGCGTCGATATCGCGGTGCCCCTCAATGATCGAGATAACCTCTAACACGGACTCTCGATAGCGGTAGAGGATTACGTAGTTTCCGTAAGCGTAGCTTCTCAGGTGTGGTGCCAAGTCCGGCCGCAGTTGGCCAATCTGGCCGGGTAGTTCGGCGAGCCGCAGGCATTGCGCCCGCAATCTGCCGACAAATTCCATCGCCACAGCATCGGTACCGCTACGCTTGGCGATATAGCGTTTGATCTGAACCAAGTCGTCCTTCGCCTGATCCATGAATTGGAGCCGGCGCATTCAGTTCACGATTCGCTGTCCGCCAGTAGGGCCGCCTCGATATCCGCATCAGAATGTGCACCGCCGCGTTCAATGGCGCGTAGGACATGTTCTTTCAAGGCAATACGCTTTGCGTCGCGTTCCTCGATAAGCCGAAGCCCCTCCCGCAGTACTTCGCTCTCGTCACGGTATCGTCCTGCTTGAACCTGATCGCGGATGAACTTCTCGAAATGTTCTCCCAGAGCATAGCTCATTTTTCACTACTCCAATACGCTCAAGAGTACCAAGAGCCGGAAAAAAATGCCACAGCCGCCAGTTTCTCAAAGAATCACCGGGTTGAACTTGCCGCCCGGCAAGTTCCCCGATTGATACGTTTTCAGCATGCGCGGAATGCCCAGGTCGGTCTGTACATCGGCAAAGGTGATGGGCAGGGTCTTACGGGTTTCGGTGTCGGCCACGTGGAAGTGCAGGTGCGGCATGGCGCTGTTGCCCACGTGTCCGCTCTGCGCGATGACCTGTCCCTGATACACGTGGTCGCCCACGTTCACCAGCGCGCCGTCTTTCTTCAGGTGCAGGTAATAGCCCGTGGTGCCATCGCCATGGTCCACCGCCACCAGGTTGTTGGGCCATTTGTAGCCGTGGCCGTCGTGGTCCTCGACCACCCGCGATACCACGCCCGCGCGCGCGGCGCAGACCTTGGACCCCACGGGCATCACGAAATCGAAGGCGAACTCCTCGCGGCCGCGGTGGCTGGCCACGGCGCGGTTGCCCTGCACGCAGAAGCGGGTTTCGCCGCCCGGCCAGGGCAGCAGATAGGGCGATTCCTCTCGCGGCGGATATTCCGTCAGGTTCCGCGGCCCGGTGATGGCCAGGTACAGCGCGACCGCTATCAGCAGCAGCGCAGCAATGGCCGCACCGGCCCCCAGCGCGATCCGTTTTATCCATTTCCGCATCATTTACGCCCTCCCGAGCGGTGTTTGCCGCCAGCCTAGCGCAAACCACCTTGCCGGAACCACGGCAAGGTGGTAACATTTACACGAGTGGGAATGCCGAGCGTGAGCGAATTCTCTGAACAGCCGAAGCCTGTGAAGACCGGATGGATGTACCTCCGGGAAGGGCTGCTGCGCGCCCGCGCGCGGCGGCCGTTCAGTTTTTATTTGCTGCTCGCCATCCCCGTCGCCCTGCTCGCGGCGGTGAACCTGCTCGAAAACCGCGATTCGCCGGTGCAGTTCGCCACCACCGTCGGGCTGCTGGTCGCCTTCTTCGGCGTCGTCATGCTGCGCGCCGTGGCCGATGTGTTCGACATCACGCGCGACCACCTGCGCGGCCGGCGCGAAGTGGCCCGGGGCACGCTGTTCCAGCCGGAATTCGCAAAAGCCCTAGGCGAGAAGGTGCGCGGCGCGCACGACGAGTAGGCCGCGCCTCGCAACCAGCGCGCCGGTCCTGCTATACCCTGTCCCGATGATTCCTCTGTTCTCCCGCAAACTGCCCGACACCTTCGGCAGCATCCTCGTGCACCTGCCCAACTGGCTGGGCGATGCTGCAATGGCCACGCCCGCACTGCGGGTGCTGCGCCGCCGCTTTCCCAAGGCCCGAATCACCGCCTGCGGTCTGCCCGGCGCTTGCGCGCTCATCGAGGGCCTGCCCCATGTGGACGCCCTGCTGCCGATTCCGGGCAAGCCGGGGTTTCGCGAGATGCGCGCCTACTTCCACCAGCACTTTCCCGAGCGGGCCGAACTGGGCATCGCGCTGCCGCATTCCTTCCGCGCCGCCGCCGCGCTGGCCGCCGCCGGCTGCCGGCGCCGCCTGGGCTACACGCGCGGCGGACGTTCCTTTCTGCTCACGCATACCCTGCGGCCGCATGTGGTCGCGGGTAATATCATGCCCGTCTACATGGCCTTCGAATACCTCCGCCTGCTGGCACCGCTCTGCTGCGATGACGATGACCTCGGCCTCGAGCTGCACGCCGATACCGAACTCGTTGAATCGCTCCGCAGCCGCCTCGACCCCGCGCGTCCGGTCGTCGGCATCGCTCCCGGGGCGGCGTTTGGTCCGAGCAAGCAATGGCTGCCCGAGCGCTACGCCGCGGTGGCCGACCGGCTGGCCGAAGAGCACAACGCGCAAGTGCTGCTGTTCACCGGACCCGATGAGGAAGACACGCGTAGCGCCGTACTCGAAGCGGCGCGCCATCCCCTCATCGATCCGCAGGGCGACCAGCCCTCCATCGCGCGGCTCAAGGCCGGTATCCGCTGCTGCGATCTGCTCCTCGGCAACGACAGCGCCCCGCGCCACATCGCCATCGCCTTCGGCGTGCCGGTCGTCTGTATCATGGGGCCCACCTCGCCGCGCTACACCGAAAGCCCCTGGGAACGCGGCGTCGTGCTCCGCCGAGACGTGGATTGCGGTCCCTGCCAGAAGCCGGTATGCGTCACCGACCACCGCTGCATGACGCTGATCGGCGTGGACGACGTGGCCGCGGCCGCAGGCATTTGGCTGCGGCCATGAAGCGGATGGGCTTTGTCCGCTGATTGTGGTGATTATCGCGGATAAGACCTCGCTGTGGGCGAGTTTCCCGACCCGCCTACTGCAGGGGACAGGTACAGAAAAACTCGGAGAGCATTGTGTTCATACCCTTGAAATACATCTTGGGTGCGGTGGCGGGAATTCTGTTGAGCGCCCTACTGCTGCATACCTGTGCCGAGATAAGAGATACCGCCCGCCGGGCGTCGTGCCGACCGCACGTGCTGTTTCAAAACAGCGAGGCGTTTGCAAAGGAACACGAAGGTTTGTTCCCACCGCTTTCAGCAGTCGCAGGTGTTCTTATCTACGATGTCGCGGTTTGCGAAGAATGCAAGAACTATTCTCAAGACCATATCTGCGAATTCGACCGGCAAAGGGAGGATCGTGCTTTTCATGAGATCATGTACGACCACCAATTCAACGACTGGAGCTACGTGTATCTCGGCTACTTCATCGAGGACGAGGCGCAGTTGCTGGCCTTTGCCGACGCCTATCGCGAGGCGATAGCAAGCGGTAGGGACTTCACGGGCGACTTGCCGGTAGGCAAGGGGAAGGGCACCGGCGGCGGAGACTCGTTACGGCGAATGCAGAGCCTGGAAACGCTGCTGGCATCTGACGCGCCCCCGGTGAAGCGTCCGAGCGAAATTCCCGTGGTTATCGAATGGCCGGAGAACCACCGCCATCCCGGCGGCCACGTGGTGTATCTCGACGGCCACACCGAGTTCGTGGACTATCCGGGCAAGTTTCCGATGACGCCTGCCGTCATCGCCGCGCTACGCGACCTCGACAACTACGCGCCGCGCGTCCGCTACGAGTCCTACCAAGATTAAGTTACGTGCCCTAGCTGTGGGCGGGTCTCCTGCTGTGGGCGGGTTTCCCGACCCGCCTACTCTTCTGACCGAAGGTCTCCAATCCCCAATCCCCTAGTGCCAATCCAATTGCGTAATGGGTACAGCAACATGTGGGTCACTGCCTTGCGCGTAAAACCGTGCGGAGGAGAACTGCCAGTCTTCAGGATAAAGCACCAGGCCTTTCCGACATGGATTGGCGTGCATATATTCCAACTTCTGTTCCCAGAAGCGCTCCGATTCGATCGACACAGGATGTCGAGATGGTTGCCAGAAGCGTCGGAGCCGATCTTCCCCGGCGGCTTCTTCGAAGATGCGCGAGAACAATGGCGGCATACGCTCGGCGCAGAAATCCGCGAGGGCGCGTCCGGTGAATTGCCGGAATGCCGCGAGTGTCCGGCGTAAGGCTTCCGAAGAATGCGACTCGTGGAATACGATAGCGTGGATGTGCGTCGGCATGAATACATAGCCGTTGATCCGTAAGCCTTTCGCATGATGACAATGCTTGAGGCTATCCGCGACAATCCCCATCGCGTCGCCGCTGACAAGTACGGGCAACCATTGCACGACGCTGTAGGTGACGAAATACACCGACGCCTCGGGAAGGATGCGATAGTTCTCCATGGGGCAAGTATAGCGATATAAGTCGCGTGTGGAAAGCGGATGGAGACCTTCGGTCAGAAGAGTGGGCGGGTCAGGAAACGCGCCCACAGCAAGGGGAAAATTTCCGATGACGCCTGCCGTCATCGCCGTGCTACGCGACCTCGACAACTACGCGCCGCGCGTCCGCTACGAGTCCTACCAAGATTAAGTTACGTGCTGTGGGATGGGGTTGGAGACCTTCGGTCAGAAGAGTGGGCGGGTCGGGAAACCCGCCCACAGCACGAGAAGATGTGCGGCTACCGGTTATACCCCGACGACGAAGCTGACGGCGGTGGTGGCGCTGCCGCCGATGTTGAGGGTGCCGATGTTACGGGCGCCGGGCACCTGGTATTCGCCGGCGCTCTCGGTGGTCTGCTTCCAGCCGTCGAGCACCATGCGGATGCCGGTGGCACCGACGGGGTGGCCGAGGCCGATGAGGCCGCCGCTGGCGTTAATGGGCACGCGGCCGCCGAAGGCGACGACGCCTTCCTCGATGGCCTTCCAGCTTTCGCCGGGCGCCGTGAGGCCGAAGTGGTCAATCGCCATGTATTCCGTCGGCGTGAAGCAGTCGTGCACCTCGATGGCGTCGAAGGCGTAGACATCGCTGATGTTGGCCCGGCCCATCGCGTCCATGATGGTCTCGCGCACGAAGGGAAACACGTAGCGGTCGTTCTTGCTCGCGGCCACCTTGTCGTCGAAGGCGATGCGCGCGGTGTGGTGGCCCCAGCCCTTGATGCGCGGTATGGACTCCAGCGCGCGGCCCGTGCGGGCGGCGTAGCGCTGCGCGAAGTCGGCCGACGCAAGAAGCACCGCCGCGCCGCCATCGGTCACCTGGCTGCAATCCTGCCGGCGGATGCGCCCTTCGATCACCGGATTCAATTCATCGTTCTCGGCGAAGTGGTCGTCGGTCATCGCCCAGCTGCGCGTCTGCGCGTTCGGGTTGCGACGGGCGTTGTCGTAGTTCTTCTTGCCCAGTGCCGCGAGGTGCTTCTGGTCCAGCCCGTAGCGCGCGTCGTATTCGTCGGCCAGGCGGCTGAACATGTGCGGCCACGGAAAGCGGATGCCTTCGCATTCGCGCTCGACCCACGCCGCCGCGCCCAAGTGCTTCGCCGTCTCGCCCGCGGGCAGGCATTTCTCCATCTCCACGCCCAGCACGCACACGCAGTCGTAGCGTCCCGCCTCGATCGCCGCCATGGCCGCCAGCACGGCCACGCTGCCCGAGGCGCACGCGGCCTCGTGCCGCATCGTCGGCAGTCCCGCGAAGGCCGGGTCGGTCTCCAGAAAGAACGCGCCCAGGTGGCCCTGGCCGAACATCAGCTCGCCCATGAAGTTCGCCACATGCGCCGACTGGATTTCCTTCGCCTCGACGCCCGTGGCCTCCAGCGTGCCGCGCACGGTGTCGTTGAACACATCGAGAAAGTTCTGGCCGGCCTTCGCGTAGTTCACCGCGAAATCGGTCTGATAGCCGCCAAGCACATAAACGGGGGAAGTTTTCATGGGTACAGCTCCAGGAGTTACGCGCCCTGCCACCAGTCCTGCGCCTTGAGGGCCTGGCGGTAGACGCGGAGGCCCCAATAGCGGAAAGGATCGGGCGGCATGGGCAGGGGTTTCTTGTTCCAGAAGAAAGGCAACTGCGCGGGCTCGGGCACGTCGGTGTGGCCGGCGGCGCGCAGCATCATTGGCGCGAGAATCGTGCCGCAGTAATTGCTCAGGCTCACGCCGTGGCCGGCATAGGCGCAAGCGTGGAAGATAGAGCCGTGGTCGCCGCCCTGCCCGAACACGGGGAACATGTCGAGCGAGACGCCGAGCGTGCCGCCCCAGGCATGCGTGAATCGCACATCGGCCAGGCTGGGGAAGTGTTCGCGGAAGCGCTGGCGCAGGGCCGCGGCGATCGTTTCGTCGAGGTTGCGATAGACGCCGCCGGGGTAGAGGTCGGCGTCCTCGCCGCCGAAGGCGATGCGGTTGTCGGCCGTCAGCCGGAAGTAGTGGATGAAATTACGGGCGGTCTCGAGGCTGGCGCGGTGTTTCGCCCAGCCGATCGCCTCCAGCTGCGCGTCCGTCAGCGGCTCGGTCAGCACGATGTAGGTGTGAATCGGCAGCACGGCGTGCTTGAAAAATCCCAGCGACGCGCCGAAGCCGTTGAGGCAGAGCGCCACCTGCCTGGCCTTCACGCTACCGTGCTCGGTCGTGATGGACACCGGGTCGCCGTCGGTCAGTCCGGTCACGCTGGTTTGTTCGTAGATGCGGATGCCCTGACGCTCGGCGGCGTCTTTCAGCCCCCGCGCCAGCTTCGCCGGATTCACGATGCACGGGTGCGGATCGAAAATGGCGCTGCGGTAGCGGTCGCTGCGGATGTAGTCCTGCAATTCCGCGCGGTCGAGCCAGCGGTGGTCGAAGCCCAGCTGCTGCGCCTTGGCGAGTTCGTGCCGCGAATGCTTCTCGCGCGCCTCGCAGGTATTGATGAACAGATAGCCGGTGGACTCCAAATCGCAGGCGATCGCGTTGTCGGCAATCAGCCGCTTGAAGTAGTCCACCGCGTCGTACATGAGTTCGTACGTGCGCTTGGCTTTCTCGTCGCCCAGCGATTTCGCCGTCTCGTACAGGTCCCATCCGATGAGCGGCATGGAGAAGCCGCCGTTGCGTCCGCTCGCGCCATGGCCGCATACGCCGCGCTCGAGCACCACGATATCGAGGTCGGGCTTGCGCTGCTTGAGCTCGCGCGCCACGGACAGCCCGGAGTAGCCGCCGCCGATGACACACACGTCGCATTGCAGGTGTTCCTGCAGGGGCGCGCCGGGGGCAACGTCAATCGTTTCCTGCCAGAAGCTGACCGGCTGATAGGCGCCGTCGGGCGAGACTGCCGGGGGCACCGTAGCGAATGGGCGCTCGTCGAGCTTCAGGCGCATGGCATTCTTACTCCGCGGCCGCCGCGTGCGCGACGGGGCTGGCGGGGTGAATCGGGTGCGCCCGGAAAAAGTCGCGCAGGCCCTCGCGGAAATCGCGCCGCATGGCCAGGGTGATGTGGTTCGCGCCGTTCATGATCACGTATTCCACCGTGGGCAGGTGCGCCTTGAGGTCGTCGGCGTAGGGCTTCAGCCCGTCGTTCGTGCCCATGAAACAGATGGCCGGCACGGTCATCGCTTCCAGTTCGTCCTCGGTCACGAGCAGGCCGAGCAGGTTCTTCTTCAGCGCCTTCACCGAGCCTTTGTCCACGATGGCATCGCCGATCCAGTCCTTGGCCCAATCGATGGGCCCCCAGATCAGGCGCGGGCCGTTGTCGGCGTAGGCCGTGCGGTACTCGACGCCGCCGTGCAGAAAGGTGGTCTGCGTGGGCGCGGGACGGTAGGGGCTCAGGATTTCTTCCGGACCCGCGGGGTCCTTCCAGCCCGAGGCGCAATAGGCCACGCTGGCGAAGCGATCGGGGTGGTCGGACACGGCCTTCAGCGCGATAAAGCCGCCGAGCGAATAGCCCGCCACGTGGGCTTTTTCGATGCCGAGGTGGTCCATCAGGCGCACGACGTCTTCCGACATCTCGCGGCCGTAATCCTCGGGGTTGCTGCTGCGGCCGCTCAGGCCATGCCCGCGCACGTCGAAGCTGATGACGCGGAACTCCTTCGCCAGCAGATCGGTAATCCCCGCGCGCCGCCAGTTCAGGTCGGCATTCGCCGCGAGGCCGTGAACCAGCACCACCGGCTCGCCCGCGCCTTCGTCGGTGTAGTGAATCGGAAAGCCGTCCGACTCGAACATCTCGCCCTGCAAACGCGAGGTCACCAGGTGAACGACGTAGCCCAGCCCCGCGCCGCTGACAATGAGCAGCAGCACGAGCGTGAGGGCGATACGTTTAATCCAGCGTTTCATTCCGTCCATCCCATGTCCTGTGTCGCGGCTTCGCCGCTTTGGAGTGCGCAAGACTTGCTTACGCTTTTTTCTGAGGAAGCTCGCTTCCGTCGCTTGGACGGCAGATTCTAGCCGGTCCACGGGCGACGGGAGCAAGCTCCCTTCGGAAAGCGGCGGCAAGTCCGCCGCACTCCAAAGCGGCCAGGCCGCGAATTGAAGATGCGTCTCGCTACGCCGCAGCGTCCCGCGC
Organism: Candidatus Hydrogenedens sp.; assembly: GCA_016125095.1. Classification (GTDB taxonomy): domain Bacteria; phylum Hydrogenedentota; class Hydrogenedentia; order Hydrogenedentales; family JAEUWI01; genus WGMK01. Next base: position 36,212 of record WGMK01000035.1, on the reverse strand, counting down.
ATGTTCTTCTTCCGCCGCGGGCTCGGCCGCCACCACGGGTTCCGGGGCAGGCGGGTCGGCGAGGAAGGCCTCGAGCGCGGCGAGGTATTCCGGACGCCGGATACAGGTCACATGGTCCGCGCCCTCCACCCACACCAGCTCGTGGCTGTTGGCGACCTTTTCCATCGGGCCGGCTTCCTCGGCGAGCGGGTCGATACTGCCAACGACGGTGAGCATCGGCACCTGGTTCTTGCGCAGCGCTTCCTCGGACACCTCCAGCTGTTCCATGCCGCGCATGGCGGCCGCCAGCGCGAGGGTGTCGTTGGTGGAGGTGAGCATGTAGTTGAACAGCTTCCCGCTCACGGCGCGGTCCTCGACTTTGATGTTCAGCCGCTCGAGCAACGGACCGAAGCCCTTGCCCTCTTCGAGCGACGAGGCGATACGGTCGATCAGCGCGCGGTTGTCGTCGTCCATTTTGCCCCAGCCCATGCCGCACGGCGCGGCGCTGATCAGGCGCTCGGGATACATGGTCGCGAGTTTCAGCGTGATAAAGCCGCCCATCGAATAGCCGATGACGTTCGCCTTCTCGATGCCGAGGTGGTCCATCAGCCGGATGATATCGCGGGGCATTTCTTCGCCGTAGGCCGCCGGGTCGTGGGGCTTGCCGCTCAGGCCGTGGCCGCGGTTGTCCAGCGCGATAACGCGGTAGTCCTTCGCCAGCGCGTCGATGATGCCCGGGCTGCGCCAGTTCAAATCGGCGTTGAACGCGAAGCCGTGCACGAGAATGACCGGCTCGCCCTCGCCCTGGTCGGTGTAATAAATCTGCACCCCGTCGGAGTCGAAATACTGGCCGGGCGTCCGCGCGAAGTTGGACTGGTAGAATGCGCCCAGTGCCCCAAGCGGCACCAGAATAATGACGAGCAGTACAATGCCGAAGATAGCGAATTTCTTGCGCATGGTGATTCCCTCTCAAGCCAACGCAAACCCAAACGCCAAAGCTTACGCAATTCTTGCAGAATCCTCAACCTGCATCTTGCGGCCCCGCCTTGGAAGCGCTGCGAATCTGCCGCTACAATCTCTGCCGGGCCAACGAGGAGAAGGGTTCATCGATGGAGCATAGCGAGCGCTTGCGCGCGATTCTGAGTCGTCTGGGCGGACTGAAGGTCCTGGCCGTTGGCGATATCTACCTGGATGAGAACGTCTTCGGCGTCGTGAACGAGGTCAGTCTCGAGGCGCCGATTCCCGTGCTGGAGGTGCGCGAGCGCCGCTACAACCCGGGCGCCGCGGGCAATGCCGCCTGCAATACCGCCTCGCTGGGCGGCCCGGTGGTGATGGTGGGCGTGGTCGGGGCTGACGTGAACGCCGGCATCGTGAAGCAGGAATTCGAGAAGCGCGGCGTGGATACCGCCGGCATTGTGACGGACCCCGCGCGGCCGACGAATACGTATGGCAAGCTGCGGGCGGGCGGGCACAACACGCCCCTCCAGGAAATGCTCCGCACGGACACCCCGCGCCCCGTGCCGATTTCCGGCGCGGTCGAGGCGGCCGTCGTCGCCAACATCCGCCAGTACGCCCCGGACTGTCAGGCCATTCTCATCGGCGATCAGGTCGGCTCGGTGATTACTCCGGCCGTGCTCGACGCCATCCGCGACATGGCGCAGGCGCATGGTCTGGTCACCGTGGCCGACTCGCGCGACCGGGCGGGCATGTTCGACGGCATCGACATCATCGTGCCAAACGACACCGAGGCCGGGCGCGCGGCGGGCATCGAGATCGCGGACGAAGCGACCCTGCTGGCGGCGGGCGGCGCGCTGCTGAAATCCGCGCGCAACGTGTTTATCACCCGCGGGCCGCACGGCATCAGCGTGTTCGCCGAAGACGGCAGCCATACGCACGTGCCCGCCGGGCCGGTGAATGCGGTCGATGTGACGGGCGCAGGCGATACCGTGGCCGCGATGACCGTGCTCGCGCGCGCCGCCGGGGCCACGCTCGAGGACTGCGCGTTTCTGGCGAATACCGCCGCCGGGCTGGCGGTAGTACAGGAGGGCGTGGTGACCATCAGCCGCGCCGAGGTGGAGGCGGCGCTGTCGGGACGGCAGGGGCCCGCGAAGCTCAAGACGCTCGAGGCGCTCCAGCCGATGGTGCGCAAGTTGCAAGGCGAAGGCAAGCGCGTGGTATGGACCAATGGCTGCTTCGATATCCTGCATGTGGGGCATATCACCTACCTCATCGCCGCGCGCCGCGAGGGTGACGTGATGGTACTGGGACTCAACAGCGACGCCTCGGTGCGGGCGATCAAGGGGCCGACGCGCCCGGTGATCGGCGAGGACGACCGCGCGCTGGTGCTTTCGGCACTGGCGTGCGTGGACTATCTGGTGCTCTTCGACGACCCCTCGCCCTACCAGCTGATAGAAACGCTGAAGCCCGATGTCTATGTGAAGGGCGGGGACTACACCATCGACACGATCGACCAGCAGGAACGGAAGCTGGTGGAAGGCCACGGCGGGCGTATCGCGATTCTGCCGGGCGTCGACGGGCACAGCACCACGAACATTATCGACAAGATTACGCGGGAAGCCGAAACCACGCAGGAGGTCTGACATGATTTTCGTCAAGACATTCAAGGGCTACGAGGACAAGGTGCAGGATCTCGACCGAACCGTGAACGAGTGGATCGCCCAGCACAAGGCGGCGGTGCGCGACGTGAAGACGGCGCTGAGCCACGAGAACAATTCGCGCGCGGGCAGCGGCGACCTCGTGTACACGGTGCTCTACGAAGCCGACGCCTCGCACGACGCCGGCGAGTTCTAGGACCCGCCTAGACCATCGACCACGGCACGCGCTCCGGCTGATTGATTAGCCGGTTCGCGCCGTCGTCGTTGATGAATTCCTGCTTGTCCGGGTCGTATTGCAGGTTGCGTCCGAGCCGCACCGCAATCTTGCCGAGGTTGATCAGCGAGCACGACCGGTGCCCGTTCGATTCGTTCAGCGCGAACTTGGTGCGGTTGCGCACGGCCTGGGCGAAGTCCGTCACCTGCGCCGCGGGCGCGGGCATCCCTTCAATCGATTCCTTCAGGCCCGGAATATCGGACTCGAGGTTCTTGAAGAGCTTGCCGTTCGGGCCCTCGAGATACGGCACTTTCTCGCCCGTGGCATCGCCGCCGATGAGACGGATCTCGCAGCCGTCGGCGTAGCGCATCACGATGCTGCGCCACGTGCCCACGGCATCGGGGTGCTGCTGCGGCGCGTCCACTTCAATCGCCACCGGGCTGGTGTCGTCCTTGCCCAGCAGGTACTGCGCCGGATCCAGGTAATGCTGGCCCATGTCGCCCAGGCCGCCGCCGTCGTAGTCCCAGTAGCCGCGGAAGGTCTGGTGCACGCGGTGCGGGTGGTAGGGCTTGTAGGGCGCCGGCCCCAGCCAGAAATCGTAGTCGAGTTCCTTGGGCACGGGCTGCGGCTCGAGGTCGGTCTTTCCCACCCAGTTGAACTTGAAGTTGAAGCCGGTGTCCTTACTGATGGTGAGCTTGAGCGGCCAGCCCAGCGCGCCGCTTTCCACCACCTTCTTGATCGGCTCCACCTTCGATCCATAATCGTAAAAGTCGTCGGTGAATCGGAACCAGGTGTTGATGCGGAAAATACGCTCGTTTTCCTGCACCGCCTTGATGACCGCCTGGCCTTCGCCAATGGTGCGCGTCATGGGCTTCTCGCACCAGATATCCTTGCCGGCCTTGGCGGCGGCGATGGAGATGGCGGCGTGCCAGTGCGGCGGCGTGGCGATGTGCACGATGTCGATGTCCTCGCGCGCCAGCACTTCGCGGAAATCCTTGTAGCCCTGCACGTACGATTCGCAGCGCGAAAGCACGTTCGTCAGGTGGCCGTTGTCCACGTCGCAGATGGCCAACAGGCGCGCGCCCGGATAGGGGATGTGGCCTTGGCCCATGCCGCCCACGCCGATGATGGCCTTGGTCAGCTCCTCGCTCGGGGGGGTGTTGCCGGGGCCGCCCAGCACCTTGCGCGGCACGATGGTGAACAGCCCGAAGGCGGCCGCGCCCTGGATAAACCCGCGGCGTGTGATGGTGTTTCGCGAGGTCGTCTTCATTCGCTGGGTGCTCCGTTGGCGTCGCCGGTAAACGAGAATCGCGCGAGGTAGATCGCTGTCTTTTCCTCGTGCGACGAATAGTAACTCATCCAGAGTTCGTCGTCGAACCACACCATGCCGGGGTAGCTCGTGTCGCCGCCGCTGGGCAGCACCAGCACGGGCTCGTAGGTGGTCGGGGTCAGCGCGGCCAGCACCGTCGTGGCGCTGCTCTCGTAGTCGCGGCTGCCCGCCCACCAGCCGTGCGGCGTCATGATGAACTCGGGGCCGCCGAGGCGGTGGCCGCAGGGCGTCCATTGCCACTCGGTATACGGTGCGGCCGCCTGGCCTATCCAGCCCTGCTTGTCGCCGCCATCGCGCCGGATAAGCGCGTAGCAGGTGCCGTCCTCTGCGAATCGCAGCGTCGCCTCGTTGCACTCGGCATCGGTGCCCATGCCGCTGATGGTTTCCCAGGTCACGCCATCGGCGCTCTTCACCAGCTTGGCGCCGCGCGATTCGTTGTCCGCTGCGCGGCCGTAGCTCACGCCGTAGGCCGTGCCGTCGTGCCAGGTGACCCGCCACAGCCAGTCGCCCTCGCCCAGAATCCGCTGCGGCGCGGTCCAGGTCTCGCCGTCTTCGGAAAACGCCACGCGCGGCTGCTTGCCCTTGAGTTCCTTGCCCTCGTAGATGGAGCCGCCCATCAGCGCCATCAGGCGGCCGTCGGGCATCACGCTGAGCTTCGGGTCGCGCAGGTCGACGCCCTCTTCCTCGAGCAGCGCCGCGCTCTTCCAGTTCTTGCCCTTCGACGAGACGATGATTCGGATCTTGCCGTTGCCGCCCACATGCGCCTCGCTCGCGCGGAAGGTGCAATAGAACTTGTCGTCCCAGCGGACGAGGTCGGTGAAGGCATTGTGCGGTGCGGCATCCCAGATGCGCTCCACGCCTTCCAGTACCGGCTCATCGGCCACGGCCGCGCCGGCCGCCACCGCCCATCCTGCCAGCAGGAGCATCCAGAATTTCCGCATGGTACCGCCCTCCCAACCTGCGGGCCATCGTAGCGGCGCGGCCGGGCGGGATGCAAAAGCCGCCGGCCCCGGTATTTACACGCGGCGCGGCGACTTGCGATACTACCGGCCTTACCAAGGAGTGCATCCATGCCGAAGCAGACCGTTGAGACCGCGCCGATTGAACTGAAGACCATCGAGGCCAAGCCGATTACCGCCGCCATGGGCGCGGAAATCTCGGGCGTGGACCTGTCGAAACCGCTGAGCGAGAAGCAGGCCGCCGAGATCAAGCAGGCGCTCCAGACTTTCCTGGTGCTCACCTTCAAGGACCAGGACCTGACGCCGGAGCGGCACGTAAACCTGGCGAAGTACTTCGGCTCGCCTGAGGTGCACCCCATCGTGCAGGGCATGGAGGGCTACCCGGAGATCATCAAGGTCATCAAGAACCCGGGCGAGACCACGCAGTTCGGTGATTCGTGGCACTCGGACAATTCCTTCTTCGAATCGCCCACGACGGCCACCATCCTCCACGCGCAGGAAGTGCCCCCGGTGGGCGGCGACACGCTGTTCTCCAACATGTACCTCGCCTACGATCACCTGTCCGAGGGCATGCAGAAGCTGATCGATCCGCTCGTCGCCATCCATTCGGCGTCCGACGCGTACAACCCGGTGAAGCTGGCGCACAAGTACCGCGGCGAAGCGGCCATGAAGTACAACTACAGCGACGTGGTCGAGCAGCAGGTGGAGCACCCGATGGTGTGCACCCACCCGGAAACCGGCCGCAAGTTCCTCTATGTGAACCGCATGTTCACTGTGACCATCAAGGGGATGACCCCGAAAGAGAGCAAGCCGCTGCTCGATTTCCTCACCGAGCACGCGCTGCAGCCCGAGTTTCAGTGCCGCATCCGCTGGTCCGACAAGGCCGTGACCATGTGGGAAAACCGCACCACGATGCACTACGCCATGAACGACTACTACCAGTACCGCCGCATCATGCACCGCATCACCGTCAACGACGGCATCCGCCCCTCGGCGTAGCCGGTCATCGCAGGGGAGGCCTTGGTCCTGGCGCGTGTGGTCTCCGTGTCGCGCGTTTGCTTGTGAGGGATACTGCCGGGCAGATCTCTTGATACGGGCCGAGCGGCCTCAGCGCCCTTTACCGGTTCTTCTGTGCTTCCTTGGAATATTTGCGCAGGTAGAACTGGTGCATGAGGTGGGCTTCGAAGATGTTGATGGATTTCGCGCCGCCGAGGAATTCCGCCTCGATGAAGGCCTTGCAAGCCTTCTCCAGCACGACGCAGGCGACGAAGGCGTCTTCGAGCGTGGGGCCCACGCAGAGCGCGCCGTGGTTGGCCATGAGCGCGGCGTTGCGGCCCTTGAGCGCCTTGACGCACACGCGCTCCATCTTGCGGGTGGACGGCAGGGCGTAATCCGCCACGCGCACGGTCGGCCCGAGCAGCTGCACCTGGTCGTCGAGAATGGGCGGCACTTCGCGGCGCGCGGCCGCCACGACCGACGCGTTGGTCTGGTGGGTGTGAATCACCGCGCCGACGTCTTTCCGGGTGCGGTAGAGCGCCTCGTGCACTTTGCGTTCGGTGGAGGGCTTGATGCTGCCCTCGTACTTGCCGGTCTGGTAATCGGCGATCACCATGTCTTCCGGCTGGAGTTCTTCGTAGGTGCGGCCGCTGGGGGTGATGATGTAGCGGTGGTCGTCGAGCCGCACGCTGACATTGCCCCACGTGCGTGCGACGAGGCCTTCGCGCAGCAGCCGCAGTCCGGCATCGCGCACCTGAATCCGGGCTTCCTGTTCGGTAATCGTGGCGGCCATGGTCGTCATACCCCTTCGATGTTGTGCAGTACGCGATCGAAGCGCACGAGCGCCTCGTCGATGATGTCGTCGGTGCAGGCCGCGCTGGTGTAGAGCCGGCTGCCGGACAGCGTGACCAGGCCCTCGGCCATGTAGGCCGCGCCCATTTCCTGCATCAGCTTGGTGCGCGCCTCGACTTCTTTCAATACCGACGGAATCTTCCAGAATTGCTTCAGGTCGATCTCCATGAGCAGCACGCCTGCGGTTTCCAAGTGGCAGATGGAGCCTTGGTTGTAGGCCACATAGGGCAGCTTATGCTTTTCGATGAGGCCCTGCAGTCCGCGGGTGAGGCGGTCGCCCGCGTGCCCGGCCAGTTCGCAGGCGTTCACGCGCTCCATCTCCATCAGCGTGAAATAGCCGCCCGCGCAGCTGAGCGGGTTCGCCGCCAGCGTGCCGCCCACGTGCACCTTCTTCTTGATGGCCTTGCCGCCCACGCCGCCCGCGAGCATCTCCATGTACTCGCGCTTGCCGCCGAGCCCGCCGGCCGAGGGATAGCCGCCGGTCACGGCCTTGCCGAAGACCGTCAGGTCGGGCTTGATGCCGAAGTAGCCCTGCGCGCCGCTCATGCCGATACGGAAACCGGTCACCACTTCGTCGAATACCATCAGCGCGCCGTAGTGGTCGCACAGCTCGCGCACCTGCGCGTTGTAGTCCTTGTCCACGGGGCGCGTGCCGCTCTCGCCGCCGAGCGGTTCCACCAGCACCGCCGCCGTGCCGCCGCGCAGGCTGTTGCGCTGCAGGCGCTTTTTCAATGCGGCGATGTCGTTCGGGTAGACCTCGTGCGTGTAGCGGAAGATGTGCCCGGGGATGCCGTGCGAATTGAAGTTGCGCGTGCCCGGAATACGCATGCCGTAGGACAGCTGGTCGCTCCAGCCGTGGTACGCGCCGCCGATCTTGATGATGCGCTTCTTGCCGGTCGCCACACGCGCCAGGCGGATGGCGCCCATGCAGGCTTCGGTGCCGCTGCCCAGCATGCGGAACATCTCCACCGCGGGGAAGCGCTCGGCGATGAAGCGCGCCAGCTTCAGTTCGTATTCGTGGAAGAGCCCGGTCACCGGGCCGCAGGTGCGCAGCAGATCCTCGATCTGTTCGCGCACCGCCGGGGGATTGCTGCCAAGCACGGTGGGACCGCCCGCCTGCAGAAAGTCGATATAGGTGTTGCCGTCGGCGTCTTCCAGTGCGGCGCCTTCGCAGCGCGTGAACATGAGCGGGAAGGGATGCGTGAAGGCGAGGTTGTGCTGCACGCCGCCGGGAATGTATTGCCGCGCCTCTTCATACGCCGCCTTCGACTTCGGGCATTTCTCTTCGTAGTAGCGCAGGTAGGTCTGCAGCGCCTCGGGCTTGAGGCCCAGCGGCGGACGGGCCAGCAGTTCGCGCACCTGGCGGTAAATGGCGGCCGTGTCGTGATACTCCGAAATCGCGAATCCGGTGGTGGGTACGCTGCTCATGACTCCCTCGCTTCGACGGCCTCCGCGGCCGCAGGTTGCATTCGATCCCGAGTATAGCGTATTTTGATTGAACAATCAATTAAAAAGGATGCCGGTGATGCCGAAGCTGGTGGACCACGAAGAGTATCGGAAAGAACTGTTGGCGCAGGCGGTGGAAGCCTTTGCTCAGGAAGGCTTTAGCGCGCTTTCCATGAAGGATCTCGCGACGCGGCTGGGCATCTCGCCGGGGTCGTTTTACCACTACTTCGCGAACAAGGAAGACCTGTTCCTCCAGATGACCGCGCAGCTGGCGCAGGACCTGGTGCGGTATCTGACCGAGGACGTGGAAGCGGACTGGAGTTCGGAGAAAAAGCTGGCGGAGACCTTCCGGCGCCTGGAAGTCCGCGAGCAGGACTTCCAGAATTTCTTCCTGCTCATCGCCGACTTCATGCGGATTGCAGGCATCGAGAAATTCCGGGCGAGCGGCCCCTATGGGCTGCTGTTCCAACAGACACACGCCGCACTCCGCGATTCGATGGGCCTTAGCGAGCGGCAAATCGACTTCCTGCTGACCTACATCTCCGGCGTGATTCACAACCGCACGCTGAGCGCCTCGGCCGCCTCGCTCCGCGCCCACCAGCAGATGCTCGCCAGCCTCATCCGCAGCCCCACCTTCGAGCACCTGGATACGATTGCGGGGTAACCGCCAAGGTTCTTGAACGCCCTCGTCGCGCGGCCGATAATCGAACGATGACGTGACAGGACCGTGTGGTGGTATGAACACGAACCGAATCATCTTTTGGATTGCCGTGTATCTGGCTCTGGTGCTGGCGCCGCTGGGGCTGCTGTTGGCCGGGCCGGTACCGGCGGGGCGCGGCTTCGCGCTCGATGCGGCGCTGGCGCTGGGCTATCTGGCCTTGGCGGTGATGGGCGTGCAGTTCCTGCTCACCGCGCGGTTCCGCCGGGCCACGGCGCCCTTCGGCATCGACATCATCTATTACTTTCACCGGCTCATCGCGCTGGTGGGGCTGGCGCTGCTGGTTGGGCACGTGCTCCTCGTCTATCGGGCCAAGCCCGGCCTGGGCGCACTGTTGCTTTCGGGGGCCATGCCGTGGCACTTGGCGGCGGCCTGCGCCTCGCTGGGGCTGTTCGCGCTGCTCATCGGGCTGTCGCTGTGGCGCAAACAGCTGCACACCCATTACGAACCCTGGCGGCGGCTGCATGGCGCGCTGGCCGTGGCGGCGGTGCTGCTGGCGGTGGCGCATGTGGAAGGCAGCGGCTACTATCTGCACGAGCCATGGAAGCGCGCGGCCTGGACCGGGGGCGCGCTGGGCTGGGTGCTGCTCATCGGCTATATCCGGCTGCTGAAACCGGCGCTGATGCTGCGGCGGCCGTATCGCGTGACGGCGGTGCAGGCGGAGCGCGCGAACACGTGGACACTGACGCTACAGCCGGAGGGCCACGCGGGCCTGCGGTTTCTGCCGGGGCAGTTCACGTGGCTGACGCTGGGGCACTCGCCCTTCGCGGCGAACGAGCATCCCTTTTCGATCGCCTCGAGCGCGGAGCATCCGGAGCGACTCGATCTGACCATTAAGGATCTTGGCGACTTCACGCATACGATTCGGCAGGTAAAGCCCGGCGCCGCGGCCTATCTCGACGGTCCCTATGGCGCGTTTACGATAGACTTCCACCCGGCGGCCAGCGGCTTTGTGTTCATCGCGGGGGGCGTCGGCATCGCGCCGGTCATGAGCATGCTGCGCACGCTGGCAGACCGCGGCGACACGCGGCCGCTGACGCTGCTCTATGGCAACATGCACTGGGAGAACGTGATCTTCCGCGAGGAATTGGAGGCGCTCCGCGCGCGGCTGCCGCTCGATGTGGTGCATGTGCTGCAGGAAGGCCACGAGGGCTGGGACGGCGAGACGGGATTTCTGACGCAGGACGTGCTCGCGCGGCATCTGCCGCTGGCGGCGGAGGGTCGCGAGTACTTCGTCTGCGGGCCGAAACCGATGATCGCATTGGTCGAGCGCGGGCTGCATGGGCTGGGCGTGCCGCAGCGGCATGTGCGCTCCGAACTGTTCGACCTGGTATGAGGAGGCTGCCGCATGCGTGAACACCTGGCGCGATGGCTGGCCCTGACAACCGGGCTGCTGCTGCTGGCGGCGGCGCTGGCCTTCGCGCGCTGGCAGAATCCGCTGGAGGGCGCCCCGCCAGCGACAGCACCCGCGCCGGCTCCGGCGCTGGTATCGGAGGGTAGCGCGGTCTACGAGGCGCAGGGCTGCGCGCTTTGCCATGCCATCGGGGGCGAAGGGGATCCGCAGCATCCGCTGGACGGTATCGGCGCGCGGCTATCGCCCGAACGCATCCGCGGGTTTATCGCGCCCGCCGAAGCCATGCGCGCCTCGCTGCCGGCCGAGGTCTTCGAGTTCAAGCAGCAGTTCCGCGACCTGCCCCCGGAAGACCTCGACGCGCTGTCGGCCTACCTCTCCAGCCTGCGCTGAGTTGCTTAACGCAGGAGGACGCGCAGCGCGGCGGCCGGGTCGGATTCCAGCTGCTCCCACTGCGACTGCATCCCGACAAGCATCAACCCCAGCGAGGGCTCGTCACCGCGGCGCATGTAGGCGAACACGCGCAGCTCGGGATCCTTCGTGCTCGCGCGGTATTCCTGCAGCCAGCCGTAGGTGCTGCGCACGCGGGTCTCGGTTTTCTCCAGCGCCGCGTCTTTGTTGAGCACCAGAAAGATCTGTTCGCTGCCGTCCGACAGCGCCTGGGGATAGCGCACGCTCACAGCGCGCTCGGTGCTCCGCACTTCCAGCGCGCGGCCGTCGTCTTCCAGCACGGGCAGCGACACGCCGAAGCGCGCATCGCTCGGCGAGCGGAAGCGCATCAGCACGCCCTGTTCCAGCGCCTCAAGCGTGACCTCGAACATCGGCCCCCCCACGCCGGTGACGGGCGCATAGAGCACGCTGACGGCATTCCCGTCGGTCCGCGACGTGCCGCGGTAATGCTCCGCGCGTTCGCAGAGATGCGTCCAGTCCTTGCCCTCGCGCCACGTCGGGGCGATGCTCAGTCCCTCGCGCGCGCGGGCGTCGTACTGGCCATCGCTCGGTCCCAGGCGGCTGTCCCATCCGGCGCGCGCCAGCCGCGCCACGCCGAGCGGGGTCCAAAAGATGCCGTACTTCGGCACCGAATCGCCCGTGAGGTTCACGAGGGCGTGGCAGCCCTCGCGGTTGTAGGCCAGCGTGCCGGCCGCCTCGACGACGGGCTCGTACGGGATATCGATGGCGGTATCGGCGGCGGCGTCTTCCGGGCGCGACCACCACGCCTGTGCCAACAGCACGGCCACCGTGACTGTGTAGTTGCTCACCTGGCTCGCGGGCTGATAGCCCACGCCCTCGGCAGGATCGAAATAGTTCTTGGTGATGGAGTAGATGCCGTCGTAAGGCGGGTCGTCGCGCAGCCAGCGCTGCATGCTGGCGAAACTGCGCGCGGCCAGCGCGCCGCAGGCGGCGGCCTGCTCGCCCTTCTCCGCGTCTCGCTGATACAGGCCGTAGTAATACTCGAAGAGCGCGCACACGAGGGCGTCGCCAAAGACGTGGTTGTCCGTGCGGCCGTTGGGCGGACATTGGCCCGAGGGATCGACGAAGTGGCGGAGGTTCCAGATGCTACGCTCGCGCGAGTCCTCGCCCAGCAGCCACCCGCCACCGGGCCTTGTAATCGGCAGCAGATTCGACAGCCCCACGAGTGACACTGTCTGCGATTGCGGGTCGCCGTTCCAGTCCTCAAAATAGGTGTAGATGCCGTCGCGGCTATTGAGCCGGTATTTCAGCCCGCGTTGTTCCCAGGCATCGGCGATGAACGCGTCGGCGTATTCCTGCGGAATCAGCCCGGCCTTGGCGCGGAAATACTCGCCCTTCATGGCATACGCGCGGTGGTTGTTCAGCTTGTCATCGAGTCCCTCGATAACGCGCTCGACCGGCACGGACATCCGCTCGCGCCACCGTGCGAGCGCTTCCGCATCGATCCACGCGCTTGCGTCCGGATGTTCCTGAATGAGGTACAACAACTCGCCAAGGGAGGCGAGAAAGAACTCGCCGTGCTGATCGGGAATCGCCCGGCTGCCGCGCGCCACTTGTTCCGTGCAGTGGTCCATCGCCGCGTGGAACGACGCCTCGAGATCCGCGCAGCGCCCGCCCGCGCGGCAGGCGTAGAGCGCGTAGGCGTAATACGGCGTCGTGTACTGGAACTCGGTGCCGAGGGCGAGGTCGAGAATCGCGCCCTCCGCGTCCTGATGCCGGTGCAGCCAGCGCACCTGCCGCTCGACGGCTTCGAGGTACCCGTCCTTGACGTCGTCTGCCGCAGCGGACCAAATCAAGAGCGATAATGCAGGCGCCAGCAGCATGGCGGCCGGCCGATACCGCCGCGCGATTCTCAAAACCGCACGGCCTTCAGTGCCTCGAAGTAGATCCAATGGCCGAAATCGTTGGGGTGGTTGATGTTGTTGCCGAGCAGGCTTTCGGTGTCCTTACGCGCGAGCACCTGCATCCAGGTGCCGTATACATCGGCGAAGGCGCACTCGGCCTCGACGGCGGTCTCTCGCGTGGCGGCCGCATATTGCTCCATCCGGTGCGACCCGAATTTCCATGCGGGATTTGGCGGGAACGCGGAAAAGAGCATGACCTCCGCGCCGGTCCGATCGCGAATTTGCGCGATCATGTCGAGCAGGTTTTTCTTGAACTCATCGAGCGGCACGCTGCCGACGTTGTGGTCGTTCATTCCGAATCCGATCAGCACGAGATCCGGCGCGCGGGTCAGCACTTTCTCCTCGAGCCGGGCCAGGCCGTTGCGCGTCGTGTCGCCGCCGGTGGCACCGTTCTCCACCGTGATTTCCGCCTGCGGGAAGCGCTCTCGGAGACACGCGGCATAGCGCTGCTGAAAGCGCAGCGGCACCGAGGTCGCCTCGCCGCCCGCCGTGATGCTGTCGCCATAGGCCAGCAGCTTGAAGGGACCGCCTGCCTCGAGCTTTTTTCGTGTTCCGGCCAGCAATGCGGTCTGGTCGGAGGGCGCGCACAGGGCTGCGCCGTCTTTCGCCGTGTAATCGACAAACACGAAGTACGGCCCATTGCCGTAGCCGGGAAACTTCGTGTGGTCGAATTCCTGCTGGCCGTAAAGCGGATTCTTGCTGAAGTCCGGAATGCGCGAGTCCGCCGTGCGCGCGAGGGTGCCGGCGTCAACATCGAGCACGTAATCGCGGCCCGCCTCGTAGACGGTCGTGCCCTCCTGATTCGGCAAGTAGGTGCTGCGAACGACGACACTCTCCGGCTGGATAGCCTCGAACCAGAGGCGGCCGGGCGTGGTGCCGGCGAGCACGAGGCTCTCGCCGCTTACCGGCATCGTCTCCGCCTGTGCCGCCCACGCCAGCAGCGTGACGACTGCCGCTGTTATCGATGCAACCCGCACGGATTAGTCCAGCGTCTTGATGGCGATGTTGCGGAACATGACCGGGTCGTTGTGGCCCGCGAAGCCGAAGTGGCCCTTCTTCAGGTCCTTGCCGGGGTGTGCGCTGTTCGCCATGTATTCAGTCACGTCGTTCAGGTCGCAGTCGAGAATCACGGTGCCGTTCAGTTCGACCTTGATCTTCGAACCGATCACCGTCACTTCTTCGTAGTTCCATTCGCCGACGGGCCGCAGGTAGCCGCGGTGCGCCGCCACCTGGCCATAGGCCGATCCGTGGTACTGGCGCTGGTCGAGTTCCTTGTATTGGTCCGCCGTGTTGTCGAGCACCTGCAATTCCGTCATGCCGTCGTAGGCGGGATTACCTTCGCCGGGGTAGCGGATGGCGAGGCCGTTGTTGCCGCCGGGGGGCAGCTTGAACTCGAGCCGCGCCGCGAAGTCGCCGTACTCCGCCTCGGTAAACAGGTTGCCGCCGTGATCGGGCTTGCACACAATCGCGCCGTCGCGCACTTCATAGTTGTCCGTCGCACCCGCCCAGCCGGTCAGGTCGGTGCCGTTGAACACCGAGGTGAATCCTGCGGCCGCATCGTCGCCGCGCAGCATCGCGTTGGCTTCCTCGGCCGTGAATTCCTTCACGTTGATGTTGCGCCAGCGGATCTCGCCGCCGTGCGTCTGCAGGTGGATGGGGCCGCGCGCCGGCAGCGGCAGGGCGCGATCCCAGTAGTTCTCCATAATGGCGTTGTCCACCACCAGCTGATCGTTCAGGTATACCGTGGTGCGCGCGCCGAGCTGGATAATACGGAAGCTGTTCCATTCGCCGAAGGGCCTGTCTGCCAGCACCAGCGGCAGCTGACCGGGCGTATCGGGGGAATTGTTGAAGAGCCCGCCAGAGCCCTTGTCGGCGTTGATGTTCCACTTGCCGCCCGCCTCCGTCGTGTCCCAAATCTGCACCTGCGGCGTACCGCGCAAATAGATGCCGCTGTCCGCCAGCGGCACGGTCTTGTAGTCGACGTGCAGTTCAATGTCGCCGAACTCCTCGTCGGTGGTGCAATAGGGCCCTTCGCCGTCGTTCACCAGCTCGCCGTTGTCCGCGCTCCAGTGGCGGAGGAAGTCGCGCTGCTGCGCCTGGATGGCGTCGTCGCGCTTGCCCTCGGCCGCCTTGACCGTGTCGTGCGGGTTATCGCCGTGCCAGCCCTCGAGGCTTGTGCCATTAAACAGTGCGCGGAATCCTTCGGGCGCTTCCGCATGGGCAGGCGCGAGCAGCGCGCAGAGCGCGAAGGCAGTGGTGGCGTAGGCAAGACGGATCATCGGGCGGTCTCCAGACGGTTCCCTGCAAGTCGCGTGGCCTGCTCCGGCAGACGGCGCTCGTTGCGCAAGCCCGCATCCTAATCAACGCACCGCGACGCGTCAAGACGACGTCGCGCGCGGGTCTCGCTTACCGCCTGAAATCGATTTCGTTACAACCGAAATTTCTTGTAACACGTTGCAAGCACACGGGTAACGTGCACTGAAGTTCGACAGCGCGCAACAAGAACTCGAACCGAAGGACTGAAACACAACGGCGGCGATGCCGCCACACAGGAGAACACACCATGCTTGAAGGATTCGACATTCAGAGCTTCATCGACGGCATTCTGGCGCAGATCGTGGAACTGCTCACCGGGCTGTTCAACGACATCTTCGGCAGCCTTCTCGGCTAACCGGAGCGTCGCCATGCGGGGCGCCTGTCTGAAAAGGCAGGCGCCCCGATGATTTTATTCGGTGGACGCCGCAGCATTGAGTCGCAGCCCTCGGATATCGAGCGTGGCGTCGTAGGGGCCGGTGACTTCCCAGCCGAGGTTGAATGAATCGAGCACGAGGTCGGAGACTGCTGCGCCCTCCAGGTGCCCCTGCTCCTGCGCTTTGCGAACAGCGACGCCTAGCAGCGCGACGATGTCCGCATCGAGCGTATGCCATTGCCCATCGCCGGTGGGTCCTTTCCAGAAGCGCTCGCCCTCGAGGCACGCGATAAACTTAGCGCGGTCGCCGCTCTCGGCTATGTCCATGGCGAAGTGACCCGGCGGAATCTCGTGGCGCGCGTCGAAGAAGGGGATCCCGAACCAGATCGCCTCGCGCATTTCGCCGGGCGCATGGCGGCGGTGCACCATGAAATAGGCCGATACCTGCGCCGTGTGCAGCGCCGGATCGAGCGATTTCCGCGCCCAGTAGGCCGGACGGCAATCGCTGATGCGTAACTCGGCCGCCAGCCGCAGCGCGCCTTCTGGCATCTCTGCGAGATCGATGCCCAGACGCTGCTCGATCAACAAGTGCGGCCAGGGTTCGCCCTTGGCGCGCAATTGTTCGTTCGATTCCATGATGCCGTTGAGACGCAGCGATAGCTGGGCGACACTAGCAGCATGGCGGTGAATCGTTATACGCTTCGCCTCGTTGCCAACGGACCAGACACCGTCTTCCGCGACGGCGGTGATGGAAGGCGGCAGCACGTAGCGCGTGCCCCATTGCGCCAGCCGCCACGAGGGCGACGCGCTCGAATCGGAAGTTTGCAGCGGACCCAACTCGTTCGGCTGGTCCAATGATCGCGCCGAGCTCACGTTGAACCCCTGCGCGAATCCAGGATCCTTGAACAGAGAAACGCTGTCCGTGCCGCTGCTTAGCAGCACGGACAGCGTGATGATCAATGATTCGAACAACGCGGCCTACCGCGCTTCGACCGTAACGCCGGGCCAGTCGTCGGTGCGGGACGGCGAAGCCGGCAGCCCCGTGCCGTCGTAGAGGTTGCACTCGGGATTGTCGGCCCAGCCATAGCGTACCGCCACGGGTTCGGCCACGGCGTCGGACCAGACCTGTACCTGGTTGTCGCCCACGATTTTCGCGTCGGCCCACACGAATTTCTGGTCGGCCCCTGCGATGGAGAACCCGACGAGCTTGCCCTGGTTCCAGGACTGCAGGCCGTGCTCTGCATGCGAGAACGTGAGCGTCGCCTTGTTGCCCTCTACGCTCATCGATTCGTACGCCGGACCGCGGTAGGCCACATCCTGGCCGTAGGTATTCGCCAGCGCATTGAGCGCCAGGCGCCAGCCTACGTCCTGCTTATTGCGGGGATGAATGTCGATGGCGGAACCGAGGTCGATGATGACGGCCTGCCCGGAATTCTCCACGGCGTCCAGGGTCATCGCCTGCGCCTCGCGCAGTTCCGCCCAGGCCGAATCGACCGGCTCGGCCTGTCGCGCCTGGAAGTTCGCGAGCTGCACGAAAAGGAATGGGAACGCGCCCTCGCCCCAGGCCTCGTGCCAATCCATGATCATGCGCGGAAACAGGGTGCGGTATTGAAAGGCGCGGTCGGCGTTCGATTCGCCCTGGTACCAGATGGCGCCCTGGATGGCATAGGGCACCAGCGGCGCGATCATCGCGTTGTACAATCCGCCCGGCTGCCAGGAATCCCGGTTGCCGGGTTTCGGCGCCTCGGGCTCGGCGGCGCTCTTGTCCGCCGCGGCCTGCCATGCGGCATGCGCCTCCTCATACGCGGCCCGCGCCGCGCGGTCGGCCTCGGCCTGCGCGTCCCAGCGCTCAGAAATCGGCTGTAGCATCGGGTCGGCGTGGATGCTGTCAATGGTGGTCCAAGCCTCGGCCGGCGTGCCGCCCCACGAAGAGTGGATCATGCCGACGGGCACGCCCAGCTCGCGGTTGAGGTCGCGCCCGAAGAAATAGGCAACGGCCGAGAATTCCGGCACGGTTTCCGGCGTGCAGACCACCCACTCCGCATCGCAGTCGCGCTGGGGTTCATCGGCCACCGTGCGCGGCACGTAGAACAAGCGCAGCTCCGGGTGGTCGGCCTGCTCGATTTCGAGGCGGCTGTTGTTCGAATTGCCCACGGTCCACTGCATGTTCGATTGTCCCGAGGCTACCCAAACCTCGCCAATCAGCACGTCTTCGAAGCTGAGCGTGTCGCTCTCGCCGCTCACCTTCATCTTCAGGGGCCGCCCGGTTTCGAAGGGCGTGAAGGTCACCTTCCAGTTTCCCTGTTCGTCGGCCGTAGTCTTCTCGGAACGGCCGCCCAGACGCACGCGCACTGCTTCGCCCGGTTCGCCCCAGCCCCAAACGGGGAGGTCCTTGCCTTGCTGCAGCACCATGTGGTCGCCGAAGATCGAAGGCATCTCGAGGGCCGAGGCGGCGCTGCTCCACAGCATCGCCACCGACGCGCAGCACGCCGCCACGGATACGGAAAGTTTTCTTTTCACGTCAAATCTCCCTATGCTTGCGCCAAGCCCAACGCGGCGCGCTTCCTCCTGAAAACCCGGAGCAGCGATTCTGGCGAAGCCGTTGGGGCTTTGTCTACCCCTGTTCGCGCCCCCGGAAGGCCTTCATGCAAGAAAAAAAGAAGAAATCCCGCGGCAAGCACCAGCCCAAGGGCCTGATTGTGCTGCACCACGACAAACACCTGCTGGTGGTGGACAAGGCCCCCGGCCTGCTGACCATGAGCACCGATCGGCAATCGGTCGAGACGGCCTATTTCCGGCTCACGGACTATGTGCGCAAGGGCAATTCGAAATCACGCGAACGCATCTTCATCGTGCATCGGCTCGACCGCGAGGTCTCGGGCATCCTCCTCTTCGCGCGGTCGCAGGCGGTGAAGGACGCGTTGCAGGCCTCGTGGCCGCAGGTGGAGAAGCACTACCTGGCGCTGGTGCACGGCACGCCCCCGGCGGAATCCGGCACCTTCAAGTCTTACCTGGTGGAGAATGGCGTGCACCGCGTGCATTCCACGCAGGACCCCTCGCGCGGCAAACTGTCGGAGACGGCCTACAAGGTGCTCGGCACGGGCCGCGGGTATACGCTGCTGGACATCCGGCTGCTCAGCGGTCGCAAGCACCAGATTCGCGTGCACCTGGCCGAGAACAAATTGCCCATCGTGGGCGACCTGAAGTACGGCATCCCGCGCGACGGCGGCCGCCGGCTCGCGCTGCATGCGAAATCGCTGGCCTTCAAGCACCCCGTCACGGGCGAGGATTGTCTCTTCGAGACACGCACCCCATTCCTCTTCTCGCGCATGCTGAGTGCCGCGCACATCGACGAGCCGGAATCCCCTGCCGGTTAAGGCGCGCAGAACCCGTCTTCGGGACTCGCCTCGTCGCAGTAGGAATAGCCGCCGAGATTGAAGAACTGGATCGCCCGGAGCAGTTCGCTCAGGGTGATGACGTTGTTTCCATCGCGGTCGAGCGAGTGCAGCACGCAAACCGGGTCCGCCTGCGTACCCTCGCGCGGTTCAAATCCGTCTTCCGTCGCTCCGGCGTTCGCCGCGCAGGCGTATTGCCCGGCGTTGTACAACTGTATCACCCGGAGCAGTTCGCTGAGCACAAGCGCGAAGTCGCCGTCGGTGTCAGCGCTCATGAGAATGCCGCCGCCGGTGAACTCGAGCAGTTCCGCCACGCTCAGCAATCCATCGCCGTTCGCATCGGCTGCGTCCAGTTGCTCCTGCGTGAAGCCCGGCAGCTGTGCCTGAATCTCCGCAAGGCTCAGCAGCTTGTCGCCGCTGGTGTCCGCGGCTGCCAGGGTGTAGAGCACCTGCTCGTAGGGATCGAACGTACCGCCTTCGCCGCCCCCTTCGCCTTCGCCCTCTACGGAAGCTTCGCCACCGCCTTCGCCATCGGCAAAGCCTTCGCCGTCGGATTGGCCTTCGCCGTCTAGAACACCCTCGCCGTCGGCCTGACCTTCGCCGTCCGCAACGCCCTCGCCGTCGGGCTGACCTTCGCCATCCACGACACCCTCGCCCTCGGCCTGACCTTCGCCGTCCGCAACGCCTTCGCCCTCGGGTTGACCCTCACCATCCACCACGCCTTCGCCATCCACAACGCCCTCGCCATCAGGCTGACCTTCTCCTTCTATCACCCCTTCTCCGTCGGATTGCCCCTCGCTGGTTCCTTCCGCAACGCCTTCGCCCTCGAATACTCCCTCGAAGAACCCCTCGGGCTGGCCTTCCAAGGTGCCCTCGCCTTCACCCTCGATGCTGCCTTCAGCTATACCCTCGCTGGCGCCTTCGCCCTCGCTGATCCCTTCGCCATCGACCGCGCCCTCGCCTTCGGAGGCGGTGGTGCAATCCGCCGACGCGCTCAGATCTGTCTCGGTAAAGGGCGAGGGCGTTCCTTGTCCGCCCGACAGCCCCGCGATGAACGTTGCGTTGGATACCGTGAGCCAGGTCATGCGGATGCGGCCGTCAAAATACAGGGATACCTGGAAGTTGTTGCTGTCGGATTGCCCGATGAGCGATACGCCCTCGTAGGTGATCGTCAAGCGGTCGCCGTATTGCTGCCAGGAAACCCTTGCCTCGGCCCCGGGGGAGAGATCGCAGCGGAAGAGCGACACCGCGGGCGAGGCGAAGTGCGCGCTCGTGGTCGGCAGATAGCTGGTATCCGGCACGCCCAGCGTCACGTAGCCGTTGGATCCCACATACACCTTGCTGTAGCTCGTGCCGTAAAGCTCAACCGTCTTGTTGTCGGCCAGGGCGATCTCGGTCGAGGAATCATCGGTCGCCACGATCGCCGTGCCGCCCGCGGGATCATCGGGGAACGCCGCCGCAACTTCCTTGCACACGCCGTAGTAGTCGGCGCTGCCGTTGGCGAAAAAGTAGAGCGAAGAATTCACGAGGTCATTCGTGTCGATCGCGCTGAAGGTCTCGGTGAACGTGGAGCCGGGCGCTCCGGTCGATACCAGGAAGCACGCGCCGCCGTTGTCGTCGACGGTCGTGTTGTCGGCCTCGTCGGAGGCCGTTATCGAAACCCGATAGTCGGTTTCCGACAGCAGGCCGGTGATGGTGATCCGGTGCGTCGTGCCGAGGTCGTTGTCCAACACCACGGAGCCGCTGCCGCAGGAGGTGCCGATCTGCACGCTGGCCGTCGTCGGCACATCGGTATCGAACTGCACGGTGATACGGCTGCCCAGGAGCGTCTCGAAAGACACGTTGGAAATCTGCGGCGGCGAGCACAACAGGTCCGCCTGCGCGGTCGTGGTCACTGGATTGCCGGAGCCGTCGTCGGCGTCTTCGTAGGTCACCGTAATCGTGCCGCCTCCGGCCACGCCGAGGGTCCCATTGTCGGCCACGCTATCGGTTCCGAGCGCTATCGTGCCGCGGAACGTACGCGTCAGCAACCCGGAGGGCGTCAAGGTAATCGCCTCGGAATCGCCCGTGGAACTGGTAACCGTAACCGCCTGCGAAGGAGCCTCTGAGAGGTCCAAGTCGCGCAGGATGATTTCCGCGGTGCCGTCGCAGCGGTACGCGCCGCTCGAGAACTGCAGCACCCCCGCTTGGCCGGTGAGCACGGGAACGAAATCGGCGAAGCGCGTGGTCTTGGTCACGGATTCACTGGACGCGTTATCCGACAACACGTTCGAGACGCGGCAAGGACCCTCCCCCTCCACCACCTCCACGTAGTCGCTATTGCCACGCACGAGTATGCCCTCGACCGTCAGCGTCGCCGGATCGATCACCGGCGAGCCTGAATTGCCGCCGTAGGTATCGACGTTCGCCATGAAGAAATCGGCCGGCGTGTTGTTCTTCACCTCGGTCGTCGGGCCGAAGGCGATCTTCATCGGCAGCCCGGAAGGATGGCCGAGCACGCCCACCGGTGTGCCGACCGCCACCACGCCGTCGCGACGGATATTCATCGGCTCGGCGCCCGGCACCTCGATGTTGCGGTCGATGCGGAGGATGCAATAGTCGAGGGAATCGTTCAGCACCTGCGAGACCACGCTTGTGGGAAAATACACCTGGCTCGCATCGACCGATGTGATCGGGGTGTTCGCATCCGTCATTTCGAAACCGAACACGAGGGCGAACTGGCTCAGATTGCCGGCATTGGCGCAATGCCCCGCCGTCGCAATCAAATCGTCCCCCACGATAAAGCCGGTACAGAACGCGGCTGTGGGCTGCGAGGAAAAGGGCTCGCTCTCGCAGACATCGAAGGGGGACGTGCCAATGTCGTAGCCGCCGATGCCATTCG
The DNA here is from genome assembly GCA_016125095.1 of Candidatus Hydrogenedens sp. Classification (GTDB taxonomy): domain Bacteria; phylum Hydrogenedentota; class Hydrogenedentia; order Hydrogenedentales; family JAEUWI01; genus WGMK01. The sequence continues at coordinate 14,412 of WGMK01000035.1, read as the reverse complement.
CGACCAAGCGCGAAGTCGAGATCAAGGCGCAGGTGGAACGCGCCATAGCGAGGCGGGCGGGGTCGGATTCTTCATAGACGTCGATGCGGTCGTCCGTGCCGTAGATAACCTTCGGACCGTTGGACTCCGGTTGCGGACTGGCCGAAAGCGCGGGCAACAACAACATGCCCACGATACCCCAAGCAAAAGTCGTAGCCCGCATATCGGTACCTCAACCTGTTCAATTCATCCGGCAAATTCCAGAATTTCCAGAACAAAGGTACCAGAAACCCCGTCACCTCGCAAGTAAACTGTTGACAAATTGGCGTTCGGCGCAGTTTGCGGGGCCAGTGGCTATGCGATGAGATCGTGGATGACGTTGCCGTAGACGTCGGTGAGGCGGTAGTCGCGGCCGGCGTAGCGGTAGGTGAGGCGCTCGTGGTCGATGCCCATGAGGTGGAGCACCGTGGCGTGGAGGTCGTGCACGTGCACCTTGTTCTCCACAGCGTGCCAACCGTACTCGTCGGTGGCTCCGTAGGTGAGGCCGCCCTTCGTGCCGCCGCCCGCCATCCACATGGTGAAGCCGAAGGGATGGTGCTCGCGGCCGTTGTCGCCCTCGGCGGTGGGCGTGCGTCCGAATTCGCCGCCCCAGAGCACGAGCGTCTCGTCGAGCAGACCGCGCGACTTCAGGTCCTTGATGAGCCCCGCGATCGGCTGGTCGGTCGCCGCGCAGTTGTTGGGTAGCTCTTCCTTGAGCCCGCCGTGCTGATCCCAGAGCTGGCAGCTCGCGCGCTTCTCGGTTTGCGTGTGGTAGACCTGCACGCAGCGCACGCCCCGCTCCACCAGCCGCCGCGCCAGCAGGCACTGCTTGCCGAAGATGGCCGTCGTCGGGTTGTCCAGGCCGTAGAGCCCGCGCGTGGCGGCGGATTCCCCGGCGATGCTGAAGGCCTCGGGCGCCTCGGTCTGCATGCGGTAGGCCAGTTCGAAGGACTCGATGCGCGCGCTCAGGCGGCTGTCTTCTTCACGCAGGGCGTGGTGGTCGGCATTGAGCGAGGCGAGCAGGTCCAGCTGGCGGCGCTGCGCGTCGAGCGGCAGCCGGCCGTTGGCGAGGTTCGCGATGGGATCGTCCATGTTCGACACGAGCGTGCCCTGGTAGGCGGCGGGCAGAAAGCTCGAACTCCACAGCGGCGCGCCCTGGGCCGGCTGGGCAGGACTAAGCACCACGAAGCCGGGCAGGTTCTGGTTTTCCGTGCCGAGTCCGTAGAGCAGCCACGAGCCGAGGCTCGGGCGCGAGAAGGTCTGCTCGCCGGTGTTCATCTGCAGGCAGGCGCCGTTATGGTTGATGTTGTCGGCCACCATCGAGCGGACCATGCAGAGGTCGTCAGCGCAGGTAGCGAGATGCGGCAGCAGTTCGCTGAAATCCATGCCGCTCTGGCCGTGCCGCGCAAAGCGCCAGGGCGAACCCAGCAGGTTGCCGGTCTTGGTGCGCTCGAGCTTGGGCTTGGCGAAGGGCAGCGGCTGCCCCATCTCGGCCGTCAGCCGCGGCTTGGGATCGAATAGGTCCACGTGCGACGGGCCGCCGGACATGAACAGAAAGATGACGTTCTTCGCCTTGGCCGGCAAATGCGTGAGCCCGGCGGGCGCGGCGGCCGCCTCGGCGTGCAGCAAAGGCGCCAGGCCGAGCAGGCCGAAGCCGTTGGCAAAGGCCTTCAGCGCCTGTCGCCGGCTCATCGCGTTCCGATTCGGGTTCATGCGGTCGTCATCCTCTCTATCCATTCATCATAGCGCATCGCGGTCAATCCACAAACACGAATTCGTTGGCGCAGAGCAGCGCCTGGCAATAGGTGGGCAGCGCTGTGTCGGGAGGCGCGGCGGCCAAGTAGGCCTCGGCCTGCTCGATTTCGTGCGGCTCGGCATCGCGCGCGTAAAGGCGGCGGTAGAGTTCGCGCACCTGTTCCTCCACCGAGTCCGCATGCCCCGCCACGCTCGCGGCGAGTGCATCGGCCACAGACTGCACGAAGGGGTGGTTCATCAGGAAGAGCGCCTGCGGCGCGACGGTCGCCTCGACCCGCTTGGGCACGATGGCCGTGGGATCCGCGGCGTCGAAAAGCGTGGCGAAGGTGGTGCGGTCGGAGCGGTTGGTCTTGAGGTAGAGCGTGCGGCGCGGCCGGTTGATGTCGGCGAAGGCCGGACCGCCCGCCTCGAGGTCGAGCTGCTTCGACACCGCCAGCAGGCTGTCGCGCAGCACCTCGGCCTCGGCGCGCTGGCGATTCATCCGTGCGTAAAGCCGGTTCTCAGGATCCCGCGCGATGCTCTCGGGGTTGCCCTCGGAATCCTGCCGGTAGGCAGCCGACAACACCATGAGCCGGTGCACCGCCTTGATGCTCCATCCGGAATCCATGAAGGCGCGCGCGAGGTAATCCAGGAGTTCCGGATGCGTGGGCGCTTCGCCGCGCGTGCCGAAATCGCCCGGCGTACGCACCAGCCCCGCGCCGAAATGATGCAGCCAGATACGGTTGACCATCACGCGCGCGGTGAGGGGGTTGTCCGCGCCGGCGATCCATTCGGCCAGCTCGCGGCGGCCGCTGCCCTCGGTAATCGGCTGGGCACTCGCACTCGCGAGCACGGCCGGCATGCGGCGCGGCACCACCTCGCCGAGGTTGTTGTAGTCGCCGCGCTTGTGTACGCGCACGTCGTTGAAGCCCTGGTAGCCGGTGTTGGGCACGGCGCCCTCTTGTATGCCGACCGCAAGATCGAGCGCGGGCATGGGGTGCTCTTCGAGATCGCGCAGCTCCGCCTCGACGGCGGCGCGCGGCGCGCCTTCTTCGAGCGGCGGCGCATCGAGCCAGAAGGGCCCGCGTTCGCCGGTTAGTTCGTCGCGCACTGCCGCATTGCCGAGCCGCTCGCGCAGTCCGGCAGCGAAGGCGCTTACCGCCGCATCCCGATCCGCCGCCGCCAGCAGCGGCCGCAACTCGTCGCGCAAGCCCGGCGCAGCAGGCGCTTCGTTGGGATCGGCCAGAGACCACACCTCCTCGTTGCCGGCATGGTCGCGCCAGGGGCCGGCATCGAGGAATTGACCGAGCACCTCGCTGCGGAAGTCCCAGGTCGCGCCGGAGTCCGACGTAATGAACCACTCAACGCTCGTGCTGTCGCAGGAATAGTCGCCACGCGGATCGACGGACAGCACCAGGCGTTCGCCGGGCTTCACGGCGCGGGGCTCCGTAAACTCGAAAATGGCCATCGCGCCGTTCTCCAGCACGCCTTCCGCCAGGACCTCTTCGCCCGCCAGGATGCGGCAGACGATGCCGTTGCCGCAGGTGGGGTCCACGTCGAGCAGCTGCGCCCGCGCGCTCACTTGCGCGGCCACCGGGCTCTGCCACGCGACCAGCGCGGGCTTGTCGGGCGAAGGATGCACGATGATCGTGTCGGGCGGCTGGGTGATGGTGGCGTAGTGCTGTTCTTTTCCGGTCAGGTTCAGCACGGCCGAGGGCATGTCTTGCGAACCGCGCCGCGCATGCAGCCCGGGAATGCCATTGGTGTCGCGCTCGAGTCGGCCGAGAACGCCGGGACGCTGGCCCAGCCATTCTTCCCACTTGCGCACCGCCGCAGGGTCGAGCGCGCGCTGCGCCTTGGTGATGCCCAGCGCGGCCAGCAGATATTCCGGCGCGCGGGAAACGTCACGCCGCGCAAAGGCCGCGCGGTCCTCGGCGAGCAGGGTATCGCGCTGACCGCGCAGTTCCGCCAGCCGCTGATCGCGCGCCGCGCGTGCCGCCATTTCTTCGGGCGACGCCAGCGGCAGATGCAAAATCGGCGAACCCTCGGTCTTCGCGCCCGGACCCGGCAGGATGCTGCTGCTGAAGAAAATGCCCGCGAGCCCGTAGTAGTCCTCGGTGGTGAAAGGCTCGAATTTGTGGTCGTGGCAGCGCGCGCACGATAGCGTCAACCCCAGGAAGCCGCGCGTGACCAGATCGATCTGATCGTCCACGATGTCGCAGACCATCTTCTCCTTGTCGGCGTCGCCCTGGGGCCAATTGCCGATGGCGAGCACGCCGGTGGCCACCAGTCCGTCGCGGTTGAAGCCGCCGTCCGCCGCGGAAATCAGATCGCCCGCCACCTGATACCGGAGGAATTGATCGTAGGGCAGGTCGTTGTTGAGCGACTGCACCACCCAATCGCGGTAGCGCCAGATTTCGGCGGGGTCGGTCACGGTGCTCGCGCGCGAATCGAAGGAGTCGGTATAGCGCACGAGATCCAGCCAATGCCGCGCCCAGCGCTCGCCGTACTGCGGCGACGCCAGCAGTCGCTCCACCACGCGATCGTAGGCCTCGGGCGCATCGTCGGCGAGAAACGCGGCGCGCTCCTCGGGCGTCGGGGGCAGGCCGATCAGGTCAATGGTTACGCGCCGGAGCAGCGTCTCCTTGTCGGCCGTCGGCGCGGGGTGCAACCCCTCGGGCTCCATGCGCGCCAAGACGAAGCGATCAACGTCATTGCGGCACCAGTCGCCCTCTACGGCGGGCGGCGCGGGAATGCCCACCGGCTGAAACGCCCAGTGCTGCGCGGCCGCCTCGGCGTGCTTGTCCTTTGGCACCATCGATGCCGGATCGAAATCGGGCCACGCCGCACCGGCGGCAATCCATGCGCGTATCGACTCGACCGCGTCGGGCTCAAGCGCGTACTTCGGCGGCATTTCCAGATTGCCGATGTGCGCCACCGCCTGATACAGCAGGCTCTCCTCGGGTTTGCCCGCCACGACCGCCGGACCGCGCGAGCCGCCGGTATACACCGCCTCGCCCGAATCCAGCCGCAGGCCGGACTTGACCTTCTCGGGACCGTGGCACGACACGCAATGCTCGACGAGGATCGGGCGCACCTTCGCCTCGAAGAGATCATCAGGCGCGGAGTCAAGCGCGTGACCGGGCAGGGCGGCGAGGAGGCCTGCCGCCAGCGCGGCAAGCGATCGGACTGGCGTAATCGATAAATGGTCCATGACTCATGGTAGCGCAATCGCGGCGCGCGCGAATAGTCCGCCCTTGAAACCGCGGCCGCAGGGTTCCATACTCCACGCTTCTCCGCCGACCGCGGAATACCGCAGGATCCCGCCGATGAACGAACATCCCCTCACGACACAGCAGCAGCAGTGGCGCTGGCGCGTGCTGGTCGCCACGTATTTCGGCTATGCCGGGTTCTACCTGACCCGGAAGGTGTTCACCATCTGCAAGAGCACGCTCGCGATGCCGGTGGAAGAGGGCGGCTACGGCATGGGCTTCGATGCGGTCGCCAATATCTGGACCGCCTTCCTGGTGGCCTATATGATCGGCCAATTCCTGAACAGCTTCATCGGCCGCAAGTGGGGCCCGCGCGTGCTGCTGGTGGGCGGGCTGGGCATTTCGATGCTCATCAACATCATCTTCGGCTTCACGGATTCCTACGCCACCTTCCTCATGTTCATGTTCTTCAACGGCCTCGTGCAGGCGGCGGGCTGGCCCGGCTCTGTGGGCGGTATCGCTGAGTGGCTGCAGAAAAAAGAACGCGGCACGATCATGGGCTTCTGGTCCACGAATTACCTCGTCGGCAATATCCTGGTGAAGTCCGCCGGGGGCATGCTGCTGGGTCACTATAGCGCGCTGTACGGCGCGGAATACGGCGTGCGCTACGCCTTTCTCGGCTGCACGCTGTTCGCCTTCGCCATCTGGTGGCTGTTGTTTTTCTGGCAGCGCGACAAGCCGCAGGATGTCGGGCTGGATCCGATTGTCGACGCCGAGCATGAAGTCGACCGCGCCGTCGACGCCTCGAATGCCACGCACGTTAGCTTCGCAGACTATCTGCGGCTCGCCTCGAGCCCGGTGGTATTGCTGATGGGCCTCTCGTATTTCTGCGTGAAGTTCCTGCGCTACGCGCTCGATTCCTGGCTGCCTACCTTCCTCGACCTGCAAGGACTCGAGGTGGACAAGGCCGCCTACTATTCCTCCATCTTCGACTGGGCGGGGCTCGCGGGCGCCATCCTTGCCGGCATCGCGCTCGACCGCGTATTCCGCGGACGGTGGGATCGCGTGTGTCTCATCATGAGCGCCGGCCTCGTCGTTGGGTATCTCACGGTCATGCAGTTCGGCAGCAATCCCGTTGCACTGGCCGTCTGCTTCGGGCTGGTCGGCTTCATGCTCTACGGCCCCGACACGCTGCTCTGCGGCGCGGGCTCCGTGGTGGTGGCGGGCGAACGCAACGCCGTGGCCGTGGCGGGCCTGGTCAACGGCATTGGCAGCATCGGGCCCGTGGTTCAGGAGCAGGTCATCGGGCGGCTGCTCCACGGGCGCGATCCCGAGGAGGCCGTGCGCAATGCCAACCTGCTCGGCCTTTCGATGAGCGTGCTGCTGGTCGTGCTGATGATCATTGTGCATTGGCGCGTCGGCGTTATGCACAAGCGGCTGAGCCGCCAGCAATAGAAAGCAGGAGAATCACGGCATGGGCGGTCCCCAGATTAAGCACGATTTGTTCATCCAGTTCGGCAGCGAATACGGACGCGAGGAAGAGCGCGTGCTGCTCGAGATTTTGCACAAGAACGCGCCCACGAGCGGCGAGGCCTGCCTGCAGTTTGAAAAGGAATTCGCCGCCTACTGCGGCGTCGAGCACGCGCGCTGCGTGAGCAATGGCACCGCGGCATTATTTCTCGCGCTCGTCGCGCTGGATATCAAGCCCGGCGATCGCGTGATCACCACGCCGATGACCTGGATTGCCACGGCGGCCGTGGCGGTGACACTCGGCGCAGAAGTGGATTTCGTCGATATTGACGCGGACACTTACAACCTGGATGCGGGACAAATCGAAGCGGCCATCCGTCCCGAGACCAAGGCGATTCTCCCCGTGCATCTCTACGGGCAGTGCTGCGACATGGACGCCATTCTCGCGGTGGCGGGCGCGCACGGCATTCCAGTCGTGGAAGATTCTGCGCAGGCGGTGGGCGCGGCCTACAAGGGACGCAAGGCCGGCTCGATGGGTGCGCTCGGCTGCTTCAGCTTTCACGAACAGAAGAACATGTCCACGCTCGGCGAAGGCGGCATGGTGGTCACGAACGACGCCGCGCTGTTCGAGCGCGTCGCGCTGTACCGATCGCATTGCACGCGCGTGCACGGCAAGAGCAGCAAGTATTGCAGCCTCGACGAGACAAAGTTCCCGATGGGCAAGGCGTTCTGGTGGCAGGATTTCGACGACTGCGGCTACAACTTCCGCATGACGGATATCCAGGCGGCCATCGGCAGCGTGCAATTGAAGAAGCTGGACGACCTGAACGCGCGCCGCAATGACAACGCCGACTACCTGACCGCGGGATTATCCGGCGTGCCGGGCCTCACGCTGCCGCGGACGCTCGAGGGCAACTACCACAGCTTCCACCTGTACCCGGTGATGCTCGACCCCGCAGCCTTCGGCATGGACAAGATCGATTTCGTCTACGCCATGCTCCACGAGAAGCGCATCAAGCTCGGCACGCACTACAATCCGCTGCACTGGTCCACCGCGTTCCAGAACCGCGGCTACCGCAAGGGGCAGTTCCCCAACGCCGAGCGCGTGGGCAACCACCTCGTGACGCTACCGATCAATCCGCGCCAGACCCGCGAGGCCCTGGACTACCTGATCGAAAGCATCCGCTGGCTGGGCGCCTAAGAAACTGCGGCAAGCGTCCGCTTCTCGAGCACCACGGGCACGCCGCCCTTCGGCCGCAGCGTGACCAGGGGCTGCGGTACCGGCTCGCGCCCCGGCAAAACGCGCATCTTCCAGCCCTGCGCGAAGGTCGCCAGCAGCAGCGTCGCTTCCATCCACGCGAACTGATCGCCGATGCACTTGCGCGATCCGCCGCCGAAGGGGCAGTAGGCGAACTTCGGCAGCCCTTCCGATCGCTCGGGCGTCCAGCGCTCGGGGTCGAACTTCTCCGGCTCGGGATACCACTCCGGCTGGCGGTGCATGAGGAACGGCGCCATGCCGACGATGGTGCCCTTGCGGATGAGATACGGTCCCACCTGGTTGTCCTCGATGGCCTGCCTTCCGAACCCGAAGGCAGGCGGGTACAGCCGCATCGCCTCGGTGACCACATAGCGCGTGTAGACCAGCTTGTCCACGTCTTCCATGGCCGCGGGCCGCCCTTCCAGCACGCGGTCGAGTTCCTCGTGCAGCTTCGCCTCCACCTCCGGATGCTCCGACAGCAGCCACCAGGTCCACGACATCAGCACGGCCGTCGTCTCGTGCCCGGCGAGGAAGAGCGTCAGGCATTCGTCGCGCAGCTGCTGCCCGCTCATGATGGTGCCGTCTTCCTCCGCACGCGCCTGCAGCAGCATCGAAAGCAGATCGCCGGTGTCTTCCTCCGCGCCGCAGTGCTCGTCGATGATGCGGTACATGATCGCGTCGAGCTCGGCCATCGCCTTCAGCAGCCGCCGCGTGCTCGGCAGCGGCAGCGCGTCGAAGATCTTGCCCACCCAGCGGATGCCGTAGCGCTCCTGGTAGCCGGTGATCATATCCAGCGCATGCGCCACCTTCGCTGCGTCGCCCGCCACCTCCGCGTTAAACATCGTCTTCGCGATGATCTCCAGCGTCACCCCCATCATCTCGGTATGGATATCGAGTTCCTGCCCGTCTTTCCATTGCTCCGTCCGCTTCAGCGAATAGTCCACCATGCACTTGGCATAGGCATCAATCCGCTTTTTGTGGAAGGCTGGCTGAATCATGCGGCGCTGCCGCAGATGAAACTTCCCTTCGCTCGTCAGCAGGCCGTTGCCGAGGAAACGCCGCAGCCCCTCGATCCCCAGGGGCTTGATGTAGCTCTTGTCGTTTTTCACGCACACCGCCTCGACCAGTTCCGGACGATGCAGATAGACGAATCGCACGGGCCAGAATCCGGCGCGAAGCCCCGCCTTGATCGAGTACGAGTAGGTCACGACGTCGCTGAAGTCGCCCCGGAACCGCAGCTTCAGCAGCGCCGGCAGCAGCCGGAAGGGATTCAATCGCTGGATGGGTTCCACGCGTTGCGGCGGGAGCGCTTCGAGGGCCGTCGACATGGTTCCATCTCCTTGGTGCCGTGCACCCGCGCGGCGATACCGCGGTTGTGGTCAGTTCTCTTCCGGGTGCAGTACGCGCGCAGGCGGGGCTGCTTCCTCGGGCTGCACCGCCTGCTCCAGCAGGCTGAAATTGGACTCGAGCAGCTTGGCGACCTGATCCACCGAGAGGTTCTTCAGCAGTTCCGACAAGGTGGACGCGTGCTCGAAGAGTTGCAGCAGCGACTCCAGTCGCCGGGTCACGTGACGTTGCGTCGGGTCGGCATCGTCGTTCCCGGCCAGCAGCAAGTCGCGCAGCAGCGAGATCGACGGGGCGAGTTCGCGCTTCTGCCGCTCGATGGCGACCAGGCGGAACATTTCCCAGGTGCTGTCCAGCGTCTCGTAGTAGGTTTTCCGGTCGCCCATCTTCGGGGCGGCGGTAATCAGGCCCCAGCTCTGCAATTCGCGGATGCTGATGCTCACGTTCGAGCGCGAGATCTGCAGGGTCTCCGCGATCTCCTCCGCGTCCAGCGCCTCGGGCGAGACATAGAGCAAGGCGTGAATCTGCGCCAGCGTCCGGTTGAACCCGAATTTCATGGCCTTCTCGCCCCAATGCAGCACGAAAGTTTTCTGTGTGTCGGACAGCTTCATGATTCACTACCTTTTGAAATTTCAATAATATCTGAAATTAATGGAACTGTCAATACTCCGCTTATCCGGGAGCAGTTTACGGTCGAAAAGCCAGCCCCCGGTGCGGCAAGCGGCTCGCACCGGGGGGCTTCAATTCCTGGCGTAACTTGCGTCGCGCTATGCAACGCCGGGACAGAATCCGTCTTCAGTCTCCTGCACCGGGCAGTAGTAGTAACCCTGTGCATTGAAGTACTGAATGGTGCGAAGCAGCTCATTGATGCTGACCATCCAATCCTGCGGACTATAGTCGCTGTCGTGCGGATCGCAGGTGTGGTCCGCCCCCGCCCCCGGGAAGAAGCCATCTTCCGTGGCCTGTTCGGTGGCCGGACAGTGGAGGCCGCCCGCATTGAAGAACTGCACCACGCGCAGCACTTCCGACAGATTGATGGCATAGTCGCCATTGCGGTCTGCGGTCAGCTTGCCATCGGGATCGTAATCGTGGTCTTCGTCGTAGTCGAGCACGCCGTCTTCGTCGCGGTCGCGGGCGATACGGGTCTCGGTTCCGGCGGCCACGATGGTAAAAGTGACGGGCGTGGTCTCGATGAGGCTGAGGAACTGGTTGAACGTACGGGTGTCGCCCGACCGGTCGGTGAGAAACGATCCGCTTTCATAGACCGCGCCGCGCTGGACGCCGGCTTCAATCCAACGCGCGGTCAGCACCACGCGGTCGCTGAACTGGATGCCAAGCAGCTGGTCGATGGCCGAGGCGATGTCGTCGCCGCTGGTGGTCGCGTCGAGCGTGACCTGATAGCCGACTGCGGCGTGCGCGTCTAGGCTGGGCGTGCCGGGCGGCTCGGTCGGGTCGGTGCTCTCAGGGAAATCCGAACCGCTGAACGCCATCAGGAAGGCCGCAAGATCCGCCACGTCCTGGTCGCTTTTGGCCACGGCGAAGTGCCCGGCGGAAAGCAGGCGCGGCAGGGTATCGAGCGTGCCGTCGTGCATGAAGCCGGAACCCTGCATGCTCTGCTGTGCCTGCAGGTCGAAGCCGAGCTTCTCGCGGACGCTCCGCAATTGCGGCACCTTGAAATTCTTTTGCGCTTGCCCGGTGATGGATACCATGGCGTGGTGCGCTTCGCCGTTCGGACCCGGCGGCAGTTCTTCCCACTCCTGGCTTTCGTTGAGCGTGTAGTTGGTACCCATGCCGGTGGGCAGGGTGTGGCAATCGATGCAGCGGATCTGGCGGCCCTCTTCGGGCAGCGCCGTGCGGAATAGCTCGAGGCCGCGCTGCGCATTGCCCGCAGGCAAAAGCTGGCGCGCGGGACCGAAGGTGCCCGCCGTAAGCAATCCCGGCGTCAGCAAGGCCGTCGGCAGCGAATTGTCGAGTTCGCGATTGGGATTCGGCGGGAAGGCGATCGTCGCCAGGAAGGCCTTAAACTCGGCCATCTCCTGTTCCGTCAGTTCGGTGTCGCGGCCGAGCAGCCCGACAAAGGCGGGATTGAATTCCTCGATGCCGCGCCGGTCGCCGCGCCAGTGGAAGGGCTCCTTGCCGATAATGTCCTGCAGGGTCTGCGTCATCATGTCGCCCTTCACCGGGTGCCAGTCCTCGAGATCATCGGCGAGCCCGGGAATGCCGCCGCCGGGATTCGCCTCGTCGAACAGCGGCAGCATATCGCCATGCGGCACGCCGAGGTTCCAGGGCAGCTTGTCGCTCTTGCCATCGATATGGCAAGAGGCGCATGACACCATGCCGGTGCCGGAATTCTCTTGCGTATTGTAGAAATGCCGCCGCCCGACGCGGATGACTTCCGGGGTCGGGTCGTAGAACCCTACCTCGGCGGTCTCGGTGTCGGTTTCCGTCTCGACCACGGACACCGACGCCGCAAAGCGGTTGAGCACGTAGAGCTGGCCGCGCGCGTCGTCCATCACCACGCCGGTCGGGCCTTCGCCCACATCGATGGTGAAGGGATCGCCGGACACGCCGGCGCGCTTGCCGTCCTCATTCATAGTCACCAGGTTGTTCGAGCCCATGCCGCTCAAGTAGAGAATCTTGCCGTCGCCGCGCCAGGCCATGCCGCGCGGATCGCCGAGGCTCTTCTGGCGCTCCGCTTCCGACACGATGTGTACCGCCTTACCGATGTGCGCGTTCACCTTGTTGCGGTTGTGGTTGATGTTCTGGCCGGTCTTCGGGTCGTAAAGAAACACATTGATCTGGGTGAAGTTGCCCTGCAGGCTCGGCTCGAAGCGGATGTAAGGATGGCCGCGGAATCCCGCGATCGCCACGACGCCCGTGACCGGATTCACCGCCATCGACATATTTTGCAGGTTCAGATTCTTGATGTAGGAGACACCGCGCGTCGCGGTGTTGACGATACCGAGGCCGAAGTCCGTGCGGTCCCAGCCCACCGGGCGCCCGGTCAGCGGGGCCTGCAGGCCGCTGATGAAATTAAGAAACGACACGCGCTGCCCGTCTTCCCAGTCGTGGAAGTCCTCGGGCCGGCCGTTCACCATGATCAGCGACGAGCGCGGCCAGGGCGGCAGCTCCGGATTCTCCGGCAGCGGCTCCACGTTGCCCGCCTCATCGATGATGAGCATCTGCGGCGAGGGATTCGCGCCACCGTAGGGCAAGTTCACGTTGTCCGCGGAGTTTTTCGCCCAGGGCCAAAGCTGGGGATCCTCTGCCGCGCCGTCGATCGCGGTGATGTTGCCCGCGTCGAAGAACGCCACATACACCTTGCTGCCGGTCGCATCGGTCTGCAGCGTGCGCGGCGCGTTTTCATTCAAGGGAATCGTATAGAGCGGCTCGCCCAAATTGTCCGGATGGAAGACAAGGAGATTATTGGTCTGGGAGCACGACACGTAGGCGCGGCGGGGATTGCCGGCGAACACGACGTCGGCCGGCTCGTCTTCCGTTTGCACGGTGGCCACCACGCCGCCCGCGCCCAGATCGATGATGCTGACGCTGTCCGATATCTGGTTCACGCACCAGAGTTCGACGTTGTTCCGGAACCGCACCGAGACCGGATCCAGTCCGACGGGGATCGAGCGCGTCGCCACCGGGGTGCCACTGGTCAGGCTGAAGATCTCGACGCGATTGTCGGCGGTATTGCACACCGCAAGCGTAGCGCCATCCGGACTCATCGCCATGGGCGACACGTGCGCGGTCTCGAAATTGATGAACGAACCGTCTTCGGCCGCATGCCCTGCGGACGCCCCGATGGCGAGCATTGCCGCAACCACCAACCCACCCGCGAGCCGACGCTTCACCGCACGCATGGCGCTCCCTCCCCGGAGTTCGATTGTGTAAATTTCCGTGTCCGCCTCGAACGCAGTCTAAAACAATAATCCGTACAGCGCAATACCCTTGCCCTAGGGTATGCCGATTTCAGCCGACGGGACAGAATCCGTCCTCGGAGGGAGAACAAGAAAAATAGCCGCCCGCGTTGTATATCTGGATCAGTCTTAGTAGTTCGCTTAGATTTATGACCCAGTCTTGCGGTGCATAATCCGTATTGTGCGCAGTGCAAGCATGCTCGCCGGTGAATCCGGGATCGTAGCCGTCTTCTGTATTCAGGGGCTGTGCGGCGCAGTGCAGTCCGCCGGCATTGTAAAATTGAATGACGCGAAGTATCTCAACAAGCGAAATTATATAGTCGCCGTTTCTATCGGCCGTGTGCGTCGTCGACTCACCCTCGGGCTCCCCTTCGCCCTCCGCGAGACCCTCTCCCTCGCCTTCGCCGCAAAATGCCGTCGCTTCGAAGTGAAAGAAGTTGAGCACGTTGATCGTGCCGCCGCTGAGCAAGGCTGGACCCAGCGTCATGGTATTCGTATCGAGTAGCGAAAGACTGTTGCTCAGGGCCACATAGATACCGCCCGGTCCAGCCTCAAGGCCAATCGGAAACCCGAGGGCGGCAGAAAATACCGCCGTTCCTTGTTGCAAATCGTAGGCGTACACCCGACCGCCGGACGCGCCATAGAGCTGGCCATCGCCCCCGGACATCAGGCCGAAGGTATCCCCCTCGCCGAGGCCGTCGCTAGCACTCATCACTTCCGACACAAACGCGCCGGTGGTGCCGTCGTAGGCCAGCAGGTTCGCGCTGTACCGGCCCGCCACATACAGCGTCCCATCAGGACTGAACGCCAGCCCCGAGGGTCCATCGAGCCCCCCGCTGCCCTCGGTCACGAAATCGCCCAGCAAGGTGCCATCGGGCATGAAGCGGACCACGCGGTCATTCCCCTGACTCGACACGTAATAATTGTCATCAGGCCCGACGAGGATATAAACGGGCTGGTTCAGTCCTTCGCCTGGCCCGGCAAAGTCGCCGAGATACGCCCCGGTCGTCCGGTCGAATCGCTGAACTCGATGATTCCCGAAGCTTGCCACGAGCACGTCGTCGCAGCGCGCCAGTATCGCGTGCGGCTGGTCCAGCGTGTTTTCGGCATCCGACGCGGCGAATACATCAAGGTACCCGAAGGTATCAGAGTCGTAGCGCAGCACCTCGTGATTGAAGTCGCTGCTGACATAAAGCACGCCGGCCTGCGCGGCCGCGGCCGCCGTAAGCGCGGCGATGATGACGTATTCCTTCATGCACGGAGTATACCCGGGGCAACCGGGAACTGTCGGCTTCTGCCCGGGCACGTGAATGCGACGGCAGATTCAAACACTAAGTGCAACAGGCGGTCCTGTGCTTCGGTTCAGGTCTTGATGGTGTAGAGGACACCGCGGGGCCTTGCGGTAAGATGAGGTTTCTTGAGTACTTCAACTTACGCAGGAGACCCCGCGATGCCT
>WGMK01000033.1 GCA_016125095.1 Candidatus Hydrogenedens sp. | reverse complement strand
AGGCGGACGAGGCCAAGCGCCGGGCCGAGGATGCCGAACGCCAGGCGGCGGCCCAGCGTCAGAGTGAGGCCCAGCGCCAGGCGGACGAGGCCAAGCGCCGGGCCGAGGATGCCGAACGCCAGGCGGCGGCCCAGCGTCAGGCCGAAGCCCAGCGGCAGGCCGACGAGGCCAAGCGCCAGGCCGAAGCCCAGCGCACCGCCGAGGCTGCAAGGACCCGGCTGGCCGCCGCCGGGGCGGCCCTCGGGCAGGTCAAGAGCGCACTCGATCGCATCGATTGCAGCCTGCTCCAGGCCGCCATGGTCGATAGCGGCGGCTTTACGGTCTCCGGCTTGGCCGGGCCTGCCGCCAGCGCCCCCGCCATCCGCCGGACGATCGACGAAATTGCCCCGGGCACACCGGTCGAGGTGGCGGTAGAACCGGTCACCCAGGCGATGTGCGACCCGCTGGGGGCGATCAGCCAGGCGCGCACCGCCAATGCCGCTGTGCCCAAGGCGGTGGTGGTGCAGACGAGCAGCGCCGACGCCGTCTATAAGAATGGCCAGAACCTGATGCTCGACGTGGTCGCCCCTGACCAGACATCCTACCTTCAGGTCGATTACTTCACGTTGGAAGGCTATGTCGTCCATCTCTTCCCGAACGGGTTGGAGAAGGACAACCGGCTGGCCGCGGGCAAAAAGCGCACTCTCGGGAATCCGGCGGCCGGCGGCCGGTTCTGGACCATCGGACCGCCGTTCGGGCGGGAATTGATCGTGGCGATCGCGACGCCGAAGCCGTTGTTCCCGAGTCTGCGGCCCGAAGCCGAACTGGCCTCGACCTATCTGCAGGAGTTGAAAAAGGCGCTGGCCAGCGCCGGCGGCCAAGCCTCGCCGCCGCTCGCTTCGGCACTGTTCATCAAGACTGTCCCGAATTAACCGCCCCTGCTTGCCCCGCTACCGGTTTCGGCCACGAGCCCCGGCCGTGCCAGAGGTGGTCGGGGCCAGGGGTCGAGGGCTAGCGGCCCGGAGGTCAGCGGGCCTTGCAAGCGACGGTCAGGGCCAAGATCAGGGACCGGAAGATCAGGGGGCCGGGGCGCAGCGTGCGAGCACGACCGTAACGTTGTCGTGGCCACCCTTCTCGTTGGCCTGCGCGATCAGCCGGCCGCAGGCTTCACGCAGTTCCCCGGCGATCGAGGTGCCGACGATCTCGGCGATGGTGCTGTCGGGCAACATCGAGGTCAGGCCGTCCGAACACAGCAGATAGATGTCGTCGGCCACCACCGTCTGCAGGCTGACCTCGGGTTCGACATCCCGCATCGTGCCCAGCGCCCGCACGATGATATTCTTGTGCGGCGGGTTGCCATGGCCGCCGCTGTCGAGCCAGGCCTGATAGAGGCTGTGGTCGCGGGTCAGCTGGCGCAACTCCCCGCCGCGCAGCCGATAGAGTCGGCTGTCGCCGGCGTGGAAGGTGACGATCTTGTCGGTGCCCTCGACCATCCACAGGCCGACCACCGTGGTGCCCATGCCGCGCCCTTCGGGAAAGCCGCGCTCCTGGTTGAGCGCGATCAGGCGCCGGTTGGCGAGTTGCACCGCGGCACGGATGGTTGCGATCGAGCGCCCGACGCTGGGTTCCAGATCGGCGGTCTCGGACACCGTGCGCTCTTCATCGCCGTCGTCGTCGTCGTCGTCGGGTTCGTCGGGTTCGTATTCGTAAATGAAATCGACGATGGTCTCGGCGGCGGTCCGGCTCGCGATATCGCCGCCGGCATGGCCGCCCATGCCGTCGCAGACCAGGGCAAGGCCGGAGTCTTCGCCGACGTTGAAGCTGTCCTCGTTGCGCGATCGAGACCGCCCGACATCGGACATACCGGCGAATTCCAAGTGGAAAGCGGCTTGGTCGGTCATCTCTGAGGCCATCCCAGGCGGAATTGAACGGCGGTTGAAGGACGGCGGCAAAACCGATCCTCTCCGGCAGCCGGCATCGATAATGGCGCAAGGCCGCCCAAAGATACAGTCTCCTTTCGCAGCAGCGGGCAAGCGGCAATCGCGCCGGCCCTCAGGCGGTCGCCGCTAGACAAATCCATAAAAACAGGATTATTCCACCATTGAAAGACACTCGCCGGCTCGCTAATGAGCAGCTGCGGCGGCAGGACTTTCGAAACGCCTGCGCAATTTTCCCGGACTTCCGAGGCTTGGGGCGCCCCGCAGCGAAGCCGTCGGGGGCTTTCGGCAAGTTGGTACGACGCTTGCTTACCAGTGAAATGCCCTCCGGGTGGGCCTGGATCGGCACAGATCGCCTAATCACGAAATAGACAGGAACAGGAGACCAACGATGTCAGCGAATACCGGAATCAGCCAGGGCGGCAAGTCGGGTGGTGATGCGTTCGGTTCTGCCGGCGCGAGCGCTGGGGCTTCGGCCGGCGGCGGGCTTGGTCTGGGCAGCGGCAGCGGCACCGGCCTGCTCGGGTCGGGCGTCGGCGTCGGGACCGGCGTCGGGACCGGCGGTTCGGCTGGTGCAGGTGCCGGGGCGGTCGGTGCGGCCGCCGGCGACGTGAGCGACAACACCTCGATCGGCTCGATCACGGTCAATTCGTAAGTGTTTCGCGCAGGCGCTCCGCCGGAGCGCCTGCTCTTGTCTCAAACGGGGAGGGTAGATCATGTCGGCAAACACGGGTGTCAGCCAGAGCGGCAAGTCGGGTGGTGATGCGTTCGGTTCTGCCGGTGCGAGCGCTGGGGCTTAGGCCGGTGGCGGGCTCGGCCTGGGTAGCGGCAGCGGCACCGGCCTGCTCGGGTCGGGCGTCGGCGTCGGGACCGGCGTCGGAACCGGCGGTTCGGCCGGTGCGGGCGCCGGGGCGGTTGGTGCGGCTGGCGGCGATGTCAGCGACAACACCTCGATCGGCTCGATCACGGTCAATTCGTAAGTGTTTCGCGCAGGCGCTCCACCGGAGCGCCTGCTGTCGTCTCAAACGGGGAGAGTAGATCATGTCGGCAAGCACGGGTGTTAACCAGAGCGGCAAGTCGGGTGGTGATGCGTTCGGTTCTGCCGGCGCGAGCGCCGGGGCTTCGGCCGGTGGCGGGCTCGGCCTGGGTAGCGGCAGCGGCACCGGCCTGCTCGGGTCGGGCGTCGGCGTCGGGACCGGCGTCGGAACCGGCGGTTCGGCCGGTGCGGGCGCCGGGGCGGTCGGTGCGGCTGGCGGCGATGTCAGCGACAACACCTCGATCGGCTCGATCACGGTCAATTCCTGACCTCTGACGGACCGCCCCAGGTTCGCGCCGCCGATGCCGGCAACACCGGCGGATGCTGGACAGGGCGTGCGGTCCCGGATTACCAAAGCGGGCGGGGGTGCGACATTGGGCACCTTCGCCCGTTTTAGGTTTGCGGAGGGCATTCCCGGTGCCGGTCAGGATCGCGCTCTTCGCCAATAAGGACAGCGAGCAGATTGCCGAGATCGCGACCGCAGTCGCCGCTGAAGGCGCCGCGCCGGTGGTGCTCGACCTGCGCATCGGCGGTTCGCCCACCGACTCCGACCGCCCTGCCCTCGCCCTATCGACGCGGACCGCCGGCTGGGGCGGTGCCGACTTCGACGACATTCGGGCGATTCACGTCCGCGGCACCACGCCGCGCACCCTGCCCACCCTGCCCCCGGTGCTCAATCCGGCGACCCACGCCGATTACCGCGCCCGCTTCCTGGTCGAACAGTCGTTCCAGGCCGCGACCTATGCCTTCTTCGAACACCAGGCGGCGCGCGGCGCGCTGGTGGTCAATCGTCTGACCGGGGCTTACGTCGATCACAACAGCAAGAGCCAGTTCTACGAGAAGCTGCGCGCCGCCGGCATCGGCGTGCCGCGGAGCCTCAGCACCAATTGTCCCGACGCCGCCGCCCGCTTCTTCGATAAGGTCGGTGAGGCGGTGATCAAGCCGGCGATCGGCGTCGGCTCGACCCGGCTGGTCGGTCCCCAGGACCGCGACCGCCTCGACGAGCTGGTGCGCTGCCCGGCCTTGTTCCAGGAACGGGTGGTCGGCCCGACCTTGCGGATCCACGTGGTCGGCGACTCCGTGGTCGGGGTCTTGCGCATCGTCAATGACGAGATCGATTCGCGGACCGCGACCAAGGCGTTCGAGCCGGCCGCCCTGCCGGCCGCCGAGGCGGCGATGGTGGTGCGAGCCAACCGGCTGCTCGGGCTGCATTACGCCGCCTGGGACGGTATTCTGGCCGAGACCGGCGCCGAGGATGGCCGGCTGCGCCTGCTCGACTGCAATCCCGGCCCCTATGTCATGTGGCTGCCCGAGGCATTCCGCCGCCGGGTGTTTACCTGCCTGGCCCGCTACCTGGTCACCTTTGCCCGGACCGGCGCGCTCGATCAGGCCGCGGCCGCGGTTATCGAAGCGGCGTAATGCCGTCACTTTGGCGGCATCGCAACGGCACTATGCCGCCACCCACTAAGCCGCCGCCATGGCTTCGTAGGCGCGCGCGATCCCGGCCTCCAGTTCACACGGGACAAATCCCGGAAACGCCTTGCGCAGTCCGCTGACGTCGAACCGCCGATGGGTCGCCGGAACCTGGCGCGGAGTCAGGGCAACTTCGATCGTCGGCTCGAACAAGGCGGCGATGCGCTGCGCCAGCTCGACATAGGAAATCGAGCGTCCGGTCGCCAGATTGGCCAGCCCTGCGCTGCAATGCCGCAGCGCCAGCACGGTGAGCGCGACGACGTCGTCGAGCGCGATGTGGTCGCGGCGGTCCTCGCCGTCGCCCGAGAGCGTGATCCGGCGGTCCTGAAAGGCCAGACGGAGCAGCCGGTTGGGGCCGTAGCCGGGGACCGCGTCGGAAGTGCTGTAGATCTGGGCCGGACGCAGAATCGCGACCGGCGCCTTGACCGCGGTCTGAAACATCATCTCTCGCGCCAGATGCATCATGCCGAACAGCTCGGTCGGTTCGGTCCGGCTGGTTTCGGTCAGCGGCGGTTCGTTCAGCGGCGCTTCGACCATCGGATAGACCGCCTCGGAGCTGAACGACACCAGCTGCGACGGCGGCACCTGGTCGAGAGCGGCGGCGACGGCTGCCGCCATCTGCAAATTGGCCATGAATGCCCCGACGCCCCGCCCCTTGTTGGGCGTAATCGCAGCCAGCATGACCACGGCGTCGCCCGGTTCCAGCAGCGCCGCCAGATGCTGGTCGGCATCGGGCATGGTCAGGTCGAGATCGGCGCTGCCGAGCCCGAGTGCGGTGATTCCGGCTCTCGCCAAACCGGCCATCAGGGCACGGCCAATAAAGCCGCGCGCACCGATCACGACGACGCGCCGCGGGTCGATCGGGTTCGAAAGACAATGTTTCAGCATGAAGGCATCCCTGCTCGCCCCAGATCCAATCGATGGGGGCCCAAACGGCCCCCTGGCTTGCTCTCCTAAAATTCTACCGCCGGCAGATCGAACTGAGTCTTGGCCAGATTGTAATAAAGGCCCTTGTAACCCTGCTCCCGGATATAGATCGGGTCGATCAGCTGGTGGTGGGTGCCGTGCTCCTGGACGATGCCGTCCCGGATAAAGCAGATGCGGTCGGAGTTCATGATCGTGGTCAGGCGGTGGGCGATCGAGATCGAGGTTCGGCCCGGCAGCACCTTCTCCTTGAGCTGCTTGATGATGCCTTCCTCGGTCTGGTTATCCAGCGCCGAGGTCGCCTCGTCGAAGATCATGATCCGCGGCCGCCGGTAGAGGGCGCGTGCGATGCACACCCGCTGGCGCTGGCCGCCCGACAAGGCCTGGCCCTTTTCGCCGATCAGGGTCTGGTAGCCGAGCGGCAGGCGGATGATGAATTCCTCGGCGCCGGCCAGGCGGGCGACCTCCTGGACCGTTTGCATGTCGGGTTCGGGATCGCCGAACGCGATGTTCTCGGCGACCGTGCCGGCGAACAGGAAACTGTCCTGCAGCACCACCCCGATGTTCCGGCGCAGCGAGCTGACATCCATCTGATTGACCGGCTTGCCGTCGATGGTCAGTTGGCCCGATTGCGGCACGTTGAAGCCGAGAACCATCTTGGCAATGGTACTCTTGCCGCAGCCGGCCGGCCCGACGAACGCCACCTTCTCGCCCGGCTGGATCACCAGGTTGAAGTTTTCCATGATGTTCTTGGTGTCTTTGCCGGTGCGGTAGCTGAAATTGATGTTCTTGAACTCGATCAGACCATCGAGCTGGCCGACCGCCATCCGCATCTTGTCCGGCGTCGACACGATCTCCATTTCGGGTTCTTTTTCGAGATATTCGCCGACCCGATCGACCGAGATGCGCACCTCCTGCAACTGGCTCCACAGATTGACCATCTGCAGCACCGGGTTGGTCACCAGCCCCATCAACATGTTGAAGCCCATCAGCTCGCCGACGGTCATGGTGCCGTCGATCACCTGGGAGGCGCCCGACCACAGCACCGCGGTGGTCATGCCGAGGATGGCCAGCTGAAAGATGCTGGAATTCATCAGCGCCAGTCTCTGCTGATGAAAGCCGCGGTTGACGTTCTCGACGAAGGCGTTTTCCCACCGCGCGCGGGCGAAATACTCGTTGCTGGTGGCCTTGATCGCCTCGATGCCGTTCAGCGATTCGATTAGCGAGGCCTGGGCCTGGGTCCCGGCCTGGAAGATTTCCTGAGAGATGCGCTTCAGACGCGGGGTAAAATAGGTCACGATTGCGATGAAGACCGGCAGGAAGACGATGACGATGACGGTCAATCTCACACTATAGGCAAACATCATGAAGAAATAGAGCGTCAACATCAGCATATTCATCACGGTGGTGATGCTGGAGCCGGTCAGAATGGCCCGGATTTTCTGGTTCTCGCCGAACCGTGCCAGAATTTCACCCTTGTTGACGCTGAGAAAGAACGGCATCGGCAAACTGAGAATATGGCGGTAGAACTCCGCCATCAGGCGCATGTCGAGGCGGGTGATGGTGTGGGCGAGCAGCAGCGACTGCACCACCGTCATCAAGGTGGTGAGCACCGCCACCAGCACCATGCCGGCCAGCATCATGTTGAGGAGGCTGCGGTCGTGGTGGACGACCACGGTGTCGACGATGCTCTGAATGAACAGCGGGGAGGCCAGGCCCAGGATATTAATCACCAAAGCGGCCAGAATCGCTTCGCCGAAATAACCCTTGTACGGCATAATGTAGCCGATGAAGTATTCTATCGGATTTTTCTTCTTGATACCTTCAAGTTCAAAGCGCTGCGTCGGTTCCATCGCGATGAAGACGCCGGCATCGGGCCGTTTGTCGGTGACCCCGGCGACACTCGCTGCGGTCCATTGCCGGATGAAGTCGTCCTTGGCGATCCTTCTCACCTTGCCATCGCGCGGGTCCGCGAGCTGAACCTCGCGGTCGCTGATCGCGACCAGAACCGCGTAGTAATAGCCTTCCAGGCCGATGATCCCAGGCAGCAGCGCGGTCTTGAGGTCGTCGTAACCGATCGCGTAACCCTTGGAACGGAAGCCCAGATTCTCGGAACCGCGGATGATTTCGTCGAGGTTGGTCCCGGCATTCTCCAGGCCGGTCTTGGCCCGGATCGCGTTGAGCGGCAGCGCGCGGCCATAGTGGTTGACGATCATGGTCAGACAGGCGGCGGCATTGTTGCCCTCGACCTCCTGCTTGATCGCCTTGAATTTGACCGACTCCTTGCGGACCTTGGCGGTTGAGCGGAATTCCTCTTCGGTGATGGCGTCGGCCAGCTGGATGCGCAGATCCAGGCCCTCGGCGCGGCGGCGGATGTTGAGCTCTTCCTGCTCGAAGGATTCCAGTTCGCGAATGCGCTGGCGCAGGCGTTCGGCCAGCTCCGCGTTGAGGTTGAGCAGCTTCTCCACGGTCTTCTGGTAGATCACCAGGACCGTCACCTCGTTGACCGCGCGCGCGGTATGGGGCTGCATGCCCGCACCGCCGGTGCGCGGCAGAGCGCCGCCCTCGCCGATCAGGGCGCCGCGGCCGACCCGGCCGAACGAAATCGCGGCGCCCGACATCGGTGCGCGGATCAGCTCGACGATGCCGCTTTCGATGTAATAGAGCCGCGGGTCGTTCTCACCCTGACGGAACACGGCGCCGTCCGGTTTGATCCGCTTGACCCCGAGTTCGCTCAGCATCTCGGTGAACTGCTCCGGGGTATAGCGGACATGGCCGAGCAGCGTACGCAGCCGCTCGCCGACTTTGACCAGCCCGACGAAGCGTTTGAAATGCTCGTCGATGATCTTGTTGTGCGCGATCAATTCGCGCGCCTTGGCCGCCGGCAGCACGATCACGGTGGTCGTTTCCTCGGCGACCACGTCATGGGCCCATTCGCTATCCTCGAGCAGGGACATTTCGCCCAAGGTGGCGCCTTCGGACACCACACCGATACTGACCACCTTGTCGTCGTTCTGCTGCTTCAGACGCGCCCGACCACCGTAAAGGATATACATGCCGTCGATCGCCCTGCCCTGGCGCTCGATGATCTTGCCGCCGTCGTACTGGCGAACTTCAAGCAGGGATTCGAGCTGACGCTTTTCGGTGGTCGGCAGAACGCTAAACATGACATGCGTCTGCAGAACATAGCGAATCGCCTCGATCGCCGCATTGTTGCTCACGACTTCGAGATTGGCCTGGGTCATTGGCGTCTTCCTTGAGGCTTTATCCTTGGACTTTTCGTCGCGGGCGAGAGCAGATCAGGGCGTCCGGGCCGGCGCCGCCTCGGTGGAGACCGGTTTCTCCGGCTCCGCCTGGAAGAATTTCTGAGCCGGCGCAAACAACAGCTCGATGAAGCGCCGTTCCCCGGTCTTGATCTCGGCGATACCCTGCAGACCGATTTCCAGCGGTCGATCGACACCGGTGCGGCCCCGGATGGTTTCACTGGCCAAAGCAACATCGACCACGTACAGCGATTCTTCGCCGGGTTGGGTGCTCGGCCGCTTGCTGATCTTGTCGATCGAGCCGGTTTGAATGCCATATTCCTGGAATGGGTAAGCAAAATACTTGAGCTGGACGTTCTGGCCGATCTTGAGCTGGCCGATATCCTTGTTCTGCACCAGGACGCGGGCCATCAGCGGGGCATTGGTGCGGACGATCGTGACCACCGGTTTGCCGGCTTCGACCAGCTGGCCGCGCTGGACCTGCACGGTGGTGACGATGCCGTCATCGACCGGGCTGGTGTAGATCGCCTTGTCGCCTTCGTAATGGACCCCCGGCACCAGCGTCTGGGCCTCGATCCGCCGGAGATTGAGGTCACGGATCCGCTCTTCGAGCTGCCCCTTCTGGGTGTCGTAGTCGGTTGCGGTCTTGTCGATATCGGCCTGCAGGCGATCGGCCGTGCTCGGGTCGCGCAGCTGCGCCAGATCGTGTTGCGCGGTTCGCAGCGACAGATCGGCGTTTTCGATCTCGGTCTGGGCATTGTCGACGGCGCGCTTCAGGTCATTGACCCGCTGCTCGGCCTGCTCGCACTGGGTCACCGGGATGTCCCGCGACCGGCACAGCGGCTGCAAACGAGCCAGGTTGCTGCGCGCGGTGCCGAGGTCCTGCTCGGCGCTGGCCTTGGCCCGCCCGGCGCGGGCGAGCTGGTTGTGCAATTGGCCGATCTTGTTTTCCAGGGCGCCGACGCCGGTGGCCTGCTTGGCCTCCAACTCGGCGAGTTGCGATTCCAGCTGGCGCCGGGCGTGGTCGTAGTCGCGGGTCAATGCCGCCAGGCGTTCCTGGTAGTCATGGGTCTGGCGGTCGATCGCTTCCTGCTCCGGCGTTGCCGCCGCCCGGATTTTTTCCTGGATCACGGCAAGTCTGGTGCCGGTGCGCACGACGCCGTTTTCCCCGACCTCCAGACTGTCGATCAGGCCGCCGCCGATCGCCTGAATCGTGACGGTCTGGCGCTGCAGCTTGAGCGGGGCGACCACCAGATTATCCATGGTCGCGATGATCGAATAGATCAGCATCGCGACCAGGGAAATGATCATGACGTAGATCGGCCCGCGCAGAATGAAGCCCGGAGCGCTGTACAGCAGGGCCGCCGCCTTGATCGGATGGCGGACCTGGGGGTTCGCCGTACTGGGCGATTTCACCTGAGCAGTCGCGGTTTTGGCCATGATCGTCTCGCAATGGGATGGATCGAAAAGGGCTCCAGGGGCGAATCACGCGGGAACGGTGCAGACCTGCTCCCTCAGCCACTCGCTGAACAGCTGATCGCGGATGACGTTCTTCAGGGCGTCGGACAGTTTCGGGACGTTAACCGAATAGATTTTATAGATCGTCCATAAGGCAGTCTCCCGA
Organism: Candidatus Hydrogenedens sp.; assembly: GCA_016125095.1. Classification (GTDB taxonomy): domain Bacteria; phylum Hydrogenedentota; class Hydrogenedentia; order Hydrogenedentales; family JAEUWI01; genus WGMK01. Next base: position 21,037 of record WGMK01000033.1, on the reverse strand, counting down.
AATGGCCCGATCACCTGGTTGTCGGTACATTCGAAAGCCTGCTGTTCGACCTCCGCCGGCAGCATGCCGCGTTTGACGTTGCCGATGAACCCGCCGCTCAGCCGGGTGCTCTCGTCGGCGGAGAACAGCCGCGCCAACTCGACGAAATCCTGCCGGTTTTCGGCAATCGCGTCGAGTACGCGGGCGGCCTCTTCGTGCGCCCGGCAGACGATTCGGGCAATCGACACCGAGGCGAAGCGCAACGGGTCACGACGAAAGTATTCAGTGACCTTTCGTGGGGTGACCAAGTGCTGCTTGAGGTACTCGCAGGCCGCTTCGCGGTGGATGTATTCGCGCCATTGGTCGGCACTGACACCATAAAAAGATAGATAGCGCTTAAAATAATCAGCATCTTCAATGCCCAGCGCCGCCCGCGCACTGGCGGCGCGGCGGTCGAGTTCTTCCTCCGGGATGATCAGTCCAAGTTCCACCATCGTCAACTGAATGACCTTCTGCTCGATCAATTCATAAATTGCCGATCGAAATGTCCCCTTTATCTTCAGATGAACCATAACGTCAGTGACGCGTATCTTCTCGCCTTTGACCGTGGTGACGACGGATTCAACATTCATGGCCGACTCTTCAGCACCATGGTGTAACAGGGTTGGGCTTGCTTTACGGAACCGACGATGAAACCTCCCGGCCGGCAGACCGGTCAGGCGGCCTTCGTCAGTTTACCGCCCAGTTGGTCGAAACGCCCATGCTTGTCCTAATATACCATGCCGGGCATTCCGGGCAGCACCTCTTTGAGCCAATCGGATGCCGTTGCCTTGGAACGGCGAGCCGTGCTTCGGCGCCTGGCCGCCGCCCACGGCTTTCCCGAGTCCGCCGGCCGGTCACAGAAAGGTGAGCTATGTCAGACGATTACAGGCAGCTCGACCCCTATATCACCGGCGCCTCGCTCGGCAATTTCTCCAGTAGCACCGATGAGCACATAAATGATTGTATCGCCCGAATCGAGACCCTGAAACTCAAGGTCCTCGGCAATCTCCACATCGCCGGCTTCGAGCGCTCGGAATTCCTGGCCGAACTCAACACCTTGCGGGCCGCCTATCTCCATCTGTGCACGCTGGCCAGCCGCCCGCAGCTGCTCGATCCGGGCGGGCGGCCGGTCGAGGAGGCAAGCCGGCCGGGGCTGGCGCTGGAAGGCGTGATCGGCAGCAACCCCCAGATCAGCGAAAATCTCGACCGCATCGCCCGGGTGGCACCGTCCCGGCTGACCGTGCTGCTCGAAGGCGAAACCGGCTCGGGCAAGGAATTGTTCGCCCGGATCATTCATCTGAACAGCCGGCGCACCACTTTCGTGCCGGTCAACTGCGGCGCGCTGCCCAGCGGTGTCATCGAATCCGAATTGTTCGGACACGTCAAAGGCGCCTTTACCGGTGCCACCAGCGACCGCAAAGGACGGTTCGAGGAGGCCGACGGCGGCACCATCTTCCTCGACGAAATCGGCGAGCTGGAGCCACTGGCCCAGGTCAAGCTGCTGCGGACGCTCGATGTCGGCGAGATCCAGCGGGTCGGCTCGGACAAGGTGCAGAAGGTCGACGTACGGGTCATCGCGGCAACCAATCGCACTCTGGAAGCCATGGTGGCGGACGGCAAATTCCGCGAGGATCTGTATTTCCGGCTCAATATCTGCCATTTCCTGATCCCGCCTTTGCGCGAGCGCCGTGATGAGATTTCATTGTTGCTCGATTTTTTCATCAAGAAGATTTGCGCCGATGCCAGATTGCCGGTGCCGGCTCTGGATCGGCGCCTCCATGACTTTCTGGTCGCGCGCTATCATTTTCCCGGAAATATCCGTGAGCTGAAAAACCTGGCTCAATACATCGCCTATATCTACAACCACACGCCGGTCACCCTGGAAGATCTGCCCCGCCGCTATTTCGAGGGCTGGCGGAAGGCGGCCGCCGCCGGGCGGCCCGCCGCTCCACCGCCCGACCCGGTCCACAGCCGTTTGCCAGGCGCCGCACCCGGCCTGGGGGCGGGATCGTTCAAGGACGTTCGCGACCGCGCCGAACGGGAGGAACTGCTGGCGGTGCTGATCCGACACCGGGGCGACGTCAAAGCGGTCTGCGCCGAATCGGGTCTGTCGCGGGCGCGGCTCTATCAATTGTTCAAGAAATACGACCTTCGCCCCGGGCAATACCGTTAGCCCGGACCGTTCCCCCACTCCCCAGGCCGCCCCTTGACCGCGCCCGACTGACGGTCCACCCTTATCGGCATGGTCGAAACCCGTCCGCCCAACGCCTGGGCCCCCGCCTGGCATGATGACGGCATCCGCCCGGAAGCCACACCGGGCGGGCCGCCGCCGCTGCCGCCGACGGTCAAAAGCCAGCCCGGCCAAGCCGTGCGTCAGCGCATTCCCACGATGCGCCAATTGGCTCTGCTGGTGGTCAATGGCATTCTGACCCTGCCCGGCAATTATCGGCGGGGCATGTACCTCGATATCTGGGTGTGACCAACCGGCGGGTGCCGGTGGACCGGCCCGCTCCCCTGCCCTGTCCGCCGAACCGCGGTTCACTTGATCGATACCCGCTAATCGACCAGGTCGAAGCCGTCGAAGTTCCAGCCATCCGCCGCCTTGATGCCGCCTTCGTCGAAGTAGCGGCGTTTGTTCCAGAACACCACCAGCACCGCGGCGTTCTTGGGCCGACGCTTGATCGTGCCGCGCTCCAGCGCGGCCTTCACCTCCGGCGAGGCCGGATCGCCCTTGAGCAGGATGCCGTATTCGGGAATGCGGCCGCTGTCGGCGACCTTGCGCAGATCGTATTTGAAGCGGCGCAGATCGCTCTCGGTGCCGACCCTTTGGCGCAGCTTTTCCAGATTGATGCGGAAGCCGCGCTGGTGGCCGCAATGGGCACGGGCGATTTCATAAAGCCGGCGTTCGAGCGGCGTCAGATCGAAATACTTGCGGTCATAGGTCAGGACGCGGTTGTCCTTGAGGATGGCGCGGTGCAGCCAATCGCACAGCTCCACCGTCACCCCCTTCAAGGTCCGCTTGCCGCCGACGGTCTTGCGATAGTCGAGGCGGGCGGCCTTGATCCAGGAAAACCATTCGTCCCGCCCTTCGCCGCCGGTTTCGATATTGGTCCGGACCTGAGTGCCCTGGAGCCGGTCGAGCGCGCCCTTGATGCGATCATAGGCGGTCCCGGCGGCGGCGGTGCCGCAGACCCGGAAGAAATCATGGGCGGTGAAGGTGAATGTCTGATCGGGCACCTCGCCGCGGTTCATCTTTTCGACCATCAGCGAGGCGATGTAGATCAGCAGCTCCTTGTCCGCCATGGTCGCCATGCCCATCGGGCCGGCGCGCACCTCGATCGAGATGTCGCCATCCTGATAGGTGATGGTTTCGGTCCGCGACCGTGACGTATCGAGGGAAAAAAAGTTCCACACCATCATCCGGCGGTCATTTTTGACCGGACCGTGCAACGGGCTGTCGAAAAGATCCGCCTGCGCCAACGCCTGGTTCATCGAATGGCCTCCGTCCAACGCTTTCACCTTAGCCACGACGGCCGGGCGGTCACGCCCTAACCGCCGAACGTCGGCCCACCCTCGAAGATTCCCTATCGCTCCCGGTTGGGGGCATGGCCAGCGATCGCGCGCTTGTCGCCCCACCCTCGAGTCTCGAACCCTTGACTCGCCGGGAATCGAACCGGGCGCCGGCGGCGGCCTTCGGCATTCGAGGGTCGGGCGACACTTGGTCGAGGGTCGGGCGACACATTGGCGAATTCAGCGGTGCCGAACCGAAAAACGGCGGATTCCAAGCCAATCCACCGCCTCGGCAGGGCCCGACCGCGGTCGAGGGTCGGGCGACACAGCCAAACGCTTCGAGGATTGGGCGACGAATCTTCGAGGACCGGGCGACACCGGACAGGCCAGGACTCGATGTTTGACCGACAAAAGATCGAGCCCGGGGCGACAGAATCCCTCACAACCCATTGGGTTAAAATAGTGATTCCGGTCTATAACTGGATAACAGGATTCTTTTAACTTGTTAACGCACCGACCGCGACGAAACCGCAAACCCTGGGTAACCGCCCTTCCAATTCGAGGTCTCGCCGACACTTTTTCCAGCCGGCAGCGCGGCACTCCACAAACCGGCTCTCCCGGTTCTGCCGCCGTCGATTTGGCGGCAGAATGCCGCCAATACCCGACCGTACCGCCGCAGCAACGGCAAAACACCGTTACTGCAATGGTGGAACGCCGTTATAATACCGTCATGGTGATGGTGATTTGCCGTCATCATGCTGTTTTTGCAATCGTTGCAACGCCGCACCGATCAGCCAGGTATTCACCGAAATCCGATCCAGACGACCCTTGGCGTCGCGCTCGATCTCAGCCAACAAAGAGGCCGGCAAGCGCAAGGTAAACTTCTTCTCTACCTCCCCCGGGCTTACCGGCGATGCCGCCGGCTCCACTGGCACCGCCGCCGCTGCCGCCGGTACCGCCGGTACCGCGGCCAAACTCACCGGGCTTGCCGCCGCCGGTGCCGCATTGCCCGGCACAGCAAGCCGGTCCAACCCCTCCATCTCGCTACCGGCAACACCGCCGCCACGGTTGATAATCGCCGCCACCGCATCTTCATCAGCCAGCTTCAACACTGCCGAACCGGGCTTAACCCGAGGTCGTACCGCCATATTGCCCTCCCTATGCCGTCACTTTGCCGCTGTCATGCTGGCTTAATGCCGCTGCTTCAGCGTCATCGTCACCAAATACCGCCTGATACAGCCGCTGCATTTCGGCCACCGCCTTGGAATCCCGCGGTTTGGCCTCGACCACCGACAAACCTTCACCCGAAGCGGTGTTGAACGCCTTACGACCGATGATCGGCGTCGCAATAAACCGCAACATCGTGGATTTCTGCAGCATTTCCGCAGCTTGGGCATTATCGGCCCCGACCGGATAACCACGGCTGATAAAGCACGCCGCATCCAGCCCCTCATTCACGCTGCGCACCTCTTCGACCAGGCGTTCGACCTGCTCCAAAGTCCAGAGATCGAAATTTCCCGGCTGAAACGGCACCAGCAGCAGGTCAGAGACCGTCAATGCCGCCCGCTGCGAGGCGGTATCTCGGCCGCCGGTATCGATCACGATATCGGAGTAGCGCGTCGCCAACTGGCGCACCTGGGTGCGCACCGCCGCTCCAACCAATTGCACGCAAGCGAGCGAGCCCTGTCCCAAGGCCTCGCGCTGCGCCACGAACTCGCTAGCCGACCGTTGTTCGTCGGCATCGATCAGCAGGACATCACATCCAGCCAAGCGCCGCATCACGGTGAGATTGGTTGCAGCCGTGGTTTTGCCACCGCCGCCTTTGATGCCGCCTACGGTAACAATCATCGTTTTGCCCCTCGCCATCACAATGGCGGCAGATTAACGGAAGCACGACGGCATGACAACGGTACAGAGCCTCTTAAACGCCGTCGTAATACCGGTATTATGCCGCCATGACGGCATAATAATGGTACGATACCATTATTTTGACGGCACAATACCGCCAGGTCCGGCAGCATGCGCAAAAGGGCCGCCGCCGCCGCGCTTCGACAGCTTTCGGTCGAACCAACCAGAGCTGATCAAGATTTCGCACCGGCCGGTGCGGGTGACCAAGACGGCCGACAGGTTGCCGCAAGACCACGGCAGCGCCATAGACTTGACCGGAGGATTCGCGGTAGGGTCGGCTCACGGTGGCGAGCCGTGGACAGCCCAGCCGGTCATACCCGATCGCCCAGTGCCGGCAACGACTTCGAGAGGGAAACGATCATGGCGAAGATCCGCCCCTTCACCTGGAAGCGGTTCATGAGCCGCTGGCTTTTCGGCTTCTTTCTGATTGCTTCGACCTATAACCCCTCCGGCTATTCCTATTTCCATTGGCTGACCAGCAACGACGGCAGTTTTCTATCGCTGAAGATCGCGGTCGGACTGGTCTTCGTCTGGATCTATGTGGCGCTCTGGCCGATGGTCTATACCGGGATCGGGCCGGTCGGCATTTTCAACACGATTGCCTGGTCCACCGCGTTCAGCCTGGTTTTGTGGGACTACGGCCTGCTCGACTATGTCAGCCCGAGCTTCTACCCCTACGGCGTGATCGCCACGATCGCCACCGTGATCGCGATCGGGCTGGCGTTTTCCCATCTCCAGCTGCAGTTCTGGGCGGTCAAAAACGTCCGCAAGGTCGCGCCGAAGCGCTACTAAGTCGCTTCGCCAGCCCGCCGGCTTTCCTGATCCCGATCGGGCCGTCGCCGTCATGGTGGCGGCAAAGTGACGGCGAGGCTGCTGGCGGTGATCGGGTCTTGCCCTGGCGCCACGCTGTTAACACAGCGGCGTAATGACGGCAGAACGCCGGCAAACCGACGCTATCCAGGTCGCTGAATTGCCGCTGTAATGCCGCCATTTCGGCGGTATGACGCCGCTATTGCGCCGTCGGTATGGCGTCACGATAAAGCCATCACGCGAACCGTCAGGTGGATCACCCGGCCGCCGCGCAGCAGCCGCAGGGCCGCGGCGTGACCGATGCCGGTCGCGGCCATCGCACCATTGAAGTCGCGCAGGCCGCCGATCGTAGTTCCGTTGACATGGGTGATCCGATCACCGGGCCGGCTGCCGGCGGCGGCCGCGGCGGTCCCCGGAAACACCTCCTCGACCACGATCCCGGCCCCGGCATCCTCGATGCCGTAAATACCGATCCCGGCCTTGGGCAGCGGGGCGGCGTCGCGGGTGACCGGGATATCGCCGCCGGCTCCCGCACCAGCCACCAAAGTCGCGGCGATCCGATCGACCCGGCCGGCCGCCAGGGCGAAGCCGATGCCGGTCGGGTGGCCCTGCGGGGCCAGCACCGCGGTATTCAGCCCGACCAGGCGGCCGGCGCAATCGAGCAGCGGGCCACCGGAATTGCCGGGGTTGAGCGCGGCGTCGGTCTGAATCATGTCGTCCAGGGTCGCGCCGTCGGCGCCGGAGATGGTCCGCGCCACACCCGCGACGATGCCGGTCGACAGTGAGCCCGACAAACCGAACGGATTGCCGATCGCGAGCACCGACTGACCGATCGCCGGATGCAGAACCCGGCCGGACAGGGCAGGGCCGGGCAATCCGGCGACCGCGATTACCGCGAGGTCCTGATCACGGGCAAGACCGATCAACCGGGCAGGGTGGGCCGAGCCGTCGGCCACGGCGACCGAAAGGCTGTGGGCCCGGCCGACGACATGGGCATTGGTCACGATATGGCCGCGGTCATCCCAGATTATTCCGGAACCGATGGTTTGAGCCCCGGCGCTGTCGCGGCCGGTGATCGCGACCACCGAGGGCGCGAGCCGCTGATAAAGCCGCGCAAGGTCGCCGGAGCCGAAGGCCCGGCAGTCCTGCGCCGCCACCGGACCGGCGGCGACAACCGCAGCCAGCCCCACGCCCATGCTGATGAGCCACCGCTTGACCATCCGGACCTCCCGCGGCAATCTGCCAGGAGGTCCGGAGCAAGCCCAACGCCAAGTCCAACCGCTTGATTTGTCAGGTCACCACCCCGAACCGGCCGGCAGAACCTGCCGGGGGTGGGGCGATCGTTGCCGCGTAAACTCTGCCGGAATGCGGTCACTCGACCGGGGTAAAGAACCGGCGGTCGAGCAGCACGTTGACCGCGATGGTCGCCTCGTCGCGGTCGCGGTTGTCGGCGACCAGATGGGCATGGGGCTGCAGCGGCGGGCGCTCGAAGATGCGGGTCACCGCAAAGACCTTCCAGGGCTGGCCGGCCCGAATAAACCGGCTGCCCAACGCCAATCCGGGTTTCGCGGTCACCTGCACCATCACGGAGTATCCAAACTGGCCAGTTCATCGATCAGATGGCGGTATTTCTCGGCATCGAGCTGGCGCCGGTCGGTCACCATCACGCGCAGCGCCGCGATGCCGGCTTTGGTGAAGATGCCGACTGGCCAACCCTGGCCGGCGTCTTGAACATCGATCAGACCGCGTTCGACCATGCCTTGTTCCGTTTTGCTCAGTTTGACCTTGCCGCGGTTCGGGCCGGTTGCCCACCGCTTCAACATGATGCCCTCGACGAGCGGGCGCGTCGAGCCGAAGCGCACCATGAACTCGCGTCGGACAAGATCGCGTTCCGCTGGAGTAAACTCTACCCGCGCCACCATATCGCAGTCTGCTCCCAGTCCTGTTCGGGCGGGAAGGTCTAATCGGCCGCGGCCGATCGAGCAACACCGAGCGTGGCCGGGTTCCACCGATTGCGGCGACGCCGACGGTTCGCTGCTGCGAAAGTTGTCGAATCAGCTGTTGATGCGTCGCAGCATCCAGGCAGCCAGGTTTTGTGCCAGCTTCCCCAGGCTTGCCCACACCTCTGTCCCCGGAATCTGGGGATAACTCATGTCAATCGCGGTAACGACGCAGCGTCGGCGCTGGCCGCGGAAGGGCAGGGGACCGTGGGGCCGGCGCAGCGCTGGGGGACGAGGCTCCGACCGGGCAGGCTAGCACTCGGCGGGAACGTCAGGCATAACAGGGCGGCAGGCGGTCTGGTCACCGGTTGCCTGGGGCGTGCGACAAGGGACGGCGGATGTTTACACTTGTAACCGGTGCGGCGGGGTTCATCGGGTATCATGTTGCGACGGCGTTGCTGCAGCGCGGCAATCGGGTCATCGGCATCGACAATCTTTGCGACTATTACGATGTCGGACTGAAGCGGGCCCGGTTGGCACAGCTGAGCCGGTTCACCGGTTTTGATTTTGCGGAAATCGATATTGCCGACCGCGAGGCGGTTGAGGCTCTGATCGACCGCTATCCCGATTTCGATACCATCGTGCATTTCGCAGCCCAGGCCGGGGTACGCTACTCTCTGACCAACCCCTATACTTATGTCAAAAGTAACGTGATGGGGCAGGTGGTTATCCTCGAGGCGGCGCGCCGGCTTCCGCGGCTGCGTCATCTTGTCTATGCCAGTTCTTCCTCGGTCTACGGCGCCAATGCCACGCTGCCGTTTGCCGTGACCGATCGCGTGGACCATCCGATCTCGCTTTATGCCTCGACCAAACGCGCCGGGGAACTGATCGTTCACACCTATAGCCATCTCTGGGGTCTGCCCGCGACCGGCCTGCGATTCTTCACGGTCTACGGTCCGTGGGGGCGGCCCGACATGGCGGCCTATCTGTTCGCCGATGCCATCGTTGCCGGGCGGCCGATCCGGGTGTTCAACCAGGGCCAGATGCAAAGAGACTTCACCTATATCGACGACATCGTCGCCGGCGTTCTGGTCGCCGCCGACCGGCCGCCGGCACCCGACGCCACCGGGGTTCGCCACGCCCTCTACAACCTGGGGAACCATCGGGCGGAAAATCTGATGGACTTCGTCTCGGCCCTGGAGACCGCCTTCGGGCGCAAGGTGCTGCTGGCGTTCGAGCCGATGCAGCCGGGCGACGTTCCGGCGACCTTTGCCGATATCGAGCCGGCACGCCGGGATCTCGGCTTCGAGCCCAAGACCTCGATCGCCGCAGGCATTCCGAAATTCGTGGCGTGGTACAAGGACTACCATGGCGTAACCTGAGCCGCGGCAAACCGGGTTATTTCCTGCGACTGAACGAGGTACAGACAGCCATGAGCGTGATCGCCTATCTCGATACCGCCGCCGCGGTGATTCAGCGGACCGCCGCCGCCGAGGTGGCACAGGCGGTAGACGCCGCGATCGAGGCGATCACCGCCGCTTTGGTCGCCGGACGCCCGCTGCTGGTGTGCGGCAATGGCGGTTCGGCGGCCGATGCCCAGCACATCGCCGGCGAGTTGGTCGGCCGCTTCCTCAAGGAGCGCCGGGCCTTGCCGGTCATTTGTCTGGCCGCCAATCCGGCGGTGCTGACCGCCTGGGCCAATGACTATTCCTATGAGACCGTGTTCTCCCGCCAGGTCGAAGCCTATGGCGGCAGCGGCGGGGTTCTCTGGGGCATCAGCACCAGCGGCAATTCGCCCAACGTGGTGCGCGCGTTCGAAGCCGCCCGGGCGCTCGGCCTGACCACGATCGCCCTGACCGGGGAAGGGGGCGGACGGCTGGCGCCGCTCAGCGATGTCCTGATCGCGGTGCCGTCACGGCGGACCCCGGAAATCCAGCAAGTTCATCTCTGCCTCTATCACTATATCTGCGAGATGGTCGAAGCCCGCTGTTGCTGACCGACCAGCACCGCAGCCAACCCGTTCGTCGCGCAAAAGCGTCCGCGAGCGCGGAGCCACCACGGAGAGCCTCCGAAGATGTCCAGAACGATCATCCTGCTGGTTGCCGGTCTTTTCTTTGGCACCGCCGTGCTGCCGATGCCGGTCCATGCCCAGGCTCCGGCCCAACTCCAAGCCCCGGTTGCCAGCCCGGCGCCGGCGGCAGCGCCGAAAAGCGAGTCGGCGCCGCCGCCCGGATTCTCGATGCTTCAGCTCGGGCTGGCCTATTCGCAAAGCGTCGTGCTGGGCGTGCTCGGCGGCGGCATTCTGCTCGGCGCTACGGTCGGCGGCATTCCGGCGACCCTGGCCGGTGCGGTCGGCGGCTCGCTGGTCGGCAGCTGGTGGTTCTTCGACCAGCTCGGCGAGCAATTCGCCAGGACGGAGCAGCGACGCTGAAGTCCGGAACAGGCCCCCTGGCCGGAGGCGCCCCCTTGGCTTAGAACGGGGGCGCAAGCGTCAAGGGGGCACGAGTGAGCGACGACGGAAAATTCTGGCTGCGCGATATCTGGTACTACGCGCTGCCCGGGCACAGGCTGAAGCCGGGCGGGATGGTGACCAAGCAGTTGCTGGGCGAGCCGGTGCTGTTTTGCCGCAGCCGCGACGGCGCCGTGTTCGCGCTGCGCGACATCTGTCCCCATCGCGGCATTCCTTTGTCCCACGGCCGCTTCGACGGTGCCGAGGTCGAATGCTGCTATCACGGCTGGCGATTTGGCGGTGATGGCACCTGCACCGCGATTCCGTCGCTGGTCGAAGGGCAGGGGCTCGACCTCAGCAAGATCAAGGTGCGGCGCTATCCGTGCCGGGAGAGCCAGGGCAACATCTGGATCTATATGGACGAGCGCAAACCCGGCGCCCGCGCCGAAGCGGAGCCCGTTCTCGATATTCCCGAGGTGCCCGATTTCGCCGGCGCCAGCTATCGGCTGGTCGAGACCATGCGCTTTCCCTGTTACGTCGACCACGCGGTGATCGGCCTGATGGATCCGGCGCACGGCCCCTGGGTGCATCAGTCCTGGCTGTGGCGCTCGCGCCGCTCGATCCACGAGAAGGCCAAGCCGTTCGGCCCCGAGGCCTTCGGCTTCGCCATGCGCCGCCATGTGCCGTCGAAGAATTCTTTTGCTTATAAGCTGCTGGGCGGACGCCCGGAGACCGAAATCCGTTTCCGCCTGCCGGGGGTACGGATCGAGCATGTCCGCACCGGCCGCCATGTCCTGGCCAATCTGACCGCGGTAACCCCGATCTCGGAGACCGAGACCGAAATCAATCATTGTATGTACTGGACCATGCCATGGCTGAGCCTGGCCAAGCCGGTAGTGCGCCAACTCGCCCGGATTTTTCTCGGTCAGGACCGCCGCGTCGTGGTCCAGCAGCAGGACGGGCTCAAATACGACCCGTCGCTGATGCTGATCCGCGACGCCGACACCCAGGCCCGCTGGTACTTCCAGCTCAAGCATGAATGGGCCGAGGCGAAAGCCGAACAGCGCCCCTTCGTCAACCCGGTCAAGGACTGCGTGCTGCGCTGGCGGAGCTGAGGGGCAGGGCTTGAGGCCAGCAAGGATTTTCCTTACAGTGCCGGCGGAGGTGATGATGATTACCAGCAAGCTGACCGCCAAAGCGCAGACCACGATTCCCCAGCCGATACGCGCAGCCTTGCATCTGCGCGAAGGCGACGAAATCGCCTATGCGATCGACGGCGAGCGCGTGATCCTGACCAAGGCGAGTGCGGTCGACGACCCGTTCAGAACCTTCGGCGAATGGGACTCCGATGCCGATCGGCACGCCTATGCCGGGCTCTGACGCCGGGGGGTTCGACCCCTGGGACGTGGTCAAGGTGCCGTTTCCCTACACTGATCGCCCGGTGCGGCAACGCCGGCCGGCGCTCGTGGTCAGCGATCGCAGCTTGGCGGCGGAGCACCGGCTGGTCTGGGTGGTCATGATCACCAGCGCCGAAAATCGCGGCTGGCCCGGAGATGTCGAGATCGCCGACCATGGTGCAGCCGGGCTGCCGTCGCCCTCGGTGGTGCGCACCGCCAAGATCGCAACTATCGACGCGCGCGACGCCGAGCGTTTGGGCTGCCTGCCACCTCCCGACCGATCCGCAGTCGCCGGCCACCTGGCCCGGCATCTGGCGGCAGTGTCGGTCTCGGGTTTTCGACCCAGCGAGCGCTGAAGCCAAGGGACAACGCCGGAAAATCAATCGCGTCGTTCCAGCACAAGACCAAGGCGCCGCCGGAGAAGGCCACCTCTCGGCTAGGCCGGAGTCACCACCGCCCACCCAACGGCGGCCCCTGCTGTCGCAAAATGGTTCGGTTTTGCGACAGTTAACATTGTCGGTCCCCGAATTTAGGGGGCACCGCTCGCTTTGTGCGCAACCTATGCCTTGGCTGGTTTAAGACGCCACGACCCACCCCTGTATAGCTGCTCAATCAATCCTTTTTCCTTCATACGATGAAGATGCGAGCGAAAGGTATTTTCTTTAAGATTGTAACCATCATTATTTATATTTTTATATATTTCTTTCGATGAGACGGGCTCCGCTGCGCGATTAATTGTCTCAATTATCGCCCGCTCTATAATAATCCGAGAAATGCTATTGCGCCGAGTGACGTCTTTGGTCCCGACGTTTTCGTTTCTGACCCTGATCAACAGCCTTTTGATGGCATTGCGCTCGGCTTCCAGGTCCGATATCTGCTTGTCGATGTTCGTCAATTGCCGCAACAGCTCGTTTTCGATTGAGGCGGGAGACTCAGTGGGAGGCGGCATGTTGCACATATGTTTTTTGCAACGAAATACATTCGCTCTCTATGGCAATTTTTATGGGGATGTCAATATATAAAGGCCATTGACATTTCCGCAGATATCTGGTAGGCAACACCGAGTTGCATCGGTGTTGCCTACCAGATATCTGAACTTTATGCTGCTCCCTGGGTCGCCTGTTGCAGATCGGTGTTGCCGATATGGGGGTGATCGCCGATATCTAATCCGTCATGGGTTGCCCACGCCTAGCTTGCCAGAGCCGCTGAGGTCTTTGGCAATGAAGCGCAAAAGGGCAACCCTTTTATTTTGCCTGCGGGTTATGCCTCACCGCCAGCCGTACACGAAGCCGCATCGTTCAGCCGCCGACCATGTTGCTCACCTTGCGACATTAGGGTTGAATATTCCAGATTCGACACGGGCTCAAGCAGCAATTGAGGAAATTGGGTACTATAGGCTGCGAATATACTTTTTAAGTCGGAGGCTTATTAGTGTGCCAGGCAGGCCGTTCGAAGCAGGGACGTCATTCGACCACATCATGGAAATATACGAGTTTGATCAACAGCTCAGACTCGAATGTTTTCGGGTGTGTTCCAGAGTAGAGATCATTTTTCGCAGCGCGATTTCCGAGGTTTTGAGCTCTCAATATGGGGCTCATCCATACGATAATCCAGCAGTCTTCGCCGATAAAGATCGGCACATGGATGCCTACAAAGAAGTAATAGAGACATTCAAGAAAAAGAAGCCATCCGACCCACGCGCAAAGGACTATTTTGAGAGATACTACCCACCAATAGTTCCGCCAATTTGGACAATGAAGGAGCTTTGGACATTTGGCGCGGCAAACACGTTTTATAAGACACTATCAACTATCGTGGCGAATCAGATTGCACGACGATTGAACGTAATTGATCGAGAAGTTCTAACAAGTTGGACTGCTGGTCTTTTGGATGTCAGAAATGTATGCGGACACCACGATCGGTTATTTAATAGAAGCTTTCAGAAAACACCGAAGCTAATACGCCATCTTAACCTACCGAGTAAAAGACCGGCAAATAAACTCCATTCCCAACTGGAGTGCGCCCAGCATATCGTTAGGGCGTTCGAGGCGGGATACGATTGCATGACGCCGATATCGCGGCTTATTACAAATACGCAGGCGATTAGACCTTCGGAAATCGGATTCTAAAACCTCAGGCATATCAGCTCGCGAGAGACCTCCCTTCATCGGAATGAGTTGTGACTATAGCCCCCTCTCAATTCCGCAATGTTAGCTGTCTCAAAACCGACCCTTTTTGACACAATTTTCGTGATTAACGGAATCAGCGGCTTGCGCGTTGCAAAATCCTGTCGCAAAATGGCCGGTGTTCGAGGGTCACGGGGTACCGGCACGATCCCCGCCGGGCCGGGGCTCGACTCGGCACTCGCCACATGGACAGTGGGTGACCCGCCGGTCGTCCGGAAGCTCGACCGGCTTCGGGTCGCTGTCTGAGGCGATCGACACCGGCGCGGCCGTCCGCTCGCTCAAGGTTTCACGTCACACCCTCTATCGGGCCCTGGTTGGGCAAGCCCATGGCAGCGGGGGGATCGGGGGTCCCAGGGGGCCCCCGGCCCCCTGGCCTGCGCTTTTGATCTTCTCTTTTCGACCACGCCGGCAGGGGTGGCGAAACCGGGTGATAGCCCCTACACTTATTGGGCTAAGCAAGTGCATGCCTCAGCAGGGCGTCCGCTACGGATGACAGCCATGGCTTCGAAAACACCGGCTCCGGCCGATCGTGCGGGCGTCATTGCCCGTGCCGCCCTTGACGAGCTGGTCGCCTTGCTGGCGGGGCGCGGCTATCGGGTGATCGGGCCGCAGCTGCGCGACGGCGCCATCGTCTATGATGACCTGGCGCGGGCGGATCAGTTGCCGGCGGGTTGGATCGACCAGCAGGAGGGCGGCTCCTATCGCCTGGTCCGGGGGCCGGATGCGGCGCTGTTCGGCCATGTCGTCGGCCCGCACAGCTGGAAGCGATTTCTGTATCCGCCGGCGCAGAAGCTGTGGCAGGCCGAGCGTAGCGCCGGGGGCTTCACGGTCACCACTGCCGCCGAGCCCGAGCCGCCGCTCGCCTTCCTCGGCGTGCGTGCCTGCGAGCTTCACGCCATCGCGATCCAGGACCGGGTGTTCGGGGTCGAGAGCGGTGATTTCACCGATTCCGGCTACGCGGCGCGGCGCCAGGCGGCCTTGCTGGTCGCGGTCAATTGCGGGCGCGCCGCCGGGACCTGTTTTTGCGTCTCGATGCAGACCGGGCCCAAGGTGACCGAAGACCTGGCCTACGACCTGGTGCTGACCGAGTTGCTCGACGACCGGCGCCACGATTTTTTGGTAACGGCCGGCACGGCGCGCGGTGCCGAACTGCTGGCCGGGCTGCCGCAACGGCCGGCCAGCGCGGCCGACCTGGTCGAGGCGGAAGCGGCCAGCGCGCGGGCCGCCGTCCAGAGCCGGGCGATGGTGCCGGGGGTTGCCGATCTGCTGCGGCAGAACCTGGAGCACCGCCATTGGGACGCGGTCGCCGAGCGCTGCCTGGGCTGCGCCAATTGCACCATGGTCTGTCCGACCTGTTTCTGTTCCACGGTCGAGGACGTGACCGATCTCAGCGGCGACCATGCCGAGCGCTGGCGCAAGTGGGACAGCTGCTACACCCTGGAGTTCAGCTACATCCATGGCGGCGGTGTGCGCCGGGAGACTGCGGCACGCTATCGCCAATGGATCACCCACAAGCTGTCCTCCTGGCACGACCAGTTCGGCAGCTCGGGCTGTACCGGTTGCGGCCGCTGCATCACCTGGTGCCCGGTCGGCATCGACATTACCGCAGAAGCCCGGGCCATCCGGGACGCCGAAGGATCCTGACATGACCGAACAGGACGATCTCCGGGCTCAAATCAAAGAGCACCCGCTGCTGCACGATCTCAGCGACGCCCACATCGCCGAACTGGCGACCTGTGCGGTGGCCGAGCGCTTCCAGCCCGGCGAGTTCCTGATCCGCGATCGCACCCCGGCCGACAAGTTCTTCCTGATCCGCCACGGCACCCTGTCGATCGAGCTGGAAACCCCGCCCAAGGGCCGGCTGGTGCTGCAGACCGTGCATGAGGGCGACGGGCTCGGCTGGTCCTGGCTGGTGCCGCCCCACCGCTGGGCCTTCGATGCCCGCGCCATGACCCTGGTGCGCACCGTCACTTTCGACGCCAACGCACTGCTTGCCCGCTTCGAGGCCAACCACGAGTTGGGCTATCAGCTGCTGCGCCGGCTCCTGGGCATGATGGCCCATCGTCTGACCGCGGCGCGGCTGCAGATGCTCGACCTCTACGGGCCGCCGCCTGCGGCCAAGGTTTAAAGACCTGGGGCCGAGGGCCCCAGACCCCATTGAATCGGTTCCAAGGGCCTGCGGCCTTTGGTGGGGTGGCAGGGGCGACGCCCCTACCTAGGAAGCGAAGGCGCAATGATGACTCCTCACGGCACCATGGCGGCACCGGCGCAGCTCGATCCGATGACGCCGCGGCCGTTCCGCATCCGGCAGCGCCGGAAGGAGCTGGCCGATACCTTCACCCTGGCGCTGGCGCCCGACGATGGTGGCGGCTTCGCCTTCCAGCCCGGCCAGTTCAATATGCTCTACGCCTTCGGGGTCGGCGAAATTCCGGTCAGCATCAGCAGCGCACCCGACGAACCCGGCGAAATCCTCCACACCATCCGCGCGGTCGGCAAGGTCTCGGCCGCGCTGGGCGCGCTCAAGCCGGGCGATATGGTCGGGGTGCGCGGGCCGTTCGGGACCTCCTGGCCGGTCGAAGCCGCCTATGGCTCCGACCTGGTGATCCTGGCCGGTGGCATCGGTCTGGCCCCCTTGCGCCCGGCAATCCGCCAGGTCATCGCGCAGCGCGAGAAATTCGGCAACGTCGTCATCCTTTACGGCGCCCGCACGCCCGAGGATATCCTGTTCCGCAAAGAACTTCAGAGCTGGCGCGGACACTTCGATCTCAACGTCGAGGTCACGGTCGACCGGGTCACCGGCGCCTGGGGCGGCCGGGTCGGCGTGGTCACCGGGCTGATCCGCCAGGGCGGCTTCGACCGGCTGCACAGCATCGCCCTGCTGTGCGGGCCGGAGGTGATGATGCGCTACGGCGTCCGCGCGCTGCACGACTGTGGCGTCGCCTCGGAACGCATCTATGTCTCGATGGAGCGCAACATGAAATGCGCGGTCGGCTTCTGCGGCCATTGCCAGTTCGGCGCCAGCTTCGTGTGCAAGGACGGGCCGGTTTTTCCCTTTGATCGCATCGAAAAGCTGTTCGCGATCCCGGAGTTGTAAAACCATGACGGCAAAACCAAAGCTGGCGGTGTGGAAATTTTCGTCCTGCGACGGCTGTCAGCTCAGCCTGCTCGACTGCGAGGACGAGCTGTTGGCGGTCGCCGGTGCGGTCGAGATCGCCTATTTTCTCGAAGCCAGCCGGGCGGTGACCAGCGGACCCTACGACCTCTCCCTGGTCGAGGGCTCGATCACCACCCCCCATGACGCCGAGCGCATCCGCAAGGTGCGCCGGCAGTCCCGGACCCTGATCACCATCGGCGCCTGCGCCACCGCCGGCGGCATCCAGGCGCTGAAGAATTTTGCCAACGTCCAGAGCTTTATCCGGTCGGTCTATCCCCATCCCGAATTCATCGACACGCTGGCGACCTCGACCGCGATCAAGGACCATGTGCCGGTGGATTTCGAACTGCGCGGCTGCCCGATCTCCAAGCACCAGCTGCTCGAGCTGGTCTCCGCCGTCCTCAATCTCCGCAAGCCGGTGATCCCGACCGCCAGCCAATGCCTGGAATGCAAACGCGCCGGCACCGTCTGCGTCATGGTGGCTTCCGGCACGCCCTGCTTGGGCCCGGTGACCCAGGCCGGCTGCGGCAATCTGTGCCCCGCCCATGACCGCGGCTGCTATGGCTGCTTCGGGCCCGCCGAGGCGCCCAATACCGCGAGCCTGGCCCAGCACCTCGCCGTCCTCGGGCAGAGCCGGCGCGATATCGAGCTGGCCTTCCGGTCCTTTAACGCCAATGCCGAGGCGTTCCGCCGGGAGGGCAATGCCCATGAGCGCGAGTGATGCCAGCATGAGTAACGGCAGCGAAATTGAGGGCAGCGTGAGTAACGCAAACCCACCGGCCAAAACCGCCTCGTCGCGGGTGATCAAGGTCAGCGAGCTCGCCCGCGTCGAGGGCGAGGGCAATCTCACCATCCGGATCAAGGATGGCCGGGTCAAAACCGTCCGCTTCGGCATCCACGAGCCGCCGCGCTTCTTCGAGGCGCTGCTGCAGGGCCGTATGTTCGGCGACGCCCCCGACATCACCGCGCGCATCTGCGGCATCTGCCCGATCGCCTATGCCCAGGGCGCCAGCCACGCCATGGAGCGGGCCTTGGGCGTCGATCTGTCCTCGGGCCCGTTGCGCGACCTGCGGCGCCTGCAATATTGCGGCGAGTGGATCGAGAGCCACGTGCTGCACACCTATATGCTCCATGCCCCGGATTTCCTCGGCTATCCGGACTCGATCGCGCTCGCCAAGGACCATCCGGGCGTGGTCGAGAAGGCGCTGCGCCTGAAAAAGCTCGGCAATCGCATCCTTGAAGCGGTCGGCGGCCGGGCGATCCACCCGGTCAACATGAAAGTCGGCGGCTTCTACAAAACCCCGGCCAAATCCGCAATCCGCGCCCTGATCGAACCCCTGAAACAGGCGATCGAGGACAGCCTGGACAGTGTCCACCTGTTCGCCGGCTTCGATTTCCCCGACTTCGAGAGCGACTACACCTTCGTTGCCCTCCACCACCCGAGCGAATACGCCATCGAGCAGGGCCGCATCGTCTCCAACCGCGGTCTCGATATCGATATCGCCCAATTCGAGGAAAATTTCGACGAGGAGCATGTCTCCTACTCCAACGCGCTCCACGGCGTCATGAAGGGCGAACACGGCCCCGCCTATCTGACCGGCCCGCTCGCCCGCTATGCTCTGAACTATCAGCAGCTGTCGCCGCTCTGCCGCGAAACCGCATCGGAGGCCGGGCTCGGCGCGGTCGAGCGCAACCCGTTCAAGAGCCTGCTGATCCGCGCCATCGAGGTCGTCTACGCCTGCGAGGAAGCGCTCCGCCTCGCGTCAGCCTACGAGGAACCTGAAGTCCCCGCAGTGCCCGTGGCACCCCGCGCCGGCCAGGGTGCCGGCTGCACCGAAGCCCCCCGCGGCATCTGCTATCACCGCTACCAGCTCGACGCCCAAGGCCGCATCCTGACCGCCCGCATCGTGCCGCCGACCGCGCAGAACCAGAAAATCATCGAAGCCGACCTGCTGGGCGTCGTCACCCGCAACCTCGACCTCTCCGACGCCCAACTCCAGCACCGCTGCGAACAGGCGATCCGCAACTACGACCCTTGCATCAGCTGTGCCACCCACTTCGTGAAGCTGACCGTCATCAGAGAATAGCCGAGGACAAAAAGGCCAGGGGGCCGCGAGGCCCCCTGAAACCCCCGGTTATGTGCCGCACCACACCACCGCCCCGATTTTCCATATCGGCCCTTATGCGACACTTAGAATTCTAATGATTGGCTGGTTTGGCCAATTCTTGACCGACATGAGGATGGCACCATATCTGCCGTGGAAGGACTATGTCCGTAATAAGTTCGGGGGTGCCGTCATGCACAAGCTCGATATGCCCGAAAAAAACCTTGAATATAAGAAATCGGGTAGAACTTTCAATATTAAATGCTTCCAAATGTATGGAAATAGAATTGATGTAAATATTGAAGTGGATGACGAAATTTTGCTAAAAAAAGCAAATCGAGTATTTAGTGTTGATATTTGTCCTGGCGCGAGTCCTGAAGAAACTATGGAGGCTGCATTTCAACAGGCCAAACGATATATTGATGAGTGGCTCTGTTTTTAATTTAAACACTAATATACTCAATAAGAAGGTGGCGCATGCCGTATTTTGATGAAGCCAACCTTCGACAACTAGCAGAGGACTTTGCCACTGTTCCGAACAGGGTGCGGGCTCTGATAGAGGCGTTTTTCTTTCACCATTACAATTCAGATGTTGCGAAAGAGTATGCCCACCACGGCGTTTGTCGAAGGCTTTCTACGTTGGGTCGATGTATTAATCAAATTTACGCGCTTATCCCTCCGGAGCTGGATGAAGTACCTCCTCGGGAGGTATTGGTTGATGCTACAATTTTCCTTCAAGCATTTGTGTTTAATGCATTTGGCGTTCTCGATAATCTTGCTTTTGTGTGGGTCAACGAGAAGGGAGTCAAGAAACTAGACGGAGAAGCGCTTCCGAATGGACGGGTCGGCCTGACCAGTGACAAGCAGCGAGTACGGGAATCATTCTCTCCAGAAATGCAGGCTTATCTGATTAAGTGCGATACTTGGTTTTCCTATCTTGAAAATTTCCGCCATTCTCTTGGACATCGCATCCCCCTCTATATTCCTCCCTACATCGTCAATACCGAGGATTTTGATAATTATAAGAGCCTTGATACACAAATGAATGATGCGCTCCTTCTGCGACGGGATATGGAGGAATATAATCGTCTGGAGGTAGAGCAGAAGACTTTGATAAAATTCTGGCCTTGGATGAAGCATTCA
Source organism: Candidatus Hydrogenedens sp. (assembly GCA_016125095.1). GTDB lineage: Bacteria > Hydrogenedentota > Hydrogenedentia > Hydrogenedentales > JAEUWI01 > WGMK01. The sequence continues at coordinate 414 of WGMK01000033.1, read as the reverse complement.
TTGAACGATCCAGAGCCACCTGTTGTTTTTCACGCACAAGTTTTGGCCGATTTCGCGACGATCGAGGAGGTGGGGCAGAAGGTCTTAGTAGAGCTGAATCGCTGAACCACCATCCTAGCAATTCAGTGCAAAACTCAAGACTTATGCAAAAAACCTAGCTCATTGATCCGACAAGGGCTTTCCTTTGCATAAGTTACCGTCATAATGGGAGGATGGCGCGGGTGGACAAGCTCCGATATTTGTGCTACATTGTAGCCCAATAGGAGGTTGCTACCATGACCGAGAATTCCGTAGTCCGCGCCCGCATTGACGAGGCGACCAAGAGCGAGGCCGCCGCCGTGCTGGCCACGATGGGGCTTTCCCTGTCCGATGCGTTCCGTCTGTTGCTGCGGCGCGTGGCGGCAGACAAGGCGT